>NZ_JBVHVE010000014.1:0-272266 GCF_055564995.1 Streptomyces sp. NPDC028907
CTGTGGCTCGGCTCCATCAAATCCAACATCGGCCACACCCAAGCCGCCGCAGGCGTCGCAGGCATCATCAAAATGGTCCAGGCCATGCAACACGGAGTCCTGCCCAAAACCCTCCACATCGACGAACCCACACCCCACGTCGACTGGAACGCGGGCGCGGTGTCGCTACTGACCGAGACGGTGCCCTGGCCCGAAACCGGACGCCCCCGCCGAGCAGCCGTGTCCTCCTTCGGCATCAGCGGCACCAACGCCCACCTCATCCTCGAACAAGCCCCGGACACCCCCACCCCCGACACGAACGCACCCACCGAAGCACCAATGCCCTGGCTGCTGTCCGCCCGCACAGAAGACGCCCTACGAGCACAAGCCGCACGACTCCACACACACGTCCAGACCCACCCCGAACTCGCCCCCCACGACATCGCCCACGCCCTGGCCACCACCCGCACCCACCACACCCACCGCGCCGCCGTGGTCGGCACGGACCGCGAGGCCCTGCTCCACGGCCTTGACGCCCTCGCGCACGGCGAACACACCAAAGCCGTCCTCCACGGCACCCCCGACGGCGGACGCCTGGCCTACCTCTTCTCCGGCCAGGGCTCACAACACACCGGAATGGGCCGCGAACTCTACGACACCTACCCCGCCTTCGCCGAAGCCCTGGACGAGGCATGGGCCGAACTGGACCCCCACCTCCCACGACCCCTGCGCGACATCATGTTCGCCGCACCCGGCACCACCGACGCGGCACTGCTGGACGAGACCCTCTACACCCAGCCCGCCCTCTTCGCCCTCCAAACCGCCCAGTACCGACTCCTCCAACACTGGGGCCTCACACCCGACTACGTCGCCGGACACTCCATCGGCGAATACGCCGCCGCCCACGCAGCCGGCATCCTCACCCTCCCCGACGCCGCCACCCTCATCACCACACGCGCCCGCCTCATGCAACAACTCCCCCCAGACGGCGCCATGACCGCCATCCAAGCCACCGAAACAGAAATCAACACCACCCTCGACGGCCACCACCACCACCTCGCCATCGCCGCCGTCAACAGCCCCACCACCACCGTCATCTCCGGCCACACACAAGCCGTCGCCGAAATCACCGAACACTGGAAGAACCAGGGCCGCAAAGTCACCCCCCTGCGGGTCAGCCACGCCTTCCACTCCCCCCACATGGACCCCATCCTCAACGACTTCCACCACACCGCCGCCCAACTCACCTACCACCCACCCCACACCCCCCTCATCTCCACCCTCACCGGCACCCTCACCACCCCCGACCAACTCACCCCCGACCACTGGACCCAACACCTACGCCAACCCGTCCGCTTCACCGACACCCTCACCACCCTCCACAACCACCACACCACCACCTACCTCGAAATCGGCCCCCACCCCACCCTCACGCCGTTCGCCAACGCCCCCTGTCGGCCCACCTTGCAGCGGGATCGCCCCGAACCGGCCACTGTGCTCACCGCGCTGGCCCACGCCCACACCCGAGGTCACACCGCCCGGCCCACCGCGGGCCGCCCGCCCGCGCCCGGCGTCAGCCTCCCCACCTACCCCTTCCAGCACCGCACCTACTGGCTCAACCCGCCTCAGCAGGAGGCGCGGCAGGCTCCCGAGGCGGAGTTCTGGCAGGCGGTGGAGGACGGTGACCTGGACGCCCTGGCGGCGATGCTTCGGCTGCCGGCGGACCGGAGGGATGCGCTGGACGCGGTCCTGCCCGCGCTGTCGACGTACAAGCGGCAGCAAGGCTGGCAGTACCGGCTGACCTGGGAACCCGTCCCCGAGCCGACCGGTGCGGGTGCGGGTGCGGGTGCGCCCAGGACGTGGCTGATCGTCGGGGACGACCATGAGCTCGCCTCCCGGCTGGCCGCGTGCGGCGACCAGGTCGTCGTCGGCGGGCCCGACGATGTGACGGGTGCCGTGGACGGGGTGCTGTGGCTGACCGGGCCGCAGGACACACCGACGGCGGCGGCAGCGGCCCTGACGAAGCTGCACGCCGTGGCTCCCGTGTGGGTCGTGACCCGCACAGGAGCGGCCGTAGGCCGGGAGGACGCGCCGGCCGACCCTGGTCAGGCCGCGTTCTGGGGGCTCAGCCAGGCGCTAGCGGACGGGTTTTCGGAGCGCCGGGTCAGGCTGATCGACCTGCCCGGGGAGGTCGACGCCGCGATAGCGGACCGCATGAGCCGGCTTCTGGGCGCGGGTGACGAGCCGCGCGTGGCGCTGCGTGCGTCGGGTGCGTTCGCGCCCCGCCTGGTGCCCGTGGCGCCGGTCGGCGCGGCGGCGTCCCGATGGGAGCCGAAGGGCACGGTGGTCGTCACGGGTGCCGCGACGCACCTGGGCGAGCGGCTGGTGCGGTGGGTGGCGGGGCACGCCGGGGCCCGGGTGCTGCTGCCGGTGGGTGCGCAGGACGGCGACCGCCCGGAGGTGTCTCGGCTGGCCGGGGAACTCGGGGACCGGGTGACGGTGGTGCCCGGTGATCCGGCCGCCCACGCGGACATGACCGGGCTGTGGGCGCGGGCGGAGCAACCGATCACGGCGGTCCTCCACGTCGCCGTGGACGCGGCCGAACGGCATGACCTGGATGTGGCCGTACGCCTCGACGACATGGCCCGCGAGTCCGGTGTGGAGACCTTCGTCCTCATCACCTCGACGGCGGCGTTCACCGACCAGGGGACCCGGCAGGGCACCGCCGCGTCCCTGCGGGCGTCGCTCGACGCACTCGCCGCCGGGCGCCGGGCCGCCGGGCATCCGGTGGTGGCCCTGGCCGTGGTCCCGAAGTGGCCGGGCCCCGAGGCGGATGCCGCTGTGCCGCCCGGTGTGCGAGCGGTGCCGCCAGAGCATGTCGTGGCGCTCGTGGAGCAGGCGGCGCAGCTGGACGGCGAGTCCCTCGTCGTCGCCGATGTCGACTGGGACGAACTGCTCGGGCAGCCTCTCGGGCAGGTCCGGCGGCGGCTGTTCCACGGGGTGCCGCTCGCGCGCCGGGCGATGCGCACAGCCGGTGCGCAGGACGACGGCGGCACGGCCGGAATGTCGCCGACACGGCTCTCCGACGTTCCGGAAGGGGAGCGGCTGGAGTTCCTCGTAGGGCTGATCCGCTCCGAGTCCGCGGCCGTGCTGGGCCACTCCGCCCCGGATGCGGTGGACGTCGACGTCGACTTCCTGAGCCTCGGCTTCTCGTCGATCACGGCGCTGGAGTTGAGCAACCGGCTGGGAGCCGCCGGGCTGGACGTGGAGCTGGAACCGGCCGCCGTGTACGACCATCCGACGCCCGCCGCGCTCGCCCGGTATCTGCACGACCGGCTCGGTGGCCGTGCCGAGGTGGAGCCGACCGCCCCCTCTTCCGTCACGACCCCGTGACGACATCCGTTTCGAGCTTTTCAAGGAGCGATTCATGAGCGATCCCGTTGTCATCGTCGGCGCCGGACCGGTCGGCCTGATGCTCGCCTGCGAGCTCGGTCTCGCCGACGTGCGGACCGTTGTCCTGGAGCGGAAGGACACGCCTGGCGAGCAGTCCCGCGGTGGGGCCATCAACTCGGCCGTGGTGGAGCTGCTCACCCAGCGCGGCATCATGGTGGCTCTGCAGAACGATGGTTTCCCCTTCCCTCAGGCGCACTTCGCGCACATTCCGCTGGACTTCCCGCGGCTCGGCGGCGGGCACCCGTTGTCCTTCGCGGTGCCGCACGCCCGGCTGGAGCAGCGGTTGGCGGAACGCGCCGTCGAGCTGGGCGTGGAGATCCGCCGGGGCGCCGATGTCGTGGCCATCGCCCAGGACGCGTCGGGTGTGGAGGTGACGGTGCGGCAGTCGGCCGGCGGTGCCAACGTGTCCCTGCGGGCGAGCCACGTCGTGGGCTGCGACGGCGCGCTCAGCACGGTGCGTGATCTCGCCGGGATCGGTTTCCCGGGTGTGCGGCCGCGTTTCTACGGCATGCTGGGCGATCTGAAGGTCGAGCCGGGCAATGCGCTGTTCGCACGGATCGGCGCCAATCAGTACGAGCGCGGCCTGTGCACCGTCGTACCGACGGGTCCGGACACTCTGCGGGTGATCACCGGTGAGTTCGAGGCGGAACCGGCCGACCGTGCGGCGCCGGTGACGTTCGAGGAGTTCTCCGCTGCCGTGGTGCGGCTCACTGGTGCCGAACCGGAGGGCGCGCCGGTGTGGTTGAGCCGGTGGGACGCGGACACGCGGCAGGCGGAGCGCTATCGGGCCGGGAGGGTATTCCTGGCCGGGGACGCCGCGCATGTGCACTTCCCGCTGGGCGGGCAGGCGTTGAGCACGGGGATCGAGGACGCCGTCAACCTGGGCTGGAAACTGGCGGCCGAGGTACGGGGCTGGGCTCCGGCGGAGCTGCTCGACACGTATCACGGGGAGCGCCATCCGGTCGGCGCGCGGGCGTGTCTGACGACGCGTGCGCAGACGGCACTGATGCACCGCATGGGTGAGGTGGGGCCGTTGCGGGAGATCCTCGGCGAGCTGGTGGCCTTCGACGAGGTGAACGCCTACCTGGTGAAGATGGTGGGCGGCCTGGACGTCCGCTACCCCATGGGAGCGGACGGGGCGACGGGGGCGCTCCTGGGGGCGCGGCTCGCGGACATCGCGCTCACCACGCGGGACGGTGACACCTCGGTGGCGCGGTTGCTGGCGTCCGGCCGTGGGCTGGTCCTGGACTTCTCGGGGGCCGCCGAGATCGGCGGTGACCTGTCGGGCTGGGAGGACCGGGTCGACCTGGTCCGGGCCGAGCCGGTGGGCGCGATCGACGCCGCGGCGGTGCTGGTCCGACCGGACGGCCGGGTGGCTTGGGCGGACGGTTCCGGTCCGCTGTCGGCGGCGCTGCGTACGTGGTTCGGGGCTCCCCGGGAGCGTGCGGCGGCGCCGTGACGCGGGGCGGTGCACGGCTCGGGGCCGGACCGGGTGGTCCGGCCCCGAGCTGCTTTCAGCACAGGACGAACGTCACACTGAAGTGGGGCGGCTTCTGGTGGGGGTCGCTCATCTCGAAGGCCATGTAACCCGACTTGCCGAGGTAGACGCCCCCGGTGCCGACGACGCGGTGCAGCTGAGTCATCCGATGCATGAGGGCCGTGCAGTCGACGACCCCCGTGTGTTCGATGGTGCCGTCCTCGAATTCGGTGGTGCTCTTGTGGTATTGCCACATGTGCGGGGTCATGGCCAGGACGACGGCGTTTCCGGACATCGTGCCGACCCGTTTACCGTCCTCGTCGAAAAAGGCGTCCACGTACTCGACGGTGGTGCCCACGCCGGCGTTTTCCGGGTCGTCGCTGACCGACAGTTTCTCCACCACTTCCGTGACGCGCCGGACGAGACACTTGGCGAGTATGTCGTCCTCGTTGTCGCGGCCCGGCGCGTAGAGGCCGGCCGTCGCGGCCGCTGCCATGGCCAAACCCTTGACGTCCAACGGTCCGGGGTCGACGATCTCCTCCGCGAGCGCTTCGGTGCCGACGTCGACCGCTCGCCGGTCTATCCCGCCGTCCTCCGTCTTCTCGTCGACATCCGTGGATTTGTTCCGGGCCACCGTCATGTGAACTCCCAGCGTGACAGTTTTCCTACCGATAACGGGCGCAGGTTAGGCCGTGATGCTAAAGACGCACTAACACCCGGACCGACGCCGCGGAATCGACCGGAGGGCAAGACTCGCTTTAGCCCCGTCTCCGACGATGACCACACGTGAAGGTGATCGGTGTCGGAGGAAGGTGCGACGTGAACGCGCGGAGAGATCGGCCCTCGGAGCCCAGCACGGTCAAGCAGGCCCCTGTTCCGCGCGAGCGGCGGCACACCTTGCTCTTCCTGGACGAGATGCGCGCCGTCAAGCCGGTGTTCCTGGACACGGACGTCGACATGACGGAGATCAGGGCGCATCAGTCGGCGGCACGGGAACACGGCCGCCGGTATTCGACGGTGTCGTACGTGCTCCACGCGGCGGCCCGGGTCCTCAGGGCGCATCCGGCGGCCAACACCGCGCTGCGCGGGCATCTGCGGCCCAGGATGGCGTGGTACGACTCGGTGCACGGCAAGTTGACGCTGGACAAGACGTTGGGGGGCCAGCGGATCGTCGTCTCCACGGTGCTGCGCGATCTGCACCGGGCCCATCTGGACGCGATCCAGCGGCAGGTGGACCACTTCAAGGACGGCGACCCGGCGACCATGCCCGAGTTCGCGCCGATGCGGACACTGCAGCGCCTGCCGCAGCCGCTCGGCAGGCTCGCGTTCCGGCTGGGTGTACGGCCGCTGGCCGGCCGGGCCGAGAAGATGGGCACGTTCGCGGTCACCTCGCTGGGGCATCGGCCGGTCGACGGCTTCTACTCCGTCGGCGGGGCCACTGTCACCTTGGGCGTCGGCCGGACCGCCGATCGTCCTGTCGTGCGGAACGGGGAGGTGACCGTCGCACCGGTCATGCGGCTCAGCCTCACTTTCGACCACCGTGCCATCGACGGTGCGGAAGCGGCCGATGTGCTCGCGGATCTGAAGGACGGCCTCGAGGCCCACCGGGAATCCGGGGAAGGAGAGCAGTGAACGACGTCGCCGAACTCAAGGGCTACATCGAGGCCCACGCACGGGGCCAGCGCATACGCGGATACCAGGACGTGCTCGTCCGCATCACCACCGACGACGGTGCCGAGCCGGGCTCATGGGTGGGCGAGTGGTCCCGGGCCGGGCAGCGACTGGAGCGGTCGGGGCAGTACCTGGAGGCGTCCCGGCACTACGCCATGGCCCGCTTCCCCTACATCGACGGGCCCGCCCGGCAGGAGGCCCTGGACCGGTGCATCGCCGCGCTGGAGCGCTGGCGGGCGTCGTACCCGCGGATCCAGCCGCTGGAGGTGAAGCTCGACCGGGGGCGGGTGCGGTGCTGGACCAGCGGGCTGTCCACGACCGATCGCAAGCCGCTGCTGGTGCTCATGGGCGGCAATGTGACCATCAAGGAACAGTGGGCGCCCATGCTGGTCCACGCGGAGCGGCTCGGCATGGCCGCCGTGGTCACCGAGATGCCGTCGACGGGCGAGAACACCCTGCCGTACGACCCGGAGGCGTGGCGGATGCTGTCGCGACTGCTCGACGAAGTCGCCGACCGTGCCGACGTCCGCAGCACCTACGCGACCGCGCTGAGCTTCAGCGGCCACATGGCGCTGCGCTGTGCCGTGGAGGACCCGAGGATCCGGGGCGTCGTCACCGTCGGGGCCCCGATCAGTGAGTTCTTCACCGACTCCGGATGGCAGCGCAGGCTGCCGAGGATCACGTCCGACACCCTCGCCCACATGACGGGGCGGCCCGACGGTCTCGCCGGCGACGCCGGCTGGGCGCTGACGGCCGACGAACTGGGGCGGCTGACGGTCCCCGTCTCGTACGCCGCAAGCCTGCGCGACGAGATCATTCCGTACGGTGATGTACAGCTGCTGAAGCGGCATGTGCGCCACCTCAGCCTCATCGAGCACGACGACGTGCATGCCTCCCCGAACCATGTGCTGGAGACGCAGCTGTGGACCACGGCGTCGCTGCTGCGGTCGCGGGGACTGCGCACCCCGCAGACCGCCGTGCTGGGTCTGCTGCTGCGGCTGCTGCGCCTTCGGCGGCTGCTCCCGGGACGCCGCTGAAGCGGCGCCGGGCGGGTGGGGCGGGCCGTCGGCGAACGGCCCGCCCCGCACGTCACAGGGTGGCGAAGACACGGAGCTGTTCGTCCGAGGCCAGAATGCCCCGCTGCAGTTCCCTGAGTGCCTGGCCCGGTTCCAGCCCGAGCTCCTCGTTGAGGGTCCGGCGCGCGGCCTGGTACACCTTGAGCGCGTCGGCCTGGCGCTCGGAGCGGTACAGGGCGAGCATCAGCTGGCGGTAGAAGGCCTCGCACAGCGGGTTCTCGGCGACGAGCGCGTACAGTCGGCCGACGAGCTCGCGGTGGCGGCCGAGTTCGAGCTGCGCGTCGGCGAGCATCTCCAGGCATTCCAGCCGGGACTCCATCATGTGGGTGACGAAGCCGTCGACGATGGGCCCGCCCCGCAGATCGCCGAGGACGGTTCCGCGCCACAGCCCGAGGGCGTTGTCGAAACAGTCGGAGGCTTCCTCGTAGCACTCCTCCCTGAGCAGGGTGCGGCCCCGGTTGACCTGACGCAGGAAGGCATGGAAGTCGATCTCGTCGGTTCCCTTGCGCAGCAGGTACCCGGGTGGACGGGTGACGATCTGGCTCTCCGAACGGCCGGGCCGACGCAGGAACTTGCGGAGCTGGGAGATGTAGACGTGCAGGCCGGCGGTGGCCCGCAGGGGAAGTTTGTCGCCCCAGATCTCGCTCATCAGCTGGTCCGGGGTGACGATCTGGTCGGAGCGGATCAGCAGGACGGAGAGCACGGTCTCGATCTTCCGCGCGCTGATGAAGCTGTAGCCGCTGTCGTCCGCCACGCGGAGCGGACCCAGAATCTCGTATTTCACGGAGCGGGCTCCTCGATCGCGGTGGGGGGTGCGGACGAGCCGATCGCGGTCGCGATCGTGCGGGCCACGGCGTCCCGGTGGGTGTCCAGGAAGAAGTGGCCGCCCGGGAAGACCTTCAGGTCGAAGGCTCCCGTGGTGTGGCCGGACCACGCCGCGGCGTCGGTCACGGTGGTCTGCGGGTCGTGGTCGCCGACGAACGCCGTCACCGGGCAGTCCAGCGGTGGCCCGCTCGTCCACGTGTAGGTCTCCACTGCCTTGAAGTCGTTGCGCGCCACCGGGAGGATGACCTGGCGAAGCTCGTCGTCCGCCAGAAAGCTCGGGTCCGTGCCGCCCACGGTGCGCAGCTCGGCCACCAGACCGGCGTCGTCGCGCAGATGGACCGTTCCCGGTCGGTGCCGTGACGGCGCCCTGCGCCCCGAGACGAACAGCCACTCGGGGCCGGTGCCCAGCTTCCGCCGGAACCGCTGTGCCACCTCGAAGGCCACGACAGCGCCCATGCTGTGGCCGAAGAAGGCCGTGCGGTCATGGTGCTCAGCGCTCAGTACGTCGAAGATCCGGTCGCTGAGTTCTGAAATGCTGTCGATAAGCGGCTCACGCCGGCGTTCCTGCCGGCCGGGATACTGAATGGCCACTACCTCCAACTCCCGGTTCAGTGCCTGGGAGAGGGCGAAGTAGTAGCTCGCGGAGCCTCCCGCATGCGGGAAGCAGACCAGTCGAACGTCGATCTGCGGATGAGTTGGAAATCGTCGTAGCCACATTTCCTCATTGCCGTCGGGCAATGGCATGCTCGTTCCCCCGTCCCCCGACGATTGTGGTCAAGCATTGCTGGAGATTCGAACTGACGCTCTCGTTGCCGTGAGTCTAGGTAGCAGGGGTGATCTTCTGTACACCCCTGCTGTGCCCCTGGATCCACCCCCTACCACCCCCCCTAGGGTCTGCCGTCGGGTAATCCTGGACAGCACTTCACGGCGGGTGGACAGGTGACCATCAGGGGCGGTGTGCTTGTGGCATGAGCGATGGTCCCGGTATGTTCCGTCCCGACATCCAGCGATCTCCAGGCCGTCCGCCTTTCCCACATATCACCGTTACGAGCCGGAAAGGGGCGGGCTTGTGTCGCTAGCCCGTGCATGCGGGGGCTCAACCGGAGGGATGATGAGCCGCACCGACCCCGTCCGTATCGGAGTCATGGGATGTGCCTCCATCGCACGGCGCCGAATTCTCCCCGCCATCGACGAACTGCCCGGCATCGAAGTCGTCGCCATCTCCAGCCGGGACATGGAGAAGGCCAGGCGCTTCACCGAGACATTCGGCGGCAGACCGGTCCATGGTTACGCGGAACTGCTGGACATCGACGAGATAGAGGCCGTGTACATTCCGCTGCCGGCCGCAATGCACGCCTCCTGGGTGGAGGCGGCGCTGATGAGCGGCCGGCATGTGCTCGCGGAGAAGCCGCTGACCACGAACGCCCCCCGCACTCGCCGCCTCATGGGGCTCGCGCGCCGGCTCGGTCTGGTGCTGCGGGAGAACGTGATGTTCGTCCACCACCAACAGCACGACGTCGTCCGGCGGTTGGTGCGAGAGGGCGCCATCGGCGCGGTACGGACCCTGCGCGCCACCTTCACCGTGCCGGAGCTGCCCGCCGGCGACATCCGCTACCAGCCCGACATGGGGGGCGGCGCGCTGCTGGACATCGGGGTGTACCCGGTCCGTACGGCCGTGCACTTCCTGGGCAGTGAGCTGAGCGTCGCCGAGGCGGTCCTCACCTCCAGCGCCCGGCACCCTGTCGAGACCGGCGGCACGGTACGGCTGCTCGGCCCGGACGGCGTCGAGGCAGAGCTGACCTTCGGCCTGGAGCACACCTACCGGTCCACGTACGAACTGGTCGGCAGCGAAGGGCGCATCAGCGTGGACCGGGCGTTCACTCCGCCTGCCGACCATGTGCCGGTACTGCGTCTGGAACGCGGCGGCGGCACCGAGGAGATCCGGTTGCCCTGTGACGACCAGGTGGCCAATGCCCTGGCCTCGTTCGCCGCGGCGGTACGCACCGGATCGGTGCCCGACGAGGACAGCCTGCGGCAGGCACTGCTGCTCGACGCCATCCGCGGGCAGGCGTCGATCGTCTCTCCCCCGTCGTGTTTGGACCCGTCTTAGCAGGTCTTAAGAACCACGCGCGACGGTGACCGACGACACGAGTGCGGAAGCCACTCCAGCCAAGGGGAGAGCGCATGGAAGCTGACTTCGACGTCCTGGTCATCGGAGGCGGGCCGGCCGGCTCCACCGCTGCTTCCTATCTGGCCGCGGCGGGACTGTCCGTGGGGGTGTTCGAGAGCGAGACGTTCCCGCGGCCTCATATCGGCGAGTCGTTGGTCCCGGCCACCACGCCGGTCCTCACCGAGATCGGGGTGATGGACCAGATCGACGCCGCCGGCTTCCCCAGGAAGTACGGCGCCGCATGGACCTCCGCCGAATCACGCAACGTGCCGCACAACGGGTTCGCCGGCCTCGACCACGACTGGGCCGCCGAGGTCATGTTCGTCGAGCGCGACCAGCAGGGCGTCGACCGTGACTACACGTACCACGTGGACCGCGGCAAGTTCGACCTGATCCTGCTGAAGCACGCCGAGAGCCTCGGCGCGCAGGTCTTCTCCGGCGCCCGTGTACTGAAGGCCGACTTCGACTCCGACCCTGACCTCGTCACGGTGAGCTGCCGCTTCGGCCCGCGCACCGTGGACTTCACCGCCCGTATGGTCGTCGACGCCTCCGGGCGGCACACCGTGCTGGGCCGGCAGCTCAAGGTCAAGGTGCCCGACCCGGTCTTCAACCAGTACGCGATCCACAGCTGGTTCGAGGGACTCGACCGCGGCGCACTCTCCGTCGCCCCCGAGAAGACCGACTACATCTACGTGCACTTCCTGCCGATCGAGGACTCGTGGGTCTGGCAGATCCCGATCACCGACACCATCACCAGCGTCGGTGTGGTGACGCAGAAGGAGCGTTTCGCCGCGGCCAACGCCGACCGGGAGCGGTTCTTCTGGGACTCCGTGGCGAGCCGGCCCGAACTCCACGACGCGCTCAAGCGGTGCACGCGCCTGCGTCCCTTCAAGTCGGAGGGCGACTACAGCTACTCGATGAAGCAGATCTGCGGCGACCGGTTCGTCCTGGTCGGTGACGCGGCCCGCTTCGTCGACCCGATCTTCTCCAGCGGTGTCAGCGTGGCGCTGAACAGCGCCCGGCTCGCCGCCAAGGACATCATCGCCGCGCACAAGGAGGGCGACTTCTCCCGGCCCCGCTTCGCCACCTTCGAGTCGAAGCTGCGCCGCGCGGTCAGGCACTGGTACGAGTTCATCTCCATCTACTACCGCTTGAACGTCCTGTTCACGGCGTTCGTACAGGACCCCCGCTACCGCATCGACGTGCTCAAGATGCTGCAGGGCGACTTCTACGACGACGAGGAGCCCAAGGCGCTCCACGCCATGCGGGAGATCGTGACCGCGGTCGAGAACGACCCCGATCACCTGTGGCATCCCTACCTGGGGAACATCCGGGCCGTGACACCGCCCACCTTCTGACCCCGAGTCACACACGCACACGGATCCGGACGGCCCGAGCACTCGCTTCGGGCCGTCGGTACGTACGGAGGACGCACGAGTGAAGACGCATGACTTCCATATCCGGGCACTCGGTGTGAGCCTGCCGCCCGAGAGGGTGTCGCTGAAGCAGGCCATCGCCGAAGGGCTGTGCCACGAGGACGACTTCTTCGACAGCGACCTGGTGGGTGTTCCCGTGGCCGACGCGGTCGCCGCCACCGACCTGGCCGTCGACGCCGGCCGGCAGGCCCTGGACCGGGCGAGCCTCGACCCGGTCGCCCTGGACCTGCTGGTGCACGCCCCGATGGCTCGGGACGTCCCCGAGGGGTGGGCGTCGGCCGGTTACGTCCTGCGGGAGCTGAAGTGCGGCAACACCCCGTCGCACACCATCGGGCAGGGCTGCAACGGCACCCTGTCCGGCCTGGAGATGGCCATCGCCTGGCTGAGCCTGGCCACGGACCGGTCCACCGCGCTGGTGACGTCGTCGCTGCGGGCGGTCGCCCCGTACTACGACCGTTGGCACAGCGCGGGGTTCGGCATGGCGCTCGGGGACGGCGGGTCGGCCGTGCTGGTCGGCAGGACGGAAGGCATCGCACGGATCGAGGCCGTCAACTCCCTGACCATCCCGGAACTCGAGGGCCTGCACCGCGGTTCGCTGGACCTGGCCGACCACGAGGCCCTGGCGCGGGAGACGGTGGACGTCCCGGCCCGGGCCCGGGAGTACGCGCTGGGCTCCGACTTCGACTCCTTCGACCTGCACCGGCTGTTCTCCACGATGTACGCCGACGTCGCGCGCCAGTCCCTCGACGAGGCCGGCCTCGGCCCGGAGGACCTGGAGAAGGTCGTGTTCACCAACGCCGGGGCGGCCCTGATCGAGGCGGACGTCATGCGACCGCTGGGTCTGCCGATGGAGCGCTCCACCTGGGACTTCGGCCGGACCATCGGGCACATCGGAGCGAGCGACCAGGTGTTCTCCCTGGATCATCTGCTCAGGTCCGGTGAGCTGACGCCCGGGGACCGGGTCCTCCTGCTCGGCGGCACCCAGGGCTACAACGTCGCGAGCGTACTGCTGACCGTCACCGACACCTATCGAAAGTGACACGCCGATGAAGGTTCTCTTCGTACCGTGGTCCCAGCCCACGCACTACATGCCCATGGTGCCGCTGGCCTGGGCCCTCCGCGCGGCCGGACACGAGGTGAGGGTCGCGGGCCAGCCGCATGTGGTGGACACCGTCAAGCAGTCCGGCCTGACGGTGTCCACGGTGGGGCGCGACTACGACTTCATGCCGGAGTTCCAGAAGGTCACCAACGAGCTGGCTCAGCACAACCGCGACCACCCCGACGACGGCACCGACCCGGGCGGCCCGCCCGACGTGCCGTTCGAGGTGCTGAAACCGGCCCTGGAGGCGAAGTTCGCGCCGTTCACCAGGACCGCTGAGGCGATGGCCGCGGACCTCGTCCCGCTCGTCGAGGCGTGGCGGCCCGATCTGGTGGTCGCGAACCCGTTCGCCATGGTCGCCCCGCTCGTCGCGGAGATCGCGGGCGTACCGCTCGTCACCCATCTGACCGGGCCTGCGTTCGAGCGGCAGATGGGGCTGTTCCCCGGCAACGGCGCGGAGCCCCGGATGTGGGCCGACGCGCTGGTCGCCCTGTACGAGCGGCACGGGGTGGAGGTGCGGGCTGAGTACGCGGCCGCCGTGGTCGACCCGTGTCCGCCACGGTTGCAGTTCGCGGGCATCCCGCACCACATGCCGGTGCGGTTCGTGCCCTACAACGGACCCGGCGAGGCGCCCGCGTGGCTGTCCGAGCCGACCGTGCGCCGGATCTGTGTGACATGGGGCACCACGACGACGGAACTGACCGGCGCCGAGGGGTTCCTGGTGCCGGACATCCTCAAGAGCCTCGCGGGGCTCGACGCCGAGGTGGTCACGACGGTCACGGGCCGCGACCGGGAACTGCTGGGTGAGGTGCCGGAGAACGTACGGGTCGTGGAGCGGATGCCGCTGCACCTGTTGCTGCCGACGTGCGACGCCGTCGTACACCAGGGTGGTACCGGCACCATGCTCACGGCCGCGTCTTTCGGCCTGCCACAGGTGCTGGTCGCGGGCATCCTGGACCAGTTGGACACGGCGTCCCACGTCGCCGGGTCTGGTGCGGGCATCGCGCTCAACGCCGCGAAGACCGACGCCGCGGAGATCGCCGGGGCGGTCGAGACAGCGCTGTCCGACGAGGCGATGGGCGCGGCGGCGCGCGACCTGCGGGGGGAACTGCTCGCCCAGCCCTCGCCCGCCGAGGTCGCCACGTCGCTGGAACGGCTCGCGGCGAGCTGAGCCGCCGACCGAAACGGGCGCCGGGCCGGTGGAGGTGATCCACCGGCCCGGCGCCCGTTCGGTGTCGGGCCGGTCAGTTCCGTACGGCGGGCTCCGCGACGGCACGCCGGAGGGGCTCCCACCACTCACGGTTGTCCCGGTACCAGGCGACGCAGTCGGCAAGCCCTTCGTCGAGGGTGACCCGCGGGACGAAGTCCAGCTCCTCGCGGATCTTGGCGGTGTCGACGGAGTAGCGCTCGTCGTGCGCCTTGCGGTCCGGCACCTGACGCACTCGGTCCCAGTCCGCCCCGCACAACTCCAGCAGACGACCGGTCAGCTCCCGGTTGGTGAGTTCCTGGCCCGCGCCGATGTTGTAGATCTCGCCGGCGCGCCCCCTGAGCAGGACCTGGTGCAACGCCCGGCAGTGGTCCGTCACATGGAGCCAGTCCCGTACCTGGTGGCCGTCGCCGTAGAGCGGGACGTCCCTGCCGTCGATGAGGTTGGTGATGAACAGCGGGATCACCTTCTCGACGAACTGGTACGGCCCGTAGTTGTTGGAGCAGCGGGTGATCGACAGGTCGAGGTCGTGGCTGCGCCAGTAGGCCCTGGCGATCAGGTCGCTCGACGCCTTGGACGCCGCGTAGGGGGAGTTGGGCTCCAGCAGTGCGGTCTCCGGCGAGTGGCCCGTGGGCACCGACCCGTAGACCTCGTCCGTGGAGACGTGGACGACACGTCGGACGCCGCTGCGCCGACAGGCCTCCAGCAGCACCTGGGTGCCCAGCACATTCGTGGTGACGAACGGGGTGCCGCTCATCAGCGACCGGTCGACGTGCGACTCGGCCGCGAAGTGCACGACCGCGTCGTGCCCGGGGAGCACCTCGCCCAGCAACTCGGCGTCGCAGACATCTCCGCGGACGAAGGTCAGACGGGCGTGGCCAAGTGGCAGATTGGCCAGGTTGCCGGCGTAGGTGACCTTGTCGAGGACGGTGACGTCGGCGTCGGCGACGTCATCGGGGCAGTCCCCGTCCAGCAGACCGCGTACGTAGTGGGAGCCGATGAATCCGGCTGCGCCCGTGACGAAGATCCTCATGCCGACACCTCGATCCGGCTGTCGTCGCCCACCATCAGCCGGTGGCCGGCGGAGGGGGTCTGGCTCTGCCGGACTTCCCCGGCCCTCCCGATGATCGATCCCCGGATCGGGCGTACGCCCTGCACCGAGGCGCCGTCCAGCAGGATCGAGTGGGCCACCCCCGCGTCACGCAGCCGGCAGCCACGGCCGAACGAGCTGTAGGGTCCCACCTCGCTGTCGATGATGGTGCTGTCGGCGCCGATGACCGCGGGCCCGGTGATCTTGGAGCGCTCGACGATCGCCCCGGCCTCGATGACGACGAGCCCGGAGATCCGGCTGGCGGTGTCGACCGTGCCGTCGTTGCGGGGCGTGATCTCCTCCAGGAGGACCTTGTTGCATTCCAGGAGGTCGTGGAGGGTGCCGGTGTCGGCCCAGTAACCGGAGAATGTCCGGGCCCTTACGGGTCTGCCCCGGAGGATCAGCCACTGGAGGGCGTCGGTGATCTCCAGTTCGCCACGGCGGCTGGGCCGGATGGCACGTACGGCCTCGTGGATCTCCGGGGTGAAGCAGTACAGGCCGGTGACGGCGAGGTCGCTGCGCGGGGCGGTGGGCTTCTCCTCCATGGCCGTGACGAGCCCCGTGGCGTCGAGTTCGACGACACCGTACTGCGAGGGGTTCTCCACCTTGGTCACCACCAGTTGGGCGGCTGCGCGCCCCTCCCGGAAGGCGTCCACCGCTGCGGTGACCCCGCCGGCGTAGACGGTGTCCCCCAGATACATGACGAAGTCGTCTTCGGCGAGGAAGTCGCGGGCGACCATCACGCAGTGCGCGAGGCCCTTCGGCGCTTCCTGGGGGATGTAGGTGACGGACATGTCGAAGCGCGACCCGTCGCCGACGGCGGCGCGTACGGCGGTGCCTGGGGCCCCGACGATGACCCCGGTCTCGGTGATCCCGGCCTCCCTGAGCGCCTCCAGGGCGTGGAACAGGACGGGCTTCCCGGCGACCGGGACGAGTTGTTTGGGCATGCTGTGGCTGAACGGCCGCAGCCGGGTGCCACTTCCACCTGAGAGGACGAGTGCTTTCACTGTGGGCTCTCAGACCAGTTCTTCGAGGCGTTCGACCACCTCGGACGGCGTCGGCTGAGCAAGGATTTCCTCCTGAAGGCGGTGTGCCGCCGCGAGGGTTTCGTCGTCGGACAGGAGCCTCGACGCCGCGGCCGTGATGGCACCGGTGTCGGCTTCGTCCGCCTTGAGGCCGATACCGACGCCGGCGAGGGACAGTTGGTCGCTGACGAGGCCCTCGTCGGCGACCTGGGGCAGGGTCAGCTGGGGAACGCCGTAGAGCGCCGCGGTCAGCGCGGTGCCGGAGCCCGACTGGTGGACGATGGCCCGGCAGGTCGGCAGGATCAGGTTCAGCGGCATGTCCTCGACGACACGGACGCCGACGACGCTCTGGGGCAGCCGCGCCCGGTCGGCCTTCTTGACGGCGACGACGATCTCGGCGTCCAACCCGTCCAGGGCCTCCAGGATCCGGGGCACGAGGAAGGCCTCCTCCCCCATCAACGCGCCCCACGACGAGCTCCAGGTGACGCAGATCCTGGGCCGCTCGGCGGGAGTGAGCACCCAGGAGGGGGCCACCGCGGCACCGTTGTGAGCGGTGTAGCGCATGGGCACACGGTGGGGCACCCCCGGGACCTGGAGACTCTCCGGGCACGTGTCGAGGGTGAGGACCGCGAAGTCCGGCGCCGGCCGCGCGCCGTGGCGCTGGTAGAGCTCGACCAGTTCACGGGGCCACGCGGCCTTGGGGTCCTCGTCCGCGCTGACGCCGCTGCCGGGCAGGCTGACGTGGCGGGACATGTCGGGACCCCACAGATGCCGGACGACGGGCGCGCCGACGGCGGCGGCCGCGAGCGGGGCGGCGTAGGCAAGGGGGTCGGCGACGATCAGGTGCGGACGCCAGGCGCGGGCGAAGTCCACCAGGTCCTCGGCCATGTCCTCGGCGGTCCTGATGTGCGGCACCATGCGCAGCTCCAGCAGCTTGCGCCGTACGTCGGCGTGGAACTCGCCGGGGCCGACCATGTTGGGCTGCTGGTCGACACCCTTGCGGGTCTTGACCAGGTCGGCGATGCCGGACATGAGGTCGTAGCCGCCGCCGACCGACACGCCGATGGCGCCGGTGCTGGTCACCGCGTCCATCAGGGACGGCTGTGCGGCGACCCGCACCTCGTGCCCCGCCGCTCTGAGCGCCCAGACGAGGCCCACCATCTGGTAGAAGTGGGTCGGCCAGGCCATCGGTGTGAAAAGGACTCGCACGCGTTCCTCCTATCGGCAGCGCAGGGAGTGCACACAGGCGAGCAGGGTGCGCGCCTCGATGTTGAGGTAGTGACTGTGCTCGAGCAGCGAGCCGAGCTGGTGGGCCGTCATCCAGCGGAACTGTTCCGGCACCTGCAGCGGGAAGTCGTCACCCACCTCGATGACCTGGTAGCGCGTCTGTGCGTGGTGGAAGCGTCCGCCCTCCTCGGAGAGCAGCGCGTCGAAGCGGATGCGGTCGGGGCCGGCCGCTTCGGCTTCGGCGGCGAACGGCACGGGCCGTGCGGCGGATCCGGCGCCCTGTACGGCGGGGAGCTGAACGGTGGGCGCCATCTCGACCATGTCGAGGAGCCCGGGTTCGGGCCGGGCCTGAACCAGCAGGTGCAGCACTCCGCCGATCCGCTTGGCGAGGAAGACCGACCGGCCGTGCTGGAGGGGTTCCAGCAGCGGCTGCGACCAGCGGGTGACTTCGCGGTTCCCGGCACCGACCGCCACGGCGATGATCCGGAAGTGCGCGTCGCCGTCGCCGACGACCTCGTCAGCGGTGCGGGTCCAGCCGGCCGCCTCGTTCAGCGGCACCAGCCGGGCGGTCCAGTCGTGCAGCGTCCGGCAGTCGATGAACCAGCTCAGAAGCTCGGTCGTGCTGTGCAGCGCCGACGCACGCGGATCGTACGACTCCCGCAGCGCGCTCGTGAACGGGTCGCCGGGGCCGACGTGCGTGTCTCCGGCAGGAGCCAGGGGCATGCAGCCGAGCACCGTGCGGGCGTCCATGTTCACGAGGTTGTCGGTACGCAGCAGCTCATGGACCTGCTGGAGCGTCAACCAGTGGAAGTCCTCGTGTTCGGGTACGTCCTCGAAGACCTGGACCACCATGTTGCGGTTGTGCTTGTGCCAGAACCAGACGCCCTGCTCGGACTGCAGGGCGTCGACCAGCACCCGGCCGCGGCGGGGACCGTGGAAGTACTCCAGATAGCGGGTTCTGCCGCCCTTGTGCACCCGGGTGTAGTTGCTGCGGGTGGCCTGCACCGTCGGGGAGAGCTGCAACGTGTTCACGTTGCCCGGCTCCATCTTCGCCTGCATCAGGCAGTGCAGGACACCGTTGAACTCCTTGACCAGAATCCCGAGGATCCCGGTCTCCGCCTGGTTGATGATCGGCTGTGACAGCTCCGCCGATCCGTCCGGGCGGTAGCGCAGCCCCTGCACCGAGAAGAATCGGCCGCTGTCGTGGGCGAGGTTGCCGCTCTCGGGCTCGAAGTGCCAGCCGTCCAGTTCGGCGAAGGGTATGCGCTGCACGGAGAACTGCTCGACCTGGCAACGGCCCTCCCACCAGCGGTGGAATTCGTCGAGGGAGTACAGCGCCCGGTCGCCGGCGCCTGCCGACAGGGTGAATTGCGATACGACATCTGCGGGGCCGTTCCGCAGTGCCATCAGTGCCTCGGCCACGGGACCCTCCTGGGGTTCTCAGAGCCGCCAGCACAACAGCGCCTGCTGAAGCGTCAGCAACGTAAAAACAAAGCGGTTGCTCGTTCGCCGTGGGTACGGGGGACCACGTCCGGAGGTGAGCCGCGTCGCATCAGGGCGGGTGAGGGTTGCTATGCAACGAGTTGCATAGCACGATCGTCGTCATGGCGCTCGAACACGCGATCCTGGTGTCGCTCCTGGAGAAGCCGGGATCAGGCTATGAGCTGGCCCGGCGTTTCGATCGGTCCATCGGCTACTTCTGGACCGCGACCCACCAGCAGATCTATCGCGTGCTCAAACGCATGGAGAACGACGGTTGGGTCGAAGCCCGGGACGTCCCGCAGCAGGGACGGCCGGACAAGAAGGAGTACTCCGTCGCCCACCTCGGCCGGGCCGCGCTGTCCTCGTGGTTGCACGATCCGATCGAGCCGGAGAGCGTCCGCCACGACCTGGCAGTGAAGATCCGGGGCGCCGCCTTCGACGACCCGGCCGCCCTGATCCGCGAGGTGGAGCGACACCGGCAGGCGCACCGGGACCGGCTGGCGCACTATGTCGCGGGCGCGGAGCGGGACTTCACGGGGCCCGAGGCGAGCGCGGCCGCCGCGGAAGCGCCGCTGGACGCGGAGCGAGACCTCCAGCACGTCGTACTGCGCGGTGGCATCGCGTACGAGCGGATGATGATCGACTGGCTGGACGACGTGCTCGCCACGCTGGCCCGGTTCGGCCCGGGCCGCTGACCGCCACCGCACCCCGCACCGCACCGCACGCGCCTGCGTCTCCTCGCCTCCGGCTCCGGATCCGGCTCCCAGGCGTGCGATCTCCCGATTCCCATCCATCCACCAGCCGAAAGGGTCCCTCACCATGGCTGACCAACTGCTCTTCAACCCGCGCACCTACGACCCCGCGCACTTCGACCCCGAGACACGCCGCCTGCTGCGTGCCACCGTCGACTGGTTCGAGGAGCGCGGGAAGCGGCAGCTGATCGAGGACTACCGGACCCGCGCGTGGCTCGGTGACTTCCTCGCCTTCGCCGCGAAGGAGAACCTGTTCGCCACCTTCCTGACGCCGTCCTCCGCCGCCGGGCAGGCAGAGCCGGACAAGCGGTGGGACACCGCCCGTATCGCCGCGCTCAACGAGATCCTCGGCTTCTACGGCCTGGACTACTGGTACGCCTGGCAGGTCACCATCCTCGGCCTCGGCCCGGTCTGGCAGAGCGACAACGCCGCCGCCCGCGCCCGCGCCGCGGAACTCCTCGCCCAAGGGGAGGTGTTCGCGTTCGGCCTGTCCGAGAAGGCCCACGGCGCCGACATCTACTCCACCGACATGCTGCTCGCGCCCGACGGCGACGGCGGCTTCCGCGCGACCGGCTCCAAGTACTACATCGGCAACGGCAACGCCGCCGGACTCGTCTCCGTCTTCGGCCGCCGCACCGACGTCGAGGGCCCCGACGGCTATGTGTTCTTCGCCGCCGACAGCCGTCACCCGGCCTATCACCTGGTCAAGAACGTCGTCGACTCGTCCAAGTTCGTCAGCGAGTTCCGCCTGGAGGACTATCCCGTCACGGCCGAGGACGTACTGCACACCGGCCGCGCCGCCTTCGACGCCGCCCTCAACACGGTCAACGTCGGCAAGTTCAACCTGTGCACCGCCTCGATCGGCATCTGCGAGCACGCGATGTACGAGGCCGTCACCCACGCGCACAACCGCATCCTCTACGGCCGCCCGGTCACCGCCTTCCCGCACGTGCGGCGCGAGCTGACCGACGCGTACGTCAGGCTCGTCGGCATGAAGCTGTTCAGCGACCGCGCCGTCGACTACTTCCGCTCCGCCGGCCCCGACGACCGCCGCTACCTGCTCTTCAACCCGATGACGAAGATGAAGGTGACCACGGAGGGCGAGAAGGTCATCGACCTGATGTGGGACGTCGTCGCCGCCAAGGGCTTCGAGAAGGACAACTACTTCAGCCAGGCGGCCGTGGAGATCCGCGGCCTGCCGAAGCTGGAGGGCACGGTCCACGTCAACCTGGCGCTGATCCTGAAGTTCATGCGCAACCACCTGCTCGACCCGGCCGAGTACCCCGGCGTGCCGACCCGCCTCGACGCGGCCGACGACGACTTCCTGTTCCGGCAGGGCCCGGCCCGCGGTCTGGGCTCGGTGCGCTTCCACGACTGGCGCCCGGCCTTCGAGGCGTACGCGCATCTGCCCAACGTCGCCCGCCTGCGCGAACAGGCGGACGCACTCTGCGAGTTCGTCGCCACCGCTGCCCCCGACGCGGAACAGAGCCGGGACCTCGACCTCGTCCTCTCGATCGGCCAGCTCTTCGCGCTCGTCGTACACGGGCAGCTCGTCCTGGAGCAGGCCGCCCTGACCGGACTCGACGAGGACGTGCTCGACGAACTCTTCGCCGTCGTGGTACGGGACTTCTCCGGGCACGCCGTCGAACTGCACGGCAAGGACTCGGCGACCGAGCAGCAGCAGGAGTGGGCGCTGGCGTCGGTCCGGCGGCCCGTCGTCGACGAGGCGCGCACGGAGCGCGTCTGGCAGCGGGTCGAGGCGCTGTCCGGCGCGTACGAGATGGCCCCGTAGGCGCGCGCCGTACGCATGACGGGTGGCCGGGCCGCATGGGTCCGGCCACCGGTCCGTGGGGGTTCGGCTCACCAGGGTCGCCACGACCCACGGCCGCCCGCGGCCAGGACCGACCCGACCGGAGCGGGACACGAGACGTGTCGTCTGAACCCGCCGGCCCGCGTGATCGACTCTCCGGTTCCCCCACCTACCGTCGGTCACAGGCTGTCACCGGGAAGCGCGGCTGCTTCCCAACCGGCTTTCGTGAACCGTCTGTTGTCCCTGTGGAGACCTCAAAGGCGGCCTCAAGGCCAATGTTTGAGAGTGATAGCATTCCGCCGTCTGCGACCTTGATCCACTTCGCTCGGGCCCAACCCGCCTGAGGTGATCTGCTCTTCGCACCAACAGTCATGCGGTCCCCTGTGACGGGTTGCGGATCCTCGCGAGCTGTATCCGTCGACGCCTGCATACCACGCGCCGGGAAAGGTTTCCATGAGTCAAGACGCGCTTATCTGGTGTCTGGTTGCGATAGCGGTGATAGCCGTAGCCGCAGTCGTGGCCCTCACACTCCGCAACTCCGCACTGGGGGCGAAGAAGAGGGAAGCCGAGGCCGCGCTGGCACAGCGGCTCAGATACACCGAGGGCGAGCTCGGCCGCATGCAGGGAGAACTGCAACGGGTCCGGGACGAGCAGGACGGTGTCATCGGGGAGGCCGAGCAGGCGGCGGAGGAGAGCACGAAGGCGGTCCTCAAGGGCGCCGCCCGCTTCCTCCAGAGCCTCGCGGCCGAACAGACGGCGTTGCTGGACGAGATCCAGCGCAAGTACGGCGGGCACAGCGTCCTGACCGACCTGATGGACGTGAACCACGCCAACGCGCAGATGGCCCGCAAGGCCCAGGGCATCGCGGTCATGTGCGGCGCCCCGCTCGGCCGGCGCAGTCAGCCCGCCAGCGTCTACGACGTGGTGCGCAGCGCCCAGAGCCAGATCCGCAACTTCAACCGGGTCGAGATCATGCAGCCGAGCGGCATCGCGCTGAAGGCGTCCGCGGTGGCGCCGGTGGCCCTCGCCGTCGCCGAACTGCTCGACAACGCTGCCAGCTTCTCGCAGGCCGAGGCGCCGATCGAGGTAACGTTCCAGCGGGTCCAGAAGAACCTGTGCATCATCATCGACGACGCCGGCGTCAGCATGAGCGACGAGGACCGGCAGGCGGCGACCGCACTGCTGTCCGGCGACGAGGTACCCCGGCTGTCCCAGCTGGGCACCCAGCCCAAGTTCGGCTTCCCGGTCGTCGGCCTGATCGCCCGTCAGTACGGCTTCAAGGTGGATGTCACGGGAGTCTCCCGCTACGGCGGCGTACGCGCCGTCGTTCTGCTGCCCGAGGAGCTGTGGACCATGGAGGAGACCTCGCCGCCGGCCAGTGAGGTGCCGGTGAGCAGCATCCGACGGGTCGAGGGCCGTGAGCAGGGCGGCGCCCGCACGGTGCACGGCCTGCCGAAGCGCGGGGCCCGCAAGTCGCCCATCGCCAGCGTTCCCTCCGACGGCAGCGCGGCCGGTGGGACGGCAACCGCGCCCAGGAGGCCGGCGCAGGGTTCCGGCGGCGGGGGCCTGGGGGCGTTCCAGCGCGGCACACTGACCGGACGTGACCTGGACGCCCCGACGCCCGAAGGGTCCGAAGGCGCATGACTACTACGGACATGTCCTGGATGGTCCAGGACATCGTGGACAACGTCCCCCGAGCCCGGCACGCCGTGGTGCTGTCCGCGGACGGGCTTCCGCGCGGGGTGACGGACGGCCTGGTCGACGGGGACGTACGGACCATCGCCGCCGCCATGGCGGGGATGCAGTCGCTCAGCCGTGCCACCGCCCACTTCGCCGGGCTGTCCGAGGACCGGCAGTGGAGTCAGACGGTCATCGAGTTCACGCACGGCTGGGTGTTCCTGATCGGGGCCGGGCAGGGCACCTATCTGGCCGCCGCCGCGGAACCCGACGTCGACATGCAGCAGATCTCCTTCCGGATGAACCGGCTGGTCGCCCGGCTGGGCAACAACCTCACCTCGGCGCCCCGGGTGAACGGCGGTGACTCGTCCCCGGAACGGGCCGAGGCCGCCGGCCGAAGCGACGCGGCGGGCGGGTCGGGGTTCGTCCTGGCCGAGCTGGACCAGCTGATCGGCTCGGTGCGCGGTGCCCGGCACGCCCTGCTGCTCGGGGCCGACGGTCTGCCGCGCGGCGCCAGCGGCGGGATCGGCCGGGACCTGGCGGACACCATCTCCGCGGCCATGACCGGCATTCACGCCTACAGCCGGGCGACCGCGCCGTTCGCGGGCGGTCGGCGGGACGAGGGCTGGCGGCAGACGGTCATCGAGTTCCAGCACGGCTGGATCTTCCTCGTCGCGGCCGGTGAGGGCGCCTTCCTCGCGGCGGCCGCCGCCCATGACTGTGACATCGAGGAGTTCACCACCCGGCTGAGCGAAGTGGCGCCCAGGCTCAACGCACGGCAGGTAGCGCAGGGAGGGAAGGCCGGCGATGCATGACGAACCGGACAGCGAGCTGGAACTGACGTCCGCCTTAGTGCCGCTGTTCGTCATCGCGAAGGGACGTGCGCTGCCCGCGGACCACGAGTACGAGCACACCACGCTCGTCACCGCCCAGGAGGGCACCGAGGCCGCCGCCCGCACCCTGTCTCCGGAAGCCAGAGCGGTCATGGACCTGATCGCCGACGGCTTCCTGTCCGTGGCCGAGATCTCCGGCTACACCCGGCTGCCGCTGGGCATCGTGCGCATCCTGCTGGCGCAGATGGCCGAGGACGGCCTGCTCCATGTGAGGAATCCGGCGCCGCGTGCCGAACGCGTCGACCGCGAACTGCTCACCGCCGTGCTCGATGGCCTGAAGACCCGATTCGGAGCGTGATTCGTGTATCTGGATCCAGCCGTCTCCCGTTCCGTGAAGATCCTCGTCGTGGGCCACTTCGGGGTCGGGAAGACAACCTGCATCGGCAGCATCTCCGAGATCGAGCCGCTGCAGACCGAGGAGGAGATCACCGAGGCGAGCGAGGGCTTCGACGATCTCTCGGGCAACCCGGACAAGACGACCACGACGGTCGCGATGGACTTCGGGCGCCTGTCCCTGAGCGAGAGCCTGGTCCTCTACCTCTTCGGAACCCCGGGCCAGGAACGCTTCAAGGAGATGTGGGAGGGGCTGTCCCGGGGCGCGCTGGGCGCGCTGGTCCTGGTGGACCCCGAGCGGCTGCACGAGAGTTTCCCGATCCTGGACCTGGTCGAGCAGTTCGGCCTGACGTACGCCATCGGTGTCAACCACTTCGACAGCACCCCCGACTACCCGCTCGACGAGGTACGTGAGGCGCTCAACCTCTCCGAGGAGACCCCGGTCGTCCGCTGCGACGTGCGCGACCAGGGCTCCTCGGCCCAGGCGCTGATCACCCTCGTGAAGCACCTCATGACCACCCTCGGCTAGGAGCCACGGCATGCAACAGCACTTCGACCCGTCCGGGACACCGGCCGGCTGCCCCGCTCACGGCAACATACGGCTGTACGGGCCCGAGTTCGGCTCCGACCCCGAGCGGCACTACACCCAGCTGCGCTCGATGGGGCCGAGCGCGCCGGTCGACATCGCGCCGGACGTCGAGGTCGAGCTGGTCACCAGCTACGACGCGGCCCTCTACATCCTGCAGAACCCCGGGTCGTTCGTGCGAGACGCGCGTCGCTGGAACGCCCTCAACGAGGGGCGGGTGCCCGCCGACAGTCCGGCGCTGCCGATGATGGCCTACCGCCCCAACGCGCTGTTCAGCGACGGCGCTGCGCACGCCCGGCTGCGGCAGGCGGTGACGGACAGTCTGGCCACCGTCAACCAGGTTCAGCTGGTCCGTCAGACGCAGCAGTCGGCCGACTATCTGATCAGCCGGTTCAGCTCCGAGCCCCTCGGCCAGGCCGAGTTGATGGCCGCCTACGCCCAGCCGCTTCCGCTTCTGGTCTTCAGCGACCTGTTCGGCTGCCCGCCGGAGATCGGCGACCGGGTGATCGTCGGGATCAGCGGCATCTTCGAGGGCACGCCGGGTGCCGACGAGACGCTGGGCGCGGCGCTCGCCGAACTCATCGCCCTCAAGCGCCGCGAGCCCGGTGAGGACCTCACCACGCGGCTGATGGTGCATTCCGCCCGGCTGACGGACGAGGAGGTGCTGCACCAGCTGGTGACCCTGCTCTCCGGTGGCACCATGCCCCTGACCGCCGCGATCGGCACCAGCGCCGCGCTGTATCTGAGCGACGACTGGTCGAGCGGTCTGCCGATCGAGGACGCGGTCGTGCAGACCCTGTGGAACTACGCGCCGATCGCCAACTACGCGGGCCACTACCCGGTGCACGACGTGGAGCTCAGCGGTCGGACCGTGAAGGCGGGCGACCCGATCCTGATCTCGTTCGCGGCGGCCAACACCGACCCCAAGCTGACCGAGCACCGCGAGCAGCTCAGCGCCAAGGCGCACCTGGCCTTCGGCGCCGGCCCGCACGCCTGCCCGGCCAAGGACCCCGCCTTCCTGATCGCGTCCACGGCCGTCGAGTCCCTGCTCAACCGGCTGCCCGACGTCGAACTGCGCGTCCCCTTCAAGGAGCTTGCCTGGGCGCCGACGCCGTGGAGCCGTTCGCTGGTGACCGTACCCGTCCGGTTCACCCCGCGCGTCGTGTCGTCGGCCGCGGCGGCCCGGTCCGCGGCGGCTCGCGGCGCGCAGACGGCGCAGTCGTCCCCGGTGCCGCAGCCGTCCCCCGCGCCTCGGCCGGCGCACGCCGCTCCGCAGCCCAAGGGCGGGCTGTTCAGCCGATTCCTGGCATGGACCAGGGGCGCGTGACGCAGGTAACTCTATGAGACGAGTGTGTTACTGAATCTTTCAATGATTGCTCGGGTACGTATGGCGGCTGACTCTCAGAAAGGAGCCGCCATCGTGGGGAGTGTCACCTCTCCGATATCCGATCGTCGCGCCACCGTTGCCCTGTTCTCCCGACTCCGGACGGTCCAGGGCCAGGCCGACCCCTTCCCCCTCTACGCCGAACTCCGGTCGCGAGGAGACGTCAGCCCCGCGCCCTGGGGCGGTTTCCTCGTGACCGGTTTCGGCGCCTGCGACCAGGTGTTGCGCAGCGGCACCTGGCTCGAGCCGGACACGGGATGGCGGGAACGGCAGGGGGAGCGCACCCGCTGGAGCGCTTCCTCCTCCCGCGAGATCAGCCGCACCCTGCCCGCGCTCAACCCGCCGGAGCACACCCGGGTCCGGCGGGCGGCCGGCACCTTCGACCGAGGCACCATCGAGCAGATCGGCTCGCGCGTGAGCCGCGTGGTCGACGGTCTCCTCGACTCCCTGATGGACCATCTGCACACCGGGGAGGCCGACTTCGCCGCCCTGGTCAGCGAGGAACTCCCGATCGCCACGATCGGGGACTGGCTGGGCCTGCCCGGCGCGGACTGGTCCCGGCTGCGCGAACTGACCCACGACCAGGTCTTCACCCAGGAACTCCTGCCTTCCGCCAGCCAGTTGGCCCGGTCCGACGTGGCCATGGCCGAACTGCGCGCCTACTTCCTCGACCTGGTGGCCGAACGGCGCACACGTCTCGGCGACGACCCGGTGTCCCGCTGGATCCGCACCTGGGACGAGTTGGAACCTGACCGGGACAAGGCCGACGAGGCGGTCTACTTACTCGCCCTGTTCGTCCTGCTGGCGGCGCTGGAGACGACGTCCACCCTCCTGTCGACCATGGCCCTGCTGCTCGTCGAGGACCCCGACCGCTGGGACCTGCTCGCCCAACAGCCCGATCTCGTGCCGGCGTTCGTGGAGGAGTCATTGCGCTACGACCCTCCCACCCATGTCATCAGCCGGGTCGCCGCACAGGACTGCGTCCTGGAGGGCGTCGAGGTGCGGGCGGACGAGATGGTCCACCTGATGGTGGGAGCCGCACACCGGGATCCGGCCCGGTACCCCGCTCCCGACCGCTTCGACCTGAGCCGGGGACCCGGGCACCTCGCCTTCAGCGGAGGCATCCACTACTGCCTCGGCGCCCCCCTGGCCCGGCTGGAGGCCCAGACCCTGCTCAGCCGAATGATCACCCACCTTCCCCGCCTCACCCTGGCCCGCCGCCCCTCCCGCGCCCCCCGGGTGGCGTTCCGGCGTCTGCTGAATCTGGATGTCGCCCTCGCATGAACCCCCTGACCGCCCGCACCTCCTCCCCCGCCTCCGACGCCGCACCGGTCCCCATACCCGTGCCGGTGCCAGGACCGGCACCGGCACCGGCTTTCGCACCCGGGCACGTGGACATCGCCCAGTCCGGCCCCGTCCTGCACCTCCGGCTCAACCCCACTCTCCAGGACGACACGCTGAGCGTCGGTGTCCTGGACGAGCTCATCACCGTCCTCGACGCCCTGAACGAACGACCCGACATCCGCATCCTCGTCCTGTCCTCCCTGGGCGAGGACTTCTGCCTCGGAGCGGACCGGCAGGAGTACCAGGACGCCCTGGCCGCGGACCCCTCCGGAGCCGCCCTGCGCCGCATCGCGGACAAGGCCCACCGGCTGTGCCAGGCCCTGGAGAACACCCATGCCATCACCATCGCCCGGCTCCACGGCAAGGTCGTCGGCGCCGGCCTCGCACTCGCCTCCTACTGCGACCTGCGCGCCGGCGCGGACACCTGCCGGTTGCGCATGCCGGAGGTCGGCATCGGCCTCGCGCCCGCCTGGGGCGGCGCCATGGGCCGGCTGGTCTCGGAGGTCGGCGCGGCGCGGATCCGTGAACTCATGCTCACCTGCGACATCTTCGACGCCGACACCGCCCACCGGCTCGGTCTCCTGCACAAGGTCGCCCCCCTCGACCAGTTGGACGACACCGTCGCCGCCTGGACCAAACCCCTCTCCCGGCGCGCCCCCGAGGCGCTCGTCCTGACCAAACGCATGCTCACCGGCTACGCGAAGGCCACCCGCACGGCCGACATGGCGCTCCTCGACGCCCACCTGCTGACCTCCCGGCTGAGCGCGCACACAGCCCTGAGGTGACGACCCGCCGGCCGGCGATCCCTACGGCCGGTCGGACACAGGGCCCTCTCCGACACGCTCGGCGAGGGCCCGACGCACACCGACCGGCCGTGAACAATTCGGCTGTGGTGAAGTGGGGATCATGACGAGGAGTGACGCGATCGTGGTGCCCGAGCTGTACTCCGGCTACCCCGGAGTGGCCTTCGGCGGCTACGTCGCCGGCGTGCTGGCCGAGAGATCCGGGGCGCGGACCGTACGGGTCGACTTCCGTGGCCCGGTGCCCGTGGAGACCCCCGTACGGATCGCCGAAACGGCGGACGACGGCGTGGAGTTGGGCGACGGCGAACGGCCCCTCGCCGTGGCGCGCCCCGCCGAGTTGCCGCCCGACGCGCCGGCCGCGCCGTCCTGGGACCAGGCGGCCGACGCGGCCGAGCGCTTCCGGGCGGCACCGCCCACGGGTGTGGTCGACTGCTTCGGCTGCGGCCTGCGCTCCGCCGACCGCGGGCTACGGGTGTACTGCGCCCCGGTGCCGGAACTCGACCTGGTGGCCTCCGCCTGGACCCCGTCCCCCGCCTTCGCCGACCCGGACGGACTGCTGCCGCCCGCCCTGGTCTGGGGCGCCCTGGACTGCCCCGGAAACTGGGCGGGCCGCTTCCTCGGCACCCAGCGCCCGGGCGCGGTCACCGCGTCCCTCACGGGCACGGTTCTGCGGCCGGTCACCACGGGTGAGCCGTACGTCTCCTACGCGTGGCTGCTGTCGGAGTCCGGCCGCAAGCACACGATGGGCGCGGCGCTGGCCACGGCCGAGGGCGAACTGTGCGCCGTCTCGGAGGCGTTGTGGATCGACCCCAGGCCCGCCTCGTAAGACCGCCGAGGAACCCGCCCCTGCGGGGGGGCGGTGGGGATGGCGGCGGACGGCGCCGCATGGTGATCCTCTCGCCCTCGCGGCCGGCGGATCGGGGCGCGACCCCTTTTCCGGACCCGACCAGCATGGCATGCTCACGTCACTAAGCACACACCTGAACGTCATTCATGTACTTGAATACATCCCTCAGGAGTGGACCATGAGCGCAAGATCCCGCCCGATCGTCCTGCTGGCGCTCCTCGCCGCGTTCACCACCGGTGCAGTCCCCGCCACCTCGGCCCGGGCGGAAGCTCCGCCCGCACCGCGAGTCCCGCACACCGCCGTCCTGGACGGCGCACGCCTGCACCGTACGAAGGTCCGCCTCGATCACGGCGACCCGCAACTCCAGCGAGCCGTACGGGCGTTGAGGGCCCGAGCCGACCGATGGCTGGACCAGGGGCCCTGGACGGTCGTCGACAAGCCCCGGCCCGCACCCGGCGGTGACGTCCACGACTACCTCAGCCAGGCCCCGTACTGGTGGCCCACCAAGGCGCCGACCGCCGACAACCCGTGGGGCTGCCCGTATGCGCAACGCGACGGCGAGCGCAACCCCGAGGTCGACACCGGCACCGACCGCCAGGACGTCGAGAAGACCTTCGACTCCGCCTACGACCTCTCCCTCGGCTGGTACTACACCGGCGACCAGCGGTACGCCGAGAAGGCCGGGCAGGTGCTGCGCACCTGGTTCCTCGATCCGGCCACGAGGATGAACCCGAACCTGAACCACGCCCAGTTCATCCCGTGCAAGTACGACGGCCGGGCCATCGGCATCATCGACATCTCCCAGTCGTACACCGCCGTCCTCGACGCACTCGCCCTCCTCCGGACCGGCGCCCCGGGCTGGACCGCACGGGACCGCGCCGGCATGGCACGGTGGAACGCCGACTTCCTCGACTGGCTCAGGAACAGCGACTTCGGCAAGCAGGAGGCCGCCGCCACCAACAACCACGGCACCTTCTACGACATGCAACTGGCCGGACTCGCCTACGCGACGGGCGACGAGGACCTGGCCCGCCGAACGGTCCTGGACGCCCGGCACAAGCGCATCGCGCCGCAGATCGCCTCCGACGGCAGCCAGCCCCAGGAGCTGACCCGGACCCGGAGCTGGCACTACTCGACGTTCGACCTGGTCGCCTACACCCGGCTCGCGGCCATCGGCAGGCACGTCGGCGTGAATCTGTGGGCCTACCGAGGGCCGGACGGACAGAGTCTGTTCAAGGCGGTGGACCATCTGCTGCCCGCCGCGACGGGCGCGGCCGCCTGGCCGCACCCGGAGCTGGAGTTCCACCGGTACGCGGCGACCGACGTCGTGCGGGCTGCCGCCGACGCCGGGGACCGGCGGGCACAGCGGGCCGTTCCGCTGCTGGAGGAGCCGCCGGGCGGTGATCTGTGGGCCCTGCGCCCGGCGGCGGAACAGCTGGACTCCATCGCGGGCTGACCCGCACGCCCCGCCCGTCAGACCGAGGAGAGGTCGATCGCCCGGTCCACGTCCTGCGGCCGCAGCACCCGCAGGATGCCCTCCAGCAGGTAGTAGTCGGCGTACGGGAGCGAGATCTCGACCCCGTCCTCGGCCGGCCGGTTGCGGGTGCAGCGGGCCACGACGGCCTCCGCCCGGGTCGAGTTCCTCGTCAGGCAGGTCTCCGACAGCGCGGTGAGCAGCCGCAGCGCCACCTCGCGGTAGGCGGTTCTGCCGGTGGCCGCGGCCAGGTCGAGCAAGCCGCAGGCCGTGATCGCCCCGGCCGACGCGTCCTTGATGTCGTACGGCTGCTGCGGGGCGCGGTAGTCCCAGACGGGCACGTGGTCCGGGGTGAGCGCGCCCACCGCGAAGTCGGCGAGCCGGCGCGCGGTGGCCAGGAACTCCGGCTCCGAGGTGCGTCGGTACATCGTGGTGAACCCGTACAGCCCCCACGCCTGCCCGCGCGACCAGCAGGACGTGGGGCTGTAGCCCTGGACGGTGTTCGGTCCGACCGGCCCGCCGGTGTCCGGGTCGAAGTCGTACACATGCGGGGTCGATCCGTCCGGCCGGGGGAAGACCCGCCGGGTCGTCCGCGCGTGCTCCACGGCGATGTCCAGGTACTTGCCGTCGCCGGTCTGGCCGCTCGCGAAGGCCAGCAGGTCGAGGTTCATCATCGTGTCGATGATGACCCGGCCGGCGTTCCTCGGATCGTCCAGCGCGCCCCAGGCTCTGATGAAGTGTCCGCGCGGGTTGTACCGCTGGATCAGGGAGTCGGCGGCCCGGACGGCGCCGGTGCGCCATGCGTCGTCGCCCGTGAGCCGCCAGGCGGTGACCCAGGACGGGTAGAAGAGGAAGCCGAGGTCGTGCGTGCCGGTGTCGTACTGGCGCGGGGCCAGCTTCTTCGCCGAGGCCAGGGCCAGGTCGCGGAAGGTGTCGTCCTCGCTGTGGAGCCAGGCCATCCACAGGGTTCCGGGCCAGAAGCCGCCGACCCAGTCGCCGTTCTGCGAGTGGACCCACTTCTCGAACTTCGTGCCGACCGGGAAGGCGGTCACGGTCGGGGCGACGGCGTGGAGCTTCTCGACGGCGTAGTCGGCCGCCGCGCGGAGCTTGCGCAGAGTCGGTGCCGGTGTGCGATCAGCGGCGGCGGCCGGTACCGCGGAGGCGACGGCCGTCGCGGCACCTGCCGCCGTGGCCAGCACAGTACGCCGGGAAACACTCATGCTGAGCCCTCCAACTGGTGGTCGGGAGAACGGAGTTGCCCGAGCGTCGCACGACCGGCTCAATGCTGTACACCCACGTGAGCAATGTTCATCAGTGTGAACCTGCGATGTGAGTCCAAGATGCGAGCACAGTCAGCCTCAGCGGCAGACTGCCGGCGGAGACTGAAGGGGTTACGGGCGTTCGTGGCGTTGTCAGTGGTGGGTGACACGATGACCGTATGAACGAGGATCTTGACGACGTACTGGCCGACCCCGCACGGCTGTTGACCGCTGACCGCTCGGCGGTGCGCAAGCACATCGCCGCCGAGGACGGTGCGCGGGACGTGGGGCGGGAGGGGCGGGAGGTCTTCCTCCAGGCCGAGGCGATCTTCGGCAGCGACGACGTGACGCGGGCCGAGTTCGCCTCCTGGCTGCATTTCGCGGCCAAGGCGACCGGCCACGAGGAGTACGCCGAAGGGATCGCGAAGGCCGAGCCGGGCATGCCGTGGCGGACGGTGTGGGCGTGGTGGCGGCCCGCCAACTGGTTCGTGGCCCACCCGAGCCTGAACGGCGACTACTTCCAGGTCCACCGGCGTCTGCACGAGGGTCGGCTGCTCATCGAGGTGGCGACGGACTGGCGCGGCTGTCTCTGGCTCGACGCCGAGACGGGGGACCGAGTGAGGCCTCAGGCCGAGGACACGCTGCCGAAAGCGCCCTTGTCACGGGAAGCTCTCGACGCCCCCGAACTGAACGAATGGAACCTCAGCGCGCCGGAGAGCTGGGAGGGTGCGTTCGCGTTCGCCGCCGAGGGCGGCAGGACCCGTCATCTCGTCCAGGACACCTCGGGCATAGCGGTGATCGAGACGGACGCGGAGGTGCTGCGGGACTGGCCGCGCGGTGAGGGCATCGACTGCGGCTCGGCCGACGAGGCGCTGCCCGAGACCGAACCGGAGGTACGGCGGCCGGAGGGCCCGCTCACCGCGGACCGGGTCGACGACGCCTTCGGTGAGCGGTATGTGCTGCGCATACCGGAGAGCGACCTGCCCGAGGGACTCGAACACCCGGGCAGCAGGCGTTTCTTGAGGGACATCGGCCTGCCCACGGTGTGGTTGTGCCACGGCGCCGAGTACGAGGGCCGACGGCCCGAGGCCATGCGATCTCCGACCGACGAGGAGCTACCGGGGGACGGCCTGCCCGACGGGGTGACCGCCGCGGACCTGATCGCCTTCGGCAGGGTCGACTACGGCGAGCTGTATCTGCACCGCCACGACGGGTCCGTGCACATCTGGAGCCGGCTGGGCGGCCTGACCGACCGGACACTGGTGCCGCTCGCCCCGGACCTCGATGTCTTCACCCGCGTCCTTGAGGCCGTCTACCGCTACAGCAACGCCTGTTGGCACCCCTACCTGGTGGAGGGGGGCCAGGATGCGGTGGCGGAAGTGTTCATGGACGAGATCGACGAGCTGTCCCCCGGACTGTTCGACCGCGAGACACCTTGCGGCGAGGTGTGGAGCTGGCTCTACGCAGGCATCACCGAGCTGGGGGTGGACGGCTTCTAGCCAACTCCAGCGGCGATGAACAACGCATCGTTGTATGGCTAGGGTGGCGGGCGTGGACCTCAACGCCGTGCGCACCTTCGTCGCCGTCGCCGACGCAGGCCAGTTCCAGAAGGCCGCCGTCGACCTGGCTCTCACCCAGCAGGCCGTCTCCAAGCGCGTCGCCACCCTGGAGCGGGAGATCGGGGTGCGGCTGCTGACCCGCACTCCGCGCGGGGCCGAGCTCACCATCGACGGGCAGGCTTTCCTGTCCCATGCGCGGGCGCTGCTCCAGGCCGAGGAACGGGCGCGGGCGTCGGTGCGTCCCGGGAGCCGTGCCCTGCGGATCGACGTGGTCGGCCGACGGGTCTCGCTGGCCGGGTTTCTGCGCGACTTCCACCGTGCCCACCCCGGGATCGCCCTCGACATCGTGACGCTGCCCGGCGCGGAGGAGGCCGTCGCGGCCGTCCGGGACGGCGTCATCGACGCCACGTTCCGGGCGGTCACCATGCCCGGACAGCGGATCCCGGACGGCATCGAGTTCACGCCGGTCCACGACGAGCCGATCCACCTGTTCACCGGCCCCTCCCACCCCTTCGCCCGCGCCGACGCGGTCTCCCCCGCCCAGCTGGCCGGGCACCGGATCTGGATGCCGGGCAACGTCCCCGGCGCGGAGTGGACCGCGTACTACGACGCGCTCGCCGCCGACTTCGGGCTGAGCATCGAGGCGACCGGCCCCAACTTCGGGGTCGAGGCCCTCATCGACACGATCGCGGCCTCCTCGACCCTGGCGACCTTCCTCGGCACCCAGACGCCCCTCGTCTGGCCCGCCGGCTACGACATGCGGCTGATCCCGCTGCGTGACCCGACGCCGGTCTACCCGCACTCGATCCTCTGGCGCGCCGACAATCCGCACCCGGCGCTGACCGCGGTGCGGGAGTACCTGGCCTCCGTCCACCACGACCCTCCGGACGGCGAGGTGTGGACACCGCAGTGGGCCCACCGCTCTACGAACGGCTCCTCAGGTCCGCGCTGACCGCCGCCGCGACGACCCGGTCCCGTTCGGCGGAGGTGAACAGGGCCTCGGTCTGCCAGGCTTCGGCCAGTGCGCGAACCGCCGCCACGAAGCTGCCCGACGACGCGAAGGGCGCCTGCTTCCAGAGGACGTCGAGGAAGGTCAGGCCGTCGCCGCGAGCGCGGTTCGGGACACCGGAGTCGCTCGTGCCGAACACGACGACGGGTTCGGCTCGCCTGAAGTAGGCGTGGTAGCGCGCGTCGTCGGCGAGGTGGAAGGGGGCGAGGGTGAGGCCGTGGGTCGTGAAGTGCAGCGGACGGCCCTCCGGGCGGATCGCGTCGGCGAGATCGCCCCGCAGCGTGAAGTCCTTGTAGAAGGAGAACTCCCGGAACTGCGCCGCGTCGCTGCGCGCGACCAACAGCACCGGGCCGTGGAACAGCGACTGCACACCGGGGTCGTCCAGCGCTCGCTCGATGCGCAGACGGTAGGGCGCGCTGACGCCGACCCGGTCGCCGCGCACCCAGTTCCTGCTCAGGGTGAGGTACGTGCCGGGCGTGGCCGCGACTCGTTGCCGCACCCCGTTGACGGTGACGGTGAAGCCGCCGGTCGCCCAGGAGGGCACCCGCAGTTTCAGGTCGAGCCTGCCGCCGCCCTCCCGGAACGTCAGCGTGCGGACCCCCTCGGCCGGGAAGTCACTGGTCTGCTCGATGACGAGACCGCGCTCCGGCCAGCGCAGCGTCGAGGCGAGGTAGAGGTTGACGTACAGCGCGTCGCCGTCGGCGGAGCGGAAGTAGACCGAGTCCTGGTACTTGGTGTGGTTCTCCATGCCGGTGCCACCGCAGCAGGTGCCGGTGTTGCCGTACTCGCGCACGACCCCCGGGCCCATGCCGACGAAGTAGGTCACCTCGGGACTGCTCGTGCTGCGGGCGTCCCGGCGGGAGGCGAGGATGTGGTTGGTCAGGCCCCGCTCGTAGTAGTCCATGTACGCGGGGTCCGGTGCGCGGAAGAACAGCTGCCGGCTCAGCTTGAGCATGTTGTACGTCGCGCAGGTCTCGGCGTTGTTGGCGTCCAGCGTGGCCGCGATGGCGCCCCGGGCACGGAACATCTCGCCCTGCCCGGTGCCGCCCAGGCTGTACATGCGGGTGCCGGTGACCATGCCCCAGAAGTTGCGGGCCGCGGCGGCGTACGTCTCCTCCCCGGTGTGGTCGAACAGCCTGACGTACCCGGTGAACTGGGGGATGTGCTGGTTGGCGTGCCGGCCCTCCAGGATGTCCCGGTCAGCGGCGCAGGCGTCGAGCAGCGCCGTGTTGTCGAAGCAGCGGGCGGCCGCGAGGTGCTCCTGCCGTCCGGTGAGGGCGTGCAGGTCGGCCATCACCTCGTTCATCCCGCCGTACTCACCGGCGATGTAGATCGACCACATCCGCTCCAGCTGGGCCTTGGGCAGCCGGCCGAGTCGGCTGTGCACCCAGTCGCCCATCCCGGAGACGACGCGCAGCGCCTGCGCGTTGCCCGTCAGGGTGTGCGCGTCGAGCAGGCCGCGCATGATCTTGTGGCAGGTGTAGTAGGGCGCCCAGATGGTCGGGTAGGTGGTGTAGCTCTCCAGCAGGATGAACTGTGTCTCCGGGTACGCCGCCAGATAGCCGGGGTGGCTCGGTCTGGGGTCGCCGTGCTCGGCCAGGGCCTGCCGGCACTCGTCGAGCGCGGCGACCAGGTAGTCGAGCTTGGCCTTGAGGGCGGCCTCGCGGGTGTCGGCGTACGCCTGGGCGAGGAGGGTGAGGAAGTGGCCGGCGTAGTGGCCGCGCAGATTGCCGTCGAAGGTCTCCCAGCCACCGGGCGGCCTGGCGCCGCGGGTGTCGAGCCCGGCGTTGGCGCGGAAGACGGCCAGGATGCGGTCGGCCGGGTAGGACCGGGCGTAGTCGAGCATCAGGTCGCGTTTGCGGCGGAAGACGCCGGCGCCGAGGGTGACCTGGTCGAGGGGGAAGGGGTGTACGGCCCAGGAGGGCGGCGGTACGGGGGCGGCGGCGTACGACGCTGTGGTCAGCTGCGTGAGGGGGACGGTGACCGCCGTGGCGGCGGCGATGCTCAACACGCTTCTGCGGGTGGGGGGTTGGGCCATGCTCGGACTCCGTTCTCGGTCTCGTCGCTTCGAGGGCCGGTCAGTGCTCTGTGGTCGGCAGCCATACGCGCATCGTCGAAGGGCCCCGGTTCGCCCAGGAGTGGTACGGCACCAGCACGACCCGGTGCGGCTCGGCGGGGGACGGCCCGGCCTGTCCCGGCGATCGGTACGGCCAGGCCCGGTCAGGCTGTTCTCCCGGTCCGGCCAGTTCACCGGCGGCCACCACGGTTGCGTCCGGCCCGTCCGCCGGCTCGGCGTGCGGATCGACCCGTACGGCGTCGACCTCCCGCCCGTCCGGAAGGTCCACGGACTCGGCGCAGTACACCAGCGGACCGCGCTGGACGGCGACGGTGCCGCGTACCGCGTCGACGCGGGGGTCCGGTGCGATCCAGCGTGGTGTGACGGGCAGTTCGAGCCGGATCTCGTCGCCGGGGCGGAAGGCGCGGGTGACCGTGGCCGTGCCCGGTGCGACGGTACGGCGGGCCCCGTCCGCGTCGACCAGCGAGGCGGTGGCGCCCTCGGTCCACGCCGGGACGCGCAGTGAGAGGGTCCAGGGCCGGTCCGGGGACCGGGCGATGCGCACGGACACCGTCCCGCCGGACGGGTAATCGGTGCGGACGCGCAGGGCGATACCGCCGGTGGTGATCTCCGCGTCGGCGTACTGGTGCAGTTGGATGCCGTCGTCGGACGCCGTGGCGAGGTACGCCGGCAGCGCGGCCAGGGTGCGCGCCACGTTCGTCGGGCAGCAGGACACGGCGAACCAGGGTGCGCGCAGGCTCGACTCGGCGCGCGGACTGTCGGTGTCCGCCGGCGGGACGGTGCCGCGGCGGCGCCGGTGCAGGGTGTTGGCGTAGAAGAAGGCCCGGCCGTCCTCGGCGGGGGAAGCGGCGACGACGTTGAACAGGGTGCGTTCCGCGAGGTCGGCGCAGCGGGGCTCGCCCGTGGCGAGGAGCAGGCGCCAGCTGAGCATCACGGAGGCGACACCGGCGCAGGTCTCCGAGTAGGCGCGGTCCGGGGGCAGTACGAAGTCGTCGCCGAAGGACTCGTCGCGGTGGTGCGAGCCCATGCCGCCGGTGAGATACGTCCGCCTCGCGATCGTCGCCTCCCACTGCCGTACGACCGCCGCGAGCAGTTCGTCGTCGCCGGTCTCCACGGCCACGTCGACCGCTCCGGCCGCGAGGTAGAGGGCACGGACGGCGTGGCCGCGCAGGACGGTGGCCTGCCGTACGGGGATGTCGTCCTGGTAGTAGGCGCGGCCGAACTCGATGTCGGCGAGTGTGCCGTGGCCGCGGCGGTCGACGAACAGGGCGGCCTGGTCGAGGTAGCGCTGTTCGCCGGTCACCCTCGCCAGTTCGACGAGGGCGGTCTCGATCTCCGGGTGTCCGCAGACGCCCTCGACGCCGCCGGGCCCGAACGTGGCGCACACATGGTCGGCGGCCCGACGGGCGATCTTCGTGAGCTCGCCCTCGCCGCTCGTGCGGGCCTGGGCGACCCCGGCCTGGATCAAGTGGCCGTAGCAGTACAGCTCGTGGCCCCATTCGAGGTCGCTGTAGCGGGGCTGCTGGCCGGGCCGGCCGAAGGCGGTGCCGAGGTAGCCGTCCGGTTCCTGGGCGTGGGCGATGGTCTCGGTCAGGGCCGCCACCTCGCTGTCGTGGCGGCCCGCCCAGGCCATGGCCTCCAGCAGCTTGTAGACGTCGGAGTCCGCGAACTCCCGGCCGCGCCGGTCGCGTTGGATGCGTCCTTCGACGGCGGCGCGGAAGTTGCCGATCCAGCCGACGCGTTCCATCCACTCGCGGCAGTGGTCGAGCGTGGCGGTCGCGTTGACCTCGCGGTACCGGGCCCAGAAGCCTCCGGTGATCCGCACCTCGCCGAGTCCGAGCGGCCGCAGCCGACCACGGCTCGGTGCGACCGGCACGACGGGCGATCCCTCCGTGTTTGCCTTCAACGCATCATCCCTTCAGCGCGCCCGACATGAAGCCCCTTACGTAGTGCCGTTGCAGCAGCAGGAACACGAGCAGACAGGGCACGGCGAGGACCACGACGCCCGCCTCGGTGGCCCCGTAGTCGACGGCGCCCATGCTCTGCTGGCGCAGGTTGGCGACGGCCAGCGGCAGGGGCGCCTTCTCGCTGTCCGAGATGAGGATCAGGGGCGCGATGAAGTCGTTCCACGCGGCGAGGAACGCGAAGAGCCCCACGGTGATCAGCCCCGGTTTCACCGCCGGAAGCAGCACCCGGCGCAGCGCGCCCGCCGTGCCGCAGCCGTCGACGAGTGCCGACTCCTCCAGTTCGCGCGGCACCGCCTCGAAGGAGATCCGCATCATGAAGGTGGCGAACGGCAGCTGGAACATGGCCAGCACCAGACTCAGCCCGATCAGCGAGTTCTGCAGGTGGAGACGGCCGAGCAGCACGTAGAGCGGGATGAGGAGGGTGGCGTAGGGGACCATGAGGATGGCCAGCGTCAGCAGGAACAGCAGGTTCTTGCCCGGGAACTCGAAGCGGGCGAAGGCGTAGCCGCCGAGCAGGGAGACGCCGAGGGTCAGGGCGACGGTGAGCGCGGAGACGACGGTGCTGTTGAGGAGGTACTGCCCGAGGCCGGCGTCGTAGTCGAGCAGCGTGCGGTAGTTGCCGAAGCCGTAGCCCGATTCCTGCGCGGTGCCGGGCTGGGCGCTGACCGAGGCCCAGGCGTTCCACAGCAGCGGGAAGAGGAAGATGACGGCCAGGCCTCCGGCGACGACGTAGTACGGAGTCCGGCCGAGGGCTCGGGTGAGCACCGGGGTGTCCCTTCTCCAGGCGGGGTGGCGGGCGGGGTGGTTCATGACTCGTCGGCGCGGCGCAGTCCGCGGAACTGGAGGGTGTTGAGCAGGAGCAGCGCGGCCAGCACGATGATCGACAGGGCCGCCGCGGTGCCGAGGTCCAGGCGCTGGAACGCCTCGCGGTAGACCAGCTGCACCACGGTGACGGTGCTGTTGTCCGGTCCGCCCTTGGTGAGGACGAAGAACTGGTCGAACGCGAGCAGCGATCCGGTCACGCAGAGCAGCAGGGACAGGGCGAGGGACGGTTTCAGCAGGGGCAGGGTGATGCCGCGGAAGATCTGGCCGCGGCTCGCGCCGTCGATGCGTGCGGCCTCGTACACCTCGTGCGGGATGCGCTGGAGGCCCACGAGCAGGATCAGCATGTAGAAGCCCGCGAACTTCCACACGACGAGGAACACCGTCGACAGCAGCGCGGAGTTCGGCGAGCCGAGGAAGGACACCGGGTCGTCGACCAGGCCGAGTTTCTCCAGGGCAGGGCTGAGCGGTCCGGTGGTGGGGCTGTACAGGCCCCAGAACAGCAGGGAGGCGGAGGCGAGGCCGAGGGCGCCGGGCAGGAAGTAGACCGTGCGGAAGAACCCGGCGCCGGGGCGGGACTCCTGTACGAGGAGGGCGAGCAGGAGCGCGAGTCCGAGGAGGACGACCGTGACGATCCCGGTGTAGAGGAGGGTGAAGCGCACGGCGGGCCAGAACAGCGGGCTGTCGGTGACGTCGGTGTAGTTCTCGGGGGCGTTGGCGCCCTGGTCCCCGGCGAGCAGCGGCCAGTCGTTCAGGGACATCTGCCCGACGAGCAGCAGCGGCAGCAGGAAGAAGACGGCGACGAACACGGCGGTGGGGGCGGCGTAGCCGAGCCCCTGAACCTTGCGTGACGCCTTCACCCGCATGGCACTCCCGTCAGTCGGCGAAACCGGTCAGCGAACTCAGTCGGCGAGCGAGGCGCTGACCGCGTCGTTGTCCTTCTCGACGGACGCCCCGTCACCGAAGACGGCGTCGCGCATCAGGGTCAGCCAGGGCCCGTTGGGGTCGTTGAAGGTCTGGCCGAACTTCAGCGCGTACGGGGTGTGGCCGTCGGCCACCAGCTTGTTGATGGTGACCAGCCGCGGGTCGGCGGCGGAGTACTTGTTGGACGCGAGGTCGGTGCGCGCCACGACGTCCTTGTGCGCGGCGACGACGTCGACCTGTGCCTCGTCGCCCAGGGACCAGGCGAGGAAGTTCCAGGCCTGGTCGGCCGACTCGCTGGTGGCGGAGATGCCGATGGCGTCACCGCCGACGAAGGTGGATCCGCCGCCGTCGGGTCCGGGGATGGGGGCGACCCCGAGGTCGAGGTCCTTGGGCATCAGGCCGAGGGTGGTGGACGGCATGGGCATCACGCCGACCTTGCCCTTGGGGAAGACGCCGGTCCAGGTCGTGCCGGTCTCGTCGCGGGCGCCGGGGGCGACGATGTCGTCGTCCACCCAGCCTCGGTAGGTGTCGTAGACCTTCTTGGCGGTGGCGGAGTCGAGCTTCGCCTCGGTGCCGTCCTCGTTCAGCACGTCGTCCCCGGCGGCCCAGATCGACGGCCACCAGGTGAAGACCCCGCAGCCGCCGCAGTTCCCGCCGAAGAAGGTGCCGTTGACGCCTGAGCCCAGCGCGTCCACGGCGCGCGCCTGTTCGTCCCACTCCGCGAGGGTGGTGGGCGGCTTCTCGGGGTCGAGCTTCGCCTGCCGGTAGAGGTCCTTGTTGTAGAAGAGCACCGACAGATCGAGGGTGTGCGGGACGACGTACTTCTTCTCCTCGTACGTCCCCGCCTTGATGTGTGACTGGGCCAGGTCGTCGGCGAAGGGCAGGGCGTCGATGCGGTCCGTGAGGTCGGCGAAGAGGCTGCTGGAGGTGTAGTTCGGCACGAACACGACGTCGGAGGCGAACAGGTCGGGCAGGTCGCGGGAGCCGGCGGCGGCACCCACCTTGGCCTGGTAGTCGTCGGTCGGGATGACCGTGAGTTCGACCTTGTTCTCGTGGCTCGCGTTGTACGCCTTGACGAGGGCCTCGCTCTGCGGCCGGGTCGCGGCGCGCGTCCACATCGTCAGCTTCGTGCCGTCGTCGACACCTTTCGCGTCGGCGGCCTTGCCCCCGCCGCCACTCGAACCGCTGTTGCCCGAACCGCCGTCACCCGACCCACAGGCCGTGGCCAGTCCCATGGCGGCGATCAGGGCGACGGCCGCGGTGACGAGGCGGCGGACGGGTCCCTGTGATCCGGCCGGGCTCCCCATGACGATCCCCCTCCGTAGCGAACACCCCGGAAGAAACGAGCCGAAAAGGCTTTCAGCAAGCTAGAACCGAGCTGAATGCCCGTCAATCCCCCGCGCAGCAGAACCACTTCAGGTGAGCTACCGAAAATTCTCGCGTACGGTTTACGCACGCGACGCGAGACAGGAGCCACGCATGACACCCGCCGCCGACCCCTCCCGTTCCTCGCGCACCGCCACCCTCACCGACGTCGCCCGGCTGGCGGGTGTGTCCGTCGCCACCGCGTCCAAGGCGCTGAACGGCCGCAGCCAGGTGCGCGCCGAGACCCGGCAGCGGGTCGTCGAGGCGGCCGAGCGGCTGTCGTTCCGGCCCAACCAACTGGCCCGCGGTCTGCTCGCCGGGCGGACGGGAACCGTCGGTCTGCTCACCAGCGACCTGGAGGGCCGGTTCGGCATCCCGATCCTGATGGGCGCCGAGGACGCCTTCGGCGCGGGCGAGGTCGCGGTGTTCCTGTGCGACGCCCGGGGTGACGCGATCCGCGAACAGCACCATGTGCGGGCCCTGTTGGGGCGCCGGGTCGACGGCCTGATAGTGGTCGGCAGCCGCACCGATCCGCGCCCGTCCCTGGGCCGAGAGCTGTCCGTGCCCGTCGTGTACGCGTACGCCCCGTCCGACGATCCGGCGGATCTGTCCATCGTCCCGGACAACGTGGACGCCGGCCGGATCGCGGTGCAGCACCTGCTGACCTGCGGGCGTACCCGGATCGCGCACATCACCGGCGACCCGGGCTATCTCGCGGCGCGGGACCGGGCGGACGGGGCCCGGGCGGCGCTGGCCGAAGCCGGTCTCGCCCTGGTCGACGAGCCGCGGTTCGGGGCGTGGTCGGAGGGCTGGGGGCGGGCGGCAACCGCGCTGCTCCTCGACCGGCATCCGGATGTCGACGCGGTGCTGTGCGGCAGCGACCAGATCGCCCGGGGTGTCATGGACGTCCTGCGCGAGCGGGGCCAGCGGGTGCCGGAGGACGTGGCGGTCATGGGCTTCGACAACTGGTCGGTGCTGACGTCCGGTTCACGTCCGCTGCTGACCAGCGTCGACATGAACCTGGAGCAGGTCGGCCGCGCGGCCGCGCAGGCGCTGTTCGGCGCCATAGCCGGTGGCGCACCGCGCTCGGGGGTCGAGGCGCTGCCCTGCCGTGTGGTGATCAGGGGCTCCACGGCCCCCCTGTCCTGAACCGTACGTTCCCCGAACTCGCGCCACCACGACCCCTCTTGACACTCCATCAGACCGCTCCTACGTTGCGAAAACCTTTTAGGTCGTTTCAGCAAAGGGGAGCCCGATGCGAAGACGAACAGAGCCCGGCATACAGCGCCTCCTTCTCGCCCTGGCCCTCCTGGTCTGTTCCGTCATCACCGCGGCCCCCGCCCACGCCGCGCAGACCATCGGGTTCCCCGCCTTCAGCGGCCCCGCGATCCCGGCTCCGCCCGTCGCCCACACCTCCGGCGACATGATGAAGGCGATCTACGACGCGGAGAGTTCGGGCACCGACTTCTGGATGGACCGGCTGCTGGCCCGCTCCGGCGACGACCCGGCCGGGCCCTGGCTGATGAGCCGGGGCCGCGCGCTCTTCATGAAGGAACACGACCCCGCCCGGCTCGGGTTCGGCGGCAAGGTCGCCTACTGGGAGAGCATCACCGGCAACCACGCCTACACGGTCGCCGTCACCCCGGGCACCTTCACCGAGCAGGTCCCCCAGCGCCGGCAGACGCCGAGCCATTGGAAGAGCGTGCACACGGCAGGTTCGGTCACGGTCGAGCAGACCAAGTTCATCACCGACAACAACGTCGCGGTGACGAACCTGTCGATCAGGAACAACGGCGGCAGCCCGACCACGCTGCAACTACGGGCGACTTCGCCGTACGCCACCACAGGCACCGGCGGTGAACTGACCGGACAGGTGAACGCCTACAACAACCTCACCACCCTCCGCCCAAGGCTCACGGGCGACGGATTCACCGCCTCCGGTGGCGGCCTGAACCGCTCGGTGACCGTCCCGGCCGGAGCCACCGTCACCACCAAGGTCGTGATGGGCTTCGTCACCGACGAGATCCCCGAGTCCCGCACGGAGTACGACGCCTACGCCGGCTACTCGCCGGCGACCGCCTTCGCCACTCACGTCCGGGCCTACAACCGCTGGTGGGCGCAGAACGTGCCCTACATCGACGTGCCCGAGCCCGCGATCAAGAAGAACATCTACTACCGCTGGTGGCTGATGCGCTTCAACCACCTCGACGCCGACATCCCCGGACAGACCTTCCAGTTCCCCACCTCCACCGAAGGCGTCCTCGGCTACAACAACGCGATCGCACTCACCCAGCCCATGCACATCGACGACCTCAAGTACCTGCGCGACCCGTCCTACGCGTACGGCGACTGGCTGAGCGTCGGCCAGACCTCCAAGGGCGGCCGGTTCCTCGACAACCCGGGCGACCCGGAGAACTGGTCCAACAGCTACACGCAGTACATCGCCGAGGCGGCCTGGAAGAGCTACCAGATCCACGGCGGCCAGCCGGGCATCGCCGCCAACCTCGCCCGCTACGCGGAGGGCGACGTCAAGGGCCAGCTCGCCCACTACGACCACGACGACAACAAGCTCATCGAGTACGACTGGGGCGCCCTGACCGGCAACGACGCCGACGCGGTCTCCTTCCACTGGAAGCCCGGCAACATGGACCGCGCCGAGTCGGCCTACCAGTACAGCGGCGCGCTCGCCGCCGCTCAGGCCTACGAGGCGATCGGCAACGCGGCCAAGGCGAGTGAGATGCGCACGCTCGCGAACCAGATCAAGGACGCCATCGTCGACGTGCTCTGGAACCCGGGCCGGCAGTTGTTCGAGCACCGGTTGAAGTCGACGAACGAGTGGGTGCCCTGGAAGGAGATCAACAACTACTATCCGTTCTCGGTCGGAGCCGTCCCCAACACCGCGACGTACCGGCAGGCCCTGCGCCTGTACGACGACCCGGCCCAGTACCCGGTCTTCCCCTTCTACACGGCCAACCAGGTCGACAAGAAGGCGGCGGCCGAGGCCGGGGAGCCCGGCTCCAACAACTTCTCCACGATCAACTCGACCGTCCAGTTCCGGCTGTACTCCTCGGTGCTGCGCAACTATCCCAACTCCTGGATGAGCGCGACCGACTACAAGAAGCTCCTGTACTGGAACACCTGGGCGCAGTACGTCGGCGGCAACACGCAGTGGCCGGACGCCAACGAGTTCTGGGCCGACTGGGACGGCAGCTCCATCGACTACCGCTCCTGGATCCACCACAACATCCTGGGGAGCAGCAACTGGACGGTGATCGAGGACGTCGCGGGGCTCCGGCCGCGCAGCGACGCCAAGATCGAGCTGTCCCCGATCGACATCGGCTGGTCCCACGTCACCGTCAACAACCTCCGCTACCGGGGCGCCGACCTGTCCGTCGTCTGGGACGACCCGGCCGACGGGGTGGTGCGCTATCCCGGCATCCCGGAGGGCTACTCGATCTACGTCAACGGCAACCGGGTCGCCACGGTGGGCTCGCTGGTGCCGTTCACCTGGGACCCGGCCACGGGTGACGTGACCACGAGCGGCACGGTCACCCACCACACGGCCGTCCCCGGGCTGAAGGCGCCCAACCAGGTCGTGCAGGACAGCCCGCGCATGGTCGACATGCTCGCCAAGGCCGGTGTCGACCTGACCGCCGATCTGACCAACCTCGCCGCCGGGGCCACCGTGTCCGCCTCGTCCACCGGGTCCGGGAGCACCGCCGCCGGAGCGGTCGACGGCTACCCCACCAACGAGCCGTTCTGGGGCGCCGGCGGATCGGCGGCCCAGGACTGGTACGAGCTGAACCTCGGGACCACACGCGCGCTCAACGAGGTGCGGCTGTACTTCAAGGACAGCCGTCCGGCGAGTACGACGTACCGGGCTCCTTCGGCGTACACCGTCCAGTACCACAACGGCAGTTCATGGGTGGACGCCCCGGGCCAGACGAAGAGTCCGGCCGCGCCGCGCGCCAACTACAACCTGGTGCGGTTCCCGGCGATCACTGCCCAGCGTGTCCGGGTCCTGGCCACCAACGCCTCCGGCGCCAGGACGGGCCTGACCGAGGTCAAGGTGTTCAACCGGGGCGGCGTCCAGCCCCCGGCCAACCAGGCCGCCTCCGCCACCGCGACCGCCTCGTACACCTCCCCCTGGGAGAACGTCACCGCGGTCAACGACGGCATCGACCCGCCCTCGTCCAACGACACGGTCAACCCGCGCTGGGGGACCTGGCCTCAGACGGGCCAGCAGTGGGCCGAGCTGACCTGGCCGTCGGCGAAGACCCTGAACAGGGCCGACGTGTACTTCTTCGACGACGACCAGGGCATCGACATGCCTGCCTCCTGGAAGCTCCAGTACTGGAACGGCAGCGCCTATGTCGATGTGCAGGGCGCGAGCGGATATCCCCTGGCCAGGAACCAGTACAACGGCGTCACCTTCACCGCCACGAACACCACACGGCTGCGTGTGCTGCTCACGAGCAACGGCACCAACTCCGTCGGCCTCCTCGAAGCAAAGGTGTACGGCCCGTGACCCGATCCCGGTATCCCGCCGCGCTGCTCGCCGCGCTGACCCTGGCGGTCGCCTTCCTGGTGGCGCCACCCGCCTCCGCCGCCGTCGCCTTCACCTCGACGGGCGTCAACCAGAACGGCGGCAACTGCCTGGACCTGCCGGGCGGTTCGACGACCACCGGCGCCCAGCTGCGCGCCTTCGCCTGCTCCTCCGGCGCCGCCGGCCAGAACTTCACCTACACGCCGGTCTCCGGTACGAGCGACACGTACACGATCACCACGCGGTCCGGTCAGTGCGTCGACGTGTACGGCGCCTCGACGGCGGACGACGCGGCGATCATCCAGTGGCCCTGCCACGGCGGGACGAACCAGCGGTGGCGGCTCGTCCCGGTTTCGGTCTCCGGTGTCGACAAGACCTTCAACCTGGTGTCGGTCGGCTCGGGCAAGTGCGTGGCCCCGAGCGGCGGTTCGTCGGCGTCCGACACCGATCTGGTCCAACTGCCGTGCTCCGCTGGGAACGGCAGGGTGTGGCGGCTGCCCGCCTTCACCGGCGGCGGCACGAGCGCGGGCACCTTCACCAATCCGCTCTCCCAGCACGGCCCCGACCCCTGGCTGACGTACCACGACGGGTACTACTACCTCGCCACGACGACCTGGAACTCGACGGTCACCATGCGCAAGTCCCCCACCCTGGCGGGACTGGCCACCGCCCCCGACCAGGTGATCTTCAACCTGACCCGGCCCAACGGGGCGGGCACGATGTGGGCGCCGGAGTTCCATCTGCTGGACGGCCCGAACGGCAAGCGCTGGTACTTCTACTACACGGCCGGGCGCGAGCCCTTCGACCTGGGCACCCAGCGCATCCATGTGCTGGAGAGCGCCGGCCTTGACCCGATGGGCCCCTACTCCTTCAAGGCCGACCTGCTCGACCCGGCCCAGGACAACACCTGGGAGCTGGACCCGGGCATCCTGCAGCTCAACGGCCGGCTCTATCTGCTGGGTACCTTCTACAACGGCTCCCAGCCGATGTTCATACGGCCGCTGTCGAACCCCTGGACGGCGAGCGGCACCCGGCGGATCCTTTCCACCCCGACGTACAGCTGGGAGACGGTGGGCGGCGCGGTCAACGAGGGCGCCGAGGTGCTCCAGCGGGGCGGGAAGACGTTCATCGTCTACTCCGCGAGCCACTGCTCCACGCCCGACTACAAGCTGGGCATGCTCACCCACAACGGCGGTGACCCGCTGGACTCCGCGTCCTGGGTCAAGTCGCCGAACCCGGTCTTCCAGCGGTCCAACGCGGGCGGGGTGTACGGCCCCGGCCACAACGGCTTCTTCAAGTCGCCCGACGGGACGGAGGACTGGATCGTCTACCACGCCAACAGCTCCGCGAGCGGTGGCTGCGACATGAACCGCAGCACCAGGGCGCAGAAGTTCACCTGGAACGCCGACGGCACTCCGAACTTCGGCACCCCGGTGGCCCTGGGCGTCCCGCTGGCCGCGCCGTCCGGCGAACGGGCCGACTAAGGGGTCCAGGCCGCCCCGAGGAGGGCGGCGATGCCGAGGACTCCGACGGTTCCGAGCAGCGTGCCGAGCGTGGCGGTCCACATCCGGCCGACGCCCTGGCGGGCGTAGTGCATGCCCGCCGCGCCGAGGGTGACGGCCAGGCCGCCGGCGATCAGCGCGAACGGGGAGAAGACGAAGGACGCCAGAGCGGCGATGACGCCGAAGACGAGCGCGGTGGGTCCCAAGGCGGCGGCGGGCGAGTCGTGCCGGGCCGCGACGATCGGATCACGCATTACCAGTACCCCCAGTTTCTGAACACGTTCAAAGTATCACGGGGTACTGAGATCGTCCCCCCGTTCCCCCTCGGCCTGGGAGGGCTCGGTCCTGGGGACGTCCGGGTGCTGCTCCATGCCCGCGCGCTCCGCGGGTTCGTCGCGTTCGCCCTCGGCCTGGGAGGGGGTGTGCGAGTACAGCCAGCGGTCGTAGTCCGAGGCTCCGGTCTTCATGGCTGACCTCCCTGGGTCGCTCCTCTTCCATGCTGCTCCCGGGGCCTCGCGCCGACCAGTCGTCCTCACTCGGTGAGGCCGATGTCGTCGCAGGCCGAGCGGAGCGCCGGGGTGCAGATCTGGTCGACGGTGTAGCGGCCGGCGTCGACGAGGGTCTGCTTCAGGTTGTCGGCCGTCACCAGGTTGGGGGTGAGCAGGATGGACGGGATGTCCTCGGTGGTCGGGCTGTCGGTCGTCGTCGTGGAGACGTCACGGGCTCCCTCGCCGCGCCCCACGGCGACGGCCATGGCGGCGGCCGCCGCGGCCTCCTTCTCGAACGGTTTGTAGACCGTCATGTACTGCTCGCCCTCCACGATGCGCCGTACGGCCTCCAGGTCCGCGTCCTGGCCGGTGATCGGCGGGAGGTCCTTGACACCGGCGTTCTTGAACGCGGAGATCACACCGGCGGCGATGGCGTCGTTGGCCGCCACGACGCCGTCGATGCGGTCCGCGCCGAGGGCGGAGATCGCGGCGGTCATGTTGGCGTGCGCGTTCTCCGGGCTCCAGCCCGCCGTCTCGTACGACCGGGCGATCTTCGCCTTGCCCGAGATGACGGACATCGCGCCGTTGCGGAACCACGCCGCGTTGGCGCTGCTCGGATCGCCGTTCATCATCACGACGGTGCTGCCCCTCCCCCGCTCCGCCATGGCCTTCATCAGCGCCTCGCCCTGGAGCCGGCCGACCTGTGCGCCGTCGAAGCTGACGAAACCCGAGATCGGGCCTTCGGCGAGGCGGTCGTAGGCGATGACCGGGACTCCGGAGCTCCGTGCCTCCTGGATCGAGGAGCGCATCGCCCTGCTGTCGGCGGGGTCGAGGATGAGGACCTTCGCGCCGTTGGTGATCATCGAGATCATCTGCTGCCGCTGCCGCGCGGCGTCGCTCTCGGCGTTGGCGTACACCATCGTGCAGTCGGGGCACAACTCCTTCAGCCGCTGTTGGATCAGGGGCTTGTCGGAGTGCTCCCAGCGCGGAGTGACCCGGTTCGGCAGGAGCAGGCCGACCGTGAAGCTGCCCGTGCCCGCTCCGTCGTCCTCGCCGCAGGCCGACAGGGAAACCGTCATGACTCCCGCGACGAGCGCCGCGATCACGTGCAGCGTACGGGTCCTCATCGCAGCTCGCCTCGTTCCGTTCAGAGCCTCGAGTCGGCGGGGTCGGGTGCGCCACGGTCCACGGTGACCTCGCTCCACACCTGCTTTCCGCCCGCCACCGGCACCGATCCGCAGGAGTCCGACACCGCCTCGACCAGGAGCAGCCCGCGGCCGCCGGTCGACTCCCAGTCCACGATCACGGGCTTGGCGGGGGCGCGCGGCGAGGAGTCGCTCACGCAGACCCGGACCCGGTCCCCGCGGAGCATCAGGTCGAGGCGTACGGACCCCTGGGTGTGCACCAGGGCGTTGGTGACCAGTTCGGACACGACGAGCAGCACCGCGTCGGCCGCGTCCTCGACGTCCCACCGGCGCAGGGTGCGCGCGGTGAAGCGCCGGGCGTGCATGACGGCGTCGGGCAGCCGCCACACCACCCAGCCGGCCCGGATCGGCCTTGTCGTCATGCCGTCGTAGCGCAGCAGCAACAGCGCCACGTCGTCCTCGCGCCGCCCGAGGTCGCCGAGCAGCGCGTCGGCCATCCGGGCCGGATCCGCGGGGTCGGCGGCGGCGAGCGCGGTTCGGGTGCGTTCCATGCCCACGTCCAGGGGCAGGTCGGCGGCCTCGACCAGACCGTCGGTGACCAGGGCGAGCACGGTGCCGGGGGTCAGGGCGACCGCGGTCATGGGGAACTCCGCCTCGGCGAGGACCCCCAGCGGGGGCCCGCCCTCGACCTCCACCTCCTCGGTACGGCCGTCCGGGTGGCGCAGCAGCGGGGAGAGGTGCCCGGCGCGGACGACCAGGGTGTTGCCCTCCTCCATGTCGAGTTCGACATAGCAGCAGGTGGCGAACAGGTCGGTCTCCATGCCGACGAGCAGCCGGTTGGCGTGGGAGACGACCACGTCGGGCGGGTGGCCCTCGACCGCGTACGCCCGGACCGCGGTGCGCATCTGGCCCATGATCGTCGCGGCTCCGGCGCTGTGCCCCTGGACATCGCCGATGACCAGCGCCACCCGGTCCTCGGACAGGGCGATGACGTCGTACCAGTCGCCGCCCACCTGAAGACCCCGTCTGGCGGGCAGGTAGCGGGCGACGGCGGTGCCGCCGGGGAGTTCGGGCAGGCGCCGGGGCAGCAGGCTGCGCTGGAGCATCGTCGCGAGTTCCTGCTCGGCGTCGTAGGCGTGTGCCCGCTTGAGGGCCTGGCCGATCAGGGCCGCGGTGGCGGTGAGCAGGGACCGCTCCTCGGGGATGAACTCGTGCGGCTGGTCCCAGCCGACCAGGCACACTCCGGCGACCCGGCCCTTGGCGGGGAGCGGCAGGACGGCCAGGCCTCCGGCACCGATGCCGGCGAGCCCCGGTTCGAGGGCGGTACCGGCGGGCCAGAGGTCCATCCGGCCGTCCCGCAGGGCCAGTTGCAGGGTCGGCAGGGCGCTGACCGGTGCGTCGGGCCATTCGGAACGCCACTGGGCGCGCCACAGCTCCGGCCAGGCGTCGGGCTGGGGCGGGTCGAGCAGGGTGACCACGAGCCGGTCGTCCCGGACGTCGGCGAGCGCCACCCGGTCGGCGCCCAGGGGCTCGCGCAGCGCGGCGACCGCCACCTGGCCGACGTCCCGGACCGTCAGGGCATCGTCGAGTACGGCGGTCAGCCACTGGATCCGGGAGACGTCGTCGGCGCTGCGGCTCTTGACCGAGGTGGCCGTCACCACGCCCAGCACCTGCTCGGGCTGCTCGTCGGTGTGCCCCAGCACCCGGCAGATCAGGCTCAGCCAGCGCATCTCACCGGTGGGGCAGCGGACCCGGAACTCCAGTTCCCGTCGGCCGGGCGCCTGGGCGGACGGCTCCAGCACCGACATCAGCGCGGGCATGTCCTCCGGGAGGGCGTGCGCAAGCAGGGTGTCGGCCTTGCCGTCGAAGTCGTCGGGCGTGGTGCCGACCAGTTCGAGCAGGGTGCCGTCGGCCTCGATCAGGCCGGTGTCCGGCACCAGGACGAAGGTGCCGACGCGCAGACCGCGCAGGGCCCGGCTCAGCAGGGACGGCTGCGCGGGCCGGCCGGACTCGGCCAGCAGCAGGCCGGCGACCGCGTCGGCGTACCGCTCCAGGAAGCGCTGCTGTCCAGCGTCGAAGCCGTCGGCGGAGGTGCCCACGACGACGAGGCAGCCCAGCCGGGTGCCCTCCCGCTCCAGGGGCAGCGCGCCGAGCGAGGCCGAGCGGGCGCGCGGGGGCGTGGGGGCGCCCACGGGGTAGGAGGCGAGGGCCGCGGCGTTCAGCCACAGGGGGCGGTCGGTGCCGAAGGCGTGGGTCGCGGCCGAGCCGCCCGACACCGACAGCCGGTCCGGCAGCCGGTACTCGGGGGTGGCACCGACCGTTTCGATCAGCTGAAGCTCCTCGTTCCCGGCGGTGGGCGCGTATACGGCGGCCAGCGCGGCTCCGGCGAAGGTCAGGGCGCGGTCACTCGTGACAGGCTCCGGCTCCGTAGGCGGTGAACCGGTGCCCGCGGTGCCGACCTCCCATGCCCCCGGCGCCGAAACTCCGGTCCGGGCACGGCCGTCATGAGGCATGTCCGCGCCTACCTCCCGTCCGTGCCGGAGGTGCCGAAGGGGATCGGGGCACCACCTCCCGCCGCCCCGGTCGCTTCCACACACCAGAATCGCATATATGGATGATCCCGACATATCAGCCTGCGGCTTCTCGGTGGTTCCCAGCTTGTTCCTCGCCGGTGGCCCGCTCCCCGGGACGCCTTCGCTGCGCTCGCAGATCACCGCGGCCGGTGTCAGACTGACCACGTGGTCGTCCTGCCACGTCCAAGAACCCGGCCCTTGTGCCTGGGCCGGCCCCGTACCCGCACACGCGTCCCCGACACCATGAGCGCCTCCTCGCCACGCCGGGCGAAGGACAAGGGAGGTCTCTCACATGAAGGCCCGCATCCGGAGCGCGGTTCTCGCCCTGACCGCCGTTTCCACGGCCGTGGCCCTCGGGGCCTGCGGAGCGGGCGGGGGGAGCGACTCCGCCGAGGGGGACGCGCCGATGATCGGGGTGCTGCTGCCGGACGCCACCACGGCGCGCTGGGAGACCCGGGACAAACCCCTGCTCGACGAGGAGATCAAGGAACGGTGCCGTGACTGCACGATCGAGCAGGCCAACGCCAAGGGCGATGTGGCCCTGCAGCAGGAGCAGATGAACTCGATGATCACCAAGGGCGTCGACACGATCCTGCTCGTGGCGGTGGACGCCAGGTCGCTCGCCGCATCGGTCAGGAAGGCGGTGGAAGCAGGCATCCCGGTCATCGCCTACGACCGCCTCGCCGAGGGCCCGATCTCCGGTCATGTCTCCTTCGACGGCGAGGAGGTCGGCCGGCTCCAGGGCAGGGCGCTGCTGGAGGCCATGGGCGAGGAGGTGCCGGGCGCCCAGATCGTGATGATGAACGGCGACCCCATCGACCCCAACGCGGTCCTCTTCAAGAGGGGCGCACTGTCCGTGCTCAATGGGAAGGTGAAGATCGGCAAGGAGTACGACACCCTCCAGTGGCGCACCGAGGCCGCCCACCTGAACATGTCGGCCGCCATCTCCGCCCTCGGTGTCGACAACATCCAGGGGGTCTACGCCGCCAACGACGGCCTCGCCGCCGGCAGCATCTCCGCCCTCAAGGCCAACAAGGTGGACCCGGTGCCGCCGGTCACGGGGCAGGACGCCGAACTCCGCGCCGTGCAGCGCATCGTCGACGGCGACCAGTACATGACCGTCTACAAGCCCTTCGAGCCCGAGGCGGCGGCCGGCGCCGCCATGGCCGTGGCGGCGGCCCGCGGGGAGAACCTCGACCGGGTGGGCAAGGACGAGGTGACGACGCGCGGTGGCCGGCGGGTCCCGGCCGTCATGCTCACCCCGGTCTCCGTGACCGTCGGCAACATCAAGGACACCCTGGTCAAGGACGGGGTGTACACGATCCGGCAGATCTGCACCCCCCAACTCGCAGCCGCGTGCGCCGCGGCCGGGCTGACCTGACATCCGGTACGCCCACGCCCGGATGTCCGGATCCATGGGAAGGAGGTCGTCTCCGTGTCCACTCCCCCACTGCTGGCCCTGCACGGCGTGTGCAAGCGTTACGGCGCCGTGGAGGTCCTCGTGGACATCGAGCTGGAGATCCACGCCGGCCAGGTCGTCGCCCTGCTCGGCGACAACGGAGCCGGCAAGTCCACGCTGATCAAGGTGATCTCCGGGGTCACTCCCGCGGACAAGGGCGTCATCGAGTGGGAGGGCCGTACGGTCCACATCAGGCGCCCCAACGACGCCCGCGATCTCGGCATCGCCACCGTCTTCCAGGACCTGGCGCTGTGCGGGAACCTCGATGTCGTCGGCAACCTGTTCCTCGGGCGGGAGATCCGCAGGTTCGGGTTCCTCGACGAGATGGAGATGGAGCGCCGCACCCTCCAGCTGCTGCAACAGCTGACCAGGGGGGTTCCGGAGCTGCGCGCCCCGGTCGTGTCGCTGTCCAGCGGTCAGCGGCAGACGGTCGCCATCGCCCGCTCGCTCCTCGGCGACCCCCGGCTGCTCCTCCTGGACGAGCCGACGGCGGCACTGGGCCTGCAGCAGACCACCGAGGTGATGGACCTCGTCGACCAGCTGCGCGACCGCGGCCTGGGCGTGCTGCTCATCAGCCACAACATGGGCGACGTCAAGGCGCTCGCGGACCGGGCCGCCGTGCTGCGGCTCGGGCGCAACAACGGCTTCTTCGACGTGAACACCGCCTCCCAGGAGCAGATCATCTCCTCCATCACCGGGGCGACGGAGAACACGCCCCGCCGGCCGGCCCATCAGGAGGCGGGATGGTGAAAGGGACGCGCGACCGAGCGGACGATCCGCAGGCCGACGCCACCGCACCCACCGCCGAGGCCCGACCGGCGGATCGCGGACCGGCCGTCGCCCGTGCCATGGAGGGCTGCGCCCGTGCCCTGGAGAGCTCGGTCGCCTTCTCCCGGCGCAAGCTGCGGGCCGGCGAGGTGGGCTCCCTGCCCGTCGTCCTCGTCCTCGCCGTCGTCTGGATCACCTTCCAGTCCCTCAACTCGAACTTCCTCTCGCCCAGGAACCTGTCCAACCTCAGCGTGGACATCGTGGGCACCGGTCTGATCGCCGTCGGTATCGTCTTCGTGCTGCTGCTCGGCGAGCTCGACCTGTCGGTCGGGTCGATCAGCGGACTCGCGGCGGCCGTCTTCGCCGTACTGAACGTGAACAACGGCGTGCCCGAATGGCTCGCCCTCATCGTCGCGGTGCTGGCCGGCACGGCGGCGGGGACCGTGCAGGGCTATTCCTTCGCCAGAACCCGGGTGCCGGCCTTCGTCGTCACACTGGCGGGGCTGCTGACCTGGAACGGGCTCATGCTCTACATCCTGGGCACCAGCGGCACGATCAACCTCGACGAGACCGGACTCGTCGCCGACCTGACCAGCTACTACTTCACCAACGACGCCGTCGCCTACGGCCTGGCGGCGCTCTCCGTGGGCCTCGTCTTCCTGGTGTCCTACCAGGACCGGCGGCGCCGCACGGCGGCCGGCATGCCGCACCGCTCGCTCCAGATCATCGTGGTGCGCACCGGCGGGCTCGCGGTGATCGCGTTCGTCACCGCGTATCTCCTCAACCGCTTCCAGGGCCTGCCGCTCGCCCTGCTGATCTTCCTGGTGGTGGTCGCCGGCCTCGACGTCATCCTGCGCCGCACGCACTACGGACGGCAGGTCTACGCCCTCGGCGGCGGGATCGAGGCGGCCCGCCGCGCCAGCCTCCATGTGACGCGGGTGCAGACCGCGGTGCTCGCGGTGTCGGGCACGATGGCCGCCGTCGGCGGGCTGTTCCTGGCCTCGCGCATCACCTCGGTGAGCCAGAGTTCGGGCACGGGCGTGCTGCTCCTCAACGCCATCGCGGCGGCCGTCATCGGCGGCACCAGTCTGTTCGGCGGGCGCGGCTCCACCTGGTCGGCGGTGCTCGGCATGCTCGTCATCCAGTCGATCGCCTCCGGCATGGCGATCACGGACACCCCCGCGGCCGTCCAGTTCATGATCACGGGCGGCGTGCTCTTCGCCGCCGTGGTCATCGACGCGCTGTCCCGCCGCTCGCAGGAGGCACATGGCCGGGCCTGACACGGCCGTGCCCGTCACCCGCCAAAGGGGCGGCGCGCACGCGATGCTCAAGGGGAGGGTGGCCGACGAGAGCGGTCGGGAGGTGAGGCCGGTGATCGCCGTCAACCCGATGGACAGCGACTCGGTGCTGGCGACCTTCGGGGCCCTCGGGGTCCTCGTGGTGATCTTCGCGGAGTCGGGTCTGCTCGTCGTCGGCTTCTTCCTGCCCGGGGACACCCTGCTCTTCCCGGCGGGCGTGCTGTGCGCGGCGAGCGCCGACCAGGCGCCCCGGTTGCAGCTGTGGCAGGTGCTGCTGTGCGCGGCGGTCGGTGCGGTGCTCGGGGCCCAGGTCGGCTTCCTGCTCGGACGGCACGGCGGGCGGGCCCTGCTGGCCCGCACCTCCAAACGCCGGGTCCGGGAGGCGGCGGCCCGGGCGGAGAAGCTGCTGGCCCGCTACGGCTACGGAAAGGCCCTGGTGATCGGCCGTTTCATCCCGATGGTGCGGACCGTCCTGCACCCGGCGGCCGGTGCCCTCGGCGTGCCCACCCGGACCTTCACCGTCTGGCAGATCGTCGGCGGCCTGCTCTGGTCGACGAGCCTGGTCATGGCCGGATACGCCCTCGGCACCACCGTCCCCGACGCCGACGACTTCCTGCTGCCGCTGGTCGCGGTCGTCGTCGTGCTCTCCCTGCTGCCCCTGATTCCCGTGCTGACCGAGGCACGCCGGTCCAGGCGCGGCCGCTGACGCCCGCTCCCCGCGACTGGTCCGGCGCCGGCCCGGGTATGCATGCAAGGTGCCCGAACTCGCCCGTACCGTCGTGCGGTTGCCCGCACCGGAGCGCTGACACCGTGGCCGCACCAGCCCAGGCACCCGGGCTAGAGCCCGGCCGGGTCGCCGAGATCGTCGTCGCCCGGGGCGACGCGGGACCCGGCCGCCGCGCGTCCGGGTATCTGGTGGGCGACCGCTGGGTCCTCACCGCGGGGCACGCCGTGTCCGCGACCGACGCCGACGCCGTCACCGTACGATTCAACGCCGACCTGCCGACCCAGTGGTCCGCCCCCGCACGCGTCCCGCTCCTCGCCGGGTCCGCGGACGTCGCCCTGCTGGAGATCACCGGCCCCACACCCCACGCGCCCGTCGCACCACCCCGGTACGGCCCGGTGCCCGACGGCGACCTGGTCCTGCGATGCAGCGCCATGGGATTCCCGCGCTTCAAGCTCCGGGACGGCTCGGCGCTACGGCACCCGCGGCCCGAGTCCGTGGGCGGCCGGTACCGCGACTCCTGCCATGCCACGGGGACCATCTCCGTCCTGTCCAACCGCAGGGAGGGCACGCTCGAGTTCGTCGTGGCGCCGCCCGATCCCGATCCGGACCCCGCTCGCTCGCCGTGGGAGGGCATGTCCGGCGCGGCGGTCTGGCACAGCGGCGCTCTCATCGGTCTCGTCCGGGCCCACCACCGCTCGGACGGGCCGGGGCGGCTCGCCGTGGCCCGCGTGGACCAGTGGTTCGACCTCCTGACGGACGAGGAGCTGGATCTGCTGCGGCGTGCCGGTGGGTTCCCCGCCGGACGGGACGCGCTGGCCCGGCAACCGGTCCCGCCGCCGTCCGGCGAGGTGCGTCTCGCGGGCCTGCCCGACACCGTCTCGCTGCGCGAGCTGGACGGCCTGGTGACAGCGCTCACCGCCCTGCCCGTCGTCCGGGACAGGACCCGCCTCGACCTCGTCCTGCAGAACGTCAATCCGGCGGTCGCGGCGAACAGCCCCCGCGACGCCACCCTCCGCGTCGACGTCTTCGGTATCGTGCGCACCTGCCTGCGCTACCCCGGCGCACTGGACGAACTGCTCGATTCCGTAAGGCTGTTGGAGGGCGAGACAACCGCGAGAGCGCGACTGGACCGGGAGGCCGCCGAACTGGCACGGCGTCAGGGCCTGGACGGCGGACCGGCCGCCGTGTCGCCCACCCCCACTGGGGCCGACGGCTGATACATGGGCCATGATGTGGGGGTCGTGAAAGCTAGCACTGCGAAGAAGGGGCCGGGCCGTCATGGATCAGCCGATGGCCGCCGTCGAGTCCGATCTGGTCGATCTCACGGGGGTATCAATTGAGATGCTGCGCAGCCTCGACGACTCGGTTGTCGCTCCTTCCCTGCCCGGCGTCCTTCTCAGGATCGACAATCCGCAGGCGAGTGCCGGCGGCGACTTCAACCCCTCCTACGACGACTGACTCCCCTCACAGCAAGGGACACCGCTGATGCCGGGTAGCAGTCCCGCCCTGCCGCGCCACCGCGTTCCGGCGGAAAGCCTCGTCGCGCTCGCCGAGGGGGACGGCGACGACGGCGTCGTGGACCTCCTGGTCTCCGCGGAACGCAGCCGCAGACTTCTGCTGCTGCGCGTACTGGACGAGATGACGTCGCAGGACACCCCGGGGCAGTCCGACGGCCCGCTCCCCCTGACCGAGGCATGGCAGCTCCTGGACCGCGCCCAGCGTGCCGCGCCCGCCGCGGTGGACACGGTCCTGATGTACCCGCAGACCGGGATGTGGCTGTCGTCGGCCCTGCGCCGGCTGCGGGGGACGGAGGAGGAGGCGACCCCCCTGTGGGTCGTCCTCGGTCATCTGTCGGCCGTCGCCGCCGCGGCGGGGGTGCGGGCGGGCCTTGACTTCACGATCGCGGTGCCGGTGCGGCACGGGTACGCGCTGCTGCCCACGCTGGGCGCCGCCGAGGTCACCGCCGACGCCCCCTGGACGACGGTGCGGGTGCGGTCGGCGGCGGGCGAGGCCTGGATCACGACCCCCGACGGGCGCGTCCAGGTGGCCCCGGACCCCGATCGCGGCCGCCCGGGATGGTGCCCGCTGCGCTGGCTCAGGGCGGGACGCGGGGACAGTGAACTCGCCTTGGCCCTGGATGACTTGGACCCCTATCGCACCTACCCCAGGCCGACCGTGCCGGAGCGGCTGCCCGACGAGCGGGCCGAACGCTGGCAGGAACTCCTGGAGCGCACCTGGACGCTGCTCCTGCGGGACGAACCGCAGACCGCGACGGCCATGCGCCGGGGACTGATGTCCTTCAGCCCGGTCGACGCCGGCGAGCGATTCCGGCCGCGCAGCGCTTCCACCGGGGACGCCTTCGGCGGCGTACTGGTCTCCGAACCGGACGACGCCGTGCAGTTGGCCGCCACGATGGTGCACGAGTTCCAGCACTCGAAGCTGAGCGGGCTGCTCCACCTGGCCCCTCTGTACCAGGTGGACACACCTCAGAGCGGCGAACGTTTGTACGCGCCCTGGCGTGACGATCCCCGGCCGCTGGGCGGACTGCTCCAGGGCATCTACGCGTTCACGGGCGTGACCCGCTTCTGGCGGACCCATCGCCACTCCGCGGTCGGCCGGGCCGCTGCGCTCGGGCACTTCGAGTTCGCGCTCTGGCGCACGCAGCTGTGGTCGGTGCTCGACTCCGCGGACGACCACTGGCGGCTGACCCCGCTGGGCCGCCGGTTCCTCGACATTCTGCGGGGCCGGTGCGCGGCCTGGCTCGACGACCCGGTACCCGAGGAACCGGGGCGGCTGGCCCACATGTGCGCTGTCAACCACCGGGCCCGTTGGCGGGCGTATCACCTGCGTCCGGACCAGGAGTGGGCGGAGGCGACGGCGCTGCGCTGGATCGACGGGGCGGACGGCCCGCGGCCGGCCGCGGAGACCGGCACCCGCCTGGCACCGGACCGCTCGGCGAACCGCTTGGACAGCCTCGCGACCCTGGTCAGGCACCGCCTGGAGGAAACCGCCGCGTGCGGTGGGCTGTTGAGCGCCGATCCGGCCGGGGCCGTGACTCATGTCAAGGGGGCGCTCGAAGGCGACGCGCTGCTCGCGGCCGGTGAGCCGGGCGCCGCGAGGCGGTCCTACGTGGCCCGGCTGGCGCAGGATTCTGACGACGCCGCGGCCTGGGCGGGTCTCGGCGGCGCGCTGACCGCCGAGGGTGTCGAGCGGGACGCGGCCCGGTTGCTGACCCGGTATCCCGAACGGGCGCGGACGGTGCAGCGGGCCGTGGTGGCGGGTTCCGGGCGGGCGGGTGACCCGGTGCGCCTGGCGGCCTGGCTCGGCGGGGACCGTCCGAAGACCTGAGGGCGGGGCCGCCCCGACCGTGCCCACGCTCAGAGCACGGTCGGGGCGGCTCGCGCACTCCTCTACAGAGGCATGGGATCGATCGCGCAGTTGGCACGTTCCCGGTTCTGCGCCTGCTGGGTGGCGGGGTGCGGGGCGGCGCTCGGGGAACGGAGCCGGGGCGCGTCCAGGACGGCCCTGAGCCGTTCCACGGTCCGCTCCAGCAGATCCTCGCCGGTGCCCTCCTCGTCGGCGCCCGTGGCGATCTGGTCCAGTGCCAGGTTTCCCGCGCACGCCAGCGTCGTCGGGTGGTCCGGGCCGAGGGCCGACCGGCAGCGTTCCCAGGTCGCCTCGCCGAGTCGGCGTGCCTCGGCCACCTCGCCCAGGGCGCTCAGGTCGCTGGCGAGGTTGATGGCGCAGGCGAGCGTCATGGGGTGCGCTTCCGACAGGCGTTCCGTCAGCTGGGACAGGGCGTTCCGGTCCAGTTCACGGGCCTCCTCCGGACGGCCGAGCAGCCTCAGGGTCACCGCCAGGTCCACGTCGGCGGCCAGGGCGTGCGGGTGGGTGGGGCTGAACAGCCGCCGGTAGCGTTCACAGGCCTTGGTCCCCAGGTCGAGGGCGGCGGCGAGGTCTCCGTTCTGGCGTTCCGAGATGGACAGGGCGAGTGCCGCGTCGAGGGAACGCGGATGGGTGTCGCCGTATCGCCGGGTCGACTCGGCGAAGGCCTCCCGGGCGAGTTCGAGTGCCGTCTCGTGGTCACCCTCCTTTCGGCATGCCTCACTGAGCTGCTTCGTCGACTGGACGGTCGCGGGGTTGGTGGCGCCGAACACCAGCCGGTTGGCGTCCAGGGCCGCCTGTTGCAGGGACCTGGCCCGGATGTAGTCCCCGGTCTCGCGGACGTCGATCGCCAGACCGCCCTGGGTGACCAGCGACTGCTGGTGGTCCGAGCCGAACAGCCGCACCTTCAGCGCGTGCGTGCGCTCGTCCAGTTCCAGGGCGCGCTGGAAGTCACCGGTCAGCCGGAGACTCACCGCGAGATTGTGGCCCGCGAAGAGCGTCTGCGGATCGTCCTCGCCGAAGAGCCGCAGGGCGCGTTGATAGACCTGGGTGTCCAGTTCCGCCCCGGCGGCGAACTCGCCGAGGGCCCGGTGGACCGCGGCCACGAGGTTCAGCGCCTCGATCGCGTCCTCACGGTCGTCCTCGCCGTCCGGCGGGGCGGTGGACTCGTAGATCTCCCGGAGCCGTTCCGACAGCACGCGTGCGTCCTCGTGGCGGCCCGTCCTGAGGTAGACGAAGCACAGCCACCAGGCCATCCGGCGGCTCGCCGTGTCCTCCGCGCCGAACCGCGCCTGCCAGGCCTGCCAGGCCTGCTCGCAGTAGTCGACAGCGCTCTGCAAGTCGCCCCAGAAGTAGAGGTACTTGCCGATGTTCATCACCAGTTCGCGCACCCACAACTGGTCGGAGGCGATCGCCTCCGAGGCGACGACGTGCCCGTAGAGCTCCGCGTAACGGGGCCAGTTGTCCGGCTGGGTGGGTTCCTTGGGATCCGCGGCCGCCATGAGGGTGTGGGCGCCGCTGCGCATGCGTTCCCTCTCGTCCAGCGACATACGGTTGATCAGGACGGCCTGCACCAGGCGGTGCATCTCGACGGAGTTCGTGCGGTGGTCGATGCGGGCGAGGGAGTACCGGTTGATCTCTCTGAGCGCCCGGGCCAGCCGAATCGGGTCGTTGAGCGCGTGGTCCAGTTCCGGGAAGATGCTGCCGCCGCCGAGCCCGGAGAAGATGGCGCGGGAGATGGGTCCCGGAGCGAAGTAGGAGCACAGCTGGAGCAGCCGGAGCGCCGCCACGCTGCGTGTCTCCAGGTGGTCCAGCGAGACGTTCCACGCAGCGGCGACCGGCACCTGGTAGTCCAGGGGCGGGGAGAGTTCGAGCAGTTCGGACCGCTTGGTCTCGAACAACCGCAGATACTCGGCCACGGGCATACCCGTCTCGGCGCGCCAGGCGGCCGCCTGCTCCAACGCCAGGGGCAGGTCGCCCAGAGCGTCCGCGAGCCGGTCGGCCTCGCTGTCGTCGATGGGCGCACCGCTGCGTCGCAGCAATTCCTTGCTTTCCTCCCGGGTGAAGACATCCACTTCGAGGGAACCGCCGACCAGACTCCACCGGCGGTTACGCGATGTCACCAAAATGGTGCCGCTGCCGCCCGTGGGGAAATAGTGCCGCACTCGTTCCGGGCTTTCCGCGTTGTCGAAGATGAGCAGCCATCGGGAATACGGCCGTCCTTCCCGTAGTGCCTCGCGGATGGCCGGGCCCGCGATGTTCGCCTCCGCGGAAGTGTTGATACCCAGCCGTTGCGCGAGTTCCACCAATGACTGCCCTATCTGGCCGGGCCGTTCGGCGGGAATCCACCACACGATGTCGTAGTCCGACTGATGCCGGTACGCGTACTCGATGGCGAGCTGCGACTTGCCGACACCTCCCATGCCGTGCAGGGCCTCCGGCAACACGGTTGTCGTGCCCTCCCGCAACCGGGCGTACAGCTGCTCCAGCAGGTGTTCACGGCCGGTGAAGTTGGGGTTGCGCGGTGGGATGTTGCCCCAGATCCGGGGGGTCGAGACGTTTCCCTCGTCTGCTGATTGCAGGCGTGAAACGGCCATGCCCGACTCTCCTCTCGGGAGTATTCCAGGCAGTTCCGGGCGGGGTGCCCGGACGGATGGCGAAGCAGTGTGTGCATCGTACTGGTCGAACGAGTTGAGCACGACCGCGAGCATTTCGGCGCGTTCCAGGAAGGGCCCGGACAACGCCTGGAGAGCGTGGAGTTCGACTCTGAGGAAAGGCAGGTTCTCCCGGGTGACCGTCGGAACGGCGGTGCTGTCCAAGGCCTCCGAGACAGGCGGAAGCAGCGGAACCCCGGTGGTATTCACGGAGTTGTGCACAATCCTGCGCACATCGCGCAGCACGCGAATGGTATCGGTGCGGCGGGCGAGCGCCAGGAGTTCCTCTCGGATTTCCGGGGCGAACTCGAAGGCGATGTCCGTGCGGTCGTGGCCGGCCCCGGGTACAGGGCGCAGTAGTCCGCTCAGCAGCAGCTCGGTCAGGTGGCCCGGTCCGGCGCCGGGTGTCTGGGCGATGAGCATGCGGACGACGGGCAGGATCAGGGGGGCGGCGGCGAGTTGCGTGGCGAGGGTGAACGCGGTGGGAGAGGCCGCGGCGCGCAGGTCCGACACGCAGTCACGGGCGGACATCACCGGGGGCCGCTCCGGCGGGTGCGCCCCGGCCGGGTCCGCGGCACCGGGGGCGGGGCCGGCCGGTATCAGTGCGGCCGACATCTCCAGCCGGTCCCCGCTTCCGGCGCGTACCAGCCTCGCCCAGGCGGCCATCGAGCGCTCGGTGAACTCGAGGACGGGCAACGGCACGACGTCGTCGCCGACTTCACCGTCGGTGTCGCCGATCTCCAGCGGAACCTCGCGCAGCCGCCAGTCGTAGGTGTCGTTCGTACTCCACGGCCGGGGTGCGCTCACCTGTAAGTGGTGGACGTGCAACCCGCTGCGGAACCACAGGGGTTGGGGCAGCAGATGGACGATCGCGGTCGGCCCTCGGCTCAGCCGGCGACGCAGGGAGAGCAGCACCGAGCCGGACCGCCAGCCCGCCGCGAGACCGTCGGTGACCACGAGCACCATCCGATGCCGGCCGGCCCCGGCGGCGGGCCACGACCGCACGCGGACGCGGGCAGCGTCGTCCCGGTCGGAGCCGAGCAGACGTACGGTGTCGACCCGGTCGAAAAGCCCGAGGCCGCGCAGTTCTTCGAACGCGGCGTCGAGGGTCTCCCGCCACACCCGCATGGTCGGGTGGGCGTCGATCACCACGAGGAGGTCGCCGGACGGGGGTGGGCCGTCGGGCGGGACGAGTGCCCGCAGGGCCCGCAAGGAGGTCTCCGTCGGGCTCGCCCGGCCCGCCCCGCTGTCAGCAGTCATCGGGGGTACTACGTCGAGCGGCCGACAGCCATCGGCGGGCACGCGGACATGCCGGACCGGCGCGCGGGAGAGACATCCACGCCCTCAGCCTCGCAGTGGGGCCATGTGGGCGCAAGAGGCCGCGGCAGGGCTCAGGAGGCCCGGTTGGGCGTGCGCAGTCCGGGCTGGTGGTCCGGATCGTCCAGGAGGATCGCCAGGTGCCGGCCCACATGGCCGTCCCAGCGGTCGGGGCCGAGCGCGAGGGCCTCGGTGCGCAGTCGCGCCACCCGGTCGGCCAGGCTGGCGAGTCCCCGGTCCTGCACGATCTCGCTGACGGCCTCCCGGAAGGCCGGGTCCGCGCAGTCCCGGCGATGCCAGATCATCAGGGGGACACCTGAGCGGAGCCCGGCGAGGAACTCGTAGCGGTCGGCCTCCCGGTTGCCGCCCGGTGGCGCGCTGAGGATCAGGCACACCGCGTGCTGGTCCTCCTTGAGTTCTCGTTCGAGGTGGAAGTAGTCGCTCGGGCCCTCGGCCGGATGGCTCCAGTACGAGTGGCTGTCGGCGGGCTGTTCGCTGAGCCGGCGCCACTTGTTGCGCCAGGGCCGATGCCAGGCGGTTCTGCGCAGGCGGTCGAGGCTGCGCAGAAACACCATGTAGTCCATCACCAGCGGGGTGGGCAGATCGGACGACGACTCCTTGTGCCACCACTCGACGGGTTCGTTCAGCAGCTCCCACGGCAGGATGAACTCCAGGACGACCGGCTGCGTCAGATCGGCCCATCTCTCCTCGGTCTCCTCGATCAGCCGCTCGACCTCGGCATGCAGTTCGTCGCGGTGCAGGTGCCGCGTCTCACCCTGCACGGGGTGCCAGCCGGCGCTGTCGGACTGGTGCCAGTGGGACAGGTAGTAGCGCTCGGAGTCGAGGCCGTCCGGCTCGAACTGGATGATCAGATAGGCAGGGACCAGCGAGGGATCCCAGTCCGCCGCCTCGCCGTCCAGTCCCCACTCGTACTGCCGCAGCCGGTGCCAGCGCCGCAGCAGCTCGGCCTCCGCCAGGCGGCCGTCCGCGGCGAGTTCCTCGGCCACCAGGGCCAGGAAGGCGAGGCTCGGGGGAATCTCGCCCTTCGCCGAGTTCTCGCCGGCCAGCCGGAGGAACACCCGCCAGCCGGAGTCGCACCACGACGGCAGCTCCTGGACGCGTGACCTGCTGGCGCGCCGGGCGAGGGCGGGCAGGCCGGGCGGGCCCAGGGACTCCAGGACGTGGCGCAGGCTGCGCAGGTCCACACCGCTGAAGAACGCCGACGCCTCCCATTCCTCCAGGAGCTGCAGCAGCGCGGTGACCGAGCTGGACTCCTGTTCCAGATAGCGCAACGCCCGGGCCAGACAAGGGAGCCCGTCGGAGAGATGGGCGCACCGCTCGACCAGGCCCACCAGCCACGGACGTAGGGACTCGCCCGTGAACGGCTCCAGGGACACGCCGAGTTCGTCGCACAGGTAGGTGGTCCACAGATGGCGGCTCCCGGGGAGCCGGAGCGTGGGGCTCATCTGGAGAACGTCGACGATCTCGGCCACCAGCTCGTTGCGGATGCGGGCCGGGCTGCGCTCCTCCACCACCCCGTTGCCCCCCGAAAGCCACAGTGGCGCACTCGACCGCCGGTTTCCCTGATCCCTGTCAGCGTAGAGCTGCGAAGCGGTGAACGGCAGACGACCGCATCGACGCCGTCGTGTGACGACGCGGCCGCGTGGCGACGACTTCGTGGGGCCGTGGGCCGACCGCGGGCCCTCCCTCCCCTTTGTTCGACCTGTCGGACATCGTTCGAAAACTCTTGACGCTGTGCCACACCCCGATTGACACTCTCGCAACACGACGTCACACAGCCGAAACGGCAGGGTGCCCATGGCCGAGGCCCCGCCATGCCTCAGCAGGGAAAACCACATGCCGTACATCGCACGCGCCCGTGACCGCGTGAGACGCCGGGCGGGCCGACTCGCCGGGCTGACCGCCGTGTCACTGTTGCTGGGGCTCGCCGCCCCCGCCCTTCCCGCACAGGCCGCCGACACGGCCGAAGCGACGGAGGTCACCGAAGGTCTCGCCCTCTGGTACAAGCTCGACGCCGCCTCCGGCAGCACGGTGACCGACGCCTCCGGCCACGGCCGGGACGCCACGGTGAACGGCACCGCCGACTGGTCGGGCACCGGCGAGGGGCTCGCCTTCAACGGTTCGGACACCTACCTCAAGGTGCCGAACGACGTGATGAAGGGCATGAACGCGATCACCGTCTCGCTGGACGTGCGGATCGACTCCGCGCAGAGCACGCCGTACTTCCTGTACGGCTTCGGCAACTCCAGCGGCGGCAGCGGCAACGGCTACCTCTTCACGACCGGCAACTCCCTGCGGACGTCCATCGCGAGCGGCAACTGGTCGACCGAGCAGACGACCAAGCCCGCCGACTCCCACAACCTCACCCGCGCGGTCTGGAAGCACCTCACCTACACGCAGACCGGCACCACGGGCGTGTTGTACGAGGACGGCGCCGAGGTCGGCCGCAACACCTCCGTCGGTATCACCCCGGGCTCGATCGGCTCCGGCACCACCACCGCCAACTACATAGGCAAGTCCGTCTACTCGGGCGACAAGCTGTTCAAGGGCCGCATCCGTGACTTCCGGGTCTACGACCGCGCGCTCGCGGCTTCCGAGGTCGAGCAGCTCGCCCTCCCGGTCGCCACCCAGGGCGTCGCCGACGACAAGGCCGCGCTGAGCCTCGGGGACACCAGTGGCGTCACGGCCGACCTCGACCTGCCGAGGACCGGCACGGCGGGCGGCTCCTCGATCAGCTGGGCCAGCGACGCGCCGTCCGTGGTGTCGGACACCGGCCAGGTGACCCGCCCGGCCGCCGGACAGCCCGACGGCCACGCCACGCTCACGGCCACCTTGAAGAAGGGCTCCGTGACCGGCACGAAGACCTTCGAGGTCACGGTGCTGCCCGACTTCGACGACCGGACCGCCGCCGAGCAGGCCGCCCAGGCCCTCACGGTGCACAACCTCGACGACGTCCGCGGCAACCTGACCCTCCCGACGACCGGCTCCTACGGCACCGATGTCACCTGGTCCTCCGCGAGGCCGGACGTCGTCTCCGCCGACGGCGTCGCCCACCGCCCCGCGCACGGCGACGGCGCCACCACGGTCGAGCTGACCGCCACCGTCACCAAGGGCGAGGCGAAGGCGACCCGCGCCTTCACCGCGAAGGTGCCCGAACTGCCGAAGCGGGAGGCCCTCAAGGGCTACATGTTCAGCTACTTCACCGGCGAGGGCACGGCCGACGGCGAGCAGCTCTACGCGGCCCTCAGCAAGGGCAACGACCCGCTGAAGTGGCGCGAGCTGAACGACGGCAAGCCCGTCCTGACCTCCACGCTGGGTGAGAAGGGCCTGCGCGACCCGTTCATCATCCGCTCCCCCGAGGGCGACAAGTTCTACCAGATCGCCACCGACCTCAGGATCTACGGCAACGGCGACTGGGACGCCTCCCAGCGCACCGGCAGCAAGTCCATCATGGTCTGGGAGTCCACCGACCTCGTCCACTGGACGAACCAGCGCCTCGTCAAGGTCTCCCCGGACAGCGCGGGCAACACCTGGGCGCCGGAGGCGTTCTACGACGCCCAGCGCGGTGAGTACGTCGTCTTCTGGGCGTCGAAGCTGTACGACAACGACGCGCACTCGGGCGACACGTACAACCGCATGATGTACGCGACGACCCGCGACTTCTACACCTTCAGCGAGCCCAAGGTGTGGATCGACCGCGGCTACTCCGTCATCGACTCCACGGTGATCGCGCACGACGGGACGTACTTCCGCCTCTCCAAGGACGAGCGGAACAACACCTCCTCCACGCCCAACAGCAAGTTCATCTTCGAGGAGAAGAGCGACTCCCTCCTGGACCTGTCCTGGGACGCCGTCGCCGAGGGCATCGGCAAGGGCGCGATGAACGCCGCCGAGGGGCCGCTGGTGTTCAAGTCGAACACCGAGGACAAGTGGTACGCGTTCCTCGACGAGTTCGGCGGCCGCGGCTACATCCCGTTCGAGACGACCGACCTCGCCTCCGGTACGTGGACCCCGTCCACCGGCTACGACCTCCCGGCCAAGCCCCGCCACGGCACGGTGCTGCCGGTGACGCAGGCCGAGTACGACCGGCTGCTGCGCGCCTACCAGCCCGACCAGTTGGTGACCGGCGTCGAGGACGTGACGGTGAAGACGCGGATCGGTGAGGCTCCGGTCCTCCCCGCCACCGTGATCGCCGAGTACGCCGACGGCGTCAAGCGTCCCGTCTCCGTGACCTGGGAAGACGTCCCCGCGTCGAAGTACGCGCAGGCCGGCGCCTTCACCGTGACCGGCGGCCTGCCCGACGGCACGGCGCTGCCGGTCCGGGCCGAGGTGACCGTCTCGGCGGAAGGCCCGGACGTCCCGGCCGACCTGCTGCTGCAGTACGACTTCGACGAGACGGGCGGCAACATCGCCCGTGACGCCTCCGGGCACGGCTACCACGGCACCTACGTCCGTACGCCAGACTTCGGGACGGGAGTCGACGGCGGTTCGTTCAAGATGTCCGGCGCCTCCGATTCGCCGTATGTGAAGATCCCGAACGGCGTGCTGAAGAACGCCGGCAGCGTCACCGTCTCGACGTACGCCAAGTGGAAGGGCGGCAGCAACTTCCAGTGGCTGTTCGGGCTCGGTCCCGACAGCGACAAGTACCTGTTCGCGACCCCGTCCAACGGCGGTTCCAGCCTCTACTCGGCGATCACCAAGGCGAGTTGGTCGGCGGAGTCGAAGCTGACGGCCGGCCGGCAGCTCACGCCCGGCGAGTGGCGGCACGTCACCGTCACCCTCGACGGCACGACCGGCACGATGGTCCTCTACGTGGACGGCATCGAAGCCGCGCGCACGACGACGACCATCAAGCCGTCCGAGCTGTACGACGCGAACAAGGACTACTCCGGCTACATCGGCCGGTCCCTGTACTCGGCGGACCCGTACTTCGGCGGTGAGGTCGACGACTTCCGCATCTACGACCGGGCCCTGACCGCCACCGAGGTCATGGAACTCAGCGGCAACACGGCGGGCATCGCCAGGGCCACGCACCCCGCCCTGAAGGTCGACGCGCTCATCGACAACGCCGGCGGCACGATCACGCTGCCGATGAAGGAGGGCACCGATCTCACCGCCCTCGCCCCGGAGTTCACCCTCGCCCACGGCGCGGCGATCAGCCCGGCTTCCGGCAGTGTGCAGGACTTCAGCAAGCCGGTGACGTACGAGGTGACCGGTTCGGACGGCAAGAAGCGCAGCTGGACGGTCTCGGCCCTCGTCATGAGGAGCCCGGTCCTGCCGGGTCTCAACGCCGACCCGAACATCGTGCGGTTCGGCGACACCTTCTACCTGTACCCGACCACCGACGGCTTCGAGGGCTGGAGCGGTACGCAGTTCAAGGCGTACTCGTCCACCGACCTGGTCCACTGGAAGGACCACGGCGTCATCCTCGACCTGGGTCCGGACGTCTCCTGGGCGGACAGCAGGGCGTGGGCGCCGACGATCGCCGAGAAGGACGGGAAGTACTACTTCTACTTCTGCGCCGACGCCAACATCGGCGTCGCGGTGTCCGACTCGCCGACGGGGCCGTTCAAGGACGCGCTGGGCAAGCCGCTGCTCAAGGCGGGCCAGTACAGCGGCCAGATGATCGACCCGGCCGTGTTCACCGACGACGACGGTCAGTCCTACCTCTACTGGGGCAACGGGCGCGCGTACGTGGCGCCCCTGAACGCCGACATGACCTCGATCGACACCTCGAAGGTCGAGGACATGACCCCGAGCGGCTACAACGAGGGCACCTTCGTCGTCAAGCGCAAGGGCACCTACTACTTCATGTGGTCGGAGAACGACACCCGGGACGAAAACTACCGCGTCGCCTACGCCACCGGCCCCTCCCCCACCGGCCCGTGGACCAAGCACGGCGTGATCCTGGAGAAGGACCTCTCGCTCGGCATCAAGGGGCCCGGCCACCACTCCGTCGTCCACGTCCCGAACACCGACGACTGGTACGTCGCCTACCACCGTTTCGCCATCCCCGGCGGCGACGGCACCCACCGCGAGACAACCCTCGACAAGCTGGAGTTCGACGCCGAGGGCCTGATCAAGAAGGTCGTGCCCACGCTCACCGGCATCGACCCGGTGACCGTCGTGCACGCCGGTGCGGACGCCGGCGGGAAGGAGGGCGACGCGATTCCGCTGAACGGCACCGTCTCCGGTGCGGGCGGCCCGAAGTGGACGGTCGAGGCCGGCGCGCCCTGCACGGTCACCGACCCCGGGGCCGCCCGGACCACGATCACCTGCACCGACAACGGCACGTACGACGTCACCCTGACCGGCGGCCGCAGCAGCGACACGGCCACCGTCGACGTCGCCAACGCGGCACCGGCGATCACCTCGGCCACCGGCCCGAAGTCGGCCGTGTCCGTCCGTCAACGCGCCACCGTCACCGCCGAGTTCGACGACGCGGGCACCCGGGACACCCACACCTGCGCGGTCGACTGGAAGGACGGCGCCGACCCGACCACCGGCACGGTCACCGGCACCACGTGCCGAGCCGAGCACACGTACACCACGCCCGGCATCCACCGCCCGGTGGTCACGGTCACCGACGACGACGGCGCCTCGGACCGCACCACGCTCCCCGAGCTGGTCGTCTACGACCGCGGCGCGGGCCCCGCAGTCGGCGTCGGCGTGATCACCTCCCCGGCCGGCTCCTACCCGGCCAAGCCCGCTCTGACCGGCAAGGCGGCCTTCTCCTTCGCCGTCGGGTACGGCAAGGGAGCCACCGTCCCCACGGGCAAGGCCACCTTCGACTTCGGGCCGGCCAGGCTGAAGTTCCGCTCCACCGGCTCCGACTGGCTGGTGATCACCGGCTCCCGCGCGGTCTACCAGGGCTCCGGGACCGTCAACGGCAGCGGCGGCTACGGCTTCCGGATCACCGCGACTGACGCCCCGGACACCTTCCGTATCAGGATCTGGAAGAAGTCCACCGGTGACGTCGTCCACGACAACCTCACCGGCGCGAGAACGACGGGCATCGTCAAGATCGGCGGCGACCCTGGAGGCCGTGCGGGCTGACCACCGGTGGGAGCGCCTCAGCGCCGCTGAAACCGCGGTGAAACCGAGCGGAAGCCGGCTCCGCGCAGGCTCTGAGGCGTCTCCCACCAGCGGAAAGGCCGCCACCATGACCGACGCCCTGCACCTCACCCCCGAGCTCGTCGAGGATCCCGTCCGCGGCTACGCCGACCTGCGTGCCCGCACGGACTTGGGCCACGCGGTCCTGCCGGGCCTGGACACCCCCGTGCGGCTGCTGACCCGCTTCGAGGACGTCCGGGCCGCGCTCACCGAGCCGCGGCTGATCCGGGACCGTGGCGCCGTCCCCGGTGGCTCCGACATGCCGGACCCGCAGGCCGAGTTGCTCGCCCAGGGCATGGAGGGCTTCCCGGCGGAGTACGTCCCGTATCTGTCGGGGCACCTGGCGCTGTTCGACGGCGACGAGCACACCCGGCGACGCGGCCCGCTCACCCGCGCCTTCACCGCCCGCCGGGTGTCCGCGCTGCGTCCTTTCGTGGAGAAGTCCGCACGAGAGCTGCTCGCCGCCCTCGCCGGCCCCTCGGGACGCGAACCGGTCGATCTGCTCGGTGAGTTCGCCTACCCGCTGTGCACGGCCGTGATCTGCGAGCTGGTCGGGGTCGACGCGGCCGACCAGGACCGGGTCCGCGGCTGGATCAGGGACTTCGCGTACGGCGACGGCAGCGGGGTCGTCGAGGGTCTGGCCGGCATCGTGGAGTACACCAAGGACCTGGTCGCCCGGCGCCGTGCCGAGCCCGCCGACGATCTGGTCTCCGCGCTGCTGGCGGACGGAGGCCTGAGCGACGACGAGATCGTCACCGCCTTCTTCCTGCTCATCAACACCGGCATCACCCCGCCCGCCCTGTTCCTCGCGCACGGCGTGCTCGCCCTGCTCGACCACCCGGAGCAGCTGGAGCGGCTGCGGGCCGAGCCGGAGCTGCTGCCGCGTGCCGTGCCCGAACTGCTGCGGTACGTCACGCTGGTGCGGATCGGCGCCACCCTGTACGCCGCCGAGGACTTCGAGTTCGCCGGTACACCCCTGGACAAGGGCGAGGCGGTGACGGTCGGGCTGTTCGGCGCCAACCACGACCCCGCCGTGTACGAGGCGCCCGAACGGCTGGACATCACGCGGGGGTTCGGGCGCGGTGACGGTCACCTCGCTTTCGGGCACGGCCCGCACTACTGCATCGGCGCGGCACTGGGCCGGGTCCTGACGTCCGTCGTGTTCGAGGAGCTGCTGGTGCGCCGGGCGACGCCGCCGGTGCTGGCCGTGGACCGCGACGACGTCGAGTTCGGGCACTGGCCCGGCGACGGCTTCCACCTGGTGCGGCTGCCGGTGCGGCTCTGAGATCTCCTCAGCGGCCGGGGTCCAGCAGCGCGAGCACGGCCTCGCGCAGCGCCTCCCGGTCCAGGGCGGCGTACGTGGACACCGCGTCCTCGTACGTCGCCTTGTCGGCGTTCGCGGCGGCCTCGCGGGAGAGGGCCGAGGACATAGTCGGCTGGAAGTTGCGCAGGGCGCGGTAGCGGTCGGCGAGCGCGAGCAGCCGCACGCCCCGCTCCGTCGCGCCGGAGGCCAGGTCGGCCGTCCCGAGCGCGAGCAGCAGCGCCCCGCAGACCGGAAGGTCCACGGTCACCCGGTGCGGTGCGGGCTTCGGGCGGGTCAGCAGTGTGGTCAGCCGGTCGGGGAGGGCCGTGGCGATGCCCTCGACGAGGTCGAGGCGGCCGTGCCGGGCGTGGGCGGTCACGGCGACGGCCTGGAGTTCCAGCACCCAGGGCTCCATGAGGAGTTCGTCGCCGAAGACAGGGCTCGCGTCGCGCTCCAACCGCTCCACGGCCCGGCGCCACAGCCCGAGCCCGGTATCGACGTCACCGCGGGCGAGGGCGATCTCGGCGCGGGCGCCCAGGTCGGGGGTGAAGGCGTCGGAGCCGGTGCCCTCGGGCTGGTGCCGCAGCGCCTCTTCGAGCCAGTGCTCGGCCGCGTCGAGGTCCCCGGTCTGGAGGTTGGCGAGCATCATGCCCCAGCGCAGCCCGATCGAGTCGCCCCACGCGCCGTACCCCTCCAGCGCCTCCAGCGCGGCCCGCACATGGCCGATCGCCTCCGCGCCCCGCTCCATCTGGAGGCACAGTTCGGCGACCCGCGAGGCGGGCCAGAACCTGAGCAGGGGGATGTCCTGACCGGCGAGTGCCGTGTCCATCCGGCGGGCGGCGTCCAGGGCCCGTTCCGGCTGGTGCTCGCTCTGCCAGACATAGCTGGCCGCGCAGTTGGCGACGCCGGCGAGCATCGGGGCGTCACTGTCGCACAGGCCCTCCAGTGCATCGAGGTCGCCGAGTACCTCGGGCAGGGCGCACAAGACGGTCGCGACGGCGCGGACGAGGGTGTCCGGCGGGGCGGGCGGGAGCCGCCGCAGGGTGACGAGGGTGCGGACGGCGCCGGGGCCGACGCCGAGGAAGATGTTGGCGGTGGCCAGGGCCGCGGCGGTGCGGGCCGGTTCCACGTATTCGGGGGCGGGCCGGTAGTGGGAGAGGAGGTCGGCGGTGTCCTCGGTGAGGGCGATGAGACGGGTGTAGTTGGCGTCGGTGGTCCACAGGCCGGCAAGTACGGCGGTGACCGGGGCGACGGTGTCGGCGTCCGCGCGGGCGAGCGCGATCCGTACGGCCTGGACGAGGTTGTCCTGCTCGGCGCGGATCAGCTGCCAGGAGGAGAGCGGGTCGGGTCCGAACGGTGCGTCGTGGTAGGTGACCCCGAAGTCCCGCGCCCAGCGCAGGAACCGCTCCTCGACCGCCGGGTCCTCGCCGGCCCGCTCGCGATGGGCGGCGGCGAACTCCCGCACCGTCTCCAGCATCCGGAAGCGGCTGCCGTACTCGGTGTCGGTCACCTTGAGCAGGGACTGGTCGACGAGGTCCTCCAGCACGTCCAGCGTGTCGTCGTCGCCGAGGAGGTCGGCGAGGACGTGTTCGGCCGCGGCGGCGGTGAAGCCGCCGGGGAAGACGGCGAGGGCACGCAGGGCGGTCCGGCCGGCCGGTTCCAGCAGGTTCCAGCTCCAGTCGACGACGGCGTGCAGCGTGCGGTGGCGCTGCGGCGCGTCCCGGGGGCCGCCGCGCAGCAGGGCGAACCGGTCCTCCAGGCGGCGGGCGATCTCGGCGACGGACATCACCCGGACGCGGGCGGCGGCCAGCTCGGTGGCGAGGGGCAGTCCGTCGAGGCGGCCACACAGCTCGGCCACGGCGTCGGCGGGCAGCTCGGCGTCGGGGCGGGCGGCGCGGGCGCGCTGTTCGAACAGCTCGACGGTCGTGGCCGGGTCCAGCTCGGGCAGCGGGTGGACGGTCTCGGAGGTCAGTCCGAGCGGGGCGCGGCTGGTGGTGAGCACGCTGACGTTCCTGGTCATCGACACCAGGGCCCGGACGAGGTCGGCGACTCCGGAGACGACCTGCTCGCAGTTGTCCAGGACGAGCAGCGCAGGACCGGGCCCGAGGGCGCCGACGATGCCGGCGAGCGCGTCGGCGGACGGCCCGAAGCCTGCGGCGGGGGCGTGCAGGCTCTCCCCGACGCCGAGCGCCGAGGCGACCTCGCCGGCGACGTCGGCGTCCAGCCGGACACCGGCGAGCGGCACCAGATGCACGACCCGGTGCTCGGCCTCGCGGGCGACGGCACTGGCGAGGCGCGTCTTGCCGAGGCCGCCCGGCCCGACGACGGACGTGACCCGTGAGCTGTGGATCAGGCGGGTGACGGCGGCGACGTCGGCCTCCCGCCCGAGCAGCGGGTTCGGCTCGTGCGGCACGCCGCGCCGCACCACGGGCGCCTGCCCGCGCAACAGCTCCTGGTGCAGCTCCTGCAGGGCCGGACCGGGGTCGGTGCCGAGCTCGTCGCGCAGCCGGCGCCGATAGGTGTCGTACGTCGCCAGCGCGGTGGCCGCTCCCGAGGCGCCGGTCTGGCAGCGCACCAGCTCCAGGAGCAGCTCCTCGTCGAGGGGGTGCGCGGACAGCAGGTCGCCGAGCGGCGCCGCCGCCTCCTCCCGACGTCCGGCGCGGGCGAGCGACAGCGCCCGCAGCCGCGTCAACGCCAGGTACGTGGCGCCCAGTTCGAGACGCAGGTCCACCAGGGGGTCGCCGAGGACGACGCCCTCCGCGGGGCCGCCGTCCCACAGCGCGAGGCCCGCTTCGGCCTCGGCGACGGCGCCGTGGTGGTCGCCTGCCCGTGCCTTCTCCGCGCCGGCGTCGGCGTGCAGTTGGACGGCCCAGGCGTCGACCTGGTCCTCGCGCAGGGCGATGCGGTAGCCGGTGGGGGTGCTCGCGATGACCTCGGTACCCAGCAGCGAGCGGGCCCGTGAGACCAGGATCTGCAACGCCTTGGTCGGGTTCTCCGGCTGCTCGTCGGGCCACAGGCCGTCCACGAGCCGTCCGGTGCCGCAGCCGGCTCGCGGCTCCCCGGCGAGCAGCGCGAGCAGCCCGCGCAGACGGGGCGCGGTGATCTCCTTGCCCCGGTGGGAGACGGACGTCAACAGCGTCAGCTCGATGGTCACCCGTGCAGCGTAGTCAGAAGATCGGGTGCAACCCTCTCGCAACGTTGCCCCTGCTGTCCTTGCTGCCATGTATGAGGAGACCCCGCGCGTCGAACTCACCCCCGCCGCCGCCGACCTGCTGCGCCGTCTGCGCGCGACGCACGGCCCGCTGATGTTCCACCAGTCCGGCGGCTGCTGCGACGGCAGCGCGCCGATGTGCTACCCGGAGGGCGAGTTCCGTACCGGCGGCTCGGACGTGCTGCTGGCGGAACTCGAGGTCGAGGGGGTGGCGGAGCCGGTGACGTTCTGGATGTCGCGCAGTCAGTACGAGGCGTGGAGCCACACCCGGCTGATCGTCGACGTCGTCGAGGGCCGGGGCAGCGGATTCTCACTGGAGGCACCCGAGGGGGTGCGTTTCCTCACCCGTTCTCGCGTCGTCGGCGCCTAGCAACCCCGCAGGTCATCGCCGTCTGGTGCACTTCCCCTGAGTCCTGGGACATTTGACGAGACATCAGGGGGGAATCGTGACACCTCGTCAGAAACGGTTCGGAGCCGCCAGAGCGGCCATCACGCTGCTCACGGCACTCGGTGCGCTGGCCGGTGCGGCCCTGGTGGGGGCGGCACCGGCCGGCGCCGCGCAGGACACCCCGATCGCGCCCGGTGTCACCTACGACGAGTTCGACATCCCGGCGGCCAAGGGCACGACCCACGCCCATGTCCTCACCGTCGACCTGCGCGATCCGCGGGTACGCCTCGATCTGCTGCACCCGGGTGCGGTGGCGGCACGGGCCACCGTCTCGCGGCAGGCCATCGCGCAGGGCGCCGTCGCGGGTGTGAACGGCGACTTCTTCAACATCAGCGAGACCCAGCACCCGGGCGTCCAGGCGACCGGCGCGAGCGTGGGACCGGCGATCGCGCGCGGCCGGGTACTGAAGGCGGCGGTGCCGAACGGCCAGCGGTTCGGGCCCGCGCTGCCGCCCGGCACGAGCACCGAGGACGTGTTCGGCGTGGGCGTCGACCGGCGGGCCCGGATGGACGGCCTGAGCCTCGCCGGCTCCATCCGCACCCCACAGGGCACGCTGCCGCTGCGCGGACTCAACCAGTACGCGCTGCCGGTGGGCTCCATCGGGGCGTTCACCGCCAAGTGGGGCGGGGTCTCCCGGGTCCGCGCCACCTGCGGCACCGACACCGACCGGGCGGCCCCGTGCAGCACCGACACCTACGAGGTGACGGTCCGCCACGGCCGGGTCGTGTCGGCCGCCGATGCTCCGGGGAGTGGCTCGATCGCCCCGGGCACGACCGTCCTCGTGGGCCGCGAGGCGGGCGCGCAGCAGTTGCGCAAGTTCTCCACGGGCGAGCGGGTGACGGTACGGCACGGGCTGGTGGCGGCGAAGTCACGCGTCCCGTTCCGCTTCGCGCTGGGCGGCTATCCGGTCCTCGACGACGGCCGGCCGTTGCCCGGCCTCGACGACAGGGCCTCGGCCGTGCGCACGGCCGTGGGCATCGCGGATCGCGGCCGGCGGCTGCTGCTGCTCGCGCTGGACGGCGCGTCCGAGTACCGCACGGGTCTGACCATCGCGGAAGTGGCGTCCGTCATGCGGGAGTTGGGTTCGGTCGATGCCTTCAGCCTGGACGGCGGCGGTTCCTCGACACTGGTCGCCCGGGCGCCGGGTGCGTCGGCGGTCTCCGTGCGGAACCACCCGTCCGACGGCGTGGAACGCCCTGTGCCCAACGGCATCGGGGTCTTCTCCACCGGCTGAGTCTCACGGTCTGAGGCTGCTGACGATGTCCGCCGTAGCCGTCAGACCGCTGTTGATGGTGGGCGCCATGCTGGTGCTGGCCAGGTAGAAGCCGAGCAGCAGGCAGACCAGCGCATGGGTGATCTTCAGTCCGCCGTTGCGTACGAAGATCACCGCAAGGATGAACAGCAGCAGCACCACAGAGATGGAAATGGCCATCGTCAACCTCCTCCGCCACGCCGCCTCGCCCGGTTCACGGCGTTCGGCCGCAAGTGTGGCGTAGCGGAGGGTTCGTCCGGGCGGCTGAGCCGTACTCCGAACGTGTGGTGTTCTGCCGGCCGGGCCTAGTTCGTCCGGTGGGCGTCGAGGAAGGCCTCCAGGCCGGCGAGGTCGTCGGTGTTGAGGAAGTCGACGCCGGCGGCCAGCAGTTCGCCCCAGAGGGCGTCGCGGGCGGGTCCGGCCATGTCCGGGGTGGCCCAGAAGCGCACCTTCTGCCCTCGGGAGTGCGCCGCCCGGACGATGCCGCGCAGCTTGCGCCGCTCGGCGTCCGGGAAGGCGCCCACGCCGAGCCAGGTGAAGTTGAGCGTCCAGTTGTCGCTGATCAGCGGGACGAAGGAGGCGGGCGCGGAGCTGCCGAGGTCGGTGAGGCGGCCGTCGTAGAAGGCCCGGCGGACGCTCTGCGTCTCCATGGGCGTACGGGCCGCGCGGTCGCCGGAGATCACGGCGGTGACCGCGCCCGGGAACACCCGGCCGTGGGCGTACGTCGTGAACAGGTGCTTGTAGCGCCTCAGATGCCTGTCGAGTTCGAGGTATGTCGAGGCGCCCTCGGTCTTGATGTCGACGAGCAGCTGGATCGGCTTGCGGTGCCACCGGTGGACGGACCCGTGGTTGGCCCTGACGCGGGCGGCCAGTGGGTCGAGGTAGAGGGACTCCAGCGTGCGGGTCGGGTCGAGGTCCTCGGGGTCGTGCGCGACGAGGAGTTGGTCGCCGACGAGGTAGATGTCCGCTTCGAGGCTGCCGAAGCGGTGGTCGAGGGCGTCGAGGAGGGGGCGCGGGTGCTCGTAGTCGTTGTGGGCGTGTGCCCGCCACAACGGGCGTGGGCCGTGCCCCCGTTCGCCCGCCAGTGCTTGGCCGGCGGGCAGGGCGGCCGTGCCCGCGAGGGCGGCGCCGAGGGTGGTGAGGGCTCTGCGACGGGTGGTGAGGGCCATGCTCTGCCTCCCTGGTAGGGCCGGATGGAACCGCTGTGAGTATGCGATCCCGAAGGGCCCGAGCAGCAGGGCTGTGCGGCGAGTTGGCCGGACAGCCGTCGCCTGTTCACTTCACCCCGGGCATGCGCACGGAAAAGCCCGCCCCAGGCCGGGCGGGCTTTCCGTGTGCTTCGCTCAGGTGTACGTCAGGGAGCCTGGAGGTCGACGAGTTCGGCCAGCGCGGCGCGGTGGGCGCCCGCCGTGCCGTAGGCGATGGAGTCGGCCTTGGCCCGCTTCAGGTAGAGATGGGCTGGGTGCTCCCAGGTCATCCCGATACCGCCGTGCAGCTGCACGGCCTCCTCGGCGGCGTGCACGGCGACGGACGCCGCGTAGGACTGCGCGACGGCCACCGCCACGTCGGCGTCCTCGCCGGTCGCCAGCGCGTCGGCGGCGTTACGGGCGGCCGCGCGCAGGTTGACGACCTCCAGCCACAGCTGGGCGAGCCGGTGCTTGAGCGCCTGGAAGCCGCCGACGGGCCGGTTGAACTGCTTGCGGTCCTTCAGATAGCGGACCGTCTCGGTCAACGTCCAGTCGGCGAGCCCGAGTTGCTCGGAGGCGAGCAGCCCGGCCCCGGCGCGCAGGGCGCGTCGCACGGCGGGTTCGGCATCGCCGAGCAGCCGTCCGGGCGTACCGTCCAGGACGACCGCGGCCACGGGCCGGGTCAGGTCCAGGGACGCCCGCGGGGTGACGGTCACCGCGTCGGCGTCCACCGCGTACAGACCGCCGTCGTCCGCGGGCACGAGCAGCACATCGGCGGCAGCCGCGTCCGCGATGCCGGTCAGCTCCCCGTGCAGAAGGCCGTCCTCATGCCGTACGACCTTGTAGGCATCGCCGGGCCCGACGCTCAGCGCGACCGCGAGGGCGCCGATCCGCCGGCCGGTCGCCAGCTCGGCGAGCAGGCCCGCGTCGGTCGCGCAGGCGAGCAGTGCCTCGGTGGCCACGACAGCGCTGGTCAGATAGGGCACCGGAGCGACCGCGCGCCCCAACTCCTCCAGTACGACGGCTGCTTCGCGGTGCGTGGCGCCCTGGCCGCCCTGGTCCTCCGGGATCAGCAGCCCGGCCAGGCCCATGCCGTCGGCGAGGGCCTTCCAGGCCGCCAGGTCGTGCGGGGTGTCCGACTCGGTGCGGGCGATGACGCCGGGCGCGTCGCAGTGGTCGGTGAGCAGGTCGCGCACGGCGGCCCGCAGCGCCTCCTCTTCCTCCGAGTACAGCAGGTCGGGCGCCTTCGTCATCGGGCCAGGTCCTTCCATGCGACGTCCTTGTCGGTGCGCGGCTCGGCGGGCAGGCCCAGGACGCGCTCGGCGACGATGTTCAGCAGGACCTCGCTGGTCCCGCCCTCGATGCTGTTGCCCTTGGAGCGCAGATAGCGGTAGCCGGCGTCGCGGCCGGTGAAGTCCACGAGCTCGGGGCGGCGCATCGTCCAGTCGTCGTACAACAGCCCTTCCTCGCCGCGCAGTTCGACCTCCAGGCCGCTGATCTCCTGGTTGAGCCGGGCGAAGGCGAGCTTCATGCCGGCGCCCTCGGGGCCGGGCTGGCCGGCGACGAGCTGCTGGCGCAGCCGCTCACCGGTGAGGCGGGCGACCTCGGCCTCGACCCACAGCTTCAGCAGCCGCTGGTGCAGGTCGTGGGTGCGCAGTTCGGGGCGTTCACGCCAGGTCTTGGAGATCGGGCCGATCATGCCGCCCTCGCGGGGCAGTCGCATGCCGCCGATCGCGACGCGCTCGTTGTTCAGCGTGGTCTGCGCGACCCGCCAGCCGTCGCCGATCTCCCCGAGGCGCCGGGAGTCCGGGATGCGGACGTCGGTGAGGAAGACCTCGTTGAACTCGGCCTCACCGGTGATCTGCCGCAGCGGCCGGACCTCGACGCCCGGGTCGGTCATGTCGCAGAGGAAGTAGGTGATGCCCGCGTGCTTGGGCACGTCCGGGTCGGTGCGGGCGATGAGGATGGCCCAGCGGGCGAGATGCGCGCTGGAGGTCCACACCTTCTGTCCATTGACGACCCAGTCGTCGCCCTCCCGTACGGCACGGGTGCCCAGCGCGGCCAGGTCGGAGCCGGCGCCCGGCTCGCTGAAGAGCTGGCACCAGACCTCCTCGCCGGTCCACAGCGGCCGCAGATAGCGCCGCTTCTGCTCCTCGGTGCCGTACTGGAGGATCGTCGGGGCGGCCATGCCGAGGCCGATGCCGATGCGCCGGGGGTCGTTGTCGGGGGCGCCCGCGGCCTCCAACTCGGCGTCCACGACGGCCTGGAGGGAACGGGGCGCACCGAGTCCGCCGAGGCCCTCGGGGTAGTGCACCCAGGCCAGGCCCGCGTCGAAGCGGGCGCGCAGGAAGTCCAGTCGGCCGGTCGTGGCAGACGAGGGGGGCGGGCCCGCAGGGCCCTCGGTTGAGGGCGGCGGTGGGAGACGGGTGGGCGGGTGAGCGGCCAGCAGCTCCGCGGTGCGACGGCGCAGTTCGGTGGCGTCGGTCATGCCGCTCCTCCTTCGGTGAGTCCCGGGATCACGGCGAGGCGCCCGGTGGTGACGCCGTCGGCGACGCGCTGCACGGCGGCCGCGGCGCCGCTCAGCGGGACGCGTTCGCTGACCAGCGGCTTGATGGCGCCCCGGGCGGCCAGCTCGGTGAGCTGTTCGTGGCAGTGCTGGATCAGCTTGGGGTTCTTGGTGTTGTACAGGCCCCAGTGCAGGCCGAGGATCGAGTAGTTCTTCACCAGGGCGTGGTTGAGCGCCGGGCTGGGGATCGAGCCGCTGGCGAAGCCGACCACGACGATCCGGCCCTCGAAGGCGACGACCTTGGCGGACTGGGCGTAGGCCGCACCGCCCACGGGGTCGTAGATCACGTCGGCGCCCCGGCCGCCGGTGGCCTCCTTGACGGCGGCGATGACGTCCTCGCCGCGCCGGTCGATGACGACGTCGCAGCCCAGTTCGCGGGCGACGGCCGCCTTCTCGGAGCCGCCGACGACACCGATGACGGTGGCGCCGGCGGCCTTCCCGAGCTGCACGGCCGCGCTGCCGACCCCTCCGGCGGCAGCGTGGACGAGCAGGGTCTCGCCGGCTTCCAGACCGGCTCGGCGGTGCAGGCCGAACCAGCCGGTCTGGTAGCCGATGTGCAGGGCGGCGGCCTCGGCGTCGTCCAGCGCGTCGGGTGCGGGCAGGAGAGCGGCGGCGTCCGCGACGGCGTACTCGGCGAAGCCGCCGTACGGCAGCGCCGGGTTGGCGAGGACGCGGCGCCCGTCCTCGGTCTCGCCGCAGATCTCCACGCCCGGCGTGAACGGCAGCGGCGGCCTGACCTGGTACTGGCCCCGGCACAGCAGCGCGTCCGGGAAGTTGATGTTCGCGGCACGCACCTTCAGCAGGACCTGGCCGTCACCGGGCGTGGGCGTCCCGACGTCGTCGAGCCGCATCACCTCGCTCGGCTCGCCGTTCTCGTGCACTTGCCATGCCTGCATGCGGTGCCTCCACGGGACTGCTTCGTCTGACCGGGGTCGGTACGCATACTAAGCGGTCGCTTGCCATCAGGGAACCGTCATTCGGGAACAGTCGGGTGCGTCACGACCGCTTGGGGCGCGCCCGCACATGCATCCGCTCCCCCTGCGGCCCGAACAGACTGAGGAACTCCACCGGCCCCTCCCCCGTCGACCCGAACCAGTGCGGCACCCGGGTGTCGAACTCGACGGCCTCCCCCGCGGTCAGCACGATGTCGTGATCACCCAGGACCATCCTCAGCTTCCCCGCCATCACGTACAGCCACTCGTACCCCTCGTGGGTCCGCGGCTCCGGCTCGACCTTCTCCTGCGGCACCAGCACCTTGAAGGCCTGGAGGCCGCCGGGCTGCCGGGTCAGCGGCCAGTACGTGCGCCCGTGCCGCCTGATCGGCTCGGCCCGCACCCGGGGGTCGCGCACGGCGGGCGCCGCGACCAGTTCGTCCAGCGCCACCTCGTGCGCTCGCGCGATCGGCAGCAGCAGTTCCAGACTGGGCTTGCGCAGCCCCGACTCCAGCCTGGAGAGCGTGCTCACCGAGATACCGGTCGCCTCGGACAGGCCGGCCAGCGTCGCACCCCGCTCCTTGCGGATCCGGCGCAGACGTGGACCGACCTCCGCGAGCACCGTGTCCATCTCGTCGTCCTCACTCATCACGCCATTGCAGTTTCAGCAAACGCGTTTGTCAATGCGGCGGCGACCGCGCGACTGTCTCGGTGGAGGTGGTCACCATGACCGAGCACAACACCGGTACGTACGAAGTGGTCGTCGTCGGAGGCGGCGCCGCGGGCCTGTCCGCCGCCCTCGTCCTGGGCCGCGCCCGGCGCCGCACCCTGGTCGTCGACGCCGGCGAACCCCGCAACGCGCCCGCCGCCCACATGCAGGGCTATCTGTCCCGGGACGGCATGCCGCCCGCCGAGTTCCTGGCCGTCGGACGCGAGGAGATCGCGCGGTACGGCGTGGAGCTGGTCCGGGACCGGGTGGTGGACGTCGAACGCGCCGAGGACTTCGCGGTCACGCTGGCCGACGGCCGGCACGTGCACGCCCGGCGACTGGTCATCGCCACCGGCCTCAAGGACGAGCTGCCGGACGTCCCCGGCATCGCCGAGCGCTTCGGCCGCGATGTGCTGCACTGCCCGTACTGCCACGGCTGGGAGGTCCGCGACCAGGCTTTCGGGGTGCTGGCGACGACCCCGATGAGCGTCCACCAGGCGCTCATGGTCACGCAGTGGTCGAAGGACGTGACCTTCTTCCCGCACCGGCTCGCCGAGTCCGACCTCTCGGACGACGACCTGCGCAGGCTCGCGGCGGCGGGCGTGAAGATCGTGCCGGGTGCGGTGGCCGGGCTGGCGATCGAGGACGACCGGCTCAAGGGGGTGCGCCTGGCGGACGGCACGGAGCATGCGCGCGAGGTGCTGTTCGTCGCGCCGCGAGCAGTGCCGCAGACCGGGCTGCTGGAGAAGCTCGGCGCCGAAATGCAGGAGACCCCCTTCGGCTCGTACCCGACGGTCGACCCGACGGGACTGACCTCGGTGCCGGGCGTCTGGGCGGCCGGCAACGCGATGGGCTTTTCCGAGCAGGTCATCAACGCGGCGGCGGGCGGCTACCGGGCGGGGGCGTTCATCAACGGAGAGCTACTGTTCGCCGACCTGGACGCAACCCCCCAAGGGGCGAGGGGACCTGCGCGAACAGCCACGACGCACCCGCAGCCGAAAGACGACCCATCGAGGCAGTAACCGTTCGTCGGGGTGTGAACCCGCGGAGCGCACCGCACCATGGCTGCATGCTGCTGACCCGACTGGCGCAGGTATCCCAGGAGATCGCCGCGACCTCGGCCCGCTCCCGGAAGACCGCCCTGCTGGCGGAACTCTTCCGGGACGCCGAGCCCGACGACGTGCCGATCGTCATCCCCTACCTGGCGGGACGCCTCCCCCAGGGCCGCCTCGGCATCGGCTGGAAGGTGCTGAGCCGCCCGGTCACTCCAGCCACCGAGCCCACCCTCACCGTGGCCCAGGTCGACGCCCGGCTCACGGAGCTGGGGAAGGTGTCCGGCACCGGCTCCCAGGCCGAACGAGCCCGCCTGGTGGGCGAGTTGATGGGCGCGGCCACGGAGAACGAGCAGCGCTTCCTGTTCGGGCTGATCACCGGCGAGGTCCGGCAGGGCGCCCTGGACGCGGTGGCGGTCGAGGGCCTGGCCCGGGCGACCGAGGCGCCGCCGGCGGACGTACGCCGGGCGGTGATGCTCGCCGGGTCGCTCCAGACGGTGGCCGAGGCGCTGCTCGCCGAGGGCCCCGCCGCCCTCGCCCGCTTCCGGCTCACCGTCGGCCGCCCGGTGCTGCCGATGCTGGCGCACAGCGCCTCGTCGGTGGCGGAGGCGGTCGAGAAGCTCGACGTCTGCGCGGTCGAGGAGAAGCTGGACGGCATCCGCGTCCAGTTGCACCGCGACGGCGACACCGTACGGATCTACACCCGCACCCTGGACGACATCACCGACCGCCTGCCCGAACTCACCGCCACCGCCCTGGAGTTGCGGGGCGAGCGCTTCATCCTGGACGGCGAGGTCATCGCCTTCGACGACGCGGGCCGCCCCCGCTCCTTCCAGGAGACCGCCGGCCGCGTCGGCTCCCGCGTGGACGTGGCGACGGCCGCGAAGGAGGTCCCCGTCTCCCCCGTCTTCTTCGACGCCCTGTCCGTCGACGGCCACGAACTGCTCGACCTGCCGTTCGCCGAACGGCACGCGGAGCTGGCCCGGCTGGTTCCCGAGCCGATGCGGGTGCGCCGCACGCTGGTGTCCGGCCCCGACGACCTCGCACGGGCCGAGGGCTTCCTCGCCGAGACCCTGGAGCGCGGCCACGAGGGCGTGGTCGTCAAGGCCCTCGACGCCCCCTACAGCGCGGGCCGCCGGGGCGCGTCCTGGCTGAAGGTCAAGCCCGTCCACACCCTCGATCTGGTGGTGCTCGCCGCCGAATGGGGCCACGGCCGCAGGACCGGCAAGCTCTCCAACCTCCACCTCGGGGCCCGCACGGCGGACGGCGGTTTCGCCATGCTCGGCAAGACGTTCAAGGGGATGACCGACGCCCTCCTGACCTGGCAGACCGAGCGGCTCCAGGAGCTGGCCGTGGAGCCCAGGAGCTGGGGCGTGACCGTACGCCCCGAACTCGTCGTCGAGATCGCCTACGACGGCCTCCAGCGCTCCACCCGCTACCCGGCCGGCGTGACGCTCCGCTTCGCGCGCGTGGTCCGCTATCGCGAGGACAAGCGGCCGGAGGAGGCCGACACGGTCGAGACGCTGCTCGCCGCCCACCCGGAGGTCAAGCCGTGACGTCGGCGCGGGGAAAGCACAGCGCCGGTCTGCTCCTCTTCCGCCACACCGATGACGGCCTGGAGGTGTTGCTCGGCCACATGGGCGGCCCGTTCTTCGCGAAGAAGGACGCCGGGGCGTGGACGGTCCCGAAGGGCGAGTACGAGCCGGACGAGCCCGCCTGGGAGGCGGCCCGCCGTGAGTTCCGGGAGGAGCTGGGGCTGGCGCCGCCCGACGGGGAGGCCGTGCCGCTCGGCGAGGTCAGACAGGCCGGCGGCAAGACCGTCACGGTGTGGGCGGTGGAGGCCGACCTCGATCCGGCGACTGCGGTGTTCGGAACCTTCGTCATGGAGTGGCCGCCGCGCTCGGGACGGACCCAGGAGTTCCCGGAGCTGGACCGGGTGGAGTGGCTGGGCGTCGAGCGGGCACGCGAGGTGATCGTCAAGGCCCAGGCCACGTTTCTCGACCGGCTGGCGGAGCACTCGGCCTGAGCGGCCGTACACGCGTTGCGGTAGCCACCGCCGCGCGGGAAGGTCGAAGCATCAGCCCGCTCCCAGGAGGTCGGTCATGCCCATCGCGACGGTGAACCCGGCGAACGGCGAGACGCTCAAGACGTACGAGGCCATGGGTGCCGAGGAGATCGAGCGCAGGCTCCAGCTCGCCGAGGCCACGTTCCGCACGTACCGGAGGACCGGCTTCGTCGACCGGGCTCGTCTGCTGCTCCAGGCGGCGAGTCTCCTGGAGGAGGACCAGCAGGACGTCGCCCGGATGATGACGACCGAGATGGGCAAGCCCATCAAGCAGTCCCGCGCCGAGGTCGCCAAGTGCGCCAAGGCGATGCGCTGGTACGCCGACCGGGCCGAGGAACTGCTCGCCGACGAGGAGCCGCCGGACGCGGACGTGAAGGACTCCGGCGCCTCACGCGTGCGGGTGCGGTACCGGCCGCTCGGCCCGGTGCTCGCGGTCATGCCGTGGAACTTCCCCCTGTGGCAGGTGATCCGCTTCGCGGCCCCGGCGCTGATGGCCGGCAACGTCGGCCTCCTCAAGCACGCCTCGAACGTCCCCCGGACAGCCCTCTACCTGGAGGACCTGTTCCACCGAGCGGGCTACACCGAGGGCTGCTTCCAGACCCTGCTCATCGGCTCCGGGCAGGTCGACGAGATCCTGCGTGACGAACGCGTCAAGGCGGCCACGCTGACCGGCAGCGAGCCGGCCGGCCGTGCGGTCGCCTCCACCGCCGGGGAGATGATCAAGAAGACGGTGCTGGAGCTGGGCGGCAGCGACCCGTACGTCGTCATGCCGTCGGCCGACCTGGACCGCGCCGCGCAGATCGCGGTGACCGCGCGCGTGCAGAACACCGGCCAGTCCTGCATCGCCGCCAAGCGGTTCATCGTGCACACGGACGTCTACGACGCCTTCGCCGAGAGGTTCGTCGAGGGCATGAAAGCGCTGAACGTCGGCGACCCGATGCTGGACGAGACGGACGTCGGCCCGCTCTCCAGCGAGCAGGGCCGGACGGACCTGGAGGAACTGGTCGACGACGCCAAGCGGGCCGGCGCGACGGTCCTGTGCGGCGGCCACGAGCTGCGCCGGCCCGAACTGCCCGGCTGGTACTACCCGCCCACGGTGCTCGCCGACATCACCCGCGAGATGCGCATCCACCGCGAGGAGGCCTTCGGGCCGGTCGCCACGCTGTACCGGGCGGGTGATCTGGACGAGGCCGTACTCATCGCGAACGACTCGCCGTTCGGACTGAGTTCGAACGTATGGACGCGGGACGAGGCGGAGGTCGACCGGTTCGTACGGGATCTGGAGGCCGGAAGTGTGTACGTCAACGGGATGACGGCGTCCCATCCGGCGTTCCCGTTTGGTGGAGTAAAGCGGTCCGGTTACGGGCGTGAGCTGTCCGGGCACGGAATCCGCGAGTTCTGCAACATCACTACGGTTTGGCAGGGTGCGTGAGCGCCGCGCGGCTACGATCCCGGGTGTGAACCGCGAAGTTACTCTGCCGCTGATCGTCGACGACCGCGGGACCCTGCAGGTGGCTGCCGCCGATGTGAGCAAGCTGCTGCGTACCGTGGGAGGACGATGGCTGCACCTCGTCGAGGCCGGGGACGACGGGCTCGACGAGGACACGGTGGCGGCGCTGACCATTGAGCTGGCGAAGCTCGCGGACCGGATCGACGTGGCGTGCATTGCTCACAGCAGCGGGAGCGCGCCGTAGGGGTAGCGGTTCGGTCCGTCTGCCGGTACGTCGTGGCTGTCGAGGGGCGCGGGGAACTGCGCGAGCAACCACGGACGCCCCGCAGACCGCATCGCACAGAAACCCCACGGCGCTACCGGACCGCTACCGGATCGGCATCCCCGACAACGTACGGGCGATCACCAGCCGCTGGATCTCACTCGTCCCCTCGAAGATCGTGTAGATCGCGCTGTCCCGGTGCATCCGCTCCACGGGATACTCCCGCGTGTAACCGTTGCCGCCGAGGATCTGTATCGCCTGGGCGGTGACCTTCTTCGCCGTCTCGCTGGCGAAGAGCTTGGACATCGAGCCCTCGGCCGCCGTGAACGGCTTCCCGTTGATCGCCATCCACGAGGCACGCCACACCAGCAGCCGGGCCGCGTCGATCGACGTCCGCATCTCGGCCAGCTGGAAGGCCACACCCTGGTTGTCGATGATGGGCCGCCCGAACTGCTCACGGGTCATCGCGTAGTCGAGGGCGACCTCGTACGCGGCACGGGCCGTACCGACGGCCATCGCGCCGACCGCCGGCCGCGAGGCCTCGAACGTGGCCATCGCCGCGTTCTTCACACGCTCGCCGCCCGCCGCCTTGGCCCGCTCACGCGCCCGCGCGAGGCGCTCGTCCAGCTTCGGCTTACCGCCCAGCAGGCAGGAGCCGGGCACGCGCACGTTGTCCAGGATGACCTCGGCGGTGTGCGAGGCACGGATGCCGTGCTTCTTGAACTTCTGCCCCTGGGCCAGGCCGGGCGTGTTCGGCGGGATGATGAAGGAGGCGTGCCCCTTGGAGCCCAGCTCGGGGTCGACGACGGCGACGACCACGTGGACGTTGGCGATGCCGCCGTTGGTCGCCCAGGTCTTCGTGCCGTTGATCACCCACTCGTCCTTGGCCTCGTCGTACACGGCACGCGTGCGCATCGAGGCCACGTCGGACCCGGCGTCGGGCTCGGAGGAGCAGAAAGCGGCGAGCTTGACATCGCCCGCGTCACCGTACATCTGGGGCACCCAGGTGCCGATCTGTTCCTCGGTGCCGTTGGCGAGGACGCCCACGGCGGCCAGGCCGGTGCCCACGATCGACAGGGCGATGCCCGCGTCGCCCCAGAACAGTTCCTCCATGGCCATCGGTATGCCGAGACCGGTCTGGTCGAAGTACTGCTGGGCGTAGAAGTCGAGCGAGTAGATGCCGACCTTCGCGGCCTCCTGGATGACCGGCCAGGGAGTCTCCTCACGCTCGTCCCATTCGGCGGCCGCGGGGCGGATCACATCGGCCGCGAAGCCGTGCAGCCAGTCCCGGACCTCCTTCTGTTCGTCGTTGAGCTCCATGGTGAACTCGGCCATGTCCCCTCCAGCGGCGGTACGTGCGTGTTACTAGCGGTAACCCTAGTTTGTTACCGGCTAGTAGGTAAAGTCAACTCCCGATGACTCGTCGACAGCCCATTCGATGGATGGAGCATGTTGAGTGTTAGTTTGCGCAGGCGTCATCGATTGAGCACGGGTGGGGAGAAGCAATGGACACCACACAGCGGACCGAGCAGCAGCGGTCCGCCGACCGCCGTCGGCGCGAGCTGCTGGAGGCCGCCGACCGGGTGGTGCTGCGCGACGGCCCACAGGCCTCGATGAACGCCATCGCCGCTGAGGCGGGTATCACGAAGCCGATTCTGTACCGGCACTTCGGCGACAAGAGCGGACTTTACGCGGCGTTGGCCAAGCGGCACACGGATGCGCTGCTGGACTCCTTGCGGGCCGCGCTCGACGCTCCCGCGGACCGGCGCGAGCGGGTCGAGTCCACGTTGGACACCTACCTCGCGGCGATCGAGGCCCGGCCTCAGGTGTACCGGTTCCTGATGCATCCCACCGAGGGCGGTCAGACGGCGGATCAGGGATTCGACGTCGGCAAGCACTCGATGCCGTTGCTCCGCACGATGGGCGAGGAACTGGCCACCGTGATCGAGGAGCGGTTGGATCTCGGGCCGGGGAGTCAGCAGCTGGCTCGGGTGTGGGGCCACGGGATAGTCGGGATGATGCACGCGGCCGGGGACTGGTGGCTCGGTGAACGGCCTTGTTCGCGGGTGGAGTTGGTGCGGAGTCTGGCCGACCTGTTGTGGGGACGGCTGGCTGCCGCCGGGGACAAGGTAGGCGGTCCGGGGTTCTGAAGGTCGTGGTTCGGGTGCGGGTCTGTGGGGGCTGGCCGCGCAGTTCCCCGCGCCCCTGACGGCACTGCGGTCACCGGCACCAAGAGGCTCGGGCCACCTGTCGCATGAGACGGCGGTGGCGCCAGCCGCTCACCCGGTCCGCGTACACCGTCCCTTCCAGGTGGTCGCACTCGTGCTGCAAGCACCTGGCGAAAAACCCCGTCCCGTGGATCGCCACCGGCTCCCCCGTCACCGTGAACCCCTCCACCACCGCGTGGTCGTACCGTTCCGTCCCCGCCTCCAGGCCCGGCAGGGACAGGCAGCCCTCCGGGCCGCGGATCACCACCCCGTCCGTCTCCACCAAGCGGGGATTCACCACGTGCCCGAGATGACGCACGTCCTCGTCGTCGGGACAGTCGTAGACGAACACCCGCAAGGCCTCCCCCACCTGGTTCGCGGCGAGGCCCACGCCCTGGGCCGCGTACATCGTGGCGAACAAGTCCTCCACCAGCGTCGCCAGTTCGGGGCCGAAGTCGGTGACCTGCTCGCAGGGTGCGTGCAGCACCGGGTCACCGAGCAGGGTGAGGGGACGGACGCGCCCGTGCGCGCCCGGAATGGAGGCGTTCCGCATGGCCGCAAGGGTACGGCGATTCGGGAGTGCGAATGGATCTCGATAGGCTGACCACCACCACGTTGCCGTAGGGCTTCAGGCGCGGCGCGTACGCAAGGAGGATCGAGAACTGATGGCAGGCAACTCGGACCCGCTCACGCCGCGGGCCAAGCTCGCCGTGACCGCGGGCAAGGCGGTCGCGGCGGCATCTCGCGCCGCGGGGCGCGGCAGCGGTTCGGTGATCGGCGGCCGGGTGGCGCTCAAGCTCGACCCCGACCTCCTCGCCAGGCTCGCGCAGAACCTGGACGTGGTCCTCGTCTCCGCGACCAACGGCAAGACCACCACGACCCGGCTCATCGCGGAGGCGCTGCGGGCCGCCGGACCGGTCGTGTCCAACGCGCTCGGCGCCAACATGCCGGCCGGCATCACCTCGGCGCTCGCGGGCAGCTCGGAGGCGCGGTACGGCGTCATCGAGGTCGACGAGAAGTACCTCGCCGGGGTCGCGCGGGACACCGACCCCAAGTGCATCGCACTGCTCAACCTCTCCCGCGACCAGCTGGACCGCGCCGCCGAGACACGGATGCTGGCCGAGAACTGGCGTGAGGGCCTCGCCGGTTCGAAGGCCGTGATCGTGGCCAACGCCGACGACCCGCTGGTCGTGTGGGCGGCGTCCTCGTCGCCGAACGTGATCTGGGTCGCCGCCGGGCAGATGTGGAAGGACGACGCATGGTCCTGCCCGTCGTGCGGCGGTGTGATGCAGCGGCCGGGCGACGACTGGTTCTGCGGTGAGTGCGGGTTCCGGCGGCCCACGCCGAGCTGGGCGCTCTCCGGTGACCATGTGCTCGACCCGCACGGGTCCGCCTGGCCCATCCACCTCCAGCTGCCCGGCCGCGCCAACAAGGCGAACGCCGCGTCGTCGGCCGCCGTGGCCGCCGTGTTCGGGGTGCCGCCGCAGGTCGCCCTGGAGCGGATGTACCAGGTGCAGGCCGTCGCGGGACGCTACGACGTCGTGCAGTTCGAGGGGCGGGATCTGCGGCTGCTGCTCGCCAAGAACCCGGCCGGCTGGCTGGAGACGTTCTCCCTGATCGACCCGCCGCCGACCCCGGTGGTCCTCTCCGTGAACGCGCGCGGCGCCGACGGCACCGACACCTCCTGGCTGTGGGACGTCGACTACACGCGGCTGTCCGGGCACCCGATCTGTGTCATCGGCGACCGCAAGCTCGACCTCGCGGTGCGTCTGGAGGTCGCGAACCAGCAGTTCCAGGTGTGCGAGAACCTCGACCAGGCGGTGCAGCTGTGCCCGCCGGGCCGGATCGAGGTCATCGCCAACTACACCGCGTTCCAGGACCTGCGCCGCCGCGTCGGCAACTGAGCCAAGAGACTTCAGGGGACTTAAGTGAGCGACAACCAACTGCGGGTCGTCTGGATCTACCCGGACCTGCTCAGCACCTACGGCGACCAGGGCAACGTCCTCGTCGTGGAGCGCCGTGCGCGCCAGCGCGGCCTCGACGTGGCCCGTCTCGACGTGCGCAGCGACCAGCCGATCCCGACCTCCGGCGACATCTATCTCATCGGCGGCGGCGAGGACCGGCCGCAGCGCCTGGCCGCCGAGCGGCTGCGCCGGGACGGCGGGCTGCAGCGGGCCGTCGAGAACGGCGCGATCGTGTTCTCGGTGTGCGCCGGCTACCAGATCCTCGGCCACGAGTTCATCAACGATCTCGGGCAGCGCGAGCCAGGCCTCGGCCTGATCGACGTGGTGTCCGTGCGCGGCGAGGGCGAGCGGTGCGTCGGTGACGTCCTCGGGGACATCGACCCGCGGCTCGGCCTGCCCCCGCTGACCGGCTTCGAGAACCACCAGGGCGTCACTCACCTCGGCCCCACCGCCCGCCCCTTCGCCCAGGTCCGCCTCGGCAACGGCAACGGAACCGGTGACGGCACGGAGGGCGCGTACAACGACACCGTCTTCGGTACGTACATGCACGGCCCGGTGCTGGCCCGCAACCCGCTGATCGCGGACCATCTGCTGAAGCTGGCGCTCGATGTGAACGCGCTGCCGCCGACCGACGACCGCTGGTACGAGGCGCTGCGGGGCGAGCGCATCGCGGCCGCGCAACAGCCTGCGTGAGCACTTTCGCGCAGCCCGTATGACGGGCCGTCCGCACAGGTGAGCGGGGTCGTCCAGCAGGCGGACGTGCGGTTCGGCCCCGCCCCCTGATGCCGCTAGGGTGGCGGGGATTCGAGCCGGACAACGTGGTCCGGTCCCGGCCCACGTTGAGAAGGTATTCCGGGCTATGCGCATTGGTGTCCTCACGTCCGGCGGCGACTGCCCCGGCCTGAACGCCGTCATCCGGTCCGTCGTGCACCGCGCCGTCGTGGACCACGGCGACGAGGTCATCGGCTTCCGGGACGGCTGGAAGGGCCTCCTGGAGTGCGACTACCTCAAGCTCGACCTCGACGCGGTGGGCGGCATCCTCGCCCGCGGCGGCACGATCCTCGGTTCCTCCCGGGTCCAGCCCTCCCATCTGCGCGACGGGGTGGAGCGGGCCAAGGGCCATGTCGCGGAACTCGGCCTCGACGCGATCATCCCGATCGGCGGCGAGGGCACGCTCAAGGCGGCCCGGCTCATGTCCGACAGCGGCCTGCCCGTCGTGGGTGTGCCGAAGACCATCGACAACGACATCGCGGTCACGGACGTCACCTTCGGCTTCGACACGGCCGTGGGTGTGGCCACCGAGGCCCTGGACCGGCTCAAGACGACCGCCGAGTCCCACCAGCGGGTCCTCGTCGTCGAGGTCATGGGCCGCCACACCGGCTGGATCGCGCTGCACTCCGGCATGGCGGCCGGCGCGCACGCCATCGTCGTACCGGAACGCCCCTTCGACATCGAGGAGTTGGCCCGCCGGGTCGGCGAGCGGTTCGACGCGGGCAAGCGCTTCGCGATCGTCGTGGCGGCCGAGGGCGCCAAGCCGCGCCCCGGCTCCATGGAGTTCGACGAGGGCGGCAAGGACATCTACGGCCACGAGCGCTTCGCCGGGATCGCCCGCCAGCTGTCGATCGAGCTGGAGCAGCGGCTCGGCAAGGAGGCTCGGCCGGTCATCCTGGGCCATGTGCAGCGGGGCGGTACGCCGACCGCGTACGACCGGGTGCTGGCGACCCGCTTCGGATGGCATGCGGTGGAGGCCGTGCACCGGGGCGAGTTCGGTCACATGACAGCGCTGCGGGGAACGGACATCGTGATGGTGCCGCTCGCGGAGGCCGTGGAGACGTTGAAGACGGTTCCGTCGGACCGGTACGAGGAAGCCGAGTGCGTCCTCTAGATCACGCCGTTCGGATCACGTCGTACTGAATTGAAGAGTCTGCCCCCGGCCGCAGCTGCGGCCGGGGGCAGTTCTAGTCTGTGTGCGGACAGACTTGCACAACCCCCACGAATCAGGAGCCGTCGGAATGGATCACAGCGGGCACGGCATGACCATGGATCTGCCGCCGTTCACGCTGGGGCGGGGTCTTCAGTGGTCGGCCGACCCGTTCTTCCTCGTCGCCTGCCTGGTGGCGCTCGCGCTGTACGGCTGGGGGGTCGTGCGGCTGCGGCGGCGTGGGGACGCGTGGTCCGTGGGGCGGACGGTCTCCTACGTCGTCGGGGTGCTGACCGTGATGCTCGTCATGTGCACCGGGCTGAACGACTACGGCATGGTCATGTTCAGCGTGCACATGGTGCAGCACATGGTGATCAGCATGCTGTCGCCGATCCTGATCCTGCTCGGCGCCCCGGTCACCCTGGCCCTGCGGGCGCTGCCGCCGGCGGGACGCGGGCGCAAGGGGCCCCGGGAGCTGCTGCTGGCCCTGCTGCACAGCCGGTACATGCGGATCATCACGCATCCGGCGTTCACGATCCCGCTGTTCATCGCCAGCCTCTACGCGCTGTACTTCACGCCGCTCTTCGACTTCCTGATGGGCTCCAAGACGGGGCACATCGCGATGATGGTGCACTTCCTCGCCGTGGGTGTGGTGTTCTTCTGGCCGATCATCGGCGTGGACCCCGGCCCGCACCGGCCGGGGTATCTGATGCGGATGCTGGAGCTGTTCGCGGGGATGCCGTTCCACGCGTTCTTCGGGATCGCGTTGATGATGGCGTCGGAGCCGATGGTCGAGACGTTCAAGAACCCGCCGGCCTCGCTCGGCATCGAGGCGCTCTCCGACCAGAACGCGGCCGGCGGCATCGCCTGGGCGTTCAGTGAGATTCCGTCCGTGCTGGTGCTGATCGCCCTGCTGTTCCAGTGGTACCGCTCTGAGCAGCGGCAGGCCCGGCGCACGGACCGTGCCGCCGACCGGGACGGTGACAAGGAACTCGAGGCGTACAACGCCTATTTGGCCTCATTGAACGCACGCGGAAACTGAGGAAACCGAAAGGCCGCGCCTTTCAGTAGCATGAAGCGCGTCGGGGGAACCGCACCGGGGGGAGCGGTAATGGCGCTTCGTGTTTTCGTACGCAAGTTCGCCGTCCTGTGGGTCTGCGTACTCGTGTTGAGCGGGTGCGACCGGGACGCGCCTTTGTTCGTCGTGAAGGCAGTGGCCGCGGGAGTTCCTTCGCTCGCGCCCTTCTTCGACGAGAACCAGGGGCTCGGGCGGGATGACGCCCGGGTCACCACGGTCCGGGCCGCGCACGGTGGCCTTCAGCAGGGGGATACGCCGGGCCTGTACGGAGGGTCCGAGCAGCCGGCGATCTGCGATGTCGTACGGCTGAAGAAGTTCCTCACCGATCCCGCCAATGAGCGCAAGGCACGGGCGTGGGCAACCGCGCTCTTCCTTTCGACGGACGAGATTCCCGGATATCTGGAACGCCTCACACCTGTTCTCCTGCGTCACGACACTCTCGTGCGGAATCACGACTACAAGAAGGGAAAGGCCGTCCCCTTCGACGCGTTGCTTCAGTCGGGAATCGCGATTCTCGTCGACGAGCAGGGTCTTCCCGCGGTGAAGTGCTCGTGCGGAAATCCGTTGCGGCCCTTCGAGGGTGACACGACCCGGATAACGGTCGAGTTCGACGACCGCAATGAGGAGTGGAAGGGGTACGAGAAGGCGTCCGTGGTGGCCGTGCGGTCCGCGCCCCGGAAAGTGGAGCGGCTCGCCCTGGTCGACGTCCATGAACCGGATCGGGGCATCGCCCGTCCCGTGGGGACGGCCGGCGAGGACGATGCCGCGTTCGACACGCGTGAGCGGCGTGCCGTGCCGGGCCTTGCCGGACAGACGTTCGGACAGGCGAGCCGTCAGTTGGCCCAGAAGGGGCTGGCGGTCGGCTTCGAGGGCGGCGGGCTGCCGCCGGACGACGCCCGGGTCACGGCGTCGGACCCGCCGGCGGGGACCGAGCTGCGGTTCGGGGCGTACGTGACGTTGAGCGTGGCCGGGGGGACCTTCGGTGGCTCGCCCGAAGAGCCGACGCCGACGTCCACTCCCCCGGGCCCGGGGTCGTCCGGGTCGACGCGGGATCCGTCGGCTTCCACGCCGTCGGCATCCGATCCGTCGGCACCCGATCCGTCGCGGTCCTCGTCGTCGACGTCCTCGCCGTCGACGAAATCGCCGCCCGCCTCGTCGGGCCCGCCGTCGCCGTCGGCCTCCGGACCCAGCGGTTCCGGGTCCGCCGGCCCCGGCCCCACGAGCGGACCCCCGTCTCCGCGCCCGCCGTCGTCCGCTCCGCACTCCTCCGCCCCACCACCCAGCCCCGAGCCGCCCTCGCCGACGAAGAACCCCGCGTCCAGCTCCGCGCCCCCGAGCAGCGAACCGACGACCAGCGCGCCCGCCACGAGTGCCCCGGTGAGCGGTACCCCCTCCACCGTCGAACCCCCCGCGAGCACGACCGCCTAGCAACCACGCGGCGCACCCGCAGAACCCGGGAGTCACCGGATGCCCTCAGGATCACCGACGTCGGGAGTGGGCCGGGTCGTCGCCGGCCGGTATCTGCTGCTGAACCGGCTCGGCAGCGGCGGTATGGGCCATGTCTGGCTGGCCCACGACCAGAGACTCGCCTGCGAGGTCGCGCTGAAGGAGATCGTGTTCCGGGACCCGGCCGAGGCCGACGAGCGCGAGGCCAGGGTGGCCCGGGCCCGCGCGGAGGCCCGGCACGCGGCGGGCCTGCGCGGACACCCGCACGTGGTGACCGTGCATGACGTGCTGGAGCACGAGGGGCTGCCGTGGATCGTCATGGAGTACGTGGCCGGCGCCGTCAACCTGCGTGATCTCGTCGACCGGCACGGTCCGCCGGCGCCCGCGGAGTGCGCCCGCATCGGACTGGCCGTACTCGACGCACTGACCGCCGGACACGAGCGGGGCGTCATGCACCGGGACGTGAAACCGGCGAACATCCTGCTCGCACCGGACCGCTCCGGGGCGCCGTACGGACGTGTGCTGCTCGCCGACTACGGCATCTCGGTGCGGCCGGACGCCGGGGAGACGCGGTACACACTGGCGTCGGCGCTCGTGGGTACGGCGGGCTATCTGGCGCCGGAACGGGTCACGGGCGGGGCGCCCACGCCGGCCACGGATCTGTTCTCGCTGGGCTGCACGCTGTACCACGCGGTCGAGGGGCGGGGGCCCTTCGACCGCGAGTCGCATCTCGCCCAGGTGACCGCGGTGGTCATGGAGGATCCCCGGCCGGCCTCGCGGGCCGGGGCGCTGGGACCCGTCGTACGGGCCCTGCTGGAGAAGGATCCGGCACGGCGGATGTCCGCGGCGGAGGCGGAGGCGGCGCTGTCACGGATCGTCACACCCGAGGTCGACGCGTACGCGCGCACCCGGACCGACCTCGGCTCGCAGCCGCACTGGGGTGGAGCGCCGCCCGGGACACCCATGACGCCCGTGACGCCTGTGACCTCCCCGTCGCCCGAGCCCGGCTCAGGGCCGCGTCGGACCCGTCCCCGCATCCTGCACGCGGTGCTCGCCGGCCTCCTCGGGCTGGCCCTGGCGGGGGGCGGTGCCTGGTACGCCATGGACCGGGAGTCGGGCCGCCGCGGGTCGGAGCGGCCGTACGGCGACGCCGTCGGGCTCCAGGATCCGCTGAAGGAGGGTGACTGCGTGCTGGCCGACTGGCCCGGCGCGAGCGCCTTCCAGGGCACGCCCCGGCTGCGTCTGGATCCCGGCTGCCGGGAGCTGGCGCCCGACGGGCAGGTGATGGCGTTCGTCGCCGCCGCGTCCGCCGCCGAGGCGCGCCGGGAAGGGCCGGCGGCGTGCGAGGAGCGGACGGAGGCGATCCGCGAGCGGCTCGCGGATGTGCGCGGCTTCGCCGTCGTACCGTCCGAGGCGGGGTTCGAGGCGGCCGGGCGGCGTACCGCCTGTCTGGTGCTGGGGGCGCACGGACCGGTCTTCGGGCCGCTGGGCGAGTACCGGAAGGCTGGGTCGGCGTTCGCCGACACGGCGACCATGCAGCGGCGGGACTGTCTGGACGTGCGCTCGCGCCGGGACGCCCGCCTGGTGTCCTGCGCGGATCCGCACGACGAGCAGGTACTCGGATTCACCCGACTGGGCGCCGACGTCACACTGACCGAGGCCCGCACCGAATCGGACACGGCGTGTGCCCGTGAGGTGCCGCCGCGCGACTACGGGTTCGATCCCTCCGTGTACACGGCGGGCTCCTGGACGAGCGAGGGGTCCTGGAAGAACGGGACTCATTTCGTCGTGTGCACCGTCAGGAAGCAGAACGGGGGCACCATGGAGGGGGACGAACCATGAGGAGGGTGTCGCGATGCCCGGTTCTAGCGGTTCTGGCGGGTCTACGGACAGTTCTACCAAGGCGATGGGGGTGGTCACCGTCGGAGGTCTCGTCGTGGTGACGGCCTACACGGTGGCGCTCGGGAGCAATGGCTGGCTGTGGTTCGGGTGGGTGGTGCTGGGGCTGATCACGCTGGGGCTGGTCGTCAGCCGCAGCACCTGAGCCGCGGAGCCCGGCGCCGGGGCCTGTCTCAATCCCTGTTGAGCCGCCCCGCGGAGTGCACGCCCGGCTGGTACTTCGGCAGCCGGGCGGTGATCTTCATGCCCGCTCCCGGGGCGGTCTCGATGACGAGGCCGTAGGCGTCGCCGTACACCTGCCGGAGCCGGTCGTCGACGTTGGACAGTCCGATGCCGCCCGACGGGCTGACCTCGCCGGCGAGGATGCGGCGCAGCAGGGCGGGGTCCATGCCGGCGCCGTCGTCCTCGATGACGACGAGGGCCTCGGCGCCCGCGTCCTGTGCGGTGATGCTGATGTGGCTCTTGCCTGCGAGGGCCGTCTTGCCCTCCAGGCCGTGTTTGACGGCGTTCTCGACGAGCGGCTGGAGGCACAGGAAGGGCAGGGCGACCGGCAGTACCTCCGGGGCGATCTGGAGGGTGACGGAGAGGCGGTCACCGAAGCGTGCCCGCACGAGGGCCAGGTAGTGGTCGATGGCGTGGAGTTCGTCGGCGAGGGTGGTGAAGTCACCGTGCCTGCGGAAGGAGTAGCGGGTGAAGTCGGCGAACTCCAGGAGCAGTTCGCGGGCGCGTTCGGGGTCGGTGCGGACGAAGCTGGCGATCACCGCGAGCGAGTTGAAGATGAAGTGCGGGGAGATCTGGGCGCGCAGTGCCTTGATCTCGGCCTCGATCAGTCGGGTGCGGGACTGGTCGAGGTCGGCCAGTTCCAATTGGACGGAGACCCAGCGGGCCACCTCGCCGGCCGCCCGTACGAGCACCGCGGACTCGCGGGGCGCGCAGGCGACGAGGGCGCCGTGGACGCGGTCGTCGACGGTGAGCGGGGCGACCACGGCCCAGCGGACGGGGCAGTCGGCGGTGTCGCAGGTGAGCGGGAAGGCCTCGCCGCGGCCGGACTCCAGGGGGCCGGCGAGGAGTTCCATGATCTCCGTACGGTGATGTCCGCCGACGCCGTCCCAGACCAGCACGTCCTTCTGGTCGGTGAGGCACAGCGCGTCCGTGCCGAGCAGTGAGCGGAGTCTGCGGGCCGACTTGCGGGCGGTCTCCTCGGTGAGGCCGGCTCGCAGCGGGGGCGCCGCGAGGGAGGCTGTGTGGAGCGTCTCGAAGGTGGCGTGCTCGACGGGGGTGCCGAGGCCGCCGGAGTTCTCGGGACGGGCGGTGCGCCGGCCGAGCCAGAAACCGGCGGCGAGCAGCGGGAGGATCGCCACGCACAGGCCCGCGATGAAACCGCTCATGCCTTCACCTCCGCGCGCAGTTCCTCCGGCAGATGGAACCGGGCCAGGATCGCCGCCGTCCCCGCCGGGACCCGGCCCGGGGTGGCCAGCGACACCAGGATCATGGTGAGGAAGCCCAGCGGCACCGACCAGAGCGCGGGCCAGGCGAGCAGCGCGTGCAGCGCTCCGGAGCCCGGGAAACCAGCCATCGTCGCCGCGACGGCGAGCAGTGCCGAGCCACCGCCGACCAGCATTCCGGCGGCCGCGCCGGGCGGGGTGAGCCGGCGCCACCAGATGCCGAGGACGAGCAGTGGGCAGAAGGACGACGCCGACACGGCGAAGGCGAGGCCCACCGCGTCGGCGACGGGGAGCCCGCCGACCAGGGCGCTCGCGGCGAGCGGGACGGCCATGGCGAGGACGGTGCCGAGCCGGAAGTGCCGTACGCCGCGGGACGGCAGGACGTCCTGGGTGAGGACGCCCGCGACGGCCATGGTCAGGCCCGAGGCCGTGGACAGGAACGCGGCGAAGGCGCCGCCCGCGACCAGCGCGCCGAGCAGGTCGCCGCCGAGGCCGCCGATCATCCGCTCGGGCAGCAGCAGGACGGCGGCGTCCGCGTCTCCGGCGAGGGTGAGTTCGGGGGCGTAGAGACGGCCGAGGGCGCCGTAGACCGGGGGCAGCAGGTAGAAGGCGCCGATCAGGCCGAGGACGGCGACGGTGGTGCGGCGGGCGGCGACGCCGTGCGGGCTGGTGTAGAAGCGGACGACGACATGCGGCAAACCCATGGTGCCGAGGAAGGTGGCGAGGATCAGGCCGTAGGTGGCGTACAGCGGGCGTTCGCCGCGGTTCTCGGCCTGCGACGGCGAGAGGCTGCCACCGCTGCCGCGGTCGGGTTCGGGGACGGGGGCGCCCTTGTCGAAGGTGAGGCGGGTGCCGGACTCGATGTGGTGGGTGCCGGCGGGGAGGCGGATCTTGTCGTCCTCGTGCGTGCGGCCGTCGACCGTGCCGGTGACGGTGACCGTCAGGGGGCGGTCGAGTTTCAGGTCGAGGGTGTCGTCGACGCGGACGGCGCTCTGTTCACGGAACGTCGCCGGTTCGTCGAAGGCGTGGCGGGGAGCGCCGTCGCCCTGCCAGGCGAGGATCAGGAAGAGGGCCGGGACGAGCAGAGCGGTGAGTTTGAGCCAGTACTGGAAGGCCTGCACGAAGGTGATGCTGCGCATGCCGCCGGCGGCGACGATGGCGACCACGACGACGGCGACGATGACTCCGCCCAGCCAGTCGGGTGCGTTCGTCAGCACGGTCAGTGTCAGTCCGGCGCCCTGGAGCTGGGGCAGCAGGTACAGCCAGCCGGTGCCGACGACGAAGGCGCCCGCGAGCCGTCGCACCGCCTGGGAGGAGAGGCGGGCCTCGGCGAAGTCCGGGAGGGTGTAGGCGCCGGAGCGGCGCAGCGGGGCCGCCACGAACAGCAGCAGGACCAGGTAGCCGGCGGTGTAGCCGACCGGGTACCAGAGCATGTCCGGGCCCTGCACGAGGACCAGGCCCGCGATGCCGAGGAAGGAGGCGGCGGAGAGGTACTCGCCGCTGATCGCGGCGGCGTTCAGGCGGGGGCCGACGGTGCGGGAGGCGACGTAGAAGTCGGAGGTGGTGCGGGAGATGCGCAGGCCGAAGGCGCCGACGAGGACGGTCGCCAGGACGACGAGGGCGACGGCGGGGACGGCGTAGCTGGAGTTCACGGCCGCATCGGTTCTCTCAGGTTCGGTCGGTCTCTTGGGCTCGGTCGGTCTCTTGGGTTCAGCGGTCCTCGACGAGCCGTACGAAGTCCCGTTCGTTGCGCTCGGCGCGGCGTACGAACCAGCGGGCCAGCAGGACCAGTGGGGCGTAGAGGCCGAAGCCGAGGATCGCCCACACCAGGTGCTGGGCGTCCGGCATCGCCGCGAAGAGCAGCGGCAGCGGGCCGACGAGGAGGCCGAGGACGGCGAACACGGCGAGGGCGGTGCGCAGTTGGGTGCGCATCAGTGAGCGGACGTAGGTGTGGCCGAGGGTGGTCTGTTCGTCGATCTCGGTGCGGGGGCGGTAGTAGCCGGAGACGCGGCGGGTCTGCCGGGGCGGGCCGGTGACGACGACGCGGCGGTCGGCGGGGTTCTGGGGCATGGTCACGACCTCCGCATGAGCAGGTCCCGCAGCTCGCGGGCGTGGCGCCGGCTGACCTGGAGTTCCTCGGCGCCGACCATGACGCTGACGGAGCCCGCGTCCAGGCGGAGTTCGCCGATGTGGCGCAGGGCGACGAGATGGCGGCGGTGGATGCGGACGAAGCCGCGCGAGCGCCAGCGCTCCTCCAGGGTCGACAGGGGGATGCGGACGAGGTGGCTGCCCTTGTCGGTGTGCAGGCGGGCGTAGTCGCCCTGGGCCTCGACGTGGGTGATGTCGTCGACGGCGACGAAGCGGGTCACGCCGCCGAGCTCCACGGGTATGTGGTCGGGGTCGGGTTCGCTCACGGGTATGCGGGGCGGGGCGTCGCGCCGGGCGGCGGCGCGCAGTTCGACGGCGCGCCGGACCGCCTCGGCGAGCCGTTCCTTGCGGACCGGTTTGAGGACGTAGTCGACGGCCTTGAGGTCGAAGGCCTGGACGGCGAAGTCCTCGTGGGCGGTGACGAACACGACCAGCGGCGGGGTGGCGAACCCGGTGAGCAGCCGGGCCAGGTCCAGTCCGTCGAGGCCGGGCATGTTGATGTCGAGGAAGACGACGTCGATCGCCTCGGGCCCGCCGGGCCCCGACTCCAGGGCGCGGTTGATGCGGCGCAGCGCCTCGGTCGCGTCGCCGGCCCCCTCCGCACTGCCGATGCGGGGGTCGGCGTGCAGGAGGTAGAGGAGTTCCTCCAGCGAGGGGCGTTCGTCGTCGACAGCCAGGGCGCGCAGCATGAACCCGGAGTGTAGGAGCAATTCGCACGCTTGGACATGTGCTGCCGGTGCGCGTTCGCGCTGGGTGGCGGGCCGCTTACAGTGCCCTCATGAACAGCGGCGCGGCGTCCTTCGACGAACTCGACCGGAAGATCATCACCGCCCTGATGGCGAACGCCAGGACGAGCTTCGCCGAGATCGGCACGAGCGTCGGGCTGTCCGCGACGGCGGTGAAGCGGCGCGTGGACCGGCTGCGCGACACGGGCGTGATCACCGGGTTCACGGCCACGGTCAAGCCGTCGGCGCTGGGCTGGCGTACGGAGGCGTATGTCGAGGTGTACTGCGAGGGCGCGGCCCCGCCGCGGCGGCTGGCGGAGGTGGTCCGCAACCATCCGGAGATCACCGCGGCGATGACGGTGACCGGGGGCGCGGACGCGCTGCTGCATGTGCGGGCGCGCGACGTGGAGCACTTCGAGGAGGTGCTGGAGCGCATCCGGGTCGAGCCGTTCATCCGCAAGACGATCAGCGTGATGGTGCTGTCCCATCTCATCCCGGAGAGTCCGGAGGCGGGCGCGAGCCAGCCAGTCCCCGCGGCCGCCCCGACAGCCGCCCCGAGTGACGCAGCACACGTGCGCTGAACCAGCCGAAGACGCAGCATTCCTGCGTGGACACGCAATTCCTGTTTCTTGTCGCTCGTCAGCCCGCTTTCTTACCTTGGTGTCAATCCTCATCAACACCGTAGGAAGCGGAGGAACCCCTCTGTGCCCGAAACCCGTGTGCCGCGCCGGCGGCGCTTCCTCGTCTGCGAACCCAGACATTTCGCCGTGCAGTACGCGATCAACCCCTGGATGCAGCCCGACGTCCGGGTGGACGTCGATCTGGCCCAGGAGCAGTGGCAGGCGCTGATCCGCGCCTACCGTTCCCACGGCCACTCGGTCGACACGCTGGAGCCGGTCGCCGGTCTCCCCGACATGGTGTTCGCCGCGAACTCCGCGGTCGTCGTCGGCGGCCGCGTCTTCGGTTCCCTGTTCCACGCGCCCGAGCGCCGCCCGGAGTCCACGCACTACGAGACGTGGTTCAAGACGGCGGGCTTCGACGTGTACCGGCCCGAGTCGGTGTGCGAGGGCGAGGGTGATCTGGTCTGGACCGGCCGGTACGTCCTGGCCGGCACCGGATTCCGTACGACCCGGGAGGCGCACCGCGAGGTGCAGGAGTTCTTCGGCCACCCGGTGATCAGCCTGACGCTGGTGGATCCGTACTTCTACCACCTGGACACGGCACTGTTCGTGCTGGACGACGACAACATCGTCTACTACCCGGAGGCGTTCTCGCCGGGCAGTCGTGAGGTGCTCGCGCGGCTGTACCCGGACGCGGTGCTCGCCACCCGTGACGACGCGACCGCCTTCGGTCTGAACTCCGTGTCCGACGGCCGCCATGTCTTCATCGCGCCGCAGGCCGAGGCGCTCGCCGCGCGCCTCGACGAGCGCGGCTACGTCCCCGTCCCCGTCGACCTGTCGGAGTTCCGCAAGGCCGGCGGTGGCATCAAGTGCTGCACCCAGGAGATCCGCTCATGACCGCGCCCGCGCAGACCCGTACGACCCGTTCGTCCGCCGATCTGATCCGCGCCGAGGAGCCGGTCCTGGCGCACAACTACCACCCGCTGCCCGTGGTCGTCGCCCGTGCCGAGGGCACCTGGGTGGAGGACGTGGAGGGCCGCCGCTACCTCGACATGCTGGCCGGCTACTCGGCGCTGAACTTCGGCCACCGCCATCCGGCGCTGGTCGAGGCGGCGCACGCGCAGCTGGACCGCCTGACCCTCACCTCCCGGGCGTTCCACAACGACCGGCTCGCCCGGTTCGCCGAGCGGCTGGCGGCACTGACCGGCCTGGACATGGTGCTGCCGATGAACACCGGCGCCGAGGCGGTGGAGAGCGGCATCAAGGTGGCGCGCAAGTGGGCGTACGACGTGAAGGGCGTCCCGGCCGACCGGGCGACGATCGTGGTCGCGGCGGACAACTTCCACGGCCGTACGACGACCATCGTGTCGTTCTCCACGGACGAGAGCGCGCGGCAGGGCTTCGGCCCGTTCACGCCGGGCTTCCGGATCGTGCCCTACAACGACCTGGCGGCGCTGGAGGCGGCGGTCGACGAGACGACGGCGGCGGTGCTGCTGGAGCCGATCCAGGGCGAGGCGGGGGTCCTGATCCCCGACGAGGGCTATCTGGCCGGGGTCCGTGAGCTGACCCGCCGCGAGGGCTGCCTGTTCATCGCGGACGAGATCCAGTCGGGCCTCGGCCGTACGGGGCGCACGCTCGCCGTCGAGCACGAGTCGGTCGTGCCGGACATGCTGCTGCTCGGCAAGGCGCTGGGCGGTGGCATCGTGCCGGTGTCCGCGGTGGTCGCCCGTCGTGACGTGCTCGGGGTGCTGCGGCCGGGCGAACACGGCTCGACGTTCGGCGGCAACCCGCTCGCCGCCGCGGTCGGCACTGCTGTGGTCGAGCTCCTGGAGACGGGCGAGTTCCAGCGCCGCGCCGCCGAACTGGGCGTGGTCCTGCGCGGCGGCCTGTCGGCCCTGCTCGGCCGGGGCGTCGTCGGTTTCCGCGCGCGGGGCCTGTGGGCGGGTGTCGACATCGATCCGGCGGTCGGCACGGGCCGCGAGATCGGCGAGCGTCTGATGCGCGAGGGCGTCCTGGTCAAGGACACCCACGGCTCCACCATCCGCCTGGCACCACCCCTGACGATCACGGCGGAGGAGCTGACGGGAGCGCTGGGGGCGCTGGAGAAGGTACTGGCGTAAGCGACCCGGAACACCGGCGGCCCGGCTCCCGAGCGGTGGCGGGCCGGGCTGCCGAGCGGTGAGGGCCGGGCTGCCGCCCGAACACGCGAGCCCTTTGGCAAACGCCCCAGTCCTTGACCGCCGGACCCCGCCGACGGTGCCTTCCCCGGCCCTCCGCGCCCGCGCGTCCACCCCCACTCCCGGCCCTCGCAAAGAGGCAGCGGTGACCGGAAGGGTGAAGATGGGGACAAGAGGTGGTAGACCGCTCTCAGCGACAGAGAGGTCGGCCGTGGGCACACACGAGGAGCGGGGCGTTGCCGGGCAGGGGTTCGACGTGGCGGATGCCGCGCCCGTGCTGCTCGACGCGCAGGGTCTGGTGACGGCGTGGACCAGGAACGCACAGCGGCTGCTGGCATACGCGGCACCGGAGACCGTCGGGAAGAGCGTCGGCGAGTTGCTGAGTGCGGAAGACGCGGGACGGGTGCCGGAGCTGATCGCGCGGTGTCGCAGGGACGGCGGCTGGGCGGGGCTGCTCACCGCCGTGCACCGGGACGGCCCCCCGGTCCGGCTCATGGCGCGGATCACCTCGGCCCTCGACGCCCAGGGCCCGGCACGCTGGCTCGTGCTGCTGTCGGAGCTCGCGGACGCGCCCGGCTGGGACATGAGCCGCGCCACGCTGGAGCAGATGGTCACCCGCTCCCCTGTCGGCATAGCGATCGTCGACACGGACCTGCGCTACGTGTGGTCGAACGCGGCCCTCGCCCAGTACGGCGGCGGCCCTCCGACCAACCGGCTCGGACTGCGGCTGGCGGACGTCCAGCCCGGTCTGGACGCGGAGTCCATCGAGGCCCAGATGCGCCAGGTGCTGGCGACGGGCGAACCGATCGTCGGCTACGAGCACGTGGGCCACGCACGCTCCGCCCCGCTGCGCGAGACCGCCCACATGATGTCGTTCACCCGGATCGACGACGGCGACGGCCATCCCACCGGCGTGTACTACACGGTGGAGGACATCACCGACCGCCATCGCGCCCGGCAGCGGCTGGCCCTGCTCGACCGGGCCGGTGAGCGCATCGGCCGTACGCTCGACATCACGCGCACCGCCCAGGAGCTGGCCGACGTGGCCGTACCGGGACTCGCCGACCTGGTCACCGTGGATCTGCTGGAGTCGGTGCTGCGGGGTGGGGAGCCGGCGGCCGGGCCGCTGGGCGACACGGCTTCGGTGCCGCTGCGCCGTGCGGGGCAGCGTTCGGCCTCCCGGAGCGTGCCGGAGGCCGTCGTCGACATCGGCGAGGTGGTCACGTACCCGGCGGGGTCTCCGCCGATCCGCTGCCTCAGGACGGCACAGTCCTGGCGCGCGGAGCGACTGGATCCGCTGGGCGAGGCCTGGGCCGAACACGCGCGCGGAGGGCGGACCGCCATCTTCCTCGAACTGGGGCTGCACAGCGTGATGATCGTGCCGATCCGGGCACGGGGCGTCACGCTCGGTCTCACCACCTTCTTCCGGCGCCATCGCCAGGAGCCGTTCGAGGAGGACGACCTGAACCTCGCCGAGGACCTCGTCTCACGTGCCGCGGTCTGTGTCGACAACGCCCGACGCTACACCCGCGAACGGGACGCCGCCCTGGTCCTCCAGCGCAGCCTGCTGCCGCACCGGCTGCCCGAGCAGGACGCGCTGGAGGTGTCCGCCTGCTACCGGCCGGCCGACGAGCTGACCGGCCTCGGCGGCGACTGGTACGACGTCATCCCGCTGTCCGGCGCCCGCGTCGCCCTGGTGGTGGGCGAGGTGCCCGGGCACGGCATCGACGCGGCCGCGGCGATGGGGCGGCTGCGGACGGCCGTACGGACCCTCGCGCTGCTGGACCTGCCGCCCGAGGAGGTACTGGCCCATCTGGACGACCTGGTGGCGCGCTCGGCCCGGGAGGAGGGCGTGCAGACGGCCGCGGAGGAGGCCGCTGTCGCCCAGTCCGTGGGGTCCGGGTGCGTGTACGTCGTCTACGACCCGGTCGACGGGCAGTGCACCATGGCGGCCGCGGGCCATCCGGCGCCGGCCGTCGTGCTGCCCGACGGTGGCGTCACCTTCGTCGATCTGCCGCAGGGCGCGTCGCTCGGCGTGGGCGGTCCCCCGTACGAGTCGGTCGAGCTGGCCCTGGCGGCGGGCAGCACGCTCGCCCTGCACACCGACGGTCTGCTGGCGCACGGTGACGACTGGGCCGTGGACGCCGACCGGGACCGGCTGCGGCGGGCGCTGGAGCGGCACGCGGTCTCGCTCGACCTGCACTGCCGGACGGTGGTCGACGCCCTGACCCCGGCCCGCCCGCACGACGACGTGGCCCTGCTGATGGCGCGCACCCGGCTGCTGGGCACCGAGCAGGTCGCCGACTGGGACCTGCCGTCCGATCCGGCCTCGGTCGCCGACGCCCGCAAGACGGCCGCCCGGATGCTGACGGAGTGGGGCCTGGAGGAGCTGGCCTTCACGACGGAACTGGTCGTCAGCGAACTGGTCACCAACGCCATCCGCTACGCCACCGGCCCCATCCGGCTGCGGCTGATCAGGGAGCGGGCGCTGGTCTGCGAGGTCTTCGACGGCGGCGCCACCGCCCCGCATCTGCGGCATCCGCGCACCACCGACGAGGGCGGGCGCGGCCTGCTGCTGGTCTCCCAGGTCACCCAGCGTTGGGGCACGCGTTTCGTCCCCGAGGGCAAGATCATCTGGGCCGAGCAGTCACTGACGGATCCTTCGCCCTGACCTGCCGGACCGGATGAGATGTAGTAGATCGGTACATACGCCGTACAACGCGGGAAAATGGTCGGGTCCCGGTGGTGAGGCGGGAGCGGGAGCCATGGACGAGAACGCGATCGACTACGAGACGGTGTTCCAGAGCCTGCCCGGGATGGTGGCGCTGCTGACCCCGGAGCTGGTCTACGTCGACGCGAACGAGGACTTCCAGCGTCTGTCCGGCCGCAGCCGCGCAGAGCTGGTGGGCCGGTACATCTTCGACGTCTTCCCCGACAACCCCAACGACCCCGCCGCCACCGGAATGCGCGACGTGCGGGCGTCGATGCTGCGTGTGGTGGCCACCGGCGAGCGCGACGCGATGGCGCTCCAGCGCTACGACGTGGAGGATCCCGGGCGCCCCGGGCACTGGGAGGAGCGCTACTGGAGCCCGATCAACGCGCCGGTCCTCGACCCTGAAGGCCGGGTCGCGTTCGTCCTGCACCGGGTCGAGGAGGTCACCGAGCTCATCCACCTGCGCGGCGGCGCGGGCGGTGACAGCCGGGCCCGGGTCCTGGAGGCGGAGCTGTACACCCGCGCCCGCGAGCTGCAAGAGCTCAACGACCGGCTGCGGCAGGCGCACGCCCGTGACCGCGAGGTGGCCCTCGCCCTGCAGGAGGCGATGCTGCCCGCCCGCCGACAGGTGCACAACCACCGGGCCGCCGTACGCTATCGGCCCGCGGTCGGCGCCCTGAACGTGTGCGGCGACTGGTACGACCTGATCGACCTGGTGGGCGGCAACCGCATCGGCGTCTCCGTGGGCGACGTGGTCGGACACGGCCTCGCGGCGGCCGGCGTGATGGGCCAGCTGCGCAGCGCGCTCAGCGCCACCTCCCGCGTCGCGGACGGCCCGGCACAGGCGCTGGACGTGCTGGGGCGGTACGCCCATGTCGTCGACGGCGCCGAATCGGCCACCGTGGTCACGACGTTCATCGACTTCGACGCCCGCACGATCGCCTACAGCAGCGCGGGCCACCCACCTCCCGTCCTCGTCCACCCCGACGGGGCCGTGGAGTTCCTCGACCAGGCCACCGACACACCGCTGGACGCGCGCCCCGACCCGATCCCCAGACCGCAGGCCGTCACCACGTACTCCCCCGGCGCGACGCTCGCCCTCTACACCGACGGCCTGATCGAACGCCGCCGCGAGGACATCGACACGGGGCTGAGCCGTCTCGCCGACTCCCTGGTCCGCCATCGCACATCCGATCCCGAGCCCCTCGCCGACGCCGTCCTGCTGGAGCTGCTGCCTCCGGGGGGCGCGACGGACGACACGGCCCTGATCATCGTGCGGCTATGACGGGCTGTGACGAGCCGTGACCAACGAGCAGACGCCAGGACTCCCCGCAAGGGCGACCGCCCTGCCACCGGGCAATCACGATCACGCCAAACCGCACCACCGGGTTGCCGCACACCGACCCCGGACACCAGGCTGGTCCGGCGGCCCCTCCCCACCCGCAAACCGCCCCGCCCACCAGCGCCCTGACATCCAGCCAGGAATCGCCACGGGCGGCACACGTCCGACCCGACCCGGTTCCGGCCTGTCCCGCCTGCGCCTACACTGGCAGCCCCACGGCACGCTGGTTGACCTGCCAGAACGCGGCGGCTGGAGCTGAACCGCCGGAGTGAGGAGCGACCCTCTTGTTCTACTACGTACTGAAATACGTGTTGTTGGGACCTCTGCTGAGACTGGTCTTCCGCCCCCGAATAGAAGGCCTTGAGCACGTACCGGCGACGGGCGCGGCCATCGTCGCCGGCAATCACCTGTCGTTCTCCGACCACTTCCTGATGCCGGCGATGCTCAAGCGGCGCATCACCTTCCTCGCGAAGAAGGAGTACTTCACCGGCCCCGGCCTCAAGGGCCGCCTGACCGCCGCCTTCTTCCGCAGCGCCGGCCAGATCCCCGTCGACCGCACGGGCAAGGAGGCGGGCCAGGCCGCGATCCGTGAGGGCCTCGGCGTCCTGAGCAAGGACGAGCTCCTCGGCATCTACCCGGAAGGCACCCGCTCGCACGACGGCCGCCTGTACAAGGGCAAGGTCGGCGTCGCGGTGATGGCCCTCAAGGCCCAGGTCCCGGTCATCCCCTGTGCCATGATCGGCACCTTCGAGGCCCAGCCGCCGGGCAAGGTCATCCCCAACGTCCACCCGGTCACCATCCGCTTCGGCAAGCCCCTCGACTTCTCCCGCTACGCCGGCATGGAGAACGAGAAGGCGATCCTGCGCGCCGTCACCGACGAGATCATGTACGCCATCCTGTCCCTGTCCGAGCAGGAGTACGTCGACCAGTACGCGGCCGTCGCCAAGGCCGAGCAGGCCGCGGCCGAGGTGGAGAAGGAACGCAAGTTCCCGCGGATGCCGATCAGTTGACGGAGTCGAGCAACTCCAGCGCCTCGTCGAGCAGTCGGCGCAAGCGCAGTGCGTCCGGCGCGACCGCGCTCACCAGTGCGGCGGGCCCGGCGAGGGGCATCACCGCGGCGTGGCCGCCCAGCACCTGGGCCGTCACCGGAGTGTCGCCGAACTCGGGCCGTACTACGAGGAGTTGCCCGACGGCGCGATGACCGTTGAGTCCCGCGGGCCCGTCCCAGCCGCCCGGTGCGCCGGGGCCGCAGGCGAGCTCCTGATCGATGACGACACGATCGGCCACCCGCACCTGGAGACGGCTGGTGAGCCGACCGGGCTCCTCACCGACCCGGCCGAGCACCTGCTCCTCGCGCAGCACGAGCCGCCCGCCCGCACCGACGTCGACGCGTGTCGTGACGTACAGGTCACTGCCCCGGGCGGAGATCAACTGCTCGGGCAGCCAGTGCAGCTCGGCCCCGTCGGCCACCGCCAGCCGTACGTCGTACCTCGCCTCGTCCTTGTTCTGGCCCGGCAGGGCGATCGTGGCCGCCGCCGAGCCGACGCGCAGCCGGGCGCCGGGCTCCACGTCGGCCTCCACGGTGAAGTGGTCGCCGCCGAGGGGCCCGCTCATCGCGCCGACGACCACGACCCGCGCCTCGGCGCCGCTCGCCCGCGTCCGTCTGAGCGCGAGCGGCCCGTCGCTGTCCAGCACGGGCAGCGAGGTGCCGCCCCGACCGTCGTCCCGGGCGACGATCCGCGCGACGGCCCGTACCCCACCGGTCACGGTCACGCCGTCCACGCCGCGAGCTGCGCCCGCACCCAGTCGGCGACATCCTGCACGCCGGGCTCGCTCCGGAGCGACTGGAAGACGACCGGCAGTTCGGCCCGCTGAGCCTTGGCGTCGGCCGCCATCCGGGCCAGGTCGGAACCGACGTACGGCGCGAGGTCGGTCTTGTTGACGACGAGCAGGTCGGCGGTGGTCACCCCCGGTCCGCCCTTGCGGGGGATGTCGTCCCCGCCGGCCACGTCGATCACGAAGATCTGCGCGTCCACCAGCCCCTTGGAAAAGGTGGCGGTGAGATTGTCCCCACCCGACTCGACCAGGATGAGATCGACAGGACCGACCGTGTCCTCCAGTTCCTCCACGGCTTCGAGGTTCGCGGAGATGTCGTCCCGGATCGCGGTGTGCGGACAGGCCCCCGTCTCCACGGCCGTGATCCGCTCGGGCGGCAACACGGCCTCCCGCAGCAGGAACTCGGCATCCTCACGTGTGTAGATGTCGTTCGTGACGACGGCCAGGGACAACTCGTCGCGCAGCGCACGGCAGAGCGCGGCCACGGTGGCCGTCTTACCGGACCCGACGGGCCCACCGAGCCCGATACGCAACGCCCGACGCGTCCCATCCGAACGGTGCGCGTCGGCACTGACGGCGGAGGGACCGTCGTGGGTGTGAGTGTGGTCGAGATGCATGGAAGCGGCTCCAATACGTTCTTAGTCTGTCCAACCTTGAGGACAAGGCCGTCCCTAACCCCCACCCACCCGCAGGGGCTTCGCCACCCCAGGCACCCCCAGCCCGTCCGGCGTTTGAGGACGAGGCCCGGAGGGCCGATGGGGGTCCAGGGGGCGGAGCCCCTTGGCGGGGTCGAAGGGGCGGAGCCCCTTCAAGGGATGGGACGGGTAGGGCGGCGGGGGCGAAACACCCCTACGACGCGAACAACCGCACTGCCCAAGCCGCATGCACCTCCGCCCCGATCTCCAACAGCGGAGCGCCCCCCGCAGGCAACTCCGCCACCCCACCCCCGACGACCCGCCGCCCCGCCTCCACCGCCCGATCCACCACAAGGTCCACCGCCGGCGCCAACCGCGCCAGCACCCCCGTGGCGTCGAACGGATCAAGACTCAGCAACCGCACCGTCGCACTCGCCGGCCCACTCACACTCTCGTAAGCCGCGCAGTAAGCCGCCTCGACGGCCCCCAACCCCGCCGCCCGAGCAGCGACCCCCAGCACCACCGGCTGATGAGCCCCTTTCGGAAACCGCCGAGCCAGGTCGTCCAGCTCACCTGACGGCCAAGTCGCCCGAGCGGCCCGCGTCAACTGCCGCCCCAGCTTGCGCGCGACCACCCGCAGCGCGGGCGACGGCGTCCGGGCATCGGCCGCCGCGTCCAGCGCCACCGCGTCCACCCCGACCGCGGCCGCCGCGGCGAGCGAGGCCGCGACAAGCCCCGCCGTGTGCAACCGCCCCCGGCAGAAGTCCTCCAGGCTCGCGGCCCCGGTGATCCGCCCCGCCTTGACGGCTTCCTCCGCCCCGCCGGAGTGCGCGTGCCCCCCGGCGGGAAAGCGGCCGTCGGCGAGAACCAGAAGTGCTGCCCGCGACATCAGAACCCAGCCACCAAAGTCATCTCAACCACCCTCAACCTCAGCCACCCTCAACCCACCTCAGAACAGGAAGTACCGCTGAGCCATGGGCAGTTCGGCGGCAGGAGCGGCCTCCACCAGCTCCCCGTCGATGTGCACGGCGAAGCTGTCGGGGTCGACCCGCACCTCGGGCCGCGCGTCGTTCTGCCGCATGTCGGCCTTGGTGACCCCACGCGTCGACTCGATGGCCACGAACCGCTTGCCGAGCTGGAGCCGCTCCGGCAGCCCGTCCTCGATGGCGAGCGGAGCCACGAAGTTGAACGAGTTCGCGGCCGGCGCCCGCCCGATGGCCCCGTACATCGGCCGCGGAAGAACCGGCTGCGGCGTCGGGATCGAGGCGTTCGCGTCGCCCATCTGCGCGTACGCGATCTGCCCGCCCTTGATGACGAGCTGCGGCTTCACTCCGAAGAACGCCGGCTCCCACAGCACCAGGTCGGCGAGCTTGCCGGTCTCCACGGAGCCGATCTCGCGGGCCAGGCCCTGCGCGAGGGCGGGGTTGATCGTGTACTTGGCCACGTACCGCCGCACCCGCAGGTTGTCGGCCCGCCCGTCGCCGGGCAGCGCGCCCCGGCGCCGCTTCATCACGTGCGCGGTCTGCCAGGTCCGCATGACGACCTCGCCCACCCGGCCCATGGCCTGCGAGTCCGACGAGATGATCGAGATGGCGCCCAGGTCGTGCAGGACGTCCTCCGCGCCGATCGTCGACGGCCGGATCCGCGACTCGGCGAAGGCGAGGTCCTCGGGCACGGCCGCGTTGAGGTGGTGGCACACCATCAGCATGTCGAGGTGTTCCTCGGCGGTGTTGACGGTGAACGGCCGCGTCGGGTTCGTCGAGCTGGGCAGCACGTGCGACTCGGAGACGACGGTCATGATGTCGGGCGCGTGGCCGCCGCCCGCGCCCTCGGTGTGGTACGCGTGGATGCCGCGTCCGGCGATGGCCGCCAGTGTGTCGCCGACGAAGCCCGCCTCGTTCAGGGTGTCCGTGTGGATGGCGACCTGGATGCCGGTCCGGTCGGCGACGGTCAGCGAGGCGTCGATGACGGCCGGGGTGGAGCCCCAGTCCTCGTGCAGCTTCAGACCGAGCGCGCCGCCGCGGATCTGGGACAGCATCGCCTCGTGGGAGACGGTGTTGCCCTTGCCGAGGAAGCCGATGTTGAGGGGGTACTGCTCCATCGCCTCCAGCATCCGGGCCAGGTGCCAGGGGCCCGGCGTGACGGTGGTCGCCTTGGAGCCCTCGGCCGGCCCCGTGCCACCGCCCACCAGCGTCGTGATACCCGCGGACAGCGCCTCGTCGGCGATCTGCGGGCAGATGAAGTGGACGTGCGCGTCTATGGCGCCGGCCGTCAGGATCCGCCCGTTGCCGGCGATGATCTCGGTCTCGGGGCCGATGACGAGGTCGGGGTGGACCCCGTCCATGGTGTCGGGGTTGCCGGCCTTGCCGATGCCGGTCATCCGGCCGTCGCGGATGCCGACGTCGGCCTTGACGATGCCCCAGTGGTCGATGATCACGACGCCGGTGATCACCGTGTCGGGAGTGCCGTCGGCGCGCGTGGCCCGGGACTGGCCCATGGACTCGCGGATGACCTTGCCGCCGCCGAACACGGCCTCGTCCCCGGCGAGTCCGGGACCGCCGGAACGATCCTCCTCGATCTCGACCAGCAGATCGGTGTCGGCGAGCCGGATACGGTCACCGGTCGTCGGCCCGAACAGGTCGGCGTACGCGGCACGGGAGATCTCAGGCATCGAGGGCACCTCCGGTCTCGCCGCGCAGTCCGGGCACCACGCGGGCGCCGGTCAGCGGGACGAGTTCGACGTCGACGGGGATGCCGGGCTCGAAGCGGACGGCAGTGCCGGCGGCGACGTTGAGCCGCTTGCCACGGGCCGCGGCGCGGTCGAACTCCAGGCCGGGGTTGGCCTCGGCGAAGTGGTAGTGGGAGCCGACCTGGACGGGCCGGTCGGCGGCGTTGAGGACGGTCAGCCGGGTGACGTCACGGCCCTCGTTGTAGACGATCGAGTCCTCGGCGAACAGGATCTCTCCGGGAATCACGCAGCCCCCGTCAGACGATCGGGTCGTGGACGGTGACGAGCTTGGTGCCGTCCGGGAAGGTCGCCTCGACCTGGACGTCGTGGATCATCTCGGGGATGCCCTCCATGACGTCGTCCCTGGTCAGCAGCTTGCGTCCGGAGGACATGAGCTCGGCGACGGTACGGCCGTCCCGGGCGCCCTCAAGGATGTGCGACGTGATGAGGGCGACCGCCTCGGGGTGGTTCAGCTTCAGCCCACGGGCGCGGCGCTTCTCGGCCACGTCGGCCGCCACGTGGATGAGCAGCCTCTCTTGCTCGTGCGGGGTCAGTTGCACGTCCCACCTCACAGTCCTCGCTCCGGACCGTGCGGGGTCCGGTTGCCGCGGCCACGGGGCAAAGTGCCTGGTGGCGTGGATGGGCAGGCTAGTTGGACCGCGTTTCGGGCACGTTAACCGAGCTGTGATCTCTCAGGCGTCGGCCGGCATGCTCATCAGGGCCCGCAGTCCGTCCTGGAGGACCTCCACCGGCGCCGCCCCGAACAGGGCCTGCTGGGCGACGAACCCCTGCACCGTGGCGATCATGGTGCGCGCGACATGGTCCGCGGGGATGTCCGACCGCATCATCCCGGCGTCCTGGTACGCCTCGACGGCCAGCACCCAGCTCTCGCGCAGCTCGGTGTACACGTCCGTCAGCACGGCCGCGAGTTCCTCGTTGCGCACGGTCTCCGCCCACACCTGCATGATCAGCCGCGGGAAGAGCGGCTCACCCTCGACGTTCAGGGACGACCACACCCGCAGCGTCCGGCCCATGACCAGGCCGACCGCCAGGTCCGGCGGGGGCGGCGGGCTCTGCCGGGTGACGTCGGCGAAGCCGGCGCGGATCTCGCCGAGCACCTCTTTGACGATCGCGGCGATCAGCTCGTCCTTGCCGCCGAAGTAGCGGTAGACCGCTCCGGCCGAGAGGTCGACCTCCTTGAGGACGTCCTGCATGGACGTGGCGTGGAAACCGTTGCGGGCGAAGAGCCGGGCGGCGCCGTCAAGGATCTGGCGGCGGCGGGCGTCGAGGTGCTCCTGGGATACGCGTGCCATGGTCAAAACGTAAAACGAACATTCCTTCTTGACAAGCGGCGACGACGGGGAGCACGGTGGAGCACGAATGAACGAACGATCCTTCTTTTTAATACCCTCTCTCAGATCGGACCCGGGAGACCTCATGTCCACCCCCTCCGCTACGCCGCTCAGGCCCGCCGCCTCTCATCGGCACCTGGTCGCGGTCGTCGTCCTAGTCCCCGTCCTGGCCGCGCTCGCCCTGTGGGCCTTCGCCTGGCCCGCCGCCCGCACCGCTCCCCGCGACCTGCCCCTCGGAGTGGCCGGGCCGACCGCCGCCACGGCCCAGGTGGAGCGGCAACTCGCGCGACACGAGGGCGCGTTCGAGATCCACCGCTACGCCGACGAGGCCGCTGCCCGGGAGGCCGTCGAGGACCGGACCGTATACGGCGCGGTCGTCGTCACCCCGCAGGGCCCGAAGCTGCTGACGGCGTCGGCCGCGAGCCCGGCCGTCGCCCAGCTGCTCCAGCAGGCGGTGTCCCAGCAGGCCGCCGCCCAGGGCACGGAGGTCAGGACGCTGGACGTCGTGCCCGCGCCCGCGTCGGACCCGCGCGGCGCCGCCCTCAGCGCGGGCGTCCTGCCGCTGGCCCTGGCCGGCATGGCGGCCGGCGCGGCGGTGACCCTCCTCGGACTGCGGGGCATCCGTGCCGGGAGCGCACTGGTCGGGGCCGCCGTCCTGACCGGCGTCATCGCGGCCGCGCTGGCGCACAGCTGGCTGGGCGTGCTCGCCGGCGACTGGTGGGCGGAGGCCGGGGTGTTCGCCCTGTCGACGCTGGCCGTGAGCGCGGCCGTCGCCGGTCTCGCCGCCCTCGTCGGGCCTGCCGGTGTCGGGATCATGGCCGCGGTCGTGATGCTGGTCGGCAACCCCTTCTCCGGAGGCGCCTCGGCGCCGCAGATGCTGCCCGAGCCGGTCGGCGCGGTCGGCCAGTGGCTGCCGCCCGGCGCGGGCACGACCCTGCTGCGCTCGGTGTCCTTCTTCGACGGCGCCGCGGCGACCGGCCCGGCCCTGACGCTGATCTGGTGGGCCGCGCTCGGCCTGGGAGCCGTACTGCTGGGCGACGCCGTCAGGAAGGCGCGTACGACGCGCACCGAGCCCGCGCCCGAGAAGGAGCCGGCCGCCGTCGGCTGACCGACCGGCACACCGAAGCGACCGTGCACTCCCGCTGTAGCGGACGGGGGTGCACGGTTCTCTGCTTTCCAAAGGCCCGAACCAAGGGCGCTACGAAGGGGTCGCCCCCCGATGCTCGGCGGCGATACCGAAGCGCTGCCGTTCGCGGGGAGCGGAAGCGACCTCGCGGACGCTGGAGACCGCGCTGATCACCTGCTCCTCGGCGAGTTCCGCCGGCTCCCCGAGCTTCTCCAGTCGCTCCAGGTCAGCGGCGGAGACAAGGGCGACGAGGGGCTTTCCGTGCCGCGTCACGACGACGCGTTCACCGCCGTACACCACGCGATTGATCAGATCGGCGAGCTCAGCCCTGGCTTGCGTCACCGGAATCTCGTAGGACATGCTCCCCACATTACGTCATGTACGTCCTGTACATTTTTTACAGGCACCTCGCCAAGGGAGCGTGAGCCATGACCCGACCGACCGCCCGCCATGTACTGCCCGAGTTCACGGAGCGCACGAGTACCGGCACCAGGACGCAGGACCCCTACTCGAAGCTGCTGGAGGAGCGGATCGTCTTCCTCGGCACACCGATCGACGACATCTCGGCGAACGACGTGATGGCCCAGTTCATGTACCTGGAGCACCGGGACCCCGACCGGGGCATCTCGCTCTACGTCAATTCGCCGGGCGGATCCTTCAGTGCCATGACGGCGATCTACGACACCATGCAGTACGTCACCTGCGACGTGGAGACGATCTGCCTGGGCCAGGCCGGCTCGGCCGCCGCGGTGCTGTTGTCCTCGGGCACACCGGGCAAGCGATTCGCGCTGCCGGGGGCCCGGGTGGTGATCCATCAGCCTGGACTGCCCGAGCCGGTCGAGGGCCAGGCCAGCGATCTGGCCATCCAGGCCGACGAACTGACGCGCATTCGGACCCGTCTGGAGGAGATGCTCGCGCTGCACACCGGACGCAGCCGCGAGCAGGTGAGCGAGGACATCGAGCGGGACAAGATCCTCAACGCGCAGGAGGCGCTGGAGTACGGGCTGGTGGACGCGATCATCCCCAGCCGCAGGGCCACCCTCGCGCCGCCCACGGGGCGGTGATCGGCCGGTGCTTCCACCCGAGCTGCCACCGCTGCCCGCGCTGACCCGCGCGGAGGGCGAGTTGATCGACCGTTACCTCGATGTCGTGGACCTGCTCGGCCGGATCAACCCGGGCCGGCACGGCGACACCTACAGCGGACTGCGCGCCGCCCAGGCGCTGGTGAGCAGGGCGACCGAGCTCCGAGACGCGCTGGCGCTGATGCATCGGCGGGGCGAGACGGAGCTGCACGCTCCCACGCTGGCGCGTGCGTTGCGCGTGCTGGACGGAGAGCGCCGCACGGCTCGTGTCAGGGTGCCGCCGCGCTCCGACAGTTGACGACGTGTACAGACTCGTTCCGGACGTCTCGGCCCACTGACGAGGCGTCCGGAAGGGAGCTGAAACGCGCCAAACGACGTACCCCCTTTCGGCGTATCCACGTGTCCATTTGCGCGCCCGCCAAGGTTGCACAACGGGCATGACCGCGAGGCGGAGTCCGACGTTCCGTCCCTGGTCCGGGGCTCGTTGGGCACCTGGACACCTCCTCGAACACGGGGGTGTCCACCCGAACGGGTGAGTGGTGAGTAACGCCACAAATCCCCGGTTCCGTTGGGATTTTCATTCAACCGTGCGTCAAGATCCCTGTCTGACGACAAGCCCCCGCCGCAGCGGCGGGGCGGTCCGGGCGGACGCCGAGTCCTGCCGCCGCCCGGATGACCGGTCGACAGGAGTGGATCGGCAGGAGTGGAGGACCCGAGCAAGACGGGTCGCCGGAGCGGACGTTCGTTCGATCCGAGCAGCCCTTGGGGTGAAGCCGCGGCAACGCGGCCGGGCAACTTCGCCAGCCCGAATCCGACAGGTCATCCTTCACAGGCGGCTGACGAAGGGTTGCGCATGACTGCGCTCAATCGTGTCCCGTCGCTCATGGCCCGGGCCGGAACGGCCTCGGCTCTCACCATCGCCGCAGTGGGCGGCTCGATAGTGGCACCCGGCTTCGCCCCCGAGGCCGAAGCGGCCACGCCGGCGACGAAGGCACTCCAGGTCGCGGCCTCCAAGAAGGGCTCCCCGTACAAGTGGGGCGCCACCGGGCCGAACCGATTCGACTGCTCCGGGCTGACGCTGTACTCGTTCAAGAAGGCGGGCAAGAAACTGCCCCGTACGGCGGCCCAGCAGTACAACAAGACCCGCCACATCTCCGCCAAGAACCGCAAGGCCGGAGACCTGGTGTTCTTCCACTCGGGGTCGTACGTCTACCACGTCGGCATCTATGCCGGGAAGGGAAGGATCTGGCACTCCCCGAAGAGCGGGGACGTGGTGAAGCTGCAGAAGATCTGGACCAGGAGCGTCTGGTACGGCCGGGTCAAGTGACCTTCCCGGAGGCGGTGACGGCGACCTGATACGCCGTCACCGCCCTCGGGGCCACCTCAGAGGGCCAGCAGCGGCCCGGCGAGCAGTGCCCCGCCGAAGACCGTCAGCGCGGCGCCGGTGACGGTCGTGACGGCCCGGGCGGCCCGCGGGCGGCGCAGCCATCTGCCGAGCCGGTCCACGAGCAGCGCGACCACCTGGAACCAGACCAGGGCGATCGCGAGCACGATGAGCGCGAGCAGCAGGGTCCGGGGCAGTGCCGGAGCGCCCGCGGGCACGAACTGGGGCAGCACGCTGAGGAAGGTCAGGGAGGCCTTCGGATTCAGGGCGTTGGTCACGAAGCCCTGCCGCAGGGGTCGCGCGGTGGAGTCCTGGCGCTCCTCCATGACTTCGGCGCGCCGTTGCCTCAGCGTCTGGACGCCGAGATACAACACATAGACACCGCCGACCACCTGAAGCGCACGGAACAGCGCAGGCATGGCGGCCAGCACCGCGGCGACCCCCACCACCGCCAGCGTCACATGCACCAGCAGCCCGGCCCCGATCCCGAGCGCGCAGGCGATGCCGGCCCGGCGGGAGACGAGGGCGTTGCGAACGACGACGGTGAAGTCGGCCCCGGGCATGGCGACCAGGCCGGCGGAGACCCCGGTGAAGGCGATGAGCTGAGCATCCATGCGCCCAGCGTGCCTGGCAGGAGCCTTCAACAGGTATTTCGAATATCCTAGGGAACCCTAAAACACTACTTAACCCCAGGGGCTGTCATGTACGACCCGACCCGTCTCGCCGCGCTGGTGGCGGTCGCCGAGGCGGGTTCGATCACCCGGGCCGCCGAGCGGCTCGGCTACACCACGCCCGCGCTCTCGCAGCAGCTGGCCAAGCTGGAGCGCGAGGCGGGCACCGCTCTTCTGGTACGGCATCACCGCGGGGCACGGCTGACGGGTGCGGGCGAACTGCTGGTGACCCGTGCGCGGCGGGTGCTCGACGAGCTGGAGCGGGCGCGGCACGAACTGGCCCGGCTGACCGGCCTGACCGGTGGCACGCTCCGGCTGGGCACCTTCCAGACCGCGGGCATCCATCTGCTGCCACCGGCTCTCAGCGCGTTTCGCCGGGCCCATCCGGACGTGGAGCTGACGGTCGCCGACTACGAACCGTCGGCCGGTGTCGCGGCGGTGGCGGCGGGCGAGGTCGACCTGGCGCTGACGCACGCCTACGAGCCGGGTGAGCCGACCCCGCTGCCCGCCTCGGTCGGCGTCGAGCCGATCCTCGTGGAGGAACTGGTCCTGGTGTCAGCCCCGGGCCACGCCCTCACCACCGGCGCCACACGGCTACCGCTGACCGACCTCGCCGGCCAGCCCATGATCAGCATGGCCCCGGACGCTCCGGCCCGCCGGGGTGTCGAGGCTGCCCTGACCAGAGCGGGGGCCACGCCTTCGGTTCTCGTCCCGACGCCGGGATACCTACTGGTGTGCGCGCTGGCCAGCGCGGGGCTCGGGGTGGCGGTCGTACCGGAGATGGTGGCGCGGACGTCGGCCACTCCGGTGGGCGTGCGCGCGCTGGAAGGGGGGCAGTTGCGCCGTACGATCTCGGTCGCGTATCGCGGAGAGGAGACGGCACCCGCGGCCGACGCTTTCCGCGCGGTGTTGCGGGGCACTTTCAACCGAGCCCAGCAGTCCCCACCCTAGGCCGCGGGGCTGTATCGATATGCGGCTCCGCCGCGTGGGCGCGACCAGCCGCAGCGGACCCGCAGACAACACACAACCCATCACGGCTCAGGCGCCGCAGGCACCGGCACAGCCCACGGCAGTTCGATGGAAACCGTCTTCCCACCCTCCCGCGTCGGCCGCACTCTGAGCTTGCCGCCGCACTCAGCGGTCAGCCAGCGGATGATGACCATCCCGCGGCCGTTGTCCTGCTGGACAGCGGCCGGCAGCCGCTTGGGGAAGCGGGGGTGGCTGTCGGTGACGCCGATGCGCAGGTGTTCGTCACGGTCGAGCGCGAGGTCCACCGTGAAGGTGGGTGACTGGCCGAGGGTGTGCTGTACGGCGTTGGTGGTGAGTTCGGAGACGATCAGACGGATGGTGTCGGCCACCTCCGTGTCCGGTGGCAGTCCCCACTCGGCGAGAGTGGTGACCACATAGGTCCGGGCCGCGGAGACCGAGGCAGGATCGCTCGGCAGAGTGACGGATGCTTCCAGATGATCTGCCATGGCGACGTCGTCCCTTTCCCACGGGACCGCAGTCCGACACGGAGCGGAGGGTTCGAGTACGGTCCCGGACTGGTGCTTCGTCGCCAGAGTGCCATTACCGCGCCCGTCAGGAGTGGCGATCCACCAAGATGTGCATATATCTGTCGCTCGAAGCGGTGAACTCTGCGACGGCAGAGCGTATTTGGGCGGCTCGGTTGGAGTAAGGAGTTGCCCATGCAGCACGGTCCCGCGGTGCGCCGCCGAAAACTGGGCGCGGAACTGCGTGCGTTGCGTACCGGGGCGGGGCTCACCAGTGGTGAGGCGGCCCGGCTGGTGGGCTGGCACCAGTCCAAGGTGAGCCGGATCGAGACCGGCGCCAGCGGGGTGAAACCGGCCGATGTGCGGTTACTGCTCGACGCCTACGGCGTACAGGACGCCCGGCTACGGGAGTTGCTGCTGGTGCTGGCCGGCTCCGACGAGGGTGGCGGCCGTCATCACTGGTGGCACGCGTACCGCGGAGTGCTGCCGCCGACCTACCGCGACTTCATCAGCCTGGAGTCCCAGGCGAGCGCGATGCGCACGCTGGAGACCTCCGTGGTGCCCGGGCTGTTGCAGACGCCGGAGTACGCGCGGGCGGTGACCCGGGCCGCGGTGTGCGGACTCGCCGACCAGACCCCCGACGCCGACGAACGTCTGGAGGCGCTGGTCGCGGTCCGTCTGGCCAGGCAGGACGTGCTGCGCGCGGATCCGCCGCTGGAGCTGAGCGCGGTGCTCGACGAGGCGGTGTTGCGCCGGGAGATCGGCGGGCCGGAGGTCATGGCGCGGCAGTTGAGGCGGCTGATGGAGGCGGCGCGACTGCCCCAAGTCCGGTTGCAGGTACTGCCGTTCGCGGCCGGTGAGCATGTCGGCATCACCGGGCCTTTCGTTATCTTCTCATTTTCGCGCACTTCTGATCTGGATGTGGTTGTTCTCGACCACTTGACGAGTAGCCTCTATCTCGAACGGAAAGAAGACCTCCAGGCCTACACGGAGGCCTTCAACACCCTTCGGATCCACGCCCTTTCGCCCGAGGAATCGATGGATTACATCGCCGCGCTGGCTGGCGGCGCGTAAGGAGGCACCATGACCGCACTGCCTCGGAACGTGACTTCAAGTACCGATCTGCCCGGTGCGCGATGGCTGCGCAGCAGCTACAGCACGGGAGCGAACAACTGCGTCGAGACGGCACGGCAGCACTCCGGCCCGTGGACCGGGCTGCTCGCCGTGCGCGACTCCAAGGACCCGGCCGGACCCGCGCTGCTCTTCTCCCCCGAGAGCTGGACGGGCTTCACGACCGCGTTCCAGTCCTGACCGCACCGATCAACATCGACCGATTCTGATCGATCTCCTTCTGATCGATCCCACTCCGATCAGTTCCGACTGATGCGACGGCAGGGCCGTGTCACGCCGACTCATGGTCGTGTCTCGCTGATCACCCGTACAGCGCGTTCGATCTGCCCCTCGGAGAGGTCCGCGCGGGCGGTCAGCCTCAGCCGTGAGATGCCGTCGGGAACGGAGGGAGGACGGAAGCAGCCCACGGCGAGGCCCGCCGCACGGCACTCGGCCGCCCAGAGCACGGCCTCCTCGGGGGACGGCGCGCGCACGGAGACGACCGCGGCGTCGGGACGTACGGCTTCCAGACCCGCGGCCGTCAGGCGGGTGTGCAGTTCGCTCGCCACCGTGCGGGCCCGCGCCGCGCGCTGCGGCTCGCGGCGCAGCAACCTCAGTGCCGCCAGGGCCGCCCCCGCCGCGGCGGGGGCGAGGCCCGTGTCGAAGATGAACGTCCGGGCCGCGTTGACCAGGTGGTCGATGACCCGGGCGGGGCCGAGCACGGCGCCGCCCTGGCTGCCGAACGACTTGGACAGCGTGACCGTGACGACCACGTCGTCGGCGCCCGCGAGTCCCGTGGCGTGCGGGGCGCCGCGGCCGCCGTCGCCCAGCACGCCGAGCCCGTGGGCGTCGTCGACGACCAGCCCGGCGCCGTGTTCCCGGCACGCCTCGGCGAACCGGGCCAGCGGGGCGGCGTCGCCGTCGACCGAGAAGACGGTGTCGGACACGACGACGGCGGGTCCGTCGTGCGTCAGGAGCGCCTTGCGCACGGCGTCCGGGTCGCCGTGCGCCACGACCTGTGTCGTGCCGCGCGCCAGCCGGCAGCCGTCGATCAGCGAGGCGTGATTGCCCGCGTCCGAGACGATCAGCGAGCCGTGTGGGGCCAGCGCGGTGACCGCGGCGAGGTTGGCCGCGTAGCCGGACGAGAAGACCAGGGCCGCCTCGAAGCCGCAGAAGTCGGCCAGCTCGCGCTCCAGCTCGGCGTGCAGCTCCGTCGTGCCCGTGACGAGCCGGGACCCGGTCGCGCCGCCGCCCCACGTCCGCGCGGCCCGCGCCGCGCCCTCGGTGACCTCGGGATGGCGGGCCAGACCCAGGTAGTCGTTGCTCGCGAGATCGAGGAGCGGCGACTCGGCGGGGCGCGGGCGCAGGGTCCGTACGAGTCCGGCGCGGCGGCGCAGCCGCGCCTGCTCGTCCATCCAGCCGAACGCCATGGCTCCTCCGGGCTTTTGTAGGCAGTGCACAGACACTAGTCGCAGGGTCGACGGCCCACGGTGTGGCAATACCCACACATCGAAGTGACAGGGTTGTCCGAAGTCTCCTTGGCTCGGAGGCCCTCCGTGCGTAAGGATCAGCTCCCATGGACCTGCTGAACACGCTGGTGGACAAGGGGCTTCGGCGCGAGCTGCCGACCCGCGAGGAAGCCTTGGCCGTCCTCGCCACTTCCGACGACGACCTGCTCGATGTGGTGGCCGCGGCCGGGAAGGTGCGCCGGCACTGGTTCGGCCGACGGGTGAAACTCAACTATCTCGTCAACCTGAAGTCCGGGCTGTGCCCCGAGGACTGCTCCTACTGTTCCCAGCGCCTCGGCTCGACCACCGGCATCCTGAAGTACACCTGGCTCAAGCCCGAGGAGGCATCCCAGGCCGCGGCCGCCGGTTTGGCGGGAGGCGCCAAGCGGGTCTGTCTGGTGGCGTCCGGGCGCGGCCCGACCGACCGTGACGTGGACCGGGTCGCGGGCACCATCAAGGCGATCAAGGACCAGAACGAGGGCGTCGAGGTGTGCGCCTGCCTCGGCCTGCTCTCCGACGGCCAGGCGGAGCGGCTGCGCGAGGCCGGCGCCGACGCCTACAACCACAACCTCAACACCTCCGAGGCCACCTACGGCGAGATCACCAGCACGCACACCTACGCCGACCGTGTCGACACCGTGAACAAGGCGCACGCGGCCGGCCTGTCCGCCTGCTCCGGCCTGATCGCGGGCATGGGCGAGAGTGACGAGGACCTGGTCGACGTCGTCTACTCGCTGCGCGAGCTGGACCCAGACTCGGTGCCGGTCAACTTCCTGATCCCGGTCGAGGGCACCCCGCTGGCCAAGGAGTGGAACCTCACCCCGCAGCGCTGCCTGCGCATCCTGGCGATGGTCCGTTTCGTCTGCCCCGACGTCGAGGTCCGCATCGCGGGCGGCCGCGAGGTCCATCTGCGCACCATGCAGCCCCTCGCCCTGCACCTGGCCAACTCGATCTTCCTCGGCGACTACCTGACCACCGAGGGCCAGGCCGGCAAGGCCGACCTGGAGATGATCGCGGACGCCGGGTTCGAGGTGGAGGGCGCCGACCAGGTGACGCTGCCCGAGCACCGGGCGACGGCCGGGGGCGGCTGCGGCTCGCACGCGAGCGCGGGCTGCGGGTCCGAGGAGGACGCCGGGTGCGGTGGTCACGAGGGCGGCGGCAGCTGCGGTACGGCAGCTGCGACGCCGGCCGTCACCGAGCCGCGTACCGACCTGGTCGCCGTACGCCGCCGGGGCGCCGGCACGGACCTCGCGCCCAATGCCTGATCCGCGCACCGTGCCCGAGCTGACCGTGCCCGAGCTGCTGGAGCTCGACCGGCGGCACGTCTGGCATCCGTACGGCCCCATGCCCGGCCGCGCCGAGCCGCTCGTCGTGGAGTCGGCGAGCGGGGCGCGGCTGAAGCTGGCGGACGGCTCGGGTGAGCTGGTCGACGGCATGTCGTCCTGGTGGTCGGCGATCCATGGCTACAACCACCCGGTGCTCAACGAGGCCGCGCACCAACAGTTGGCTCGGATGAGCCACGTCATGTTCGGCGGGCTCACGCACGAGCCCGCCGTACGGCTGGCGAAGCTCCTTGTCGACATGTCGCCCGACGGTCTGGAGCATGTCTTCCTCGCGGACTCCGGGTCCGTGTCGGTCGAGGTCGCCATCAAGATGTGCCTGCAGTACTGGCGTTCGCTGGGCCGCCCCGGCAAGCAGCGGCTGCTGACCTGGCGCGGCGGCTACCACGGCGACACCTGGCAGCCGATGTCGGTGTGCGATCCCGAGGGCGGGATGCACGAGCTGTGGAGCGGGGTGCTCCAGCGCCAGGTGTTCGCGGACCCGCCGCCGGTGGAGTACGACGAGTCGTACGCCGAGCGGCTGCGGTCGCTGATCGAGCGGCACGCCGAGGACCTGGCCGCGGTGATCGTCGAGCCGGTCGTGCAGGGCGCGGGCGGCATGCGGTTCCACTCCCCCGCGTATCTGCGGGTGCTGCGCGAGGCGTGCGACGCCAACGACGTCCTGCTCGTCCTCGACGAGATCGCGACCGGGTTCGGGCGTACGGGCGCGCTGTTCGCGGCGGAGCACGCGGCGGTGACGCCGGATGTGATGTGCGTGGGCAAGGCCCTGACCGGCGGATACATGACGATGGCGGCCACGCTGTGCACATCGCGTGTGGCCGACGGGATCTCGCGGGGTGAGGTGCCGGTGCTGGCGCACGGCCCGACCTTCATGGGCAATCCGCTGGCGGCCGCGGTGGCCTGCGCCTCGATCGAGCTGCTGCTCGGGCAGGACTGGGTGGCCGAGGTGAAGCGGATCGAGGCGGGGCTGCGGGAAGGGCTGATCCCCGCGGCGGACATTCCGGGTGTGAAGGATGTCCGTGTCCTCGGCGCCATCGGGGTCGTCCAACTCGACCACCCGGTGGACATGCGGGCGGCGACGGCGGCCGCCGTGCGTGAGGGCGTGTGGCTGCGGCCGTTCCGCGACCTCGTCTACACGATGCCGCCGTTCGTCACGGGCGACGCGGACGTCGCACGGATCGCCCGCGCGGTGTGCGCGGCCGCGCGGGAGGGCTGACATGCCGGTACTGGTGATCACGGGCACGGGAACGGAGGTCGGCAAGACGGTCACGACCGCCGCGGTCGCTGCGGCCGCCTTGGCCGCGGGCCGTTCGGTGGCGGTGCTGAAGGCGGCGCAGACGGGCGTCGCCCCGGACGAACGCGGGGACGCGGCGGAGGTCGCGCGGCTGGCCGGCGCCGTGACGACCGCCGAAGTCGCCCGCTACCCCGATCCGTTGGCCCCGGCGACGGCCGCGCGACGGGCCGGTCTCGCGCCGGTGCGTCCGCACGAGATCGCCGAGGCCGCGGGCAAACTCGCCGGCGAGCACGATCTGGTGCTGGTGGAAGGGGCGGGCGGGCTGCTGGTCCGCTTCGACGACGCGGGCGGCACCCTGGCCGACGCCGCCGAGCTGATGGCGGCGCCGCTCCTGGTGGTGGCCTCGGCCGGCCTGGGCACGCTGAACACGACGGAGCTCACGGCACGGGAACTGCGCCGCCGTCGGCTGGACCTGCTCGGCGTCGTGATCGGCAGCTGGCCCGAGGCACCGGATCTGGCCTCGCGTTGCAACCTCGCGGACCTGCCGGACGTGGCGGCGGCGCCGCTGCTGGGCGCGGTGCCGGCGGGCGCGGGGGCGCTGGCGCCCGCCGACTTCCGTGCCGGGGCGCCCGGCTGGCTGGCGCCGCGGCTGTTCGGGACGTGGGACGCGGACGGGTTCCGGGTGCGGGCAGCGCCCTGAGGCAGGTCCACGGGTGACGCCGGCGGCGATGTCAGACCCTCGTGCCATCCTCGGATCATGGTCAATGCAGACGCGGTCGCCGAGTGGGACGTCCTGATCGGCGAGTGGGACGAGATCCGGCACGGTTACTACCTGGGCGATGCGCCTGCGAAAGTGCGGGAGTGCGCGAGGAACCTCGAGGCGAGCGTGGCGGCGGACCGGCCGGACACGGCGCTGTGGACCCTCGGGCTGGTGCTCATAGGCCCCTACGTGATCTACGCCAGCCCGGACGCGGATGCCGAAGCTCATGTGCTGACGGCGATGGCTGCCGTCGAGCAGGCTCTCGGGCAGACGCCCTGCGCCCATGAGGAGCATCCGTGCGACGAAGTCCAGGACGACGACGAGCTGGACGGCTTTCGGTACGTCCTGGACATGCTGGCGCACCCGGAGCGGGAGGCCGCCGGTGACGCGGCCCTGCCGGACGGCGAGTCCTGGTCCGACGACGAGTCGGACACCTGGTTCGAAGGCCGGGTGACCCGGGAGATCTGGGCCTGCCCACAGAACCTCGCGGGGTTCGCCCGCGCCTTCGCCGAATGACCTAGAGCGGCGGCCCTCCTTCCCCTCCGTCGGTGACGATCCGCACCAGTTCGATGCGGGAGCGGATCCCGAGGCGGGTGAAGACGCCTCGCAGGTGGTGGTCGATGGTGCGGGGGCTGAGGGCGAGACGGGCGGCGATCTCGCGGTTGGTGGCGCCCTCGGCGGCCATCCGGGCGACCAGGAGTTGCTGGGCGGTGAGGCGGGTCGAGGGGTGATCGGCGGCGTCGGGGGCCGGTGCGGCGGGTGCGCCGAGAGCGCGCAGTTCGGTGCGGGCCTGGGCGGCGCAGTGCGGGGCGCCGAAGGAGTCGAACGCCTCCAGGGCGCTGTGCAGCCGGTCGCGTGCCTCCGTACGGCGGCGCAGTCGACGCAGGGCGCCGCCGAACAGCAGTTCCGTGCGGGCGCGTTCGAAGTCGCGGGTGCCGCGGGAGTGCAGGCCGAGGGCCGTGCGGTAGTGGTCCACGGCTTCCGCACCGGGGGCGAGCAGGGCGCGGCAGCGGGCGCTGAGGGCGAGGTCGTCGGGGCTGCGCACGGTGCTCGCCCAGCGGTCGTAGTCGGCGTGCGCGACCCGGGCGACCCGGGTGTCACCGGTGCGGACGGCGGCCTCGACGTAGTGCGGGGTGGCGAGATGGCGGACGGCCCGGTGGCCGTGTCCGGGGCCGAATCCGGCCAGGGCGCGCAGGCGGGCCGCCGCGGCGGCGAAGCGGCCACAGCTCAGGTCGAGGAAGGCGAGCGCCCACTGGGCCAGCGCGGCGGGCAGACCGAGGCCGTGGACGAGGGCGTACGACCGTGCCGTCGCGGCGCGTTCGAGGCAGAGGTCCGCGTCTCCGGTGAGCGCCGCGAACATCGCGAGGGCTGCCTGAAGATGACAGGCTCCGTTGTCCTGGCCGGTGGCGTGGGCCTGCCAGAGCCCGTCCACGGCGGCGGCCTCACCGGCTCGCGGGCGTCCCGTCCAGAAGTCGGCGTACGCACGGAACTCCATCGCCTGTGCCACGGCCACCGGGGTGCCCCGTGCCCGCGCGGAGGCGGCGGCGCGGACGGTCGCGGTGGCGGCGCGGGTGTGGTCGCCGAGGAGCAGGGCGGCGATCCCGGCGTGGATCAGGACGGTCGGATCACCGCCCGGCCCGCACTGTCCGGCCGCAGCCCGCAGCAGATCACGCGCGTCCTCGTACCGTCCGTCGAACGCGGCCACGAGCCCGCCGAGCGTGCCGGGCGGCACGACGCCGAGGCGGTCGGCGACCCGCGCGGCCTCACGCAGGCGGCGCACGTCTCCGGTGTAGACGGCGGCTTCGGTGGCGCGGGCGAGGAGGTGCTCGGCGCGGGCGGAGGCAGATGTGGTGAGCGCAACGGTGGCCGAAGTGGGGGGAATTGAAGCTGCGGGAGCGATGGGCGCGGCTTTGGCCGCCATGGGCCGGGAGCCGCTGTGAGCGGCGGCTTGTGCCGACGGGGAGCTGCCCACGTCGGCACCGGTGTCCACCGGCCGCGAGCCCCCGCCCCGCGCACCCGCCGCCGCCCGCACCACCCCCGTGAGCAACGCGTCGAAGGCCTCCGACGCGTTCCCCGCCCGGAGGGCGAGCACCCCTGTCAAGGCGTCGTCGGTGCCGGCGGCGGCCAGCCGGCGGGCTCGGTCGCCGTCGCCCGACTGCCAGGCGTACGCGGCGGCGAGGGCGACCAGGCGGGCCTGCCGGGGCGGGTCGGGGCACAGCACGGCGGCGCGCTCGGCCAGGGCGCGGGCCAAGGGGAGCCGCCCCGCGCCGGCCGCCTTGTGCGCGGCCGCGCCGAGTTCCGCCGCCAGCCGGGTGCTGGGCCCGACCGCCCCCGCGCCCCGGTGCCAGGAACGCCACGGTGTCGCGCCCGCGCCGCCCAGCACGCGGGCGAGCAGTTGGTGGACGTCACGGCGGTCGGCCGGGGAGCCGGTCTCGTAGGCCGCGATCCGCGTCCACGCGTCGCGGAACACGACCCCGGCCGCGCCCACGTGCGCGATCCCGGCCGCCTCGGCGGCGTCCAGGGAGCGGGTGTCGAGGCGGGCGGCCATCACGGCGCGCAGGAAGGCGTTCGTGGCGACCGGGTACTGATCGGCCGCGGCGAGCAGCAGCGACAGACGTGTGTCGTCCGGCAACGCCCGGATCTCCGCCCGGCGTTCGCGCAGCAGCACCGGGGCCAGCTCGGCGGGTTCCGTCGGGAGCGGGTCGAGGCCCGCGGTCTGGCGGTCGGTCAGGAGCGGGACCGACTCGACGGCGGCGCGCGGATCGCCGTACACGGCACGCAGCAGCCGGACCCGGACGCCTGCGGGGAGCGTCGCGGCCAGGTGTCGCCACGTTTGCGTGAGCTGCGGTGGCGAAGTGCGGTCCAGAGGCGGGGGGTTCACCGGAGTCACCACACAAATGACGTTACTGGCGAGTTAATTGAACCGTAAAGACCGGCGATTTCACCGATGCGGCGCGCGTAGACCCGGCTCGACACTCCTGACAACCCCACACGTTTCAGGAGGCATCATGCAGCGCCGCACGCGTCGCATGGCCACGGCCCTCACGGCCCTGGCCTCATCGCTCCTTCTGTCACTCACCCTCTCCCCCACACCCGCGCACGCCGCCACCCACGACCCCGTCGTCTTCGTGCACGGTCTGAGCAGCTCGGCGAGCAGCTGGGACGACTGGGCCGGATACTTCAAGGCCGACGGATACACCTCCGCCGAGCTGGACGCCTGGTCGTACGACTGGGCCCAGTCGAACGCCACCACCGCCCAGCAGCTCGCTACCGAGATCAGAAACGTGCTCGCCCGGACCGGCGCGTCGAAGGTCGACCTGGTCGTCCACTCCATGGGCGCGCTCAGCGCCCGCTATTACCTCAAGAACCTGGGCGGGACCTCGCAGGTCGACGACTTCGTCTCCACGGCCGGCGTGAACCATGGCACGTCCACCGCATCGTGGTGCGCGTGGCTGTACAGGTCCTGCGCGGAGATGAACACCGGCAGCTCGTTCCTGTCCGCCCTGAACTCCGGCGACGAGACCCCGGGCGGCGTGTCGTACGCCAGCTACTGGTCGAACTGCGACGACGCGCTCACCCCGGACACCACCGCGATCCTGAGCGGCGCCACGAACGTCGAGGTCGGCTGCGTCTCGCACACCGACATGAACAACGACCAGGGCGTGTACGAGCAGGTCCGGGACTTCATCGGCTGATCTCCGGCCCGGCCGGAAACGACGGCCACCGCGGCGGCGGGGGGTGCGTCGGCCCCGAACGGGGGACAATCAGGGTGAGCCCCGTCCCACCCGGGAGGTCCCCATGGCCGTACGGTCCGCCGGCTCCGGCAAGGTGTCACGGGGTTCCGTGCACCACCCGCTGTTCGCCCGTTTCTACGCCCGGATGAGCGTCAGCGCCGAGACGCGGATGGGCATGGGCGACATCCGCGACCGGCTGCTGGCCGGCCTGTCGGGCCGGGTGATCGAGATCGGTGCCGGCAACGGCCTGAACTTCGCCCACTACCCGAGCGCCGTGTCGGAGGTCGTCGCCATCGAACCGGAGCCTCTGCTACGGCAGTTGGCGGTGGAGTCCGCGCTGCGCGCCGAGGTTCCGGTGGATGTGGTTCCGGGCGCGGCGGAGGCGCTGCCGGTCAAGAGCGAGGCCTTCGACGCGGTGGTGCTCTCGCTGGTGCTGTGCAGCGTGCGGGACGTGCCGCGTGCGCTCGGTGAGGTACGGCGGGTGCTGCGGCCGGGCGGTGTGGTGCGGTTCTTCGAGCACGGCCGGGGCGGCGGGCGTGCGATGCTCCTCACCCAGCGGGCGCTGGACCGGACGGTGTGGCCGCTGGTGAGCGGCGGCTGTCATGTCTCCCGTGATCCGGTCGCGGCGCTGCGCGGGGCGGGGTTCGAACTCGGTCCGTGCCGGCAGGTGATGATGCCGGAGAACGGGCCGGTGCTCCCCTCGTCGTACTGCGTGCTGGGCACGGCGTGGCGGCCGACGGAGGAGGGGGCCGGCTGATCACGGGCTTCGTCTCACGGGCTCCGCCTCACCGACTCCGCTTCACAGACTCCACTGGCGCAGTTCGCGTGCGATGTCCTCGACCGAGGCCTCACCGCTCTTGACCAGGCGTGCCAGATCGCGTACCTGCTCGGGTGAGGTGACGACCTTGAGGCCGCTGGCGACCAGGTAGGCGTAGGCCACGGCGGAGGCGAACAGCGCGTTGGAGCGCTCCAGGGCCGGGACGTGGATGAGGAGTTGGAGCAGGGCCGCGGCGCGGGCCTGCGGGCTGTCGTAGACCGGGGTGTCGAATATCTCCGCCCGGTGGCGGGCGATGGCGGCGACGAGAGCTCCCCAGTCGGTGACCTGGGGGTCGCCCGGGGTCCTCTTCTCGGCGAGCATGAGCAGCCAGGCGAGGTCGATGTTCAGATTGCTCAACGGATCAGCGACGACCTTCGTGCTCCGCGCCGAACTCCTCGGCGAAGACGGACTCGTACTGCTTCATGAAGTCGGCGGCGGCGTCCACGAAAGTGTGCCCGACCTCTCCGGTGTCCTTTCTGACCAGCTCCTCGATGTAGCGGTTGACGCTCATCCCGCGGGCCAGGGCACGTTCGCGTGCCGCGCGGGCGGTGCCCTCGTCCACTCTCACGTTCAGCTGGGTCTTCGCCATACCTCAAAGCTAGCGCTCGGACGCTAGCAGCGGCAAGAAGTCACCCCGGAGGCGGAGCATGCCCCTTACATCGATATCAGGGGCCCGACCTGCGGCGGAGACCGACCGGGACCTCGGGTGGATACCGGGTGTGCGGTGGATCACATTACGCTCGGCGGTGACGGTGAGTCGTTCCGTCCCTGAGGAGGCGGTCTTGTCCATAGCAGCTGCCCAGTACGCCCCGGGCCCCGCGTCGGCCGACGGGATCGCGGCCCGCGCGCGCGGCCTCACCAAGGCATACGGCTCCGGCGAGACGACGGTGCTCGCCCTCGACTCGGTGGACGTGGACATCGCGCGCGGCCGCTTCACCGCCGTCATGGGGCCGTCGGGGTCCGGAAAGTCCACGTTGATGCACTGTCTGGCGGGGCTCGACAACGTCTCGGCGGGACAGGTGTGGCTCGGCGGGACCGAGATCACCGGCCTGAAGGAGCGCGAGCTGACCCGGCTGCGGCGGGACCGGATCGGGTTCATGTTCCAGTCGTTCAACCTCATCCCGACCCTGAACGCGGCCGAGAACATCACCCTGCCCATGGACATCGCGGGAAAGAAGCCCGACGAGAAGTGGCTGGACCAGGTCATCGACACACTGGGGCTGCGGGACCGCCTCAAGCACCGGCCGTCCCAGCTGTCCGGCGGCCAGCAGCAGCGCGTCGCCTGCGCCCGCGCGCTCGCCTCCCGCCCGGAGCTGATCTTCGCGGACGAGCCCACCGGCAACCTGGACTCCCGGGCCGGCCTGGAGGTGCTGGGGTTCCTGCGCGAGGCCGTCGACCAGCTGGGGCAGACCGTCGTCATGGTCACCCACGACCCGGGCGCCGCCGCCCACTCCGACCTGGTGCTCTTCCTGGGCGACGGGCGGATCGTGGACGAGATGGAGCGGCCGACCGCGGAGGCCGTGCTGGAGCGTATGAAGCGGTTCGACGTGATCCGCGGCCAGGACGGGATCCGCGGCCGTTCCGACGACGGCGGGCCCCGGGCATCCGAGGGGCGCTGACCCCGTGCTCAAGGCGACGCTCAGGAGCTTCCTCGCCCACAAGGGACGGCTGCTGCTCTCCGCCCTGGCGGTGATCCTGTCCGTGGCGTTCGTCGCGGGCAGCCTGATCTTCTCGGACACCGTCAGCCGCACCTTCGACCGGCTCTTCGCCTCGACCGCGGCCGATGTCACCGTCACGCCGAAGCAGACCCTCGACGAGACCCTGCCCTCGGGGCGGACGCTGACCCTGCCGGCGTCGCTCGCCGAGCGTCTGGCCCAGGTCAACGGGGTCGCGGCGGCACGTGCCGAAGTCGACGTGGACGGCCTCACCGTCGCCGACGAGGACCGCGAGTCGGTGGGCCCGACCACGGGCGCGCCGACGATCGGCACCGCCTGGAACCCGACCGAGCGCAGCCCCGTGGAGCTCACTTCCGGGCACGCCCCGAAGGGCGGCGCGCAGGTGCTGATCGACGCGGACACCGCCGACGGCAGGGACGTACGGATCGGCGACCGGCTCACGGTCATCGGGCAGGAGGGCTCCTTCCCCGTCGAGGTCGTCGGCATCGTCACGTTCACCACCACCAACCCCGGTGCCGCGCTGGTCTTCTTCGACACCGAGGCGGCGCGGACGAAGCTGCTGGGCGACCCGAAGGCGGCCACGTCGGTCTCGCTCGACGCGGCCGACGGCGTCAGCGACGCGGAGCTCAAGCGGCGCGTGGCCGACGCGCTCGGCTCCGACGCCGGTGCCGACACCGGCGGGTACGAGCTGCGCACGGCCGACGAGCAGGCCGAGTCGGACGTCGAACAGCTCGGCGGATTCCTCGACATCATCAAGTACGTCATGCTCGGCTTCGCCGGGATCGCCGTCCTCGTCGGCGTCTTCCTGATCGTCAACACCTTCTCGATGCTGATCGCCCAGCGCACCCGCGAGCTGGGCCTGTTGCGGGCACTCGGCGCTGACCGGCGTCAGGTACGGCGCTCGGTCCTGACCGAGGCGCTGCTCCTCGGTCTGGTCGGCTCGACGCTGGGCCTCGCGGCCGGGATCGGGCTGGCCGTCGGACTCATCGAGCTGATGGGTCTGATGGGCATGAACATCAGGGCGACCGAGATGGTCATCGGCTGGGGGACGCCGGTGACCGCCTACGTCGTCGGCCTGGGCGTCACCTTCGTGGCGGCGTACCTCCCGGCCCGGCGCGCTGCGGGGGTCTCGCCGATGGCGGCCCTGTCGGACGCGGAGATCGCCGACATCGGACGGCCGCTGCGGCTGCGCGCGGTCGTCGGCTCGGTGGTCGGGGCGGCGGGTGCGGCGGCGCTCGCGGGCTGCGCCGTGGCGTCGAAGACGTCGACCGCGGCGTCCCTGCTGGGCCTCGGCGTCATCCTGACCCTGATCGCGACCGTGATCGCCGGCCCCCTGCTCGTACGGCCCGTGATCCGCGTCCTGGGCGGCGCCTTCCCCGCGCTGTTCGGATCGGTCGGCCGGATGAGCCAGCGCAACGCCCTGCGCAATCCACGCCGTACCGGGGCCACGGCCGCCGCCCTGATGGTCGGGCTGGCGCTGGTGGGCGGGATGTCGGTGGCCAGCGCCTCGATGACCAAGTCGTTCGACGAGCAGATCGACAAAACGCTGGGCGCCGACTTCGTCGTACAGAACAGCAACTTCGTGCCCTTCCCCCGGGAGATCACCGACCGGATCCGCGACACCGAGGGCGTCGGCCTGGTCGTACGCTCGCAGTTCACGACGATCGCCGTGCGCCTCCCGGACGGCGACCGCGTGAAGACGACCGCCGCGGCCTACGAGCCCGAGCTCGACGAGGTCGCCAACATCACGTACGCGCAGGGCGACAGCGCGGCAGCGCTCGCGGACGGGCACCTCGCCATGGACAAGGACTTCGCCGAGGACCACGGCGTACGGGTCGGCAGCACCGTCCCCGTCGAGTTCCAGGGCGACCGGCGGGCCGAGCTGACGGTGGGTGCCCTCACCGACCAGGAGTCCGCCGACGGCTTCGGCAGCCAGGGCGGGATCTACTTCGGTCTGGACACGCTGGACAAGTACGCGCCGGGCGGTCAGGACGCGGCCGTGTACGTCAACGCCGCCTCCGGCACTAGCGCCGACGACCTGCGGGCCGGCCTGGAGAAGACGCTCGACCCGTATCCGCAGGTGCAGGTCCGGGACATCGCCGACTACAAGGAACTGGTCCACGACCAGATCGCCGTGCTGCTCTACCTCGTCTACGCCCTGCTCGGCCTCGCGATCATCATCGCGGTGCTCGGCGTGGTGAACACCCTCGCCCTGTCGGTCGTCGAGCGCACCCGGGAGATCGGGCTGCTCAGGGCCATCGGGCTGGCCAGGCGGCAGTTGCGCCGGATGATCCGGCTGGAGTCGGTGGTGATCGCCGTGTTCGGCGCGGTGCTGGGCCTCGCGCTGGGTCTGGTGTGGGGCGTGTGCACCCAGCAGGTACTGGCGTTGCAGGGCATGACGGCGCTGGCGATCCCCTGGGGCACGATCGTGGCCGTGGTGATCGGCTCGGCGGTCGTGGGCGTGGTGGCTGCACTGCTGCCCGCGTTGCGTGCCTCCCGCATGAACGTACTGGCGGCCATCGCGCACGAATGATGGAATCGTGGCAGGTACTCAAGTCCCTTGCAGGTGAGGAGAGTTCGTGTCACAGCCGCAGAGCCCGCGTCCGTTCCGCTTCGGCGTCAACCTGATAACCTCCGCCCCGGCCGACGAGTGGCGGGCCAAGTGCCGCCGGGCCGAGGAACTCGGCTACGACGTGATCCTGGTCCCCGACCATCTCGGCATGCCCGCGCCGTTCCCGGCCCTGGTCGCGGCGGCCGAGGCGACACAGCGGCCGCGGCTGGGCACGTTCGTGCTCAACGCCGGTTTCTGGAACCCGGCGTTGCTCGCCCGCGAGGTCGCGACGACCGACGCCCTCACGGGCGGACGACTGGAACTCGGCCTGGGCACCGGCTATGTGCAGGAAGAGCACGACATGGCGGGTCTTCCGTGGCTGTCCCCGGGTGCGCGCGTGGACCATCTGCGGCGCACGATCGAGGAGCTGTACCGGCTGCTCGCCTCCGAGGATCACCAGCCGCAGCCGGTGCAGCAGCCCCGGGTGCCGCTGCTCGTCGGCGGCAACGGCGACCGGGTGCTACGCCTCGCCGCCGAGCACGCCGACATCGCGGCCTTCACCGGCGGGCGTACGGCGCGGGGAAGCTCGACGGGAAAGCTCGAGGCCATACCCGCCGGGGAACTCGAAGAGCGTGTCGCGCTGTACCGCGAGCTGGCGGCGGCAGCGGGCCGCAAGGAGCCGGAGCAGGCGGAGCTGAACCTGCTCATTCAGTTCGTGGTCGACACCGACGACCGTGAGGCCGCCGTGCGGCCTCTGATGGAAAGGGTCCCGTACCTCACGCCGGACCAGGTCCTGGAACTGCCCATCGGTCTGATCGGCACCCTGGAGGAGATGACCGCGCAGGTGCTGGCACAGCGCGAGCGGTACGGGTTCACCTATCTGACCGTCCTCGAACCGAACATGGAGGCGTTCGCGCCGGTGATGGCGCGGCTGCGCGGCAAGTAGCCGTCCGGATGCTGGAATTCCGGGTCCCGTCCGGTCCCCCGTGATGTGATCACGGCATGACTGATCTGCGGATACGGCCCGCCACGGCCGACGACCTCGACACCGTGCTGGCCTTCTGGAAGACGGCCGCCGAGGGCACGAGCATCAGCGACGACCGGGACGGCGTGGAACGGCTGGTCGCCCGCGACCCCGAGGCGCTGATCCTGGCGGAGCTGGACGGGGAACTGGTCGGCACGGTGATCGCTGGCTTCGACGGCTGGCGCTGCCATCTGTACCGGCTCGCAGTGCACCCCGAGCGCCGGCGGCGGGGTATCGGCTCGGCGCTGCTCGCCGCCGCCGAGGACAGGTTCGTACGGCTCGGCGGGCGCCGTGGTGACGCGATGGTGCTCCAGCGCAACGAGACCGCGCACCATGCCTGGCGCGCGGCCGGGTACGCGCCCGAGGACAAGTGGCGCCGGTGGGTGAAGCATCTGACCGACTGAGCCGAGCACGACGGCCCGAACGAAGCACTTTGCCCACCCTTTACTATTGGGGGACCACTTCGGTCCTCCCGTGAAAGGTGTGAGCGTCCGCCCATGGACGAGCCTCCCAGTACCCGACATCGCGCGATCCTCCCCACCCTGTCCGACCATGGGACGGAGGTGACCCGATGACCGAAGTGATCCTCCTGCTGGTGGCGATCCTGCTGTCGCTCGCCTGCGGTGCCTTCGTCGCGGCCGAGTTCTCGCTGACCACGGTCGAGCGCAGCGAGCTGGAACGGGCCGTCGAGCGCGGCGAGCGGGGCGCTTCCGGCGCCCTGAAGGCCGTACGGAACCTGACCTTCCAGCTCTCCGGCGCCCAGCTCGGCATCACTGTGACCAACCTGGTCGTCGGCATGCTCTCCGAACCGTCCATCGCCAAACTGATCGCGGGCCCGCTGGAGTCACTCGGCGTCTCCAGCTCGGCGTCCGGCTCGATCGCGCTCGTGATCGGTACGGCACTGTCGACGGTCGTCCTCATGGTCGTCGGTGAGCTCGTGCCGAAGAACTGGGCGATCTCCTCGCCCCTGGCCGTGGCGAAGACGGTCGGCAACGCCCAGCGCTGGTTCAGCGCGATCTTCCGCCCCTTCATCACCCACCTCAACAACACGGCGAACCGCATAGTGCGCCGCTTCGGGGTGGAGCCCACCGAGGAACTGGCCGCCGCGCGCGGCCCCCAGGAGCTGGCCGCCCTCGCCCGGCACTCGGCCCGCGAAGGGGCCCTGGAGGCGGACACCGCCGAGCTCTTCGTCCGCACCCTGAACCTGGCCGACCTGACCGCTGAGAACGTCATGACCCCGCGCGTCCAGGTCATCGCCCTGGAGGCGCAGGCGACCTGCGAGGACGTGGCGAACGTGACGCGGGCGACCGGGCTGTCCCGGTTCCCCGTGTACCGCGGCAGCCTCGACTCGGTCGTGGGCACCGCGCACATCAAGGACATCCTGGCGGTGCCCGCCGAACGCCGGCCCCGGGTCTGTGTCGCCGAGCTGATGCGCGAGCCGCTGCTCGTCCCCGAGACGCTCACCGTCGACCGGCTCCTCGACCGGCTGTCCGGCAAGCGCACCATGGCCGTGGTCATCGACGAGTACGGCGGAACGGCGGGCGTGGCGACCCTTGAGGACATCGTCGAGGAGGTCGTCGGCGAGGTGCGGGACGAGCACGACCCGCACGAGACGCCCGACCTCGCCCACGCGGGCAGTGACGCGGAGGGCCGCGAGCTGTACTCGGCGGACGGATCGGCTCGGGTGGACCAGCTCGCGCGGGTGGGCCTGAGGGCGCCCGAGGGGCCGTACGAGACATTGGCCGGCCTCGTCGCCACGGAGCTGGGCCGTATACCCGCCGTCGGTGACCGAGTCGAGGTGGCCGGCTGGCGGCTCGACGTGGTGGACGCCACCGGCCGCCGGGCGGCCCGAGTGCTGCTGCACGCGCCGTTCGACGACGCGCAGGAGAGCGAGAAGCACGAGAAGTACGAGAAGCAGCACGAGAGCGACGAGAAGGAGGGCGGGCGATGACCGCCGTACAGCTGTTCATCGGCTTCCTGACGCTGGTCGTCAACGCCTTCTTCGTCGGCGCCGAGTTCGCGCTGATCTCGGTGCGGCGCTCGCAGATCGAGCCGTACGCCGACCGGGGCGACCGGCGCGCCAAGAGCGTGCTGTGGGGTCTCCAGCACGTGTCCGCGCTGATGGCGGCCGCGCAGCTCGGCATCACGCTGTGCACGCTGGTCCTCGGTGTGGTCGCGGAGCCCGCGATCGAGCATCTGCTGGAGCCGGTGTTCCACGCGGTGGGCGTGCCGGAGGGCGCCGGGCACGTGGTGTCCTTCGTGATCGCGCTGGCCCTGGCCACCTATCTGCACATGCTGCTCGGCGAGATGGTGCCGAAGAACATCGCGCTGGCCGAGCCGGTGCGCAGCGCGCTCATGCTCGGTCCGCCGCTGGTCACGCTCTCCCGGGCACTGCGGCCGGTCATCTTCACGATCAACGCCTTCGCCAACACACTGCTGAAGCTCATGCGCGTCGAGACCAAGGACGAGGTCACGGCCACCTTCTCGGACGCCGAGCTGGCCCGGCTGGTGCGTGACTCCGGCGAGGCCGGCCTCATCGACGAGCGCGCACGCGAGCGGCTGCACGACGCCCTGGAACTGGGCCGCCGACCCGTGCGCGACGTCGTCCTCCCGCTGGAACGCGTCGTCTACGCGCGCGTGGGCGTCACACCGGAGGAGCTGGAGGCGCTGTCGGCCGAGTCGGGCTTCTCCCGCTTCCCGGTCGTGGACGAGGGCCGCCGCATCGTCGGCTACCTCCATGTGAAGGACGCCCTCGACGCCCCCGCGCGCGACGTGCCCTTCCCGGTGCGGGACATGCGCCCCATCGCGCGCGTCCGGGAGAGCACCCCTCTCGACGACGTCCTCACGGCCATGCGCGGCAGCCGCACACACCTGGCGGCCGCGCTGGGCGGCGACGGCCGACTGGCAGGGCTGGTGACCATGGAGGACGTGCTGCGGGAGCTGTTCGGGCAGCGGACCTGAGGGCCGACCGACCGACGGGTATGGTCCTCGGGCTACCATTTCTGTCGCCATGCAGACGAACCCCACACACAGCAGCCTGGTCGCGGTCGGCGACTCCTTCACCGAGGGCATGTCGGACCTGCTCCCGGACGGTTCCTACCGGGGCTGGGCCGACCTCCTCGCCGGGCGGATGGCCGCCCGGACACCCGGCTTCCGGTACGCCAACCTCGCGGTGCGCGGGAAGCTGATCGGGCAGATCGTCGAGGAGCAGGTCGACGTGGCGGCCGCGATGGGCGCCGACGTGATCACTCTGGTCGGCGGGCTCAACGACACACTGCGGCCCAAGTGCGACATGGGACGGGTGCGCGGACTCCTGGAGGAGGCCGTGGAGAAGCTCGCCCCGTCGTGCCGACAGCTGGTGCTGATGCGCAGCCCGGGACGGCAGGGTCCGGTCCTCGAGCGGTTCCGGCCGCGTATGGAGGAGCTGTTCGCCTGCGTCGACGAGCTGGCCGAGCGGCACGGCGCGATCGTCGTCGACCTGTACGGGGCGCCGTCGCTCGGCGACCCCCGCCTGTGGGACGTGGACCGGCTGCATCTGACCGCCGAGGGGCACCGCCGGGTCGCGGAGGCGGTGTGGCAGACGCTCGGCTACGACCCCGAGGACACCGAGTGGCATACACCGATGCCGGCCACGCTGCCGCCCGGGTGGGCCGCCCGGCGGGTCGCGGACGCCCGGTTCGCCAGGCAGTACCTGCTGCCGTGGATCGGGCGGCGGCTGACCGGCCGGTCCTCGGGCGACGGGCTGCCGGCCAAGCGGCCGGAACTGCTGCCGTACGAGGGTCCGGCGGCGTAGTCCCGGCGGCCAGGGGTGGGGACAGCACGAGGGTGCCGGGCTGTCCGCCCGGCACCCTGAACCTTCTTACCGACGGGACGCGGCCCGGCTTCGCCGGTACAGGACGGTTCCCGCGATCAGCAGCGCCCCGCTTGCGGCGATGCCTCCCACTACGCTCGCGGTCTCGACGCCGGTCTCGGGCATGTGGGGGTGCTCCTTCCCCGGGGGCGTCTCGGCCGGAGGCGGCGTCGGCTTGTGCTCGTGGGGCGGCGGGGTGGGCTCGCCCGGCGAGTCCTCGCCATAGCCGTACCCGTAGCCGTAGCCGTCCTCCTGCGACTCCTCGGCGCCGTAGCCGGTCTCCTCCTCGCCGTAGCCGTACCCGCTCGACTTGTCGTCGCCGTAGCCGTGGTGCTTCGGCTCGTCGTCGCCGTAGCCGTACCCGTAGCCGCTCGACTTCTCGTCGTCCCGGCCGTAGCCACTCGACTTCTCGTCGTCCCGGCCGTAGCCACTCGACTTCTCGTCGTCCCGGCCGTAGCCACTGGACTCTTCCGCGCCGTAACCGTGGTCTTTCGGCTTCTCGGTGCCGTAGCTCTGCTCGCTCGGCTTGTCGGTGCCGTACCCCTGCTCGCTCGGCTTCTCGGTGCCATAGCCCTGGCTGCTCGGCTCTTCGGCTCCGTAGCCGGAATTTCCGTATCCGGAGGTGCTGTTTTCAGAAGCCGGCTGGGACACCTCCATGTGGCTGAACTTTTCGTTCAGCGCACCGAATTTGTCCTGCATCTCGCCGATTCTCTCGTGCATCCTGCCGAATTTATCGTGCATGTTGGCGAGTTTGTCGTCCAGCTCGTCCAGCCCGTCCGAGCCCCATGGATCCGTACGGCCCGACAGCGCGGAGGCGGAGTTCACCACGGTCCCCTGCACGCGTGGGGCCGAGGACGCGCATGTGCCGTACAGAGAAAGGGCGCTCGTCGTGGCGGCGGCCACAATCAATCCCCTGGTCAGGGCCTGTCGCATTCTCGTTTTCTCTCTCTCGGGCGGAATGGGGAAATCCGACGGTCGGTCATGGGACGCGAGATCGTCGATTACCGGGATTCACGAGGTCGTCGCAGGAGCCGTGATGCCGCACGTTCACAATCGCCACGACGTGCAGACTATGAACGAGAGAGGGAGGTCCCAGGAAGCGAGGACGCGACGACGGCCGGGGAATTCACCCGATCGCCCGCCGACATCGGCGTCCACGGGGCCAAATCCCGTCGCGACCGGCGTCCGTCCCACGGCGGTCGCGCGGTCCGGCGGACGCACGGCGCATGGAGCGCCTCTGACCTGGGGCGCTCAGCGCTGGACAGCCGACGGGTGCCCGCCGGGCGGCGGGTAAACTCCGTACACGTGACTTCTGCGCCCGCCAAGCCCCGCATCCCGAACGTCCTCGCCGGACGCTACGCCTCCACCGAGCTCGCCACGCTCTGGTCCCCCGAGCAGAAGGTGAAGCTGGAGCGGCAGCTCTGGCTCGCCGTGCTGCGGGCCCAGAAGGACCTCGGCATCGAGGTGCCGGACGAGGCGCTCGCCGACTACGAGCGTGTCCTGGACACCGTCGACCTGGCCTCGATCGCCGAGCGCGAGAAGGTCACGCGGCACGACGTGAAGGCGCGGATCGAGGAGTTCAACGACCTCGCCGGGCATGAGCACGTGCACAAGGGCATGACGTCCCGCGACCTCACGGAGAACGTCGAGCAGCTCCAGATCCGGCTCTCGCTGGAGCTGATGCGCGACCGTACGGTGGCCGTGCTCGCGCGCCTCGGCAAGCTGGCCGGTGAGTACGGCGAGCTGGTCATGGCCGGCCGCTCCCACAACGTAGCCGCGCAGGCCACGACGCTGGGCAAGCGCTTCGCCACCGGCGCCGACGAGCTGCTCGTCGCCTACGGCCGCGTCGAGGAGCTCCTCGGCCGCTACCCGCTGCGCGGCATCAAGGGCCCGGTCGGCACCGCGCAGGACATGCTCGACCTGCTCGGCGGGGACGCCTCGAAGCTGGCGGACCTGGAGGACCGGATCGCGGGCCACCTGGGCTTCTCGCAGGCGTTCACGTCCGTCGGCCAGGTCTACCCGCGCTCCCTCGACTACGAGGTCGTCACCGCGCTGGTGCAGCTGGCGGCCGCGCCGTCCTCGCTGGCCAAGACGATCCGGCTGATGGCCGGGCACGAGCTCGTGACGGAGGGCTTCAAGCCGGGCCAGGTCGGGTCCTCCGCGATGCCGCACAAGATGAACACCCGCTCCTGCGAGCGCGTCAACGGCCTGATGGTGATCCTGCGCGGCTACGCCTCGATGACCGGTGAGCTGGCGGGCGACCAGTGGAACGAGGGCGACGTGTCCTGCTCGGTGGTGCGCCGGGTCGCGCTGCCGGACGCGTTCTTCGCGCTGGACGGCCTGCTGGAGACGTTCCTGACGGTGCTCGACGAGTTCGGCGCGTTCCCGGCGGTCGTGGCCCGTGAGCTGGACCGCTACCTGCCGTTCCTCGCCACCACCAAGGTGCTGATGGGCGCGGTGCGCGCGGGCGTCGGCCGTGAGGTCGCGCACGAGGCGATCAAGGAGAACGCCGTCGCCTCCGCGCTGGCGATGCGTGAGCAGGGCGCCGAGCGCAATGAGCTGCTGGACAAGCTGGCCGCCGACGAGCGCATCCCGCTCGACCGCGCCCAGCTGGACGCGCTCATGGCCGACAAGCTCTCCTTCACCGGTGCCGCTGCCGACCAGGTCGGCGTCGTGGTCGGCCGGGTCGAGGAGATCGTGAAGCAGCGCCCGGAGGCCGCCGGTTACACGCCCGGGGCCATCCTCTAGCGCGTCGCAGAGCATGACGCACTTCACCGCCGAGCAGTTGGAGGCCGCTCGCGACCGTCTGGTGCCGGACGTCGTCGCGGATGTGCTGTTCTGCGGCATCAATCCCGGTCTGATGACGGCCGCGACCGGCCATCACTTCGCCCGCCCCGGCAACCGTTTCTGGCCGGTCCTGCATCTGTCGGGGTTCACGCCGAGGCTCTTGAAGCCGGCGGAGCAGGGAGAGTTGCTGTCCTACGGCCTCGGCATCACGAACGTCGTCGCGCGGGCGACCGCACGGGCCGACGAGCTGAGCGCCGAGGAGTACCGCGAGGGCGGGCGGCTGCTGGCGGCCAAGGTGGCGCGGCTGCGGCCGCGTTGGCTGGCCGTCGTGGGGGTCACCGCCTATCGGGCGGCTTTCGACGACCGTAAGGCGCAGGTGGGTGCGCAGGTGCGGACGATCGGGGACACGCGCGTGTGGGTGCTGCCGAATCCGAGTGGGCTCAACGCGCACTGGACGGCGGCGACGATGGCGGAGGAGTTCGGGAGATTGCGGGCTGCGGCCGTGGCGTGACGGATCACGGCGAGGACAGAGGGGTCGCGGCGCGGTCTGACGGATCACGGCGGGCGTTGACGGATCACTCCGACGCCTGACCGGGTCACGGTGGGTCGATCTCCGTGACCACGCCGAGCAGCTTCACGTCGTCGTCCTCGTCCAGGTCGGCGACGCAGACCGCGACCCAACGGCCCGTCCCCTCCGCTTCCCAGACGCAGGCCACGCGGGCGCGTGCGCTGAGCGAGACCCAGGGATCGGGTATCTCCTCCTGCGCGGTACGCAGCGAGACGGTCTGGAGGTTGTAGGGGGCCGTTTCTCTCCAGCGGGCCGCGAACCGCTCGTCCAGGGCGTCGCGGTACTTCTCGTACTGCTCCACCGTCTCCGCACGGGTCCCAATGTCGCCGTGACTGCTCTCTAACACCACGACGTGGTAGCCGGGGCCGCTCTCGTCGCCGTGCGACGAGGTGCGCTCCGCCATGACCTGGCGGAAGCACAACTCGTCGATGAGGGCGATGTGCCGTGCGATGTTCATGCGTTCCAGTAAACCCGGCACCACTGACAACTGGCGTGCCGTCAGGCGTCCCGCCGCCGCACGCTCCACGCCCCCGCGAGCAGCGCCGCCGCCGTCCAGAGCGCGGTCACCGCCAGGCCGGACCAGGGCCCGAGGGTGCCGTCGTACGTCTGGTGCAGGACGATCTGTCCGGCCTTGTCGGGCAGGAAGTCGGCCACGGTGCCCGCGGCGTCCCCGATCACGAAGGACACCACGAGGATGAACGGGATCATCAGGGAGAGCGTGGCCACCCCGCTGCGGAGCACCGCGGTCAGGCCCGCCGCGAACAGGGCCATGAGCATGAGGTAGACACCACAGCCCAGGACGCCGCGCACCTGCTCGCCCGTCGTGACCCCGTCCGCCGCCGGTCCCAGTCCCGCGCGTGCCACGACGTACGCCGTGCAGGCGGTGAGGAGACCTACGAGCAGCGCCGGCACGGCGATGGCCGTCACCTTGGCGGCGAACCACAGTCCGCGCTGCGGCGCAGCGGCGAGCGTCAGTCGGAGCGCACCCCCGTGGTACTCCGACGACACGGCCATCGCGCCGAACGAGATGGCCGCGATCTGGCCGGGCAGCACACCCGACAGCGCGGTGAACAGCGGGTCGAACTCGGCATCTGAACTGCCGTCGGAGCCTGCCAGCGCGGAGAACGCCGTGGTGGCGGCGAAGAGCGCGAGCAGCGCTCCTGGCAGCGAGCGAAGCGTGCGGATCTTGAGCCACTCCGAGTGGAGCACGGGTGCGAATCCCATGGTTCAGGCCTCCTGGGGCTGTGCGGTGAACTCGGCCTCGGTCGCGGTCAGGTCCAGGTAGGCCTGCTCCAACGTGGCTTCCTCAGGCGCGAGTTCGAGAAGGGGGACTCCGGCCTGCGAGGCGATGCGGCCGATGTCGTCCACGCGTGCGTGGCGCACGCTCCAGTGCCCGTCCTCGTGCTCGACGGCGTCGTGACCGTGGCGGTCGAGGGCCGCCTTGAGCGCGGTGGCGTCCGTGGTGCGGACACGGACGCGGGGCTCCACGCGTGCGTGGATGAACTCTCGCATCGGCGTGTCGGCCAGCAGGCGCCCCCGGCCGAGAACCACCAGGTGGTCGGCGAAGGACGCGGTCTCGTTCATGAGGTGGCTGGAGACCAGGACCGTGCGCCCCTGCCCCGCGAGCCGGCGCAGCAGGGCGCGGATCCAGATGATGCCCTCGGGGTCGAGGCCGTTGGAGGGCTCGTCGAGCATGACCACCTCGGGGTCGCCGATGAGGGCCGCCGCGATGCCGAGCCGCTGGCGCATGCCCAGGGAGTACGTCTTCACCCTGCGGCGCGCGACCGAGGCGAGCCCGGTCTCCTCCAGCACCTCGTCGACCCGGCGGACGGCGACGCGGTTGCTCACCGCGAGGACGCGCAGGTGGTCGCGGGCGGTGCGGGAGCCGTGCGCGGCCTGGGCGTCCAGCAACGCACCGACGTGACGCAGGGGTTCGCGCAGGGTCGGGTAGGCACGGCCGCCGATCGTGGCGGTTCCGGACGTCGGCCGGTCGAGGCCGAGCACCAGTCGCATGGTGGTGGACTTCCCGGCGCCGTTGGGGCCGAGGAAGCCGGTGACACGGCCGGGGAGGACGGTGAAGGTGAGGTCGTCCACAGCCCGCCGGGTGCCGTACTCCTTGGTGAGGGCTTGGACTTCGATGCTGGTCATGGCATCAGCCTGGCGGTCGGGGGCGGGTGCGGCCCTCCCCCGCCGGTGGAGATCGTCTCCCCCGTGCGGGGGAGGCTCGTCGTCAGCGGTGGCTGGCACCATGACGAAATGGTCCGTCTGCTGCGCCCGTTCGGCCGGGCGGTGACGTACACACGATTGCTGCATTTGTGCATCGCCATCGTGTGGCCGTCGATGCTGCTGTTCATCGAGGAAGCGTGGTGGACCTGGGTGTCGGCGGCCGTGCTGCTCGCGCCCGTCGGGCTCGTGCCGGCGATGCGCACCGTGGAGGGGCTGCAGGCGAGGTTGCTGCTGACCGGTCACCGGCATGACGGGGGAAGCACCGACATCGTCGTCAGCCCGTCCGTCTCCTGGGGCGACCGGGGACGGCTCGTCGTGTGGCTGGAGGCGCGGCTGTTGCTCGGCTGCGCGACATCAATGGCAACCGTCCAACTGCTGCTCACCTCGGTGGACTTGGTGTCGTCCGCGTTCGGCCGTGACGTCGAGGAGGGCGTGCTGCTGCTCCTTGACGGCCACCACTGGTGGCACGTCCTGCTCGCGCCCTTGTCGCTGGGGGCCCTGGCGCTGACCGTGATCGGCTCGGGTCATCTCATCACCGCCCTGGCCCACCGTCTCCTGGGCCCCTCCCCCGCCGAGCGCCTCGCCGCCCTGGAGGAGCGCACCGAGCAGCTTCTGGAGCGCACCCGTATCGCCCGTGAGCTCCACGACTCCATCGGGCATGCCCTGACCGTGGCCGTCGTCCAGGCGGGAGCCGCCCGAGCAGCCGGCGATCCCGTCTTCACCGACCGTGCCCTGGACGCCATCGAGGAGACCGGGCGGGCCGCCCTGGAGGATCTGGAGCGGGTGCTCGGAGTCCTGCGCGAGTCCGAGCGGCCGGTCAGCAGCCGGCCGACGCTCACGGACGCCGACCGTCTGCTGGAGTCCGCGCGCGCCTCCGGCACCAAGGTCGACATCGACATGACCGGGCCGTTGGACACCGTGCCCGGGTCAATCTCCCGGGAGGGATATCGCATCCTGCAGGAGTCGCTGACCAACGTGCTGCGGCACGCGGACTCCGCCCCGGCCCGCGTCCGGGTCGCCGTCGCGGACGGCAGGCTCACCCTGGAGGTCCGCAATCCGCTCACCGACGGCATACCCGGGCCCGGCAGGGGCAGCGGCCTGCGCGGGATCCGTGAGCGCGCCGCACTGCTGGGCGGACAGGCGCGGACCGGCCCCGACCGCGGTGACTGGCAGGTACATGTTGAGCTGCCCTTGAGTTGATCTAGGCTGGCCGGATGCCGGTCACCGTTCTCCTCGTCGACGACGAACCCCTCGTACGCGCGGGTCTGCGGGCCGTGTTGGAGGCGCAGCCCGACATCGAGGTGGTCGGGGAGGCGGCCGACGGGGCGGCGGTGATTCCGCTGGTGCGGCGGTTGCGGCCCGACGTTGTCGCCATGGACGTGCGGATGCCGCTGCTGGACGGGATCGAGGCCACGCGCGCGGTGCTGCGGACGGTCGACGCGCCGCCGAAGATCGTCGTCATCACGACCTTCGAGAACGACGAGTACGTCTACGAGGCCCTGCGGGCCGGCGCCGACGGCTTCCTGCTGAAGCGGGCCCGGCCGGCCGAGATCGTGCACGCCGTGCGGCTGGTCGCCGAGGGCGAGTCGCTGTTGTTCCCGGCGTCGGTGCGGCAGCTCGCCGCGCGGTACGGCGACGACGGGGGGAACCGGGCGGCGCGGGCGGTCCTGGAGCGGGCCCGGCTGACCGACCGGGAGGCCGAGGTGCTGCGGCTGATGGCGCGCGGCCTGTCGAACGCGGAGATCGCCGACCGTCTGGTGGTCGGGACCGAGACGGTGAAGTCCCATGTGAGTGCCGTTCTGGCGAAGCTGGGGGCGCGGGACCGCACGCAGGCGGTGATCACGGCATACGAGTCGGGGTTCGTGGCGCCGGGGTGACGGCCGGCGGGGACAGGGCCGCTCGGACCGACCAGCGGGGCGTCGGGGTACCGCCTCTCGCCGGGGTGGGCCGCGGCGAGTACCATCCGCCCAACATGCGCACGAGCTGGGAGGACGGACGTTGGGGCAGCTGACCGGCGGGGATCCCTCGCTGCTGCGAAGGATCAACTCCGCGGTGGTGCTGCACGCGCTGCGTGCCACGGACGCCGCCACACTGACGGAGATCACCCGGGTGACCGGGCTGTCCCGGCCGACCGTCGAGGGTGTCGTCGAAGGGCTCATCGAGGCGGGGTACGTCGTCGAGAAGGCGGCCGACGAGAGTGTCGTGCGGCGGCAGGGCCGGCCCGCGCGGCGGTTCCGGTTCCGGGCCGAGGCGGGTCATCTGCTGGGCGTGGACATCGGCGCGCATCGGGTCGCCGCGCTCCTGGCCGATCTGGACGGCCGGGTGCTGGGCGCCGTCGACAAGAAGGTCGACGAGACGGCTCCGGCCGACGAGCGGCTGGAGCGGGTGCGTACGGCGGTCGCGGAACTGCTGCGCCGGGCCGGTGTGGCACGGGGTTCGCTGCGGGCCGTCGGCGTCGCGACTCCGGGCATCGTCGAGGCCGACGGGACCGTGCGGCTGGGCGCCGCGCTGCCCGAGTGGACGGGTCTCAGGCTGGGCGAGCGACTGAGCCGTTCCTTCAAGTGCCCGGTGCTGGTGGAGAACGACGCCAACGCGGCGGCGGTCGCCGAGCACTGGAAGGGCTCCGCCACCGAGTCCGACGACGTGGTGTTCGTGCTGGCCGGGTTGAGCCCGGGCGCCGGTTCACTGATCGGCGGTCAGCTGCACCGGGGGTTCGGCGGCGCCGCCGGCGAGATCGGCGCGCTGCATCTGCTGGGCCGCGAGGCCACGCCGGAGACCCTGCTGTCCACCACGGACGAGCCGCTGCGCCCCCTCGACGAGCGTGCCGTCGCCGAGGTCTTCGCCCAGGCCCGCGAGGGCGACCAGCGGGCCCTCGCGGCCGTCGAGCGCTTCATCCAGCGCCTCGTCCACGACGTGGCCGCCCTGGTCCTCGCCCTCGACCCCGAGCTGGTCGTCGTCGGCGGCTGGGCCGCCGGTCTGGACGGCGTGCTGGAGCCGCTGCGCCGCGAACTGGCCCGCTACTGCCTGCGCCCCCCGAAGGTCGCCCTGTCCCTCCTCGGCGAGGCCGCCGTGGCGACGGGCGCGCTGCGGCTCGCCCTCGACCATGTGGAGGAGCAGCTGTTCGCGGTGGAGGGCACGGTGACCGGGCGGCGCTGACGACGCACCGTCCGTGCCGGTGAACACGACGCGCCCCGGAGTGGCTCCGGGGCGCGCGGCCTGTGCGGGTGCGGCGGTCAGGACGCCTGGCGCTCCGGGTCCTGGTGGATCTCCACGCGGCCGGAGTCACCGAAGGTCAGCCGGCAGGTGTCCGCGCGGTACGTGGCGACCGAGAGCGCGGCGGTGCGGCCCTCGGCGATGTAGCGGGTGGTGACGACGAGGACGGGCGCCCCGGGGAGGCGGTCCAGCTCCTTGGCGTCGTCCGCGCGGGCCGAGCCCAGCTCGACGGCGCTCTCCTGGCCCTCCAGCTCCAGGCGCTGGAGCTCGCGCAGCACGGCACGCGCGCGTGCCGCTCCGGAAGGGGCGTCGATGGCGGAGAGGTCGGGCACCGACGACTGCGGGATGTAGAGCAACTCGGCGGCGACGGGCTGGCCGTGGGTCACGCGGGAGCGGCGCACGGTGTGCACGGGCTCGTCCCGGCCGCTGTCCAGGGCGTCGGCCACGGACGCGGGCGGCACCGCGGGCGTGCAGTCCACGGGCTGCCAGACGTCGTCGGGCGCTCCCGGCCAGGCGTGCTGCTCGCTGCCGACGGACACGCCCACGCGCGGCGGCGCGACGGTCGTACCGACGCCGCGGCGGCGCTGGAGCCTGCCTTCCAGTTCGAGCTGTTCCAGTGCCTGGCGGAGCGTGGCCCTGGCGACGCCGAAGCGGGCGGCCAGGTCGCGTTCGTTGGGCAGAATCTCGCCCACGGTGAATTCGGAGTCCAGTGCCTCACTGAGCACGGTCCTGAGGTGCCAGTACTTCGGCTCCGGCACCGATTCGAGCTGCGTGGTCCCCACCCTGTCCTCCGCAATCGCCGTGGCCCAGCGGCGTTTTAGCGCCCTTGTTTATTAAAGGTTGTTGCACTTATCAGCGACCATAGGGCGGCCCTCACCCTTGGTCAATACCAATGGCCGGGAACGTTCACGGGGCGGGCCCGGGCCGCCGCGCCCAGGACGCGGCGGCGGGGCTACGCCGTCGCCAGCGACGTCAGCTTGTCGGGGTTGCGGATGATGTAGACCGCCTGGATCCGGCCGTCCAGGACGTCCAGCTGGAAGACGCTGTCGGGCTTGTCGCCGGAGCGCACCAGCACCGCGGGGCCACCGTTGACCTCCAGGAACCGGAAGGACACGTCGGCGACGCCCTTCCGCGCGGCGCCGACCAGGAAGCGACCCACCTTGTCGGCGGTCTCCAGGACCCGCACCGGCGCCTTGGCCTTGCCGCCGCTGTCGCCGACGAGGCGGACGTCCGGGGCGAGGAGGGACATGAGCCCTTCCAGGTCGCCCTCCGCCGCCGCGGCCAGGAAGCGTTCGGTGAGATCGCGTCGCTGTACCGGGTCGACCTCGTACCGCGGCCGCCGTTCGTCGACGTGCTTGCGGGCACGTCCGGCGAGCTGGCGCACGGCCGCCTCGCCGCGGTCGAGCATGGCGGCGATCTCGGCGTACGGGTAGCCGAAGGCCTCCCTGAGGACGAACACCGCCCGCTCCAGCGGTGACAGCGACTCCAGGACGACGAGGACGGCGAGGGAGACGGAGTCGGCGAGGACGGCCCGCTCGGCGGTGTCCGGGACAGCGTCCCCGAAGTCGGTGACGTACGGCTCCGGCAGCCAGGGACCGACATAGGTCTCGCCCCGCGCCTTGACCTGGCGCAGCCGGTCGATGGCGAGCCGGGTGGTGACGCGCACGAGGTAGGCGCGCGGTTCGCGCACCTCGGACCGGTCGGCGTTGGACCAGCGAAGCCAGGCCTCCTGCACCACGTCCTCCGCGTCGGCCACGCGGCCGAGCATGCGGTAGGCGACCCCGAGGAGGACGGGGCGGTGCTCTTCGAAGACGTCGGTCTCGGTGTAGGTCGTCACTGTTCCATCCCATCCGACGCGTCCGGTCGTGTCCAGGCGAAATCGGCGCCGCGGGGGCGGGGCGTTCAACCGCGAGGCGGGCAAGGCACGTTGCGGGTGGCGCCGCCCGAGGATCACCGGCCGCCGAGGTCTACCCGTCGGTAGCAATTGCTGACAAGCTGTCTACGGCCGTCCGCCGTTGTCCCAGACTCAGCCAGTGTGTCCCAGACGAGGAGCACCCCATGTCCGCCACCGCCTCCACCGTCTCCCTCCAGGTCGCCTCTCCGCACGGCCCGCGGAGCGTGAGCGTCGACTACGCGCGCGTGGGGAGCGGCGAACCGCTGCTCCTGCTGCACGGGATCGGCCACCACCGGCAGGTCTGGGACCCGGTGGTGGACATCCTCGCGGCCGAGCGCGACGTGATCTCCGTGGACCTGCCCGGCTTCGGGACGTCCCCGGGCCTGCCCGACGGTCTCAGCTACGACCTGGCCACGACGACTGCCGTGTTCGGCGCCTTCTGCGAGGCCATGGACCTCGAACGGCCGCACGTGGTGGGCAACTCGCTGGGCGGTCTGATCGCGCTGGAACTCGGCCGCGAGAAGCTGGCGCGGTCCGTGACCGCTCTCTCCCCGGCCGGCTTCTGGTCCGAGGCCGAGCGGCGCTACGCCTTCGGTGTGCTGCTCGCGATGCGGCACATCTCGCGGCGGCTGCCGCTGCCGCTGGTGGAGCAGCTGTCCCGGTCGGCGGCCGGCCGTACCGTCCTGACCAGCACGATCTACGCGCGCCCGGGCCGGCGGTCACCCGACGCCGTGGTCGCCGAGACGCTGGCTCTGGCGCGGGCCACGGGCTTCGACCAGACCCTCGGCGCCGGCCGTACCGTCCGGTTCACCGACGACATCCCCGGGATCCCGGTCACTGTGGCCTGGGGCAGCAGGGACCGGTTGCTCGTGCGCCGCCAAGGTGTGCGCGCCAAACAGATCATCCCCCGGGCCCGCCTCGTCCGGCTTCCCGGTTGCGGCCACTGCCCCATGAACGACGACCCGGCCCTGGTCGCGCGCGTCATCCTCGACGGCAGCCGCTGACTCGCGCGGGGTACGCACGCGTGGGGCACGCCCGCCTTGGCTGCGCACGCGCGCGGCGCGCGTCAACGCGCCGGAGCCCAGGGCGACCCCGGCGCCGACGAGGGCACTGCCGAGGGCCTGGACGGCGCCGTAGGAGCCGGTTCCGACGAGCGGGGCGGTGCAGGCGGCGGCCACCGGGATGAGCCCCGAGAAGAGGGTGGCGCGCTCGGCGCCGATCCGCTGCATGCCGATGTACCAGCACACGAAGCCGACGACGGTCACGATCACGGCCTGCCAAAGGAGAGCCAGCGTCTCGACGGTGTCGGGCCGGCGCAGCCATGCGGTGCCGTCGAGGAGCAGCCCCGCGACCGCCGACTCCACGGCGGCGACCGCGCACACCGTGGCGGACAGCAGCCGCGGTCCCAGAGGGCGCAGTACGGGCACGGCCAGGACCGCGAAGCCGACCTCGCCGATCAGCGCGCACACGGAGAAGGCGATGCCGGCGCCGTCCGTGCGACCCCAGCCCTGGACCGTGAACGCGCCCACGGCGACGAGCGACGCCCCGTACAGGACCGTCCGTTGCGGCCGCCGCCCGTCCAGCAGGGGCACGACCACGGCCACCACCACCGGCGCGCAGCCGACGAAGACACCGGGGACCGCCGGTTCGGCCGTCCTCTCGGCGGCGATGACGGCCAGGTTGAAGCCGACCATGCCGACGGCGGCGAGGACGACGAGGCGGGCCCACTGACGCCCGGTGAGCGTGCGCAGCCGGGTCGCGGCGCCCCGTCCGGCGAGCGGGACGAGCAGGAGACAGGCGAGGCCGTAGCGCAGGAACTGGCCGCCGGCGTACGGGTAGTCGCCGAGCAGGCTGTTGGCGGTGAAGGATCCTCCGACGAGGACGCAGGCGAGCGCGGCGAGGAGGGCACCGCGCATGGTGGTGGCGTTCATGGGAGTGACGCTAGGAACCGGCGCGGTCCGGATTAAGGTCCACTTTCATGACGTCATCGGAGACCAATCCGGCCGACGGCCCCGAACGGCAGGTGGGCTCCGCCGCCTGGGAGTTGCTTCTGCCGGCCGCTTCGGCGCCCGCACGCACGCGTGGACGTTCGCTGCAGGCGGCGTTGCGTGAGGCGGTGCGGTCGGGGCGGCTGGCGCCGGACACGCGGCTGCCGTCGAGCCGGGACCTCGCGGCCGACCTCGGCGTGTCCCGCGGGTTGATCACCGAGGCGTACGAGCAGCTGACGGCGGAGGGCTATCTGCGCAGCGGCCGGGGTGCCGGGACCTGGGTGGGCGGTGCCGTACGGTCCGCCCGGCCACGCGCGCGTGACCTCGCGCCCCGGGCCACCGGTGCCCGGCCCGACTTCGTTCCCGGCACGCCGGACCTGTCGATGTTCCCGCGCGCCGCGTGGGCGGCCGCGCAGCGCGGGGTGCTGGCCGAGCTGCCGCACCACGAGCTCGGCTATCCCGACCCGCGCGGGCTGCCCCGGCTGCGTACCGCGCTCGCCGAACTGCTGGCACGCCGCCGCGGCGTGGTCGCGGATCCCGAGCGCCTGGTGGTCGTGTCCGGCGTGGCGCAGGCGACGACGCTGCTCGGTTTCGTCCTGCACGCGCGCGGGCTGCGCGAAGTCGGCGTGGAGAACCCCGGAAGCCCGCAGCACGACGCCCTCTACGCGGCCGCGGGCGTCACCACGGTGCCGCTGCCGCTGGACGACGAGGGGTTCGTCATGGGCGCGCTGCGGGAATCGGGCGTACGGTCCGTCGTCACGACACCGGCCCACCAGTTCCCCACCGGAATCGCCTACACCGCCCAGCGCCGCACCGAGCTGCTCGACTGGGCGCGGTCCGTCGACGGATTCGTCCTGGAGGACGACTACGACGGCGACTTCCGGTACGACCGAGCCCCCGTCGGCGCACTTCAGGGCCTCGACCCGGAGCGCGTCGCCTACGCGGGGTCGGTCAGCAAGTCCCTCGCTCCGGGACTGCGGCTCGGCTGGCTGCTCGTACCGGAGGCGCTGGCCGAGGACGTCGTCGAACGCAAGCGGACCATGGACCTCGGGCACCCCACCCTCGACCAGGCGCTGTTCGCCCGGTTCGTGGAGCGCGGTGACTACGACCGCCAGCTGCGCCGGTGCCAGCGCGCGTACCGGGAGCGTCGCGACGCCCTCGTCTCCGCGCTGGAGGAGCACTTTCCGGGCGCGGAGGTGACCGGCATCGCCGCGGGTCTGCACGTCATCGCCGCGCTGCCGGAACGGTACGGGCCGCAGGAGCGGTTCCTCGCGCGCGTGGCCGCGGCCGGCGTGGCGGTGCGCCCGCTGACGGACTACGCGCACGCGGACGGCGCACGCGCGCGTGCCGAGGAGGACGGACAGCGGGGTGTGCGGCTTGTGCTGGGGTACGCGCACCTGCCGCCGACGCGGATCCGGGCGGGCGTACGGCTCATGGCCGAGGCGACCGCCACGGATCGGCGCTGAGCACGACTCGCGCCTCACGCGCCGGTTCCCTTGCGGATGCGGTCAGTTGTTCACTTGTGGTTTCCGTGCGCGCTGCGGCGCACCAGTAGTTGTGGCACTGCACACTGGCCGGATCCCGCCCCTGGAGGCCTCCATGTCACACCGTTCGTTCCCGGGCCGTCGCAGCGTTCTGCGCGGCTCGCTCGCCGCTTCGGCGGCGCTCACCCTGCCCACGGCGCTCGGCTCGGCACCGGCGTTCGCCCTGTCGGGGCGGCCCAGGGCGGGATGCGGCGTCCAGACGGGAGACGTGACCTGTGACGCGGGGCTGGTGTGGGTGCGGTCCGACCGTCCGGCCCGGATGATCGTGGAGACGTCCGCGACCGAGTCGTTCCGCGCACCGCGCAGATGGCACGGCCCGCTGCTCGGCGCGGACACGGACTTCACCGGCACGACCCGGCTGCGCGGCCTGCCGTCCGGCGAGCAGATCCACTACCGCGTGCTGCTCGCCGACCCGGACGACCCGCGCCGCACCGGCGAGCCGGTCACCGGCACCTTCCGTACCGCCTCGGCACGGCGGCGCGACGGGGTGCGGTTCGTGTGGTCGGGCGACCTCGCCGGTCAGGGCTGGGGCATCAACCCGGACTTCGGCGGCTACCGGATCTACGACGCGATGGCCGCGCTGGACCCGGACTTCTTCCTGTGCAGCGGCGACAACATCTACGCCGACGGCCCGATCTCGGCCTCGGTCGCGCTGCCCGACGGCAGCACCTGGCGGAACATCACCACCGAGGAGAAGTCGAAGGTCGCCGAGACCCTGGCCGAGTTCCGCGGCAACTTCCGCTACAACCTGCTCGACGACAACCTCAAGCGGTTCAACGCCCAGGTCCCGTCCATCATCCAGTGGGACGACCACGAGGTGACCAACAACTGGTACCCCGGCGAGATCCTGGCCGACGCCCGCTACACCGAGAAGAACGTCGACGTCCTGGCCTCGCGCGCCCGGCAGGCGTTCTCGGAGTACTTCCCCCTCTCGACGCTGCGCCGCCCCGACGGCCGGGTCTACCGCGTGGTCAACCACGGCCCGCTGCTGGACGTGTTCGTGCTGGACATGCGCACCTACCGCAACGCCAACTCGACGGACGACCAGGCCACGGACGCGCAGGGCATCCTCGGCGCCGAGCAGCTGCGGTGGCTCAAGCGTGAGCTGGCCCGCTCCCGGGCGGTGTGGAAGGTGATCGCCTCGGACATGCCGCTCGGCCTGGTGGTGCCGGACACCGGCGACGGCAAGCCGAACGTCGAGGCCGTCGCGCAGGGCGACCCGGGGGCACCGTTGGGGCGGGAGCTGCAGATCGCGGAGCTGCTGCGGTTCATCAAGCACCGCGGGATCACCGGCACGGTGTGGCTGACCGCCGACGTGCACTACACGTCGGCCCAGCACTACCAGCCCGCACGGGCGGCCTTCACCGACTTCGAGCCGTTCTGGGAGTTCGTCTCCGGCCCGCTCAACGCGGGTGCGTTCCCGGCGAACACGCTGGACAACACCTTCGGCCCGGACCGGGTGTTCCTCAAGGCGCCGACCACAGCGAACGTCTCGCCGGCGGGCGGCTACCAGTTCTTCGGCGAGGTCGACATCGACGGCGACAGCGGCGAGCTGACGGTGCGGCTGCGCGAGTCCGACGGCACCGTGCTGTTCACCCAGGTCCTGCAGCCGGGCCGGGTCGGTCAGTGACTCCCGTAGCCTGGACCTCGTGCCGCGCACCGGTGTCATCCCCCGGTGCGCGGCGCAGTCGTGTCCGCGTGCCTCGGCGGCGGGCACGCCCGGCCAGGGCGAACTCAGCCTGAAGGTAGGCGTTTTCACAGGTCAGAGCCGATTGTCAGTGGTCGCCTCTACGGTTTTTCCATGACGCGATCTTTGCAGGCCGTGGCCTATCGCCGACCCTCCGTGCTGGAGTCCGCAGCGGACGGACAACGCCTGGGGCTCGAGACGTCCCGGGGTGCGACGCCCTCGGGCGTCGAGGACCATCCGCGGTTCTTCGCTGGCTTCCTGACATCTCCTCAGGTGGCCTCCGCCGGGCTGCTCGCGGTGGCCGACGTGGCGGCCGCCCGGTACTACCAGCGGCAGCTGCGCGCGTCCCTCGACCCGGTCGTGACCGGCAACGGCGACCGGCTGCGCTTCGAGTCGTTCTCCGGCTGCTGCGGGGTGTACGCCCGCCTGGACGTGCTGGAGCCGGGCCTGGACGGCGGCGAGGTGGGACACGGCACGACGAACGTCGACGTCAACAACCCCTTGCGCGAGGCTCTGTCCAGGATGGGCGCGGACGATCCGCTGCATCTGCGCGTGGGTCCGGAGGAACTGGCGGTGACCACGCTGGACGGTCCGGTCGTGGAGAAGAAGGTGCCACTTCCGGACCGCTGGCTGCGGGGTTTCGCGGAGGCGCAGGTCATAGCGGCGGGCTTCGACCTGCGGGCCGAGCTGTCGGCCGCCGAGGCCGTGCGGTTCCTGCGGGCGCTGCCGCGCGGTGGGGCGCGCGGCGCCTCGGTGGGCGCGCGGTGGGTGGTGCCGTCGGGGAGCGGCGGGCTGCGGCCGACCACGCGTGCGGTGCCCGGCGCGGTGTGTCTGCCCGGCCCGGAGCGGCTGGCCGCGCTCCAGCGGGTGCTGCGGCACGCCACGGCGCTGCGCGTGTACGGCCCCGCGGTCACGGGCGGCGCGGCGGCTACGGCCAGTGCGTGGGAGGTGGTGCTGCCGGGCATGCGGCTGACGCTGACGCTGTCGCCCGACGCCTCGCGTGGCTTCTCCGGCGAGGGCGGCGTCCTGGACGCGCTGGCCACCGACGAGGCCGCCGAGGACGCGGAGCTGATCGCGGTGCTCCTCGCATGGGAGCCCCGTGTCGACGTGGCCGATCTGTCAGCCGCCTCGGGCCTCACACCCGAGCGCGTCCGGGCGGCCCTGGTCCGCCTGGGTACGTCGGGGCGGGTCGGGTACGACACGGCGGAGGCGGCGTACTTCCACCGTGAGCTGCCGTACGACGCCGGGCGCGTGGAGCGGCACAACCCGCGGCTGCGTTCGGCCCGGGCGCTGGTGGCCGCGGACGCGGTGACGCTGGACGGCGCCGTCGGGACGGTGACGGCGGAGGACGGGCATGTGCACCGGGTGCGCGACCGCGCAGGCGTGCTCAGTTGCAGCTGTCTGTGGTGGGCGAAGTACCGGGGCGGGCGCGGCCCGTGCAAGCACGCGCTGGCAGTACGGATGGTGCGGCGCGGCATGGCCGCGGCGGAGCGGGACATGGCACGAGTCGACGGGGGTGCGCGATGAGTTCACTGATGGACGCGGTACGGGCCGGGCGGACGGCCGAGGCGGTGAGCCTGCTGGACGGGATGACGGACGCCGAACGGCGGGCGTGTTTCCCCGAGTTGAAGGCACTGCGCAAGGAGCTCAGGGCGGATCAGTGGACGGCGCAGGCCCGTCGCGCCTATCCCGCCCTGCATGCGGCGGGGACCGCGTGCCAGACCGGTGCGGCCGGCGTGGCGAGCTGGCTCGCGGCCTCCGACATGCGTTGGTGGCCCGCGTCTCCGGGCGTCCTGATCGACCTCCTGGGCGATCGGGCTCCCGGCTGGCTCGGCGACGTGGTGCACCGACTGGCCGAGCGTCCGGTCGGCTCGCGGGTGCCGTACGAGCTGATGGCGGGCCTGGTGAGGCTCTCCGGCTGCCCGGTACCGACGACGGAGGCCTACGTCCACGGGTGGGTGGAGCACATCGGCCACGTCTGGCAGCGCGGCGACACGGTCCTGGACCGGTTGCGCAAGGATCCGCACCTCGGACGGCTCGCGACGGCGCTCTTCGAGACGAACGACATCGGCGGCCGGCTGGCCTGGACGGCCACCGAAGGTCCGGACAGCTGGACGGAGGCGCTCGCGCGGCTCACCGTCGAAGGCGCCCTGGACCGGAAGACGACGGTCGACGCGTGCCTGGCAAGGCTGCTGCGGGGCGGCCCGGCCGCCGACCACCGGGTGTTCCTGCGCATGCTGAAGGCCTTCGCCCTCACCCGCGAGGAGGAGCGGGAACACCTGGCCGACTGGCTGGCCCTGGCCTCGGACGCCGCGTCCGTCGTGGCGGCACACGCCCAGTCCGTGCTGGCGTCGCTGGCGCTGGACGGTGAACTGACCGCACGTCAGCTGGCCGAGCTGTCGGGTGCCGTGCTCTTCCGCACCGAGAAGAAGCTCGTACGGGCCCAGCTGATCCTGCTGGGCAAGGTGATCGCCCGGGACGGTTCCACAGCCGAGGAATTGCTGCCCGCGGTGGCCCAGGCCTTCGGGCACGAGGACTCCGATGTGCAGGAGCGGGCGCTGAAGCTGGTGGAACGCCATGTCCGAAAGGTCGGCACCGCCGAGGTCCGGGAGGAACTCGCCGCGGCGTCGGGGCAGTTGATCCCCACCCTGCGGGCGCGGGCGATCCAGAGCCTCGGCGCGTCCCCCGTGGCGGCGGAGCCGGTGACGTACGAGGAGGTCCTGCCACCCGCACCGGAGCCGGTGCGTCTCGCACCCGCGCCCGACTCGGTCACGGAACTGGCCGAAGAGGTCGGGGCGTTGCTAGCCACGGACGGGGACGTGGCGGCCTTCGAGCGGGCCCTGGACGGACTCGTACGGCATGCGTACCACGACCGGGACATGCTGCTGGAGGCCCTGGAACCGGTCGTCGCGGGGCGCTGGTGGAACCAGCGGGATCCGCGGCACGGGTTCCGTGTGGACGACCACTTCACCGGGAACCACGGTCTGTTCAACGCGGCGCGCGGCCTTGAGCTCCTGCTCGCGACACTACGGGGGAACCTGCTGACCACCACACTCCACAAGGCTCTTGGGCGCTGGACCGTCACCACCGACTGCGGCCACAGCCCGCTCGCCCGGGCCTTCGAGGCCCGTGTCTGGGAGGTCGCGTACCGGATCCGCACCGAGCCGCTGCCGTTCCTGCTCTCCACGCCCACCTGGGGCACGGGTCTGCTGGAGCCGGACGAACTGGTGGCACGGCTGGACGGGTACCGACGCCTCGGCGCACGGGTGTCGGAAGCCGACTTCGCGCAGGCTCTGCTACGGGTGCGGCGCGGTGACCGTGCGATGGCCGAGGCGGCCGCGGAGCGGGCGGCGGGGCTCGGCACCCCGGAGGGTACGCGGCTCTCCCAGTGGCTGGCGTCCGGGGCTCCCGCCGTGCCGGCGTTCCGGCGGCGGACGTCAGGGGACCGGATACTCCTCGAAGCGGCGGAAGCAGCCGAGCTGCAGGGGGACTTCCCGCCCGGGTTCCGGCCGTTGGGGCGGCCCGTGAGCGTCGACCCGGATCGCAGGTACTGCTACCACTGGAGCGACGGTGTACGGCGGCACTGGCTGGCCCTGCTCCCCGAGCAGCGTGAACTCGTGGCGGTCAGGATGCTGCGCGACTTCACCGCGGTCGCCGTCCACGACACCCGAGGCGAGGCGGCCGTCCTGCCCCTGCTGGCCGAGTCGGGCGGCGAGGCCGGTGAGGCGGTCCACCTGTCCGTGGCGTACGGGCTCGGTGCACGGCATCCGGAGGACCGGCTCGCCGCCGTGGACGCCCTGCTGGTGCTCGCCGCACGCGGCCAGCTCGACTCGGCGCGGATGGGCGCGGACCTGGGGCAGTTGGTGCGGCTCGGGGCCGTGAAGCCGTCGCGGCTCGTGGAGTCGATGCGCACAGCGGTGGCCACGGGGGCGAACGCCACCATATGGGGGATGCTCCGGCACACCGTGCCCGTCCTGCTCGCGGACCTCTCGGCCGCCGGTGCGGCCGCTCCCGCCCGGGGACTCGCGGATCTCCTGGCCGTCGCCGCGGAGTGCGCCGAACGCACGGGGGCACGCGAGGAGATACCGCACCTGGCGCGGACGGCGGACCGCCGTGGCTCGTCCCGGCTGGTGGCCCAGGCCCGGCGACTGCACAGCGCGCTGGCGGAGGGGGCGGCCGCCTGAGGAGACCCGCCGGCGCCCGGGCGACCACCTGCCTCGGCCGACCCACCCCGCTCCACCCCGCCGCACCTCACCGCGCAACGTAATTGAAGAGACGACAAAACCGGCATAAGCCTTCTTTACCGCCCGGTCACAATGCGTTCGTGATCACGCAACACCCTTCCTTCACAGTGGCTGCATGAGTCGAGACATGTCTGATGTGACACGGGCGAAGCACGGGCGCCCCGTGCACCACTGGCGACGCAACGTCATCCACCTGGCCGCCCTCCTCACGGCGGTGGCCGTGGTCGACGGCGTGCCGCACCTGATCGGGAAGGCGCCCGACGGACCGGCGCTGCTGCTGGTCGCGGCGACGGCGCTGGCCGCGGCGGCGGGGTTCCACTCATGGTGGTCACGCCGCCACGGTCACGCGCCGCCGACGAGCGATACCGGCGCCCGGCCGCCCTCCGCGGAGCAGGCCGGGCCGTCGGAGCAGTCCCGGGAGACGTCCGCGACCGTGTCCGAGGAGAGTGCGCTGTGGCGGATGCGGACGACGGTGAAGGACGCGCCCGGGTCGCTCGCGGCACTGTGCACCGCGCTCGCCGGGCTGCGGGTGGACATCCTGAGCCTCCAGACCCACCCGCTGGCCGAGGGCACGGTGGACGAGTTCCTGCTCCGTGCGCCCGGTGGGCTCGCGGCGGCCGAGATCGCCGAGGCGGCCTCGATGGCCGGCGGTAACGGGACCTGGATCGAGCGGGCCGACGCCCATGACCTGGTGGACGCGCCGACCCGGGTGCTGGGCCTCGCCACCCGCACCGCCCTGGACGCGGCGGAACTCCCGCTGGCGTTGCGGCAGTTGCTGGGGCGCTGCACCATCCGTTCGCTGCCCGCGGTGCCGGCCGGGGGCAGCCGGGCTTCGAAGGCGGTGCCGGTGGAAGGGGCTCTCGAGGAGACCGTGATGCGACTGCGGGCGCCGGAAGGTGGAGTGATCACCGTGGAGCGGCCGTATCTGCCGTTCACGCCGACCGAGTTCGCGCGGGCGCGGGCGCTGGTGGAGCTGGATGCCCGGCTCGGGCCGCGCGTGCCGCGCAGCGAGGACGTACTGACTCTGCCCGAGGGCAACGACATCACCGTGCGCCGGGCGGACACCGGAGACCTTCGGGCCGCGAAGGAGATGCACGGGCGGTGCTCCTCGCGGACGCTCGGGATGCGGTACCACGGGCCGGTCGGTGACGCCGACCGCTATCTGGGCCACCTGCTCAGTCCGAGGTTCGGGCGGACGCTCGCCGTACAGACCGCGTCGGGGCGCATCGTCGGGCTCGGTCATCTGCTGTGGGACGGGGACGAGACGGAGGTCGCGCTGCTGGTCGAGGACGCTTGGCAACGGCGTGGCATCGGCGCCGAGTTGCTGCGCAGGCTGGTGGGGATGGCGGTGGAGGCTGGGTGCGCGAGTGTGTACGCGGTGACGCAGTCGTCCAACACCGGGATGGTCGCGGCGATGCGGGGGTTGGGGCTCCCCCTCGACTATCAGGTCGAGGAGGGGACCCTGGTCATCACCGCGCGGTTGGCTCCGCCGGTTGAGCCGGAGGGGGCCATGGGGGTTGTGGGACGAGTGTCCGGTGCGGGTGAGTTGGGCGCGGCCTCATCGCCTGAGCGCCACAAGGGTTAGGACCGGGCGGCGGCTGCGGGTTCGTTGTGGCTGGTCGCGCGGTTCCCCGCGCCCCTGCGGGGGTGCGCCGCCGCGCCCAGCGCTGCGTCCAGATCCGCCCACAGGTCCTCCACGTCCTCCAGGCCCACCGACAGCCGCAGCAAGCGGTCGCTGACGCCGGCGCCGCGGCGGTCGTCCGCGTCGACGATGCGGTGGCTGATGGACGCCGGGTGCTGAATGAGGGTGTCGACGCTGCCGAGGCTCACGGCCGGGGTGATCAGGCGGACGCCGGCGATGACCCCGTGCGGGTCGCCGTCGACCTCGAAGGCGATCATGGCACCGCCGATGCGCGGGTAGTGGACGCGGGCGACGCGCGGGTCGGCGGTGAGGCGGCGGGCGAGTTCGGCGGCGGTCTCCGAGGCGGCCCGGACGCGCACGGGGAGGGTGGACAGGCCGCGCAGCAGGAGGTAGCCGGCCAGCGGGTGCAGGACGCCGCCCGTGGCGAACCGTATCTGCCGGAGCCGTCCGGCGAACTCCTCGTCGCAGGCCACCACGCCCGCCATCACGTCCCCGTGCCCGCCGAGGTACTTGGTGGCGCTGTGCAGCACCAGCCGCGCACCGTGTTCGGCGGGACGCTGCAGCACGGGCGTGGCGAACGTGTTGTCCGCGAGCAGCGGCACGGAGCCGCAGGCGTGGGCCACCGCGCGCAGGTCCACCTCGGCGAGCGTCGGGTTGGCCGGGGACTCGACCATCACCAGGCCGGTGTCCGGACGCAGCGCCTCCGCGATGCCGGCCGGGTCGGTCCAGGTCACTTCCGAGCCCAGCAGCCCGGCGGTGAGCAGATGGTCGCTGCAGCCGTACAGCGGACGGACGGCGACGACATGGCGCAGGCCCATCGAGGCCCGTACGAGCAGGACCGCGGTCAGTGCGGCCATCCCGCTCGCGAAGGCGACCGCCGCCTCCGTGCCCTCCAGGCGGGCGAGGGCGGTCTCGAAGCGGGCGACGGTCGGGTTGCCGAGGCGGCCGTAGACGGGCGGGCCGTCCGGCTCGGCGCCGGTGGTCGCGAAGGCGTCGATGCGGGCGGCCTCGCCGCGGCTGTCGTAGGAGGGGTAGGTGGTGGACAGATCGATCGGCGGGGCGTGCAGTCCCTGCCGGGCGAGGTCGTCGCGGCCGGCGTGGACGGCCTCGGTGGCGAGTGCTCTAGATGCGGTGCGTACGTCGTCGTACCCGTGCATACCGGCGTATGCCTCCCTGCTCGCTGGGTCCATGCAGCGGAAGACTGAACAGCGGGCGGGTCTCACAGGCACGACCCCGTGTTACGTTCGGGACATGGCCGAATCTGTCGTACTGGATCCGGTCGATCTGCATCTGCTGCGGCTCCTGCAGAACGACGCCCGGACCACGTATCGCGACCTCGCCGCGCAGGTCGGGGTGGCGCCGTCGACGTGTCTGGACCGGGTGACCCGGCTGCGCCGCTCGGGCGTGATTCTCGGCCATCAGCTCAGACTGGACCCGGCCAAACTGGGCCGCGGGCTTCAGGCACTGCTGTCCGTGCAGGTCAGGCCGCATCGGCGGGAGTTGGTGGGGCCGTTCGTGGAGCGGATCCGGGCGCTGCCGGAGTCGCTGACCGTGTTCCATCTGACCGGGCCGGACGACTATCTCGTGCATGTCGCCGTCGCGGACATGGCGGACCTCCAGCGACTGGTGCTCGACGAGTTCACCTCCCAGCGCGAAGTGGCGCGGGTGGAGACGCGGTTGATCTTCCAGCAGTGGCACTGCGGGCCGCTGCTGCCACCCGGTGCGCCGGAGCACAAGCCCTCAGCGAAATCCGGCTGACGCGGGCGGGCACCGGCGGAACCGGGCTGACGCGGCGGCGGTCGCCGTACGAGGATGGCCCGTATGTCTGATACCCACAGCCCGCTGCCCCGTGAGGTCGCCGACGCGTATGTCGACGAGCTCATCGCCCTCGATCCGATCACCGGTACGTATCTCGGTGTGAAGGAGAGTTCGAGCCGGCTCCCCGACCTCTCGCCCGCGGGCCAGGAGGCACTCGCGGAGCTTCAGCGGGCCACCCTCGCCCGTCTCGACGAGGCAGAGCGCGTGCCCGGCGCGGACAGTGACAGCGAGCGCCGGTGCGGGCGCCTGCTGCGCGAGCGGCTCACCGCGGAACTCGCCGTGCACGAGGCGAACGAGGGCCTGCGCTCGGTCGGCAACATGGCCACGCCCGCCCATTCGGTCCGTGAGGTCTTCACCGTCACGCCGAGCGGGACCGACGAGGACTGGGCGGCCATCGCCGAACGGCTGCGCGCGGTGCCGACCGCGTACGCGGGGTACCGCGAGTCCCTCGCACAGGGGCTGGAGCGCAAGCTGTACGCGGCTCCGCGGCCGACCGCCACGTTCGTCGAGCAGCTCACCGAGTGGTCCGACACGGGCGAGGGCCGCGGCTGGTTCGAGGACTTCGTGGCGGCCGGTCCCGAGGCGCTGCGCGCGGAGCTGGACGAGGCCGCCCGTGGTGCGACGGCCGCCGTGGTGGAGCTGCGGGACTGGATGCGCGACGTGTACGCGCCGGCGATCGAGGGCGCGCCGAACACGGTGGGCCGCGAGCGGTACGCCCGGTGGGCGCGCTACTTCAACGGCACGGACCTCGACCTGGACGAGGCGTACGCGTACGGCTGGACCGAGTACCACCGGCTGCTCGGCGAGATGAGGAAGGAGGCGGAGCGGATCCTTCCGGGCGCCGCGACGCCGTGGGTGGCGCTGGCGCACCTCGATGAGCACGGCAAGCACATCGAGGGCGTCGACGAGGTCCGTGACTGGCTTCAGGGCCTGATGGACGAGGCGATCGAGAAGCTGGACGGCACGCACTTCGAACTCGCCGAGCGGGTACGGAAGGTGGAGTCGTGCATCGCCCCGCCCGGCGGCGCGGCGGCCCCGTACTACACGCCGCCGACCGAGGACTTCTCGCGACCGGGCCGCACCTGGCTGCCGACGATGGGCCTGACCCGGTTCCCGGTCTACGACCTCGTCTCGACCTGGTACCACGAGGGCGTGCCGGGCCATCACCTCCAGCTCGCGCAGTGGACGCATATCGCCGGGAACCTCTCCCGCTACCAGGCCACGGTCGGCATGGTCAGCGCCAATGCCGAGGGCTGGGCGCTGTACGCGGAGCGGCTGATGGACGAGCTCGGCTTCCTCACGGATCCGGAGCACCGCCTCGGCTATCTCGACGCGCAGATGATGCGGGCGGCCCGCGTCATCGTCGACATCGGCATGCACCTGGAGCTGGAGATTCCGGCCGACTCGCCGTTCCACCCGGGTGAGCGCTGGACTCCGGAGCTGGCGCAGGAGTTCTTCGGCTCGCACAGCAGCCGTCCGGCGGACTTCGTGGAGAGCGAGCTGACCCGGTATCTGACGATCCCGGGCCAGGCCATCGGCTACAAGCTCGGCGAGCGGGCGTGGCTGCTGGGCCGCGAGCAGGCGCGCGAGCGGCACGGTGACGCCTTCGACCTCAAGGCGTGGCACATGGCTGCCCTTTCTCAGGGCTCGCTGGGCCTGGACGACCTGGTCGACGAGCTGTCCGCGCTCTGATCAGCGCCGGAAGCCGCCCTCGGAGTTGATGACCTCACCGGTGATCCAGCCCGCCTCGTCCGTCGCCAGCCAGGCGATGAGGCGGGCCGGGTCGTCCGGCATGCCCCACCGGCCGGCGGGGAAGGCGGCCGCGACGGCCTCGTACACCTCGCCGGTCAAGTAATCCGTGTCGACGGGGCCGGGGTTGACGGTGTTCACGGTGATCCCCTGTCCGGCGAGCGTGGTCGACAGGGAGCGGGTGATGGAGGCGAGGGCGCCCTTCTGAAGGGCGTAGGCGATCTCGCCCGGCATGCCGCCCGCGATGTCCTGCCCGGAGGTCATCATCACGACGCGTCCGCCGGGGCCGGCCGGCCTGAGCCGGGCGTGCGCCTGGACGAGGAGCAGTACGGCGCGCGTGTCGACCGTCCAGTGCGTGTCGAGCATCGTGGCGTCGATCTCGTCGAGGGTGCCGTCGGAGCCGCTGACGGCGTGGTTGGCGATCAGGATGTCGAGCCGTCCACCGAGCGCCTCGGCGGCGGCCGCGATCAGTTCGGCGGGCGCGGCCGGGTCGGAGAGGTCGCCCGGTCCCGAGAGGCCCCGGGCATCGGGGTCACCGAGCGCCTCACGGACGGAGGCGACGACCTCCTCGGGCCGGTCGGCTCCCCAGGGCATGGCGGCGTCGTGCGGCACATGGTGGTGCAGATAGACGCTCGCGCCGTACGCGGCGAGCCGCCGGGCCACGGCATGTCCGATGCCGGCGCGTCTGCTGGCCCCCGTGACCAGAGCGGTCCGGCCGCGCAGGGGCAGGGGGTCGCGGCGCAGGTCTTCTGGGGCGGGGTGGGGGAATCGGGGCATGACAGATCATCATGGGGAACGCCCGGGTCCGGCGCACCTGGTTATTCGGAGTGCGGCAGCCGCTCCAACTGGACCAGCCCCAGCCACGTCTCCGGTCCCGGCCGCACCTGCGCGGCGCGCACGGCGTACGCCCCCGGCTCCAGGGACACCCGCAGATGCCCGGTCCGTTCGGTCTCGGGTCCAGGCCAGGCGGAGTCGAAGAGGACCACCGCGCCCGGCACCTTCCAGCGCACCTCGTGTTCCCAGACGGCGGTGGCGAGGGCGGCCGGAACCCGGGCGAGCAGTTCCGCCTCCGAGTCGGCCGCACACCAGCGTACGAAGACGCCGTGGTCGGGCAGATAGGCGGTCGAGGCGGGCTCGTCGCCCAGCACCAGGGCCGCGCTGTCGCCCACGGGCAGCAGGCCGACGGACCCGTCGACCTCGCAGGCCCGGTCGTAGTCCGAGGCGGTCTCGTCGCCGTCGGCGCCCGCCCAGAACGGCAGCACCGTCTCCGGTATCGCTATCAGGGGGCCGCCGCCCGACTCCACCCACCGCACCGCGCCCGGTTCCGCGTATCGCACCATGGCAGCAGAACCTACACGCACAGCGCGCTCACCGGTCACCGTGCCCAACGCGCGGATCAGCAGCCGCAGTTCTCCGCGTCCACCGGAGCAGTCAGCGGGTCGGCGGCGCGCCGCTCACCGCCCTCCCAGGTCTCGTAGGCGAACCCCTCGCGCGCCCAGTACTCGAAGCCACCGAGCATCTCCTTGACCTGGTAGCCGAGTTCGGCGAGGGCGAGGGCGGCGCGGGTCGCGCCGTTGCAGCCGGGGCCCCAGCAGTACGTCACGACGGGCACCGACCTGTCGAGGAGTTGCTCGGCCTGCTCGGGGACCAGGGCGGTGGGGAGGTGGATCGCGCCCGGAATGTGGCCCTGGTCCCAGGACTCGGTGGAACGGGAGTCGAGCACGACGAAGCCGGGGTCGCCGTCGGCCACGAGCGCGGCGGCGACATCGGAGACGTCGGCGTGGAAGACGAGGCTCGCCCGGAAGTAGGCGGCGGCCTCGGCCGGGGCGGCGGGAGCCACGCGCAGGACGGGGTTGGCGGTGACCTTGGTGTGGGCGGTTTCGGAGGCTGTGGCGGCGTTCGTCATGCCCAGCAACCTATGGCCCGGTGATCCACTTCCAGAAGGCACAATCCCCGGCACCCCCCTTGATCCACCGGGGATTCTCCTGCTACTCCTCCCCCATGACCATGTTTTCCCCGGACGCCACCGACTGGCGCATCCTCGACGTCCTCCAACGGGAGGGCCGGGCCAGTTTCGCCGAGCTCGCCCGTGCCGTGTCCATGTCCGCGAGCGCGGTCACGGAACGGGTGCGCCGCCTGGAGGAGGCGGGCGTCATCCAGGGGTACGCCGCCGTGGTCGACCCCGAGCGGCTGGGGCTGCCGATCCTCGCCTTCGTACGCCTTCGCTATCCGAACGGCAACTACAAGCCCTTCCACGACCTGGTCGCCGCGACGCCCGAGATCCTGGAGGCCCACCACGTCACGGGCGACGACTGCTTCGTCATCAAGGTCGCGGCCCGCTCGATGCGGCATCTGGAGGAGGTCTCCGGGAAGATCGGCACGCTGGGCTCGGTGACGACCAGCGTGGTCTACTCGTCACCCTTGCCGAGGCGCCCGCTCGGTCAGTGACCCCGGGGGCTCACCGAGCGCTTGGGCGAGTGCCGCCGAGTTCACGATCGAGACGAAGTTCAGCCATGACCATGCCGCTTCGAGCACCTTCGGCGAACGACGGGAAGTCGATCCCCTCGGGGGCGAAGGCCCTGCGGAAGTCGGGAGTGGTGCGGTCGGGAATGGCCCGTGCGGCCGTCAGCAGAGCTCGGGCGGCGGCGGTGCGATGGGCTTCGTGAGCCGAGGCTGCCCGGGTGACGAGAAGGAGTCGGCGGATGACCGGTGGCAGGTCTTCCGGGATTTCCGCGAGCAGGGCGGCGGCGGTTTCGTGTTGTCCGCGGCCGGACAGCCGGTCGGCGGCGAAGATACGCAAGACGGCGGCGTGGGACTGCGCGTCTATCGCCCCATAGTGATCGGCGGCCTGGTTCGCCGCGGCGACGGTCCCTTCGAAGTCGTCCAGGTACTGAGCCACGTTGCTGCGGTGGGAGGCGACGTCGGCACGAGCGACCTGCTGCGCTCGGTACAGCCTGGTCCCCCGCCCGTACTGTGCGGGTGGGAAGGCGACGTCGACGTGGTCCAGGATTTCTTCCGCCAGGTCCAGCAGTTCGGCAACGGCTTCGTGGTCGAGTCTCACCCGGCCGCCCCAGGGCAGGTACACGTACACGCCCGCGGTGGCGACCGACGACTGTGCGCTGAGTTCGGCCAGTGTCGCTGCCATCCGCGGTAACGAGTAGTCCCAGGGGCGCCCCGCCAGCCATCGCCTGCGTCGGTAGAAGGTGTCCGACACCCATCCGTTGAGCAGTCGTTCCCGATGCGTGGTGCTCGCCTCGAGCAGGATGAGCACGTCCGCGACATGCCGTGTGCTGTAGGCCGCGTACAGGGCGGAGTTCGCGCCGTAGGCGAACCCGGCGACCAGAGCCAGGGCCGATGCCCGCGTCAGCTCCTGCGTCGGGTGGAACACGCCCCCGACAAGGAACGGAAAGGTCGCGGAGACCAGAATGATCTGGGGGATGCCGAAGAAGAACCGCAGCGAGCGGTTGAGCAGCCAGGCGAGCCGCCGCCCGTCGAAGCGCGGAGTGACCAGCGGCGCGATGACCGTTGCGAGGATGGCGGGCAGTGCCACACGCCACTCGTCGACCGCCGGGTGGGCGGCCCACCACCGTGCCAACAACTCGCCCAGCGGCCCGTACGCCACGACCAGAAGAACCAGGAGCACACCGAGGTCCGTCATGCGGGCGAGTCGGCGATGCGGCATCAGCAGCGGCCGTCGGGCCCGGTCATAGGCGAGCAGCATTCCCCCCATGAGCAGCGCACAGACGACTCGTGCCCTCAGGTCTGCGTTTTCCGGGGCCGGAGTCAGGAGCACAAGGAGGAGAGGGATGACGCACGTCAGCCTGGCCACCACCCCCCAGAGGACGTCGGAGGGACCCGGGAACGTGGGATACATCCCCCCGGGCAGCTTCTGGACGCGCCCGCGCACCGCTCGCAGTTCAGCCCGCCACACCGCGTCCGGCGAATCCGGTGTCTCCGGGTCGGGGCGAATCCCGCGCAGGGCGGCACCGATCAGCAGGGGTGAGACGAACCACGCGAGCACGCTCGTCCCGCCGCTGCCCAGGGCGAACGACGCGGCGGCCGCCAGGCCGGTGGTGGCCAGGCCCGCCAGTCCCGCGACCAGGCCGATCGCGAGCGGGATCAGCGCCGACTGACGCGCCAGTTCGGTCACCAGATCGCCGAAGGGTCCGGAGACCGGCAGCAGGGCGAGCGCCAGCACCAGGTCGACGGCATAGCGGCGCGGCCCTCGGCGCACGGGCGCGCGTGCCTCCCGAAGACGCAGCAAGGCGTACACGACGCAGGTGCCCACCAACAACGCCCGTACGAGCTCGGACGGTTCCGAGCCGGTCGTTTCGACGGTCACGCACGCCTCCCCCGCGGGACTCTCACGCATCCGATCGTCAGCAACGTACTGGTCTTGTTGTGGACCCGACAGTGGGTCGGGGATGATGAGCCCCGTGGGACGCGGCGTGCGACACCTCCTGACCCTGTCGGCAGGCGTGCTGCTCGGCTTCACCGGGATGGCCGAGGACCTCGACGGCAACGCGCTGGGACTCGTCCTGCTCGTCAACTTCGCGGTGGTGACGGGGTTCGGGGCGCCTGAGCTGGCTCTGGGGTACGCCGTGACCGCCGCGATCCGGCACCCGGACCCGGGGTTGCTCGAGTGGTGGGTGCTCCCGGCTGCCGGTGGGTTCGCCGTGCGGCTGCTGGCGACCAGCGACACCGGCCGGAGGATGCGGCTCCGCTTCAGGTACAGCGGTCGTCTCAAGGGCGAGCTGTCCGGCGTGACCGGCCGGCCGGTGGAACCAGTGGGCCGACTGGTCTCGGCGGTGTCGTGGCTGCTGGTGTGGCTGCCGCTGTCGACGGCCGTGACCGTGGTCGTCCTCGGCAGTCCGCTTCCACCGGTCCTCGTCCTGGCCGCGGGTGTGCTGGCGACAGCGGTGTGCTGGGCCGGTCGGGCCGGTACGCGCGCGATGAGCCGGTATGACCGGCGGTGGTACCTGTCGCTGGACGTCGTGACCCACCTGGGCATGCTGCTCGTGGTGACAGGTGATCCCGACGCGCTGCCCGGCGACGCGTCCGACTTCGGTGTCACCACCCTTGCCATGGTGGTGATGCAGGTGCTGGTCACCACGGTGCTGAGCTGGCCGGTCCGGTGGGCCTGGCCGGTGGCCCGCGGCGTCGGCAGCCTCGTCGGGGGGACCTGGCTGGCCTATGCCTGCGTGGTCCAGCCCTCGACACCGGCGGCATGGGCGTCCATTCTGACCTCGCTGGGGGCACTGGGTGAACTGACGCTACGTCAAATACCGGCGGACTCCTCACCACTGTGGTGGACCAGGGTGCTGTCCGCCCAGAACTTCCGGCGGGACAACACGTCCTACGACGCCCATGTCGCGCAAGCCTGGCTGAACGACGAGAAGCGCCGTCCGACCGGTCTCGCCCTGCCCCACACCATGGCCGCACTGGCCGTGGTCTGCCTGACCGGCCAGTACGGCAAGTACCGATGGCCGGAATACACGCAGCGCCGCTGGCCGCCCACGGACGCGGCGATCATCGAGGGGAAGGCCTGGCTGGAGGCGGCGGAGGACCTGATCGACGCCTCCGAGCCGCATGCGGCGGCGGACGCGGTCGCCCGGGCACGGGCCGACTGTGCGCTCAGCAGGGGCCAGGTGCTGGAGGCGGAGGCGAACTGGACGGGTGCCGAGGCCGCCTATCGCACGGCCGCGGCCGGATTCACCGAGTCGGGACTGCCCGACTTCGCCGCCCTTGCCAGGCTGTTCCGCGCCCGCGTCCTGGCCGAGCGGCTGGACCGGGCCGCCGAGGCGGATACCGAACGCAGGACCATTGCCGCCGACCCCGCGCTACTCGCGCCGACGCGCCGGTGGGCGGGCGCCGAACTGCCCGAGTTCGATGACTACCGGGCGTACCGGAAGCTGGAACGGGCCGCTGACCGGCCCCCGATCATCGACCTCGGTCGGCACAACCCTCCCTGGCCACCGCTGGTGTCCGCCGCGCCGCCGGTCTCCGCACCAGGCGGGGGCAGCGGCATCACCCCCTCCCGCATGCCTGGCGACGGCCCGGCCCGGCGGCTGGTCGACCGGGGCCGGGAACGTTGGCGCCGGGGGCGTCACGCCGAGGCCACCGACGACCTGCGCGAAGCCGCTGATCTGCTGGAACGCAACTCACAGCAGTTGATCGCCATGGACGTCCTGATGGAGCTGGCCAGGGTGCAGACGGACATCGACCCGTTGGCCGCCTTCGACACACTGGAGGCCGCGCTGCGGTTGCAGGAACGCTTCCGCGACGAGGTCGTGGACGAGCGTCTGCGGTTACGGATCAACGGTTGGTTCGAAGTGCTGCACACCCGGCAGATCACCCTGCTGTCCACCGCGTCCGGGCCGGGGTGGCCCGAGCGGCCCGCGGTGGCCGCGTTCGACCTGGCCGAACGGGCCCGGTCCCGCTTGCTCCTGGAGCAGCTCGGGGACACCGCGGACCTGCGTGCGGACGCCGTCCCGGCGGCGTTGGTCCGCCGAGAACGCGATCAGCTGGCCGAGGTTCGTCGGCGACGCGCGGCCATGGGCGCACCGGGCGAGCGGGTCCGGGCGCTGGCCGCGGTACGCGCCGCCCGCAGCCGACTGGCCGAAACCTGGCAGGAGGTGGCCACCACCGGCGCTCCCGGCGCGGAGTACGCCCAGATGCGGCGAGGCGACCCGTTGAGGTTCGCGGAGGTCGAGCCGCTGCTCGGGCAGGCGCTGCTGGCCGAGTATCACGTGGCGGAGGACGCGGTCGTCCTTCTGCTGGCCCGGGCGGGCGCGGTTCAGCCGACGATGGTGCGGGTGCCACTGGGCCGCGCCGAGCTGACCCGCGTCGTGGGTGACTCGTTCAGCGCGGTCCACTCCGCCCAGCCCTCCGACTGGCAGGTGCTGAGCCCGCTGGTCGAGCCGCTGGTGCGACACAGCTCACCGGGGCAGGTCGTCTGGATCGTGCCGCACGACGTACTGCACGGTGTGCCGTTGCACGCCTTCGAGGTCGACGGCACACCGCTCGTCGAGCGCAACCCCGTCTGCTACACCTCCGCCGCGGCGGTGATGCGCTACTGCCAGGCGAAACGGCGGACCGCGGCGCGCAGGTCGGTCGTGCTGGCCGATTCACGTGCCGAGCGGCCGTTGTCACACTCGCGCGCCCAGAGCAACCTCGTGTGCTCCCTGCTGGACCGCCCCACACGGCTCGTGGGCCCGGACGCGACCGTCGCCGGGATGAGCGCGGCAGCGCGCGGCGGCGTGTCGGTGCTCCACATAGCCTGCCACGGCGAGTTCGACGTCGAGCAGCCCGCAAGATCCCGTGTGCTGCTCGCCGCGGACGGTGGCGACGACGGGCTGCTGACCGCCGAACGCATCCTGGGCATGGAGCTGCCGGCGGACCTGGTCACTCTGAGCGCCTGCCAGAGCGGGGTCGCACATCGCAGGCAGGGCGACGAACTGTTCGGCCTGACAAGGGCCTTGATCTATGCGGGCGCCTCAGCGGTGATGGTCAGCCTGTGGGCGGTGGACGAGGTGGCCACCGGACTGCTGATGTACTCGTTCTATCGGGCCAGACGGGCCGGCGAGGGCAAGGCCGCGGCGCTGCGCACGGCCCAGCTCGCCGTCCGGGAGGCCACCCTCGATGACGTCGTCGGCTACTGCACCCGCGTCGGGGGCGAACACCGGGTGCTCGCACGGGAGTTGGCGGACGCCCGGTTCCGCGCGAGGGACTTCGCCGCCGCGGCGGACGCCTACGAGAAGTTGCTGGACACGTCCGACGGCGACAGTGCGGACGATCAGATGCTACGGGCGGCACTCGCCAGGGCGACGCTCGCGCGACAAGGGCATACCGAAGGCCCCGACCACACCAGGAGGATCTATGCCCACCCCTATCACTGGGCCGGATTCGTGCTGATCGGAGACTGGCATTGAGACCCGCGGATCCGGTCGCCAAGTACGCCGACCACGACATCGCCGTCCTGCCCGCCGAACTGACCCCGGCCGAGGCGAGGGCACTCCTGACGGGCGTCGGAGTGGTCGTCGCCGACGGCGGCGGCGTGCTGGGCACCGTGACGGCCGCGGAGCTGCTCGGCGCCGTCGCGGACACCCTGGCCGACTGGTGCGAGTTGCCCCCGGCGATCGAAGTGGACGCCGACCTCGCTCTCGTGGAACTCGCCAACTCGCCTGCGATCACCCTGCTGTTGCTGGACATCCCGCGTCTGGTGCTCATGCGCGACGGCAAGCCGGTCGCCGTACTCGCGGTGTCGCTCATGGCGAACTACCTCGCCTCGGGCGAGCACCTGCTGCCCGGCAACGAGATGGGCCCGATGGGCGCCTCCGCCGACGGCACGCTGCCCGGCCGGGTCCGGCTCGCCTCGGCCCACGTGGCCTGCGCGGAATGCGGACACCGCAACGCGCTCGAGTACTGGAACCCGCGCAGACCGCCGCGATGCGCGAATCCCGATCGTCCTCCGCACGACCTCACGCTGGGGAGCTGATCGTGCTCGGAACCGTCGTGGGTGAGACCAGTGCCCTGTTCGACCGGCGCTTCCTGCTCAATGCCCTTCTGCCGGTCCTCATCACTCTGAGCCTCCTCGCCACGGTGATCATCGGCACGCTCACCGATCCGGGCCGGATGCTGCGCGAGTGGAACGGCCTCGACGCCACCGTTCGGGTACTGGCGGGCACCGGCATGGTGATCGTCGCCGTCGTGATCGCGGCCGTCGTCTCCGGACGCTCGCAGTCGCTCATCCGCTGTTACGAGGGTCTGTGGCCGGGGCGGCTCGGCCGGGCCCTGATGCTGCCCGGCCGCCGCTGGCACCGGCGGCGCGCCCGGCGTCTGGGCTTCGACCGAGCCGCCGCCGACTATCCGCCCGACGCGCGGGACATCATGCCCACCCGTCTGGGCAACGTCCTGCGCGCCTGCGAGAGCTACCCACACGAACGCTATGGCCTGGACACCGTGCTCACCTGGCCCCGGTTGTTCCCGCTGCTCCCGGACGCCCTCACCGCGGCGCTCTCGGCGGCCCGCGCGGAGATCGAGTTCCATCTGACCATCTCTGCCCTGGCGGCGTTCTTCGCGGTCGGCGCGGGCGGGTGGCTGGCCGCGGTCCAAGCTCCGACATGGCTGTTCCTCACCTGCTACTGGGCCGGCGCCGCCACCGCCTGGCTCACCTATCGCGGCGCGCTGGCACCCGCCCGCCTGTACGGAGAACAGGTGCGGGTCGCCTTCGACCTGTATCGGCAGGAACTGCTGACCCACTTGGGCGCCGAGGGCGCCGAACGCGAGCAGTGGACGCGACTGAACCAGTTCTGGTACCGCAACATCCCGATGGACACGCCGCTCCTGCCGGAACCCGAGGACGAAGTGCCGGCGGAACCGTCGGGGCCGGCCGTTCCGCTGCAGCTGCTCGCCTGGATGTTGATCATCTTGAGCGGGCTCATGGTGGTGTGGCTGCGATGAGCCGCCTGCTCGGGAGACCGAGGACCGGGCCGCACATCACCCGGCAGGTTCGATACGCAGGACAGCGGCGGTGGCGCGGACATCTACGACCTCCAGACTCATGGCGTCGTTGACGGTCGCGGCTGTCCCCTCGTCGCACCTCAGCCCGACCCCGTCAGCGGCGCGGCCATCTCGACCGCGCGGACGGTGATCGCCGTCACCTCGATCGGCCCGAGGCCGTACGTCTCCGGCACGGTCACGACATCCCCCACCGCGACCTCGACCTCGCACGTCCCGTCGGCGCACGGCCCTGTCGCGGAGGGCGACGGCGTGGGGCCTGGCGCCGGTGCCCCGGAGCGGGACACCGGGACGGCTCTGGGCGGGAGAACCGTTCGAGGAATCCGGGGAATCCGAGGAGTCCGGGGAACACCCGGGAGCGCGGCGACCGCGACAACGGCGACGGCGGCGGCGACGGGTGACGGTCTGCGCATCATGGCCGCCATGGACCGGCCCCGCCCGGGCCCCGTCCCGGCGGGCCTTGCGCCCGACGTTCGCGAAGCGGCCGGGGAGCCTCACGCGCCCCGCTGCCGCAGCACCGACCCCGACCTCCCCTTCACGACCTCCAGCTGTGCGTGGATCCGCCGCCGCAGATCGGCGACATGGCTGACGATGCCGACACTGCGGTCGCGCTCGCGCAGGGAGTCGAGGACGTCGAGGACCTCGTCGAGGGTCTGGTCGTCGAGGCTGCCGAAGCCCTCGTCGATGAAGAGGGTGTCCAGGCGGACCCCGCCGGCCTCGTCGGTGACGACGTCGGCCAGGCCGAGAGCGAGGGCGAGGGAGGCGAAGAAGGTCTCGCCTCCGGAGAGGGTCGCCGTGTCGCGCTCGCGGCCGGTCCAGGCGTCGACGACGTGCAGTCCGAGGCCACTGCGGCCCCGGCCGGCCCGGTCGTCGGAGTGCACGAGGGTGTAGCGGCCGGACGACATGCGCTGCAGACGTGCGGTCGCGGCGGCGGCGACCTGTTCGAGGCGCGCCGCCAGCACATACGACTCCAGTCGCATCTTGCGTTCGTTGTCCGCCGAGGTGCCCGCCGTGAGGGCGGCCAGGCGGGCGACACGGTCGTACTCCTCACGCAGCGGGGCGAGTTGGCGAACGGCGGCGGCCGCACGGGCGGACAGCCGGTCGAGTTCGGTGCAGCGCCGGGCGGCGGCGTCGCGCGCGGAGGCGGCGTCGCGGGCTCGCTGGGCCGCCGCGGAAGCGGCCCGCTCGGCGGTCAGGACGTCGGCGGGCGCCTGCTGGGCGGCGGCCGCGGTGTCGGTCTCGGCGAGGACGGCTCGTACGGCGGCCTCCTCCGACTGCCAGGCATCCAACCGCCGTTGGAGTTCGCGGTGCGCGGCGTCGTCGAGAAGTGCGGCGGCCGCCGCCTGCGGGGTGTCGAACCCGGCACGGAAGGCGGCGTCCGCGAGGCGGGCGTCGGCGTCCTTGAGCCGCTGGGCGGCGTCCTCCGCGGCGCGCGCGGTGTCGGCGGCGTCGGTGAGCAGCTGGGCCTGCCGCTCCAGTTGGGCGGCTCGCGCGGCCACGCTGTCGGCGGCGCCCCGGACCTGGATCAACTCCGCCTCCAGAGCGGCCCTCTCCCGGTCCAGCCGTTCGCGGTGCCCCACCCGGGAGGCCACCCTGACCGCCGCCTGCTGCCGGTCGGCGGTCCGCCGCTCGTACTCCGCCTCGGCCCGGCGCAGCTCCTCGTGAGCCGGGTGCAGAGCGGACGCGTCCCGGCGGGCCTGCGCAAAGAGGCGCTCCAACTCCTCGCAGTGGGCGGCGAGTTGCTCGGTCGGCGCGTCTTTGGCCTCTGCGGTGGCGGCGGCGAGCGCCTCGCGTACGACGCCCAGCTGCCGTTCCTTCGCGGTGTGCCGCTCCTGCGCCTGCTGGTAGGCGGTCAACGCGCGCTCCTCCGCCTCCCGGTCCACGTGTCCGGCGTCCTTGCGGGCAGGGGCGGGGTGGTCGACGGCGCCGCAGACCGCGCACGGTACGCCGTCCTGCAGCTGGGCGGCCAGTTCGGCGGCGATGCCGTTCAGCCGCCGCTCCTTGACGTCGAGCCAGTGCGCCTTGGCCTCAAGGACCCGCTCCCGGGCGAGGCGGGCCAGGTCGGCAGCCGTGTCCGTGTCTCCGGCCAGCTGGTCGCGCAGCCGTGCGGCGCCGAGCCGCTGCTGGGCGGGGTCGCGCTGTACCGCGAGCTGCTCGGCGCGGGTCGCGGCCTGCTGGGCGGTGTCGATACGGGTCTGGAGGGCGGCGCGGCTCTCCTCCCACCCGGCGAGCCAGTCCTCGGCGTCCTGCAGCAGGCCCTCGTCGGCCCGTTCCTGTCGGTCCAGTTCGTCGCGCTCGCCGACGAGGTCGGCCAGCCGCTGCTCGGCGCGACGGGCGGATTCCAGTCCGCCCACTTCTTCGGCGGCCCGGCGCGCGGCGGCGGCGAGTCCGGCGGCGCCGGCTGCGGCGAAGGTCTCCGGCAGCAGTACACGCGCGCGTGCCTCGGCGCCGGCCGCACGCCGGTGCTCCGCCTCGGCTGCCTCGCGCAGCTCCAGCGCGGGTGCCACGGCCTCCGCCTTGCGGGCCCGCTCCATCCTGACCTGTGCCTGCCGATAGCCGTCGGCCCGCTCCGCGAGCACCCGGGCCCGTTCCTTCGCGTCGGCGAACCGCCGCTGGAGCCGGGCCACTTCCCGTAGGTCGCCGAGGTCGCGGTCAGCGGCGACCTGGGCGGCTTCAGCGGTGAGGAGGCGGCAGTCGGCGACGGTGAGCTGCTCGCGGGCGGTGCTGCGGGCGACCGCTGCGGCAGCGAGGACCGCGTCCGCCAGGCCCGGCTCGCCCGGTGCGAGGTCCGGCAGCGTCATGGCGTCGCCCGCCGCCTGCTGCATCCGGTGCGCGTCGGCGAGCAGCGCGGCGTCGCCGTCCCGTACCTGGGCCTCTGCGGCGCGCCGGCGTTCGGCGAGGCGTTTTTCGACCTCGGCGAAGCGGTGGGTGTCGAAGAGGCGGCCCAGCAGCCGGCCACGGGCCTCCGCGTCGGCGCGCAGAAAGCGGGCGAAGTCGCCCTGGGGCAGCAGCACGACCTGGCAGAACTGCTCGCGGCTCATGCCGAGGAGCTGGGTGATCTCCTCGCCGATCTCCTGGTGCGAGCGGCTGAGGTCCTTCCACGCTCCGGCCCGCGGGTCGTACTCACGCAGTCGGCTCTGGGCCTTGTCGAGCGTCGTGCCGGTGCCACGCTTCTTCGGGCGTTCCCAGGGCGGCTGCCGGGTGACCTCCAACCGGCGTCCGGCGACGGTGAGTTCGAGGCGGACCTCGGTGCGGGTGCCGGCCGCGGCGTGGTCGCTGCGCAAGGTCATCCCCTGGCCGCTCTGGCGGGCGCCGGGCACCGAGCCGTAGAGCGCGTAGCAGACGGCGTCCAGGATCGAGGTCTTGCCGGCGCCGGTCGGTCCGTGCAGCAGGAACAGACCGGCCATGGACAGCGCGTCGAAGTCGACGCGCTGAGAGCCGCCGAAGGGCCCGAAGGCCGTCACGTCGAGACAGTGCAGCCTCACCGCGCCACCTCCCGAACGGCGTCGTCGGCCCGCGCCGCGTCGAACGCGTCCCGCAGGACGCCCTGTTCGTCCTCGTCGGGCCCGGCGCCGCGCACATGCGCCACGAAGTCCTCCGCGATCTCCTGGTCGTTTCGGCCGGCGAGCCGCCGCGCATAGGAGACGTCGGGGTCGTCGGGCGCGCGCTCGGGGTCGAAGACGAGGCTCAGCGTGTGCGGGAACCGCTCGGCGAGACGGGCCATCGGGTCGGCCGGGCGCACCGGGTCCGTGAGCGTGGCCTCGACCCACGCCTCCTCGTGGCGGGCGAGCCCCGGGTCGGCGAGCAGTTCCTCCAGCGTCCCCCGGATCCGGGCGAGCGCGCGCGGCACCGGGCAGTCGACGCGCTCGGCGGTGACCGCGCCGTCGGCGTCCAGGTCGACGAGCCACATGGTCTTGCGGTGGTCGGCCTCCGAGAAGGAGTACGGCAGGGGCGAGCCCGAGTAGCGGACACGCTCGGTGATGGTCTGGCAGCCGTGCAGATGGCCCAGCGCCACGTAGTCGACGCCGTCGAAGACCCCGGAGGGCACCGCGGCCACCCCGCCGACGGTGATGTCCCGCTCGCTGTCGCTGGCCTCGCCTCCGGTGACGAAGGCGTGCGCGAGAACGACCGACCGCGTGCCACGCGCGCGTGCGGCGAGGTCGGCGCGTACCCGCTCCATGGCCGCGGCGAGCACGGCCTCGTGCCCGGCCTTCTCGACCCCGAACTCGTCCTTCACCAGGGCGGGTTCCAGATAGGGCAGCCCGTAGAAGGCCACGTCACCGAAGTCGTCCCGCAGCACGACCGGGGTACCGCACGCCGCGGCCTCGGTCCGCAGATGGATGCCCGCACGGCCGATCAGCCCGGCTCCGACGCCGAGTCGGCGCGCCGAGTCGTGGTTCCCGGAGATCATCACCGTGGGCACACCGACGTCGGCGAGCCGGTGCAGGGCGTCGTCGAACAGCTCGACCGCGGCGAGCGGCGGCACCGCCCGGTCGTACACGTCCCCCGACACGACGACGGCGTCCACGCCGCGCTCCCGCACGGTCGTGACCAGGTGGCCGATGAACCCGGTCTGGGCGCCGAGCATGTTCACCCGGTGGAACGCCCGGCCCAGATGCCAGTCGGAGGTGTGCAGAATTCTCAAGACGCCGCTCCGACCCGCACGCTTCCCCCTACTTCACCCCTGGACCCGGTACCGAACCGGTACCGAACCGCCACGGTCCTCGCTTTCGCACCGACCACGCTAGCGCCTGCCGGCACCTGGACCATCACGGGCTTCGGTCCACCATCGTTTTCCCGGCTTCCCTTCGCCCGCGTGCGGGCCGACCGGACCGCCTCAGTCACGCGTCCCCGTACGCCTCTCCCCCGAGCTCGAACCCCGCCGACCCCGCCGTCGCGTCCGCGAGCCAGGCCCGGAACGCCTCCACCTCGGCGTCCGGCAGGCCGATCTCGATGGTGACCGCCTCGCCGTACCGCACGTCGCGCACCTCGCGCCCGGTCGACCGCAGGTCGTTCTCCACCTTGCCGGCGCGCTGGTGGTCGACGGTCACCGTGGCCAGTCGGAAGCGTCGGCGGGTGAGGGTGCCGAGGGCGTCCAGTGCCTCGCCGACCGCCCCGCCGTAGGCCCGGATGAGCCCGCCCGCGCCCAGCTTGACGCCGCCGTAATAGCGGGTGACGACGGCGACGACGTAGCGCATGTCGCGGCGCAGCAGCATCTGGAGCATGGGGACGCCTGCCGTGCCGCCCGGTTCGCCGTCGTCGCTGGCCTTCTGGATCGCCGCGTCGGCGCCGATGACGTAGGCCCAGCAGTTGTGGGTGGCGTCCGCGTGCTCCTTGCGGATGGCCGCGACGAAGTCCTGGGCCTCCTGTTCGCCGGCCGCCGGGGCGAGCGCACAGATGAAGCGTGAGCGGTTGACCTCGGTCTCGTGCACGCCCGCGTGGGCGACTGTGCGGTACTCGTACTGCATCGGGCCAGCCTATGCCGAGGTGCCGGGGACGCCGGTCCGCTCACTTCTTCCGGCCCCGCGCCACCATCACGCCCGTCAGCAGCGCCGTGCCGGGTGCGAGGTCCCGCCAGGACGTGCCGTGCCAGGCCAGTACGGCGATCGCCGAGGTCGGGAACTTGGTGCGGACCTCGTCCAGCGCGTCGTCGAGGCTGTCCCCGGCGAGTTCGAGCACGAGTTCCTCCAGGCCGGGGTTGTGCCCGACGAGGAGCAGCGTCCGGACGGCGGCGGGCACCTCGTGCACGACCGCCAGCAGCTCGGACACGTCGGCCGCGTAGAGCCGGGGCTCATGACGCACGGGCGGCGGGGTGCCCCACTGGGCGGCGGCCAGTTCCCAGGTCTCACGCGCGCGTACGGCCGTCGAGCACAGGGCGAGATCCGGCAGGCAGTCGTTCTCGGCGAGCATCCGGCCCACGACCGGGGCGTCCCGGTGGCCGCGCGAGGCGAGCGGACGTCGGTGGTCGGCGACGCCGTCCGGCCAGGCGGACTTGGCGTGCCGCAGGACGACGAGGCGGCGCAGCGGGCCCGCACTCGCGCGCGCGTTCACGCCGGGGTTCCCAGGTCGCGGGCGAGGTCGAGGCCGAGCAGCCGGTCGGCGTAGGCGTACGTCTCGAAACGGGCGCCGTCCGGCAGGTCCGGCGCGCTCTCCACCCAGCGCAGGACGCCGAGGACCCCGGGTACGTCGAGGTCGTCCTCCCAGGCGGTGCGGAGTTCCGCCCGCACCTCGTCGGGGATGGGCCGTGACGGCCGCTGCGCCCAGCCGGCGACGGCACGACGCCAGCGGACGAGGGTGTCGTGGGCCTCGGCGAGCGCGGCCCCGTCGAGCCGTACGGGCACGCTTCTGCGCCCGGAGAGCAGCGCGAGGCGCAGGGCGGCGGGGTCGGCCTCCTGCGGCGGCGCCTGCGAGTGCACGGGCGCGACGGCGACCCGTACCCCGTCGGGTTCGGCGCCGCCCTCGCGCACGACGTGGAGGACCTGTGCCTCGCCCAGCCCCGACGCGGCGTCCCGGCCCTCCTCGAAGGGCCGGATGCCCAGCGCCGCGGCGCCGGCCCGGAGCTCCGCCTGCTGCCGCTGCTCGTTCAGGAGCGCCCAGACCGGCGTACCGCCGAGCTCCAGCGCGCGGACCAGGAGATCGGCGACGAGCAGCACCCTCAGGGCGGTGACGTCGAAGCCTTCGGGATGCGCCTCGATGCGGGTCAGGCCCCGGCGGGCGGGCGCGGCGTCGACGGGGTCGCCGGTTCGGGCGTCGATGATGCGCAGCACGGAGCGAGCGTAGGCGTACGCGCGGCCTTCCGCAGCCATCCGGCCCGCATTCCGGTCAGCGTGGCGGGTGCCGGGGCTGCCGCCGAGGGTCCGCCGATCGTCCATGCCCGCGCCGGAACCCGTGCGGGAATCCTCGGAGGTCGTCGGCCGTTGTGGGTCATGGGGGCGGCTGGACGGCAGCTGCCCGAGGCGAGCACTGGGAGGCCGAGGGTGTACGGCGACGAGGCAGCGGTCCGCAGGATCCTCACCGAACTGGGCGACACCTGGGCCGTCGTGGGCCTGTCGTCGAACCAGCGGCGGGCGGCGTACGGAGTCGCCGAGGTGCTCCAGCGCTACGGCAAGCGCGTCGTGCCGGTCCACCCGAAGGCGGAGACGGTCCACGGCGAGCAGGGCTACGCCTCCCTGGCGGACATCCCCTTCGACGTGGACGTGGTCGACGTCTTCGTGAACAGCGACCTCGCCGGCCCGGTCGTCGACGAGGCGGTCGCCAAGGGCGCCAAGGCGGTCTGGTTCCAGCTGGGCGTCATCGACGAGGCGGCGTACGACCGCGCCCGCGCGGCCGGTCTGGAGATGGTGATGGACCGCTGCCCGGCGATCGAGATACCGCGCCTCGGCTAGGCCGGCCCCCGAGCCGGAGCCCTCCCCTCCCCGCATCGGCCGCCCCATAATGCTCGGGTGACCTCCACCTCCACCTCCCCCCACCCCAACTCCGGCTCCTCGCAGCGCTTTCCGGTCGTAGTCGTGGGCGCCGGCCCGGCCGGCCTCACCGTCGGCAACATCCTGCGGGCGGCCTCCGTCGACTGCCTGGTCCTGGAGACCGAGACCCGGCACTTCATCGAGCAGCGGCCGCGGGCCGGGGTGCTGGAGGAGTGGGCCGTACGCGGACTTCAGCGGCGGGGCCTCGCGGACACCTTGCTGGAGCGGGCGCAGCGGCACACGGAGTGCGAGTTCCGGTTCGCCGGTGAGCGGTACCGGTTCGAGTACGCGCAGCTCACGGGCGTTCATCACTGGGTCTATCCGCAGCAGTTGCTGGTGACGGACCTGGTGCGGGAGTACGCGGACGTGCGCGGCGGGGCCATACGTTTCGGCGTGCGTGACGTGGAGCTGCACGACCTCGACACCGGCCGTCCCTCGGTCTCGTACACCTGCCCGGAGACGGGTCGACGGGAGGTCGTGCACTGCGACTTCGTCGCCGGCTGCGACGGGGCGCGCGGGGTGACACGCACCGCGCTGCCCGCCGACCGCGCCCACATCTCCCGCAGTGACTACGGCATCGGCTGGCTGGCGCTGCTGGCGGAGGCGCCGCCGTCCTCCGACTGCGTCCTGTTCGGCATGCATCCGAACGGGTTCGCCGGGCACATGCCGCGCAGCGCCGACGTGACCCGCTACTACCTGGAGTGCCCGCCCGGCGACGACCCGGAGAACTGGTCGCGGGACAGGGTCTGGACGGAGCTGCAGCAGCGGCTCGGGGCCAACGGCGTGCCACCGTTGACGGAGGGCCGGCTGATCGAGAAGCGCGTCCTCGACATGCACAACTACGTCGTCGAGCCCATGGTGTTCGGCCGTCTCTTCCTGGCCGGTGACGCCGCCCATCTCACCGCCCCCATCGCCGCCAAGGGCATGAACCTCGCCCTGCACGACGCCTTCCAGCTCGGCGACGGACTCGTCGCCCACCTCACGAAGGGGGACGACACCGGTCTGGACGGCTACTCGGCGGCCTGTCTGGGCCGGGTGTGGGACTACCAGGAGTTCTCCCACTGGCTGTCCGAGGTCTACCACGGCACGTCCTCGGGTGACCCGTACCGCGCGGGCACCACCCTCGCCCGGCTCCGCCGTATCTTCGGCTCACCGACGGCCGCGCTGGCCTTCGCGGAGCAGTACCTGGGCAAGAATGCCGAGTACTGAGCCAGGTCAGTCGTGCAGGGGCCGGTCGCTGAGCCGGTGGTCCGCCACGTTCAGCGCCTCGTCGACCAGCCGGCGCAGATGGCCGTCGCGCAGGGCGTAGACCACCCGGCGGCCCTCTTTCCGGGTGGTCACCAGACCCGCGAGACGCAGTCGGGCCAGATGCTGGCTGACGGCGGGACGGGCCGCGCCGCATGCCTCCGTGAGCGTCGTGACGTCGGCCTCCCCCGCCGTGAGGGCATGCAGCAGCGTGAGCCGGGTGCGGTCGCCGAGCAGGGCGAGGACCTCGGCGGCGAGCGCGAACTGTTCCTCGCCCGGGGTGCGCGGGTGCGCATCGTTGGCAGCTGATAGGTGCATGCGTGCGCTCATACGCACATAATGGCGTCGTGGGCGGCACGCGTCCACTCCCGCGCACCGGAAGGGGACCACCGTGAGCGACCGGCACGAGCACGCGCACCACCACGGGCACGGGCACCGTCACGCCCACGACCACCCCCACCCCCACCCCGATCCCCATCCGCACCGGCATCCGCACCCTCACTCCCACGCCCCCACCGGCCTCCGCCACCGCCTCTCCCACCTCCTCAAACCCCACTCCCACGAAACCGCCGACAAGCTCGACTCCGCCCTGGAGTCCTCGGCCCGTGGCATGCGCGCCCTGTGGGTCTCCCTGGCCGTGCTCGGCCTGACGGCGCTCGCGCAGGCGGTCGTGGTGGTCGCCTCCGGGTCGGTGGCGTTGCTCGGCGACACGGTGCACAACACCGCCGACGCGCTGACCGCAGTACCGCTGGGGATCGCTTTCGTGCTGGGCAGGCGCGCCGCGACACGGCGCTTCACCTATGGCTACGGACGAGCCGAGGACCTCGCGGGCATCGTCATCGTGCTGACGATCGCCGCGTCCGCGGCCTTCGCGGCGTGGACGGCCCTCGACCGGCTCCTGGACCCGCGCCCCGTGCAGCAGATCCCGGCCGTGGCCGTGGCCGCGCTGGTCGGGTTCGCGGGCAACGAGTGGGTGGCCCGGTACCGGATCCGGGTCGGCCGTGCGATCGGCTCGGCCGCACTCGTCGCGGACGGCCTGCACGCCCGTACGGACGGATTCACCTCACTGGCCGTGCTGTTGAGCGCCGGCGGGGCGGCGCTCGGGTGGCAACTGGCGGACCCGATCGTGGGGTTGGCGATCACGGCGGCCATCGCGCTGGTGCTGCGGGACGCGGCGCGCGAGGTGTTCCGACGCGTGCTGGACGCCGTGGATCCGGCCCTCGTGGACCGGGCCGAGCGGGCGCTCCGGGAGGTCGCGGGGGTGCGTGAGGTGGGCGAGCTGCGGATGCGTTGGATCGGTCACCGGCTGCGCGCCGAGGTGGCGGTCGTGGTGGACGGGGAGGCGACGGTACGGCAGGCGCACGCCATCGCCGTCGACGCCGAACACGCCCTGCTGCACGCGGTCCCCCGGCTCACCGCGGCGCTGGTGCACGCCGATCCGGCACCGGTACCCGGCGAGGCGGATCCGCATCTCGCCCTGGCCCACCACGCCACGGCCTGAACAGGCTCAGGCGACGCCCAGCCCCTCCAGCACGACGGCCCCCGGCAGTTCCGCGAACGCCTTCCCCGGCACCAGCAGCTTGCCGCGCCTGCGTCCGCTGCCGACCAGCACGTACGGCAGGTCGACGACGGCCGAGTCCACCAGCACCGGCCAGCCGTCGGGCAGTCCGATCGGGGTGATGCCGCCGTACTCCATGCCGGTCTCGCCGGTCGCCGTGTCCATCGAGGCGAAGGACGCCTTGCGGGCGCCGAGTTGGCGGCGCACGACGCCGTTCACGTCGACCCGGGTGGTGGAGAGCACGATGCACGCGGCGAGCGTGGTCTCGCCGCCGCGCCTGCCGGCGACGACCACGCAGTTCGCGGACTGTTCGAGCAGTTCCTGTCCGTAGTTCTCGACGAAGACCGCGGTGTCGGCCCACCGCGGATCGGTCTCGACGTAGACGATCTGCTCGGCGGGGACGCTGCCGCGCCAGCCGCGTACGGCGTCGGCGACCGGGCGGGTGAGTTCGTCGAGGCAGTCCGGGGCGGGGGTGGCGTGGTCGAAGCGCCCGATGGGTGCGTCCATGAGCGCACGCTAACAGGACGGCCGGGACCGCGACCCGGGCATCTCAGTGCGCGAGCGGCACCGAAACCGTCAGGGTCATCTCCATCGGGACGTCGCCCTCATTGGCGTAGGTGTGCGGGGCGTTGGCCTCGAAGGTGACGCTGGAGCCGGACGGAACGCGGTACTCCACGCCCTCGACGGTCAGGGTCAGTTCGCCGGCCGTGACGTGGGCGATCTCGACGGTGCCGACGGGGTGCGGGTCGGATCCGCTGCTCTCGCCCGGCATCAGCTTCCAGCCCCACATCTCCAGCGGGCCGGGTGCCTCCGTGCCCGCGAGGAGCTTGCTGTAGCTGCCCGCGTCCGTGTGCCACAGCCGGACCACCTGCTCGGGCGGGACGACGCGCACCTTGGGACCCTGCTCGTAGTCGAGGAGGGTCGTGATGCTGACGCCGAGCGCGTCGCCGATCTTGACGACGGTGCCGAGGCTCGGGTTCGTGCGGGCCTGCTCGATCTGGATGAGCATGCCGCGGCTGACCCCGGCACGCGCGGCGAGCGTGTCCAGGGTGAAGCCGCGCTCGGTGCGCCAGCGCTTGACGTTGCGCGCCAGGGACTGGGTCAACAGGTCGAGGTCCGACACATTCCGTCCTTGCGGAGTCCAATATTCTGGATGACAGGGTTCACTTAGCTGCACTACCGTGAGGTGCACCCCATCGTGCACCGAACTGTACTGCGAGGCACCCCGTGACAGCACTCTTCGCCCTGGCCACCAGCCTGCTGTGGGGGCTGGCCGACTTCGGCGGCGGACTGCTGACCCGACGCACGCCGGCGCTCACGGTGGTCGTCGTCTCGCAGGCCATCGCGGCGGCCGTACTCGGCGCGATCGTGGTGGCCACGGGCGGCTGGAGCGAGGCCGGACCGCAACTGTGGTTCGCGGTCGCCGCCGGCGTGGTCGGCCCGGTCGCCCTGCTCTGCTTCTACAAGGCGCTCGCGCTGGGCCCCATGGGCGTGGTCTCCCCGCTCGGCACCGTGGGCGTCGCCGTCCCCGTCGGCGTGGGGCTCTTCCTGGGCGAGCGGCCCGGCCTTGTGCAGGTCGCGGGTATCGCCGTCGCCGTGCTGGGCGTCGTCCTCGCGGGCGGACCGCAGCTGCGGGGCGCACCCGTGCAGCGGCAGGCCATCACTGACCCTGGTGGCGGCCTTCGGGTTCGGCACGGTGTTCGCGCTGATCGCGGAGGCGTCGTCCACCCTCACCGGCCTGTTCCTGGCGCTCTTCGTACAGCGTGTGGTCAACGTGCTGGCCGGCGGTCTCGCGCTGTACGCCTCGGTGCGGCGCGGCGGCACCGCCCTGCCGGACGGCACCTTCCCCTGGCGCTCGCTGCCGGCGCTCGCCTTCGTCGGGCTGGCCGACGTCGCGGCGAACGGCACCTATGTGGTCGCCGCCCAGCACGGCCCGGTCACGGTGGCCGCCGTACTCGCGTCGCTCTACCCGGTGGTGACCGCTCTGGCCGCGCGGGGCTTCCTGCGGGAACGGCTGCAGGCGGTGCAGGCGGCGGGCGCGGGGCTCGCGCTGCTGGGCACGCTGCTGCTGGCGACCGGCTGACTCAGGACTCCACTTCCAGTTCGGCGAGGTCGGCGGCCGCCTTCTCGTCCAGCTCCGCCAGCTTCGCCACCGTCTCCTCGTCCAGCTCGGCCAGCGCCTGGAGCTGGTCCGGGGTGATCCCGTCGGGTATGGGCACCGGCGCGGGCGTCCTGAGCGGCGGTTGCCAGCCCTCGTCGGCCGTCCAGCGCCGTACGACCCGGGCGGGTGCCCCCGCCACGACCGCGTGGTCGGGCACCGTGCCCCGGACCACCGCTCCTGCCGCCACCACGACGTTCCGCCCGATCCGCGCGCCCGGCAGGATCACGGCCCCGGTGCCGATCCAGCACCCGGGGCCGATCTCGACCGGCTCCATCCGTGGCCATTGCTTGCCGATGGGCTCGTGCGGGTCGTCGTACGAGTGGTTCGTGGACGTCACATAGACGTACGGCCCGAAGTAGCAGTCGCTGCCGATGGTGACCGTCGTGTCGGCGATGACATGGCTGCCGCGGCCCAGCACGACCCCGTCTCCTATGCGCAGGATCGGCTCCGGGCCGAGGTCGAGGTCGGGCATGAGTCCGGCCGTCAGCGTCACCTGCTCGCCGACGATGCAGTGCGAGCCGAGGTGGATCCAGGGTTCGCCGAAGACGGTGCCGAGCGGGAAGGCCAGCCGGGTGGCTTCGCCGATCGAGCCGAAACGGAAGCGGCCCGGGCTGTCGGCCGTCACCGAACCCGTGCGCTGCACCCAGGCCCAGCCCGCGTGGACGGCGCGCTGCGCCAGCCGGCGTCGCCAGGATGAGAACGTGTTCTTGCGCTTGGGCACGGGGTCACCGTACTGAGCGTGCGGCGCCCTTATGAGGTCGAGGGGCTGTGATCTTCGCCCTACCGGGTGCCGGTAGCGTTCCGGTGTACCTCGGACGACAGGAGACGGTGATGACGCACAAGCCTCTGATCAAGGGCATCGGCGGGAGGGAGCCGAAGATCGACGGGGAGGCTTTCGTGGCGCCCACGTCCGTGGTGATCGGGGACGTGACGCTGGGGGCGGGTGCGAGCGTCTGGTACGGGGCGGTGGTGCGGGGGGACGTGGAGCGGATCTCCGTCGGTGCGCGGTCCAACGTCCAGGACAACTGCACGCTGCATGCCGATCCCGGGTTTCCGGTGAGCATCGGGGAGCGGGTGTCGGTGGGGCACAACGCCGTCGTGCACGGGGCGACCGTCGGGGACGACTGTCTGATCGGGATGGGGGCGACCGTGCTGAACGGTGCGGTGATCGGGGCCGGGTCCTTGGTCGCCGCGCAGGCGCTGGTGCCGCAGGGGATGCAGGTGCCGCCTGGGTCGCTGGTGGCGGGGGTGCCGGCGAAGGTGAAGCGGGAGCTCAGTGCCGAAGAGCGTGAGGGCGTCACGCTCAATGGAACTCTCTATGCCGAGTTGGCCAAGGCGCACCGGGGAGAGCACGGGGCGTAGCGGTGGTATGCGGGGTGCGGGTTGCGTGTGGCTGGTCGCGCGGTTCCCCGCGCCCCTGAAGGCAGAGGGGCGTTTCAGTCGCCCGCGGGTACGGGTTCTGGCTCCTGGTGTGCCGTCTGAACCTTCTTCGCCTTGCGCTTGATGATCAGCATCGACGTCAGGCCGATCAGGACCGCTGCGACGAGGCCCAGCCAGGAGAAGCGCTTCAGCCAGGACTCGGCGACCACGCCCACGTAGTAGATGACCGCGGTCGTGCCGCCCGCCCAGAGGATGCCGCCGAAGACGTTGGCGATCAGGAACTTCCAGTACGGCATCCGCAGGACGCCCGCGAGGGGGCCGGCGAAGATGCGCAGGAGGGCGACGAAGCGGCCGAAGAAGACGGCCCACATGCCCCACTTCTGGAAGGACCGCTCGGCGGTGGCGATGTGGCCCTCGCTGAAGTGCTTGGGGAATTTCTTGCCCAGCCAGGCCAGCAGGGGGCGGCCGCCCTTGCGGCCGATGGCGTAGCCGATCGAGTCGCCGATGATCGCGCCCGCGCTGGCGCAGGCACCCAGCACGAAGGGGTCGATGTCACCGTGCTGTGAGGCGAGCAGCGCCGAGGAGACCAGGATGATCTCGCCGGGCAGCGGAATCCCCAGGCTCTCCAGCCCGATGACCACGCCGACCAGCAGATAGATGGCGAGCGGGGGCACCGTTTCGAGCCATTCCTGGACGTGCAACGCCGCTTCCTCTCACTGTCCTGCACCCTGTGTTCCCGGCGCACGCTCGGCTGCGAGCGTGCGCCGGGGAAGCCTACCCGTTCTGATTGACGGTCTCGGTGTCCCACAGGTTGCACTGATGCTCACGGTGCGCAGTGGTGCTCAGCACATTTCCGTGGGCGGACGCGGTGCGCAGGGTCAGTACCGTCCCGGGCCGGGCGGGCATCGCGGGCTGTCCGGCGGCATGGGGCACCCCGTCCCGGACGAAGGAGCCCCAGTACTGGACCATCTGCCGGGACAGCGTCCGCTGCTCGGCGTTCAGGGGGGACTTCAGGCCGAAGTGCTTGAAGAGGTACTGGAGCTCGTTGACGTGGGTCGCACCGAAGTCGAAGTCCGTCCCCAGGTCGCGCAGGGAGGCGAAGGGCGGCGAGGTGCGGTCGGCGAACTCGTACGCGTAGACCTTGCCGCGTCCGGCGAGCGTGCCGTCGAGGCGGAGGGCCGGGCAGGCGAAGAGCTGGTCGCCCTGGGCGGTGGCGTACGCCATGGTCGGCGACGGGTAGGACGGGAGGGGGTAGCGCGCGAGCACCTCGTCGCCGAAGTCCCTCCGCATGACCGTCGGGTACTGGTCGGCTGTGAGCGGGGTGCCGTTCCCGTCGAACCGGCCGAAGGCGAACAGCCGGCCCTCGTCCTGGTTGGCCCCGTTCATGACCGGCACCCCGGCCGCGGCCCCGCGTTCGAACGCGTCCTTCGGCTGCCGGGGAAGGAAGGCTCCACCGGCCACCGGCGCCCAGTCGAAGCCGTTCTGCGCGGCCAGGATCTCGGCGGCCGGCTTGGCGCGCAGACAGGCCAGGTCGGCGCAGCCGAGCTGCTTGGCGAAGGCGGCGCCCTGGGACACCGCTGTCTCGTGCGCACGGGCACCGCAGTCGCCGTACGCCCCGCTCTGGATGATCCCGGCCCGGAACAGCCCCTTCGCTGTCGGCGAGGCCAGCTGGGTGCAGACCGAGCGGCCGCCCGCGGATTCGCCCGCGACGGTCACGCGGCCCGGGTCGCCGCCGAAGCGGCCGATGTTGGCCCGCACCCAGCGCAGGGCGGCCTGCTGGTCGAGCATGCCGAAGTTGCCGGAGACCCCGTCGCGCGCCTCGCCGTCGAGCGCGGCCGTGGCGAGGAAGCCCATCGCGCCGAGTCGGTAGTTGACGGTCACGACGACGGTGCCGGTCCGCCTCGCGAAGGTGTCGGGAACGATGTCCTGCCCGGCCCCGGCGGTGAGCCCCCCGCCGTGCAGCCAGACCAGGACCGCGCGTCGGGCGGCGCCCTCGGGGGCGTACACATTGAGGTCGAGGCAGTCCTCGGTGTGGCTCGGCTGCTCATAGCCGGGGTCCCAACTAGCTCCCTGCACACACTTGTTGCCGAAGTCCCTCGCCTCACGGACTCCTTGCCAGGGCCGGGCGGGGCGCGGCTCCTTGAAACGGAGCTCTCCGACGGGTGGCTCGGCGTAGGGGATGCCGAGGAACTGGTGTCCCTCGGCGGTGGTTTCACCTCGTACCCAGCCCGCGGTGGTGCGGACGACCGGGTCGTCGGCGGCCTGCGCGGGGACGGGGGCGAGGAGCGCGGCCGCCAGGGCCAGCAGTGCGACGGACATACGACGTTTCACGGGTCCACCTCCGCGTTCGTGAGCATGGGACACCAGTGGCGCGGCGGGAAAACTATGAACGTCAGTGACTCGTGTCAATGAGGTGAACGAGAAACGGCTGAATGCCGTCAGAGGTCGAACGGGGTGAGGGCGCCCCGGCGGATGGCTCTGTCGGGGCGCCCCTCACCAGTCGGGCAACGCCCTGGCTAGGGGTGGGCGGCGCCGAGCATCGCCTTGGCGGTGCCTACGACGACCCTGGAGGCGGTGGCCGGCAGCTCGGCCGGGAGGGCCACCGCGGCATCGACGGGGGCGTTGGGTTCGGCTTCGGCACCCGAGTGGGAGCCGGAGTCGGAATCGGATTCGTGCTGGACGTACCGCGTCTCGTACTGCGGCTGCGGGTCCTCCTGCGGCACGGCCGGCTCGGTCTGCGGAGGTTCGGAGACGTCGTCGTCCGGTGTCCCTCGCTCCGGTACCGCGGGCACGGCACCCTTGCCCTCGGGCGGCTGCTCCCCGTGCGGTGCCTTCTCCTGGAGCTCCTTCTGTGGTCTCGTCTCCGGCACGTCCGCCGGCCCGCCGTCGAGCATCCAGCGCTGCGCCTGTGATCCGTCCCGCTCATCGACCACCACGCTCGTGTCCTTGCCGGACGCGACCGCGAGGCTTTCGGACCCGCGCGGCAGGAGTTCGCCATGGACGGTGAGGTCGTAGCGCACCTCGCCGGCGTGCGCGAGGCAGTTCGCCACGACGACGGTGCGCTCGTCGGCGTCGGAGTCGAGGCAGAGCGTGGGGTCGGCTGCGCTGCGCAGCAGGCCGTTGTCCCGGTACGACCACTGCTGGGACACGGCGGACGAGCACTGCGCCAGTTCGGCCCGGACGCCGGCGCGGATCTCACCGTCGCGCAGGTCCAGGCACAGGCCGCGGTCGAGGTTGCGGAGCCTGCCCTGGGCGAGCTCGACAGGCTCCTCGGCCGAGGCGGCCGACGGTGATCCGCCGGAGGGGGGCGGGGGCACCGTGCCCGGGTGTACGGTCCTGCCGCTGGGCACGCCCCAGGTGGCGTGCGCGTCGGGGACGCCGTTCTCCTCGGTCCAGCCCTTGGCGGTGAGGACGGTGACGAGCAGGGCGAGGGCGCTCACTCCGACCCCCACGGCGACGGCCTTGGCACGTCCGCGTGGCAGGTCGAGCCGCTCGGGGCGGTGCCGTCCGCCGCGTCGCCGACGGTCGCACGCCGTCGAGCCCGAGCCGCCCCGGCCGGGCCGGGAGTCGAGATAGCGCCGGGCGCCCCAGCCGAGCACGGTTTCGGCGAGCAGCACTTCCAGGCCACTCTCGAAATGGCTGAGCTGCTCGGCGGCGTGACGGCAGTAGCGGCATGACGACAGATGCTGCTGGACATCGGGGAGCAGGGCGCCGCCCCGGCGAATGGGGACGTCGAGGAGGCGGTTGTAGTAGCGGCATTCGCGGGTGGGCGCGAGTTCGCGGTGGGCGCGGACACAGCCCGTGCGGAATTGCTCGCGAGCGCCTTCCAGCGCCGCCGAAGCGGTGGTCGCATCCACCCCCAGCAGACCAGCGGGTATGGTTATCGGTTCGGCCTCGACCTCGGCATGCCAGAGGAGACATTGCGAGGCTCCCGGCAGCGCCCGGAATGCGCGCTCGGCGATTTGCCGTCTTTCGGGCGTCACGGACCGCGCGGCCCTCAGTCCACGCCCTCCGGTCGGTTTGCCGAGTTCCGGCAGCAGGGCGGAAATACCGTCGTCGGCCGCCCACTCCTTCACCAGATCCCGTACTGCGGCGAGGAGTTGGGGGCGCAGCGCACCGCCGGCGGGCCGGCCGAGCACGCGATGGAATGCGGCGGCGGCCACCATGGCGGCCGAACTCTCCGTGGAGACCAGGCAGATGGCGGCGTAGTCGTAGGTGGCACGCCAGTGGCGGGCCATCAGCAGGGCGAGGGCACGGGCGTTCGCGTCGGCTTTGCCCAGGCTCGCGACGAGATCGCGGTCGGACTCTCCGGGGCTCACCCCGGGCCGTGGCGGGTACGGCGGTCGTGGGGGGTAAGGGGATTGCACTGAACCATTTCCTTCCCAGCCGCAGGACGGCAAGCGGAATGCGCGTCCTTCGGAAAGCAGGGTGCTTGATTGGTGCATACCTAGGCCGCGTCGGATGTGGACCGGCTATCGGGTCGCTCACTTTCGCACAAGCGACGCACAGGAAACAAGAAGTTCGAGTGACCGACGTTCAAAAAGCGAGGAATTCAGAAAAGTTACCGGCGGTATCCGTACCGGCATTCGAAAGTGTCGTCGAGGCAAGCGCCAAGTTGTGTGCAGGCAAAGACGGTTGGTCCACGGAATCTTCAACTCCGCATGTCGCACAGCAGGCTCCGAGGTTTCTCTCGGCGTCCTCTCATCCCCGTGCTCCACCATGAGCCGCATGATCGTCCCCCACACGACACACCCATCGGATTCCACCCCCGAAGGCGCCCGCACGGTCCGCACCGTCCGCAAGGCGGTCGTCCCGGCCGCGGGCCTCGGCACCCGCTTCCTGCCCGCGACGAAAGCGACACCCAAGGAGATGCTGCCGGTCGTCGACAAGCCGGCCATCCAGTACGTCGTGGAGGAGGCCGCCGCGGCCGGTCTCGACGACGTACTGATGATCACCGGCCGGCACAAGCGGGCCATCGAGGACCACTTCGACCATGCCTTCGAGCTGGAGCAGGCACTGGCGGCCAAGGGCGACTCCGTGCGGCTGGACGCGGTGCGGGACCCGGCCCGGCTCGCCGACATCCACCACATCCGCCAGGGCGACCCGCTCGGCCTCGGCCACGCGGTGCTGTGCGCCCGCCATCACGTCGGCGACCAGCCGTTCGCCGTCCTCCTGGGTGACGACCTCATCGACCCGCGCGAGACCCTGCTCAGCCGGATGCTGGAGGTCCGCGACCGCCACGAGGGCACCGTGATCGCCCTGATGGAGGTCCCGCCGGAGCAGATCCACCTCTATGGCTGCGCGGCCGTCGAGGCGTCGAACGAAGACGGCGTCGTCCGGGTCACCGGCCTCGTGGAGAAGCCGTCGCGCGAGGACGCGCCGAGCCACTACGCGGTCATCGGCCGCTACGTCCTCGACCCGGCCGTCTTCGGCATCCTGGACCGCACCCCACCCGGGCGCGGCGGCGAGATCCAGCTGACCGACACCCTTCACGAACTCGCGGCGGGCGGAACGGTCCACGGAGTCGTGTTCGACGGGCTGCGTTACGACACCGGGGACAAGGCGGACTACCTGCGCACGGTGGTGCGGCTGGCGTGCGACCGGGCGGACCTGGGGCCGGAGTTCGTGGCCTGGCTGCGGGAGTTCGTGGCGGGGCTAGAGGACAACGGGAACGGGCGGAAGCGGCTCGCCGCCTGAGCGCTCACGGCACGAAACGGGCACAGGGGCCCCGCATGGGCCCCTGCTCACCTCGGTTTGGTCGGCTCGGTACGGTCGGCTCAGCCGTTCGGACGCAGGGTCCAGACGACGGTCATCTCACCGGTGACGGCCCCGTCCGCGCGCTGGATCTCGATGGCCACCGGAAACTCGGGCCGCTCCCCAGCGTCCAGCTGGGCGACCACCTCGGCGGCCGGGCGGCCCAGCGTGGCGGTGGCCGTGACGGCGCCCATGGCGAGCTTCTTGTAGGAGATCTCGGCGCTGACGGCGAGCGGCACGGCGCGCGAGAGCTGGTCGCCGAACGCGGCCAGCACGATCGCGCCACTGGCGGACTCGCCGAGCGTGAACATCGCGCCGGCGTGCGGCCCGCCCACGTGGTTGTGGTACTCGCTCTGGTCCGGCAGGGCCACCACGGCCTTGTCCGGCGCGGTCTCCAGGAACTGGAGGTTGAGGGTCCGGGCCATCGGCACGGTGGCGGCGAGCATCTCGCCTATGGACATCTGGTCTGCGCTCATGGCGGTCATGTTACCCACGAGTAGGGACGAGGAGCAGGGCCCTGTGACGAGCGTCGTATCGCTCGGTCCGGAATGCGGCATCGACGGGGTGACCTGCAATTCACTTGGCAAATCGAGAGCCGGGCGGCGATAGTCGGCCGGTGACTCCCGCCGCCGACCTCCTGCGTCCTTCCCGCCGTCCCTCCTGGGCGGGCCGCAACTACAGCCTGCTGACCGCCTCCGCGTTCGTCACCAACCTCGGCAGTCACGGTGCGCTGATCGCCGCGGCGTTCGCGGTGCTGGAGACGGGCGGTGACGGCGGTGACGTGGGGCTCGTGGCCGCGTCCCGCACCCTGCCGCTGGTGCTCTTCCTACTGATCGGCGGCGCCGTCGCGGACCGCCTCCCACGGCACCGCGTGATGGTCGCGGCCAACGCCCTCAACTGCCTCTCGCAGGCCGCCTTCGCCGTGCTCGTCCTGACCGGGGAGGCCCGGCTGTGGCAGATGATGCTGCTGACGGCCCTCGGCGGAACAGGCCAGGCGTTCTTCAGCCCGGCCGCCGAGGGGATGCTGCTGTCGTCGGTCCAGGGGGAGCAGGCCAGCCGGGCGTTCGCCGTGTTCCGGATGGCGATGCAGGGGGCGGCGGTCGGCGGCGCCGCGCTCGGCGGTGCCATGGTGGCCGCGATCGGGCCCGGCTGGGTGCTGGCGGCGGACGCGGCGGCGTTCGCGGTCGCCGGCTCGCTGCGGGCCTTCCTCGACGTGAGTCATATTCCGGCGCGCGCGCCGGGCGGCGGCATGCTCGCCGATCTACGGGAGGGCTGGCGGGAGTTCGCGGGGCGGCCGTGGCTGTGGGGCGTCGTCGTCCAGTTCTCGATCGCCAACGCGGTCGTCGCGGCGGCCGACGCGGTCTACGGCCCCCTCGTCGCCCGGGACCACCTGGGCGGGGCGGGTCCCTGGGGCCTGGCCCTGGGTTTCTTCGGGGCGGGCACGGTCGCCGGCGCCCTGCTCATGACCCGCTGGAAGCCACGCCGCCTGCTCCTCGCCGGCACCCTGTGCGTCTTCCCCCTGGCCCTCCCGTCAGCGGCCCTCGCCGTACCGGTACCGGTCACCGCCCTGTGCGCGGTCATGTTCCTGACCGGCGTGACCCTGGAGGTCTTCGGTGTCTCCTGGATGACCGCACTCCATCAGGAGATACCGGAGGACAAGCTCTCCCGGGTCGCCGCGTACGACTGGTTCGGCTCGGTCGCCCTGGTCCCCCTGGCAACCGCCCTGGCCGGCCCCGCTGAGTCGGCCTTCGGCCGCACACCCGCCCTCTGGGGCTGCGCCGTGGTCGTCGTCCTCGTCACTGCGGCGGTCCTGTGCGTACCGGACGTACGGAACCTACGGCGCCGTACGAAGCCGGTGACGGCCGGAAGCCGACACGACTCAACCGAAGCCGAAAGCCCCGTCGGCGGGCCCGGCTGACAGCACCCCGCACACGAAACCCACACCGCCGCGCCGAACCGACGACCACCGAACCCGACGCGACTCAGCCGATGCTGAAAGCCCCGTCGGGAGGCTCCGGTGACGGTACGGCGTCGTCGTCCTGGACCGGCGGCGCGTCCGCGATGAACTGCCGTAGGGCGAGCCCCTGTTCCACGCGGGCCGGGAAGGCGTCGGAGGCGGTGAGCCGGGAGAGGGAGGCGGTGTCGAGGGGGCGGTGCGCGGCGACGAGTACGGCGTTGCCGAAGCGGCGGCCGCGCAGTACGCCCGGTTCGGCGATCAGTACCAGTTCCTCGAACAGCGTGGCGTAGGTGGCGAGCTGGGAGCGCAGGAAGGCGAAGGGCGCGGCGTCGGCGAGGTTCGCCAGATAGACGCCGCTTCGCCGCAGCACCCGCTCGGCCTGCTGGGCGTATCCCACCGACGTCAGGTGCGCGGGCACCCGGGAACCGCCGAAGACATCGGCGACGAGCACGTCGGCCGAGTCGTCCGGGGCCGACTCCAGCCAGGCTCGCGCGTCCCCGGCGTGCAGTTGGATGCCGGCCCCGTCCGGAACCGGCAGATGCTCCACGACCAGCTCCAGCAGCCCCCGGTCGGCCTCGACGACGTCCTGCCGCGAACCGGGCCGGGTGGCCGCCAGATAGCGGGGCAGGGTGAGCGCCCCACCCCCGAGATGCAGCACGTCCAGCGCCCGCCCGGGCTCGGCGACGGTGTCCAGGACATGCCCGAGGCGGCGCGCGTACTCGAACTCCAGGTACTCCGGTTCGTCGAGGTCGACGTACGACTGAGGCGCCCCGTCGACGGTGAGCAGCCATGCCCGCCTGCGATCGACATCCGGCATCAGCTTGGCGGTGCCGTAGTCGACGGACCGGGTCACAGGTATGGGCTCACTCACCGTCCCATTGTGCCGGTGGAATTTCTGACCGGCGCCCGCGGAGACGCGCCCCACAGGGGCGCGGGGAACTGCGCGACCAGCCACAACCGGACCCGCAGTCCCCCACGAACCGCAACACCCTCACACCACGGCAGTCACGGTCCCCGCTCCGACGGTCCTGCCACCCTCACGAATGGCGAACCCGAGCCCCGGCTCCAAGGGCACCTCACGTCCCAGCTCAACGGTCATCGTGACCGTCTCCCCGGGCCGCGCGACCCCCACCTCACCGAGGTCGATGTCCCCGACCACATCCGCCGTACGAATGTAGAACTGCGGCCGATACCCCGTGGCGACCGGCGTCGTACGCCCGCCCTCACGAGCCGAGAGCACATACACCTGCGCCGAGAACCGACGGCGAGGCACCACACTGCCCGGCACGACCACGACATGCCCCCGCCGGACGGCGTCCCGCGGAACCCCGCGCAGCAACAGCGCCACGTTGTCCCCGGCCTGCGCCTCGTCCATCGGCTTGCCGAACGTCTCCAGGCCGGTGACAACGGTCTCCAGCCCGGCCCCGAGCACTTCGACCCGGTCGCCCACCTTCACGGTGCCCCGCTCCACGGCCCCGGTGACGACCGTCCCCCGGCCGGTGATGGTGAGCACGTTCTCGACGGGCAGCAGGAACGGCGCGTCCACATACCGCTCCGGCATCGGAACGTACGTGTCCACGGCGTCCAGCAGCGCCTCGACCGACGCGGTCCACTTCGGGTCGCCCTCCAGCGCCCTCAGTCCCGACACCCGTACGACGGGCGCGGCGTCGCCGCCGTAGCCGTGCTCGGTGAGCAGGTCGCGGACCTCCAGCTCGACGAGGTCGATGAGCTCCTCGTCGCCCGCGTCGGCCTTGTTGAGGGCGACGACGATGTGGTCGACGCCCACCTGCCGCGCGAGCAGCACGTGTTCGGCGGTCTGCGGCATGATCCCGTCGAGCGCGGAGACGACGAGGATCGCCCCGTCGAGCTGCGCGGCCCCGGTGACCATGTTCTTGACGTAGTCGGCGTGACCGGGCATGTCGACGTGCGCGTAGTGGCGGGTGTCGGTCTCGTACTCGACGTGCGCGATGTTGATGGTGATGCCGCGCGCGGCCTCCTCCGGCGCCCGGTCGATCCGGTCGAACGGCACGAAGGTGCCGGCGCCGCGCTCGGCGAGGACCTTGGTGATGGCGGCGGTCAACGTGGTCTTGCCGTGGTCGACATGACCCATCGTGCCGATGTTCAGATGCGGTTTGGTGCGCACGTATGCCGTCTTGGACATGGCTGTACCTCGAAGTCTCTGCGTAAAGGATCTCCGCGCGGGAGATGGGGACCCCAAGGACCTGCCGACCCTCCCCCTCGGGGGTCCGCCGGACTGTCCGGGGAGGGTCAGCTTCGGGCGCCGTCGACAGCGGCCAGGAAGACGGGAACGGCAGCCTTCGGCGCATCCGCGACTGCGGATGCTGCGAGGAGGAAGGCGTGCCGGAACATGACGTCGATCATCGTCGACGCTTTGCCCGGCGTCGAATGGTTTTCGCGGTACGGGACTTCAGGCGCCGACGTTCTTCAGCGCCTCCCGCACCGACAGCGGCGCGAACCTCCCCCGCTCCCGCGCCAGGAAGTCCCGTACGCCGTCCGGGTCGGTCTTGGCGTACTCGCGCAGGGCCCAGCCGATGGCCTTGCGGATGAAGAAGTCGGTGTGCCCGGACTGGCGCAGACAGTAGGCGAAGAGGCGCCGGGAGTCGGTGTGTTCCTTGTAACGCAGCTGGTGGAGCAGGGCGGTGCGGGCGACCCACAGGTCGTCGTCGACGATCCAGGCGTCCATGTCCGCGCTGAGGGTCGGGTCGGCGGCGACGAGTCCGCCGACGACGTGGGCGGCGAGCAGGTCGACGGTGTCCCACCAGGAGACGGTGGTGATCAGCTGCCGGGTCACCGGGAGGAAGCCGGACGAGCAGCGCCCCACGTGCCGGCGCAGATAGTCGACGGCGAAGTAGTGGTACTCGCGCTCGGGCAGCTGCCAGCAGCGCAGGGCGACGGCGGTGCAGTCGGTCTCGTCGGGGCGGGGGGTGCCCTGGAGGACGGTGCGGGAGAGGGCGCGGCGCTCGGGTGTGGGGATGCCGAGGAACGGGGCGATGTCCTTCATGTACGCCTGCGCGGCGACGGCCCGTTCCGGGTCCGCGGCGGCCGAGTAGGTGGCGGTGAGCCGCTCCAGGACCGTGTCGGCCAGAACACTGCGCGGAACTTCTGCTGTTCCCGCACCTGTGACGGTCATGAGACGAACCATACGGCGATCACACATCTTTCTCGGTTACTGTCGCCGAATGCTCGACGATGCCACCACCCGCTCTGGGGGCACCGCCACGGCTCCTCCCCGGGCCGCCGCCACGGAGCTCACGGTCCCCGTCCCCGTACCCGTGCCCGCGGGATTCGCCGCGCGCTGCACGAGAACGCTGCTCTCGCCGTGGTCGCGGCTGTCCCTGCTCGCGGTCCTGCTCGCGGCGGCCGCGTCGTCCGTGCTGCTCTTCGAGCCGCAGAAGCTCCTGACGAACGGCTGGCCGCCCCAGGTCGAGGGCTCGGCCGCGGTGGTGCTGTTCGCGGTGGCGTACGGCCTGGTCACGGTGGCCTTCGTGCCGCGACCGCTGCTCAACCTTGCGGCGGGCGCGCTCTTCGGCACCGAGTGGGGCATCGGCGCGGCTCTGGCGGGCACGGTGCTGGGCGCCGGGATCGCCTTCGGGCTGGGCCGGCTGCTGGGCCAGGAGGCGCTGCGTCCGCTGCTGCGCGGCCGGTGGCTGAAGGCTGCGGACGGCCAGCTCAGCAGGCACGGTTTCCGTTCGATGCTGGCGGTGCGGCTGTTTCCCGGTGTGCCGTTCTGGGCGTCGAACTACTGCGCCGCCGTCTCCCGGATGGGCTACGTCCCGTTCCTGCTCGCGACGGCGCTCGGATCGATCCCGAACACCGCCGCCTACGTCGTCGCCGGTGCCCGTGCTTCCGCGCCGACGTCGCCCGCCTTCCTGATCGCGCTGGCCTGCATCGCCGTACCGGCGCTGGCGGGCGTGGTGGTGGCGTGGCGGAAGCGGCACCATCTGCGCGACCGCTGAACCGTTTCGCCACCCTCTGCCTCCCTCCGGCTACACCGTCTCCAGGATCATCGCGTTGGCGAGGCCGCCCGCTTCGCACATCGTCTGCAGCGCATAGCGTGCGCCGCGCTCGCGCATCGCGTGCACGAGGGTCGTCGTCAGACGGGTGCCGCTGGCGCCGAGCGGGTGGCCGATCGCTATCGCGCCGCCGTGCACGTTGACCTTGTCGAGGTCGGCCCCGGTCTCCTGCCGCCAGGCCAGGACGACGCTGGAGAAGGCCTCGTTGACCTCGAAGAGGTCGATGTCGCCGAGGGACAGGCCCGCCCGGCGCAGCACCTTCTCCGTCGCCGGGATCACACCGGTGAGCATGAGGACCGGGTCGGAGCCGGTGACGGCGAAGCTGTGCAGCCGGGCGAGGGGGCGCAGGCCGAGGCGGGCGGCGGTCTCGCCGGACGTGATGAGGACGGCGGAGGCGCCGTCGTTGATCGGGCTGGCGTTGCCCGCGGTCACGTTCCACTCGATCTGCGGGAAGCGCTCGGCGAAGGCCGGGTCGTGGTAGGCGGGCTTGAGCCCGGCGAGGATTTCGGTGGTGCTGCCCGGCCGTACGCACTCGTCGCGGGAGAGGCCCTCCAGCGGGGCGATCTCGGCGTCGAACAGGCCCTTCTCCCAGGCGGCCGCCGCCTTGCGGTGCGAGGAGACGGCGAACTCGTCCATCTGCTCGCGGGTGATCGACCACTTGGCGGCGATGAGCTCGGCACTGATCCCCTGCGGGACGAGCCCCTCCGGATAGCGCTCGGCGACCCCGGGACCGAAGGGGTCCTTGCCGGGCGGCACGTTCGACCACATCGGCACCCGGCTCATCGACTCGACGCCACAGGCGACGACCAGGTCGTACGCGCCCGAGATGACGCCCTGGGCGGCGAAGTGCACGGCCTGCTGGGAGGAGCCGCACTGGCGGTCCACGGTGGTCGCCGGGACGGTCTCCGGGAAGCCCGCGGACAGGGCGGCGTAGCGGGTGGTGTTCATGGCCTGCTCGCCGACCTGGTCGACGGTGCCGCCGATGACGTCGTCGATCAGCGCCGGGTCGACGCCTGAGCGTTCGACGAGGGTGCGCAGGGTGTGGGCGAGGAGCTCGACGGGGTGGACGTGCGCCAGGGAGCCGTTCGGCTTGCCCTTCCCGATGGGGGTGCGTACGGCTTCGACGATGACTGCGTCACGCATGGTGCGGGCCTCCCGATTACCAGTGAGTAGGAAATCCGAACTCACCATAACCCCGTGGGTTGGGAAATCAAACCCATCCGGTTTGAAAGTCGAACCCACCCCTTAAACTGAGCGGCATGGCCGCCACCAAAGACCCGCGCCCCTGTTCCATCGCCGACGCCCTCGCGCTCGTCGGCGAGAAGTACTCCCTGCTCGTCCTGCGCGAGGTGTGCCTGGGCAACGGCCGCTTCGACCAGCTCGTGCGCAACATCGGCGCCCCGCGCGACATCCTGGCCACCCGGCTGCGCCGCCTCGTCGACGCCGGCATCCTCACCAAGCGCGCCTACAGCGAGCGCCCGCAGCGGTTCGAGTACCGGCCGACGCAGGCGGGGCTGGAGTTGGAGCCGGTCCTGATGACCCTCATGGCGTGGGGCGACCGCCATCTCCGCACGGACGACGACCGCCCCATGGTGATCGAGCACATCTGCGGCAACGAACTGGTCCCGGTCGTCACCTGCCGGGCCTGCGGCGACCCGGTGCGCCACGAGGACCTGTCGGCCCACCCCCAGGCGCCCGGATGGACGGTGACGGGACCGTCGGCAGCGTGAGGTCCGCCGTCCCGTCGGAGGGCCGCGATCAGTGCCAGGGATGTGAGTCCAGGTACTTCACGATCTCCTCCCGCTCCCACGCCCCGTCGGCCACGACGACCCGGTAGCGGCGGGTGAGGGTGTCCCCGGGCGCCAGTTCCAGCTCGTCGTGGAACGCCCAGGACGGGGCGACGCCCGCGAAGGGCTCGTTGCGTACGAACCAGTGGGCGGGGTGGGCGCCGTCGTCGCCGGCGTGGTCGTTCTCGGGGGCGTGCGCGAAGACGAGGGTCGCGTGGCCGTCGGTGCCGTCGTGCTCACCGGAGTAGGCCAGCCAGGGCGCCTGTTCGCCCATCAGGCCGGTGCCCTCGGCGTCCGGGGTGATGATCCGGCCGCCCTGGAAGGCCCGCGGGCCGCGCCAGAACAGGCCCGTGTATCCGGCCATGCCGCGCCCGGCGGTGGTGGGGCTGCCGAACCGCAGCGGCTCGGCGCGCCGGTTCGTCACGGCGCTCGTCCAGGTCAGCGCCCATGAGCCGGACTCCGGCTCGACGTCGTGCACCTCGACCGTGCGCCGCTCGTCGGCCCACAGCTCTCCGTCGTGCGGATGCCAGGTCAGCCGCTCGGCGATGACGACCCGGTCACCGTCCGAGGAGACCTCGTCGAACGCGACGTGCCGCATCGAGCCGACGCGCTCGGGGAGCTCCAGGTACCCCTGCCCGTGGACGTAGCTGTTGCCGCCCCACAGATTGGCCCCGGACAGGTGCGAGGCCGTCAGCGACAGTCCCTTGTGCCAGCGGTGGTCGTTGGGCCGGTAGTCGGTGACGACGTCACCGGCGAGGGTCCGCAGCGGATGGACGTACGGCTTCGGCGCCTCCCAGGCGGCCTCCGGCCGGTAGACGTAGGCGAGGAGCTCCACGCCGGTGGCCGACTCGGTCACCGTGACGCGGTCGCCGTGCGCGTGGACGATACGCAGCCCGGTCATACGACGGCTTCCTCGCCCGGCGCCGCCCGCTCGGCCGTGACCGGCGCCCAGCCGGGCGCGCCCCCGTGCATCGCGACGTAGAAGGGATCGCCGGGGCCTATCTCCCCGGCGCGAACCGTCGCGTCCGTGAACGCCGACTTGTACAGCGCGGCGATCAGCTCCAGGCTCGTGCGCCCGTCCGCGCCGCTGCTGCGCGGCCGCTCTCCCGCACGCATGCTCGCCACCAGCTCCCGCAGCTGCTCCAGATGCGAACTGGGCAGGTCCGCGCCGAAGTCCTGCCAGGCCTTGGCCTCGGTGTCCGGCACGTCCCGGGCCGGCGTGATGCGCCAGTCGTCGTTGCGGTGCCCGTACAGATGGGTCAGTTCCACGGTCGCGCGCTCGCAGTCGATGCGGATGCGGCTGACCTCGTCGGGGCTCAGCACGCTGTTCACGATGGTCGCCATCGCACCGTTCGCGAAGCGGACGAGGGCCGTCGACACGTCCTCGGTCTCGACGTCGTGCACCAGCCGGCCGGCCATGGCACGCACCTCGCTCCACGGTCCGAGCAGGTCGAGCAGCAGATCCATCTGGTGGATCCCGTGCCCCATCGCGGGACCGCCGCCCTCGGTCGCCCAGCGGCCGCGCCAGGGCACGGCGTAGTAGGCGGTGTCCCGGTACCAGGTGGTCTGGCAGTGCGCGACGAGCGGGCGGCCCATGGCCCGCTCGGCGAGCAGACGTCGCACGTGCCGGGTGCCCGAGCCGAAGCGGTGCTGGAAGACGATCGAGGCGTACGGGCCGCCGTCCTCACCCTCCTCCGCCTCCACGGCGTCGAAGTCCGCGAGGCTCGGCACCGGCGGCTTCTCGCACCAGACCCAGGCACCGGCCCGCAGGGCGGCGACCGTCTGGTCACGGTGCAGGGTCGGCGGGGTGCAGATGACGACCAGGTCGGGCCGCTGCTCCTGAAGCATCCGGTCCAGGTCGGTGTGGGGGTGGGGTGCCTGTGCTCCGGCCGTGGCCGGACCCGCCTCCGCGCAGAAGGACCGCGCCGACGCCGCGTCGATGTCGACGGCGGCGACGAGTTCCGTCTCGCCCTCCTCGGCGAGCCTGGCGAGCGCGGGCAGGTGGGAGTCGCGTGCGATGGCGCCGGTACCGATCACGGCGACCCTGATGCGGCGGCCGGTGAGCGGGGCGATCTCGGATGCGGCCATGGACGTGAGACTCCTCCGGAGCGCCAACGACGAGTTGATGAGCGACGCGATAGCAAGCGCTTTCGGTCCGAAGCAACGTAAGCGGCGGCCCCACCGCAGGTCAACACCGGTCCGGCCGAGGTCGGCGATCGGCTGCCGAGCCCCTGTGCGGGAGCCGTCATCGGAGGGCGCTACGCTGCCCCTCGACACTCGCGGTCACCGATCACTGCGCCGCCGACGCGGTGTCCTCCATCCCCCCTTGCCACGATCAGCACTTGGACTCCGTAACTTCATGTCTTGGTTTGAATCCCTCATCCTCGGACTCGTCCAGGGGCTGACCGAGTTCCTCCCCGTGTCCTCCAGCGCGCATCTGCGGCTGACCGCGGCGTTCTCGGGCTGGGAGGACCCGGGCGCGGCCTTCACGGCGATCACGCAGATCGGCACGGAGACCGCCGTGCTGATCTACTTCCGCAAGGACATCGGACGGATCATCGCGGCGTGGCTGAAGTCGCTGACGAACAAGGAGATGCGGCGCGACCACGACGCGCAGATGGGCTGGCTGGTGATCGTCGGCTCGATCCCGATCGGTGTGCTCGGCCTGACGCTCAAGGACCAGATCGAGGGCCCGTTCCGGGATCTGCGCATCACCGCGACCATGCTGATCGTCGTCGGCATCATCATCGGCATCGCCGACCGGATGGCGGCCCGCGACGAGTCGGGCGGCCGCCACCGCGCGCCCAAGCAGCGCAAGGGGCTCGAGGACCTGAACGTGAAGGACGGCCTGATCTTCGGCCTGTGCCAGTCCGCGGCGCTCGTGCCCGGTGTCTCCCGCTCCGGCGCGACCATCAGCGGCGGCCTCTTCATGGGCTACAACCGCGAGGCCGCGGCCCGCTACTCCTTCCTCCTCGCGATCCCGGCTGTCCTCGCCTCCGGCCTCTTCGAGCTCAAGGACGCGATGGAGAGCGGCCATGTCTCCTGGGGTCCGACGATCTTCGCCACGGTGATCGCCTTCGCGACCGGTTACGCGGTCATCGCATGGTTCATGAAGTTCATCTCGACGAAGAGCTTCATGCCGTTCGTCTGGTACCGCATCGCGCTCGGCATCGTCATCATCGCGCTCGTGGCCACGGGCGTCCTGAGCCCCCACGCGGCGGAGTCGGCGGGCTGACGCGCCTCCAGCGCACTTCGGCCGAGCGCCCCGCCTCCTGACCGGCAGGTCAGTACAAGCGGGTCCGCCCCAAGTCCGTGACCAATCACATACGTTGCGCGTAGCCGTCCGGTAGCGGACGGTCAGTCCTTGCCCCTAGGCTTGTCCGCATGTCCCCCCATTCCTTAGGCCCTGGTTCCGTGCGGTCTGCTGCCGAGGTGAACGAGGAGATTCGCGCCCTGTGGCTGCGCGCGGGCGGCTCGCTGTCCGCCCAGGAGCGCGCGGAGTACGAACTGTTGGTGGTCGAGTGGGCCGCCGCCATCCGCGGTGAGGTCATCGAGGCGGCCTGAGACAGGCCCGGCCCGCGGCCCAACTGCCTAAGATCCACTGCATGGAGCATCTGGATCACGTACCCGCTCGCCGTGGCCTCGTCATCTTCCTGAACGGCACGTCCAGTTCGGGCAAGTCGAGCATCGCCACCGAGCTGCTGCGGATCCTCGACGAGCCGTACTTCCATCTGCCCGTCGACGCCTTCCACGCGATGCGCTCCCGCACCCCGGTCCCGCCGGACCAACTGCCGACCGTCCTCCATCGCACCTGGCAGGGCTTCCACCGCGCGGTCGCCGGAATGGCCGCCGCCGGCAACAACGTCGTCGTCGACCATGTACTGAGCGCCGAGTGGCGGCTCAGGGACTGCCTCTCGCTCCTCGTTCCGCAGGACGTGGTTCTGGTCAAGGTGCACTGCGCCCCGCAGGAACTGGAACGCCGGGAGCGCGGGCGGGGCGACCGGCCGGCCGGTCTCGCCGCCGCCCAGTCGGCGCAGGTGCACTCACACGGCGTCTACGACGTGGACTGCGACACCACCCACACCACACCCCAGGAATGCGCCCGCCGAATCAAGGACTTCCTGAACGACCGCCCCACACCCACCGCCTTTGAACGACTGCGTGCCGGGCGCGACCGGCAGTCGCTCTAGCCCGGCTCTGATCAAGGCCGACGCGCCGATCCCGGCCTGATCAGAGCGACGCGAGTGCCTTGTCCACGCGTCGCGACGTGCCCGGGTGCGTGACCCATCGGCTCAGGGTCTCCAGCTCCGTCCGTGCCGCCCGGTCCCCGATCCGAGCCAGCGCGGCGATGCCCGCCTCGGCCACATGGGGTGAGCGGAGAGAGTCCCCGGACCGCTGGTCCAAGGCGGTCTCCACAAGGGCGACGAGGGCCTCGGTGGTGTCCGGTCGAGGCGGCAGCAGCGAGAGCATCCAGGCGAGTCCGCGCAGGACATGGGAGTTGAAGGGGTCGAGACACGCGTTCACGTCGAAGTGGACGTGCGGATGGCCGACCAGCGGCAAGGTCCGGTCCAGGGGGACCAGCTCGAACCACCTGAGCACCGCTCGTCGCGCCTCTTCCGGACCGACGGCGTCCAGCAGTGCCGACCCGGTCCGTCTCCACTTCGCCGACGGTGTGTCGGCCGTCGCCGGGGCCGGATGCTCCAGCAGCCGCAGCCACTGTTCTCCTCCCGCCGTGGCTTCCTCGACGGCCGCGTCGGCCCAGGGTTCACCGGGGTTGAGCACCGGCCCGGGGAACCTGGCCAGCAGGTCCCGCATGCCGGGTTCCGCGGCGTTCGCCGCCGCCTGTGTGCGGCGGTGGCCCGGCAGGTTCGCGGCAGCTCCGGTGCGCCGGAAGGCGGCCAGGACGGCCGGGTCGGGGGTGCGACCGGCGGCGAGTTCCGCGTCGGCCAGTTCCCAGATCCGGTGGGTCGACCACACGAGGTACTGGTCCCGCAACCCGGCGAGCTGCTCCTGCCGTTCACCGGCCAACAGGTCCCCGTCCAGGCCACGGGCGACTCCGGAGGCCACCATGAGCAGTTCGGTGCGGAAGTATCCCTGGTCCCGCCTGAACTCCTCGGCCGACCAGACGTCTTCCACATGGGCGTACCAACCCGCCCATATGCCGGCGAGCTCCAGCCGGTCCCGGTCGGGCAGCGCCCGCAGCAGCTCCATGTTCTGTGAACCCACGCCCGTCATGGACCCGTTGTGGCAGGCGGCCCGCAGCACGGCGCGGGCCAGCTCCGGCAGGTCGCCGCGTTCGGCGAGCCCCCGGTACCGAGCGGCCTGTTCTGCCAGGAGCTGCCTGTTCCGCATCCATGTGCTCATGGTCGACAGCGTAGGAGGGGCCACTGACAACGAACGCCTCGAATATCGCCGCACGCCCTCTTGGCTCCGTGCACCACATGCCCAACACTGAGCCGATGACGCAGCGTGTGGAGCTCGCCACCCTGAGGGACCGGCTGGCGGTCGACGGACTGATCACCGACTACGCGGTGGCCGTGGACGACGGCGACTGGGAGTCCTACCGGAGCCTGTTCGCCCCCGACGGACGCGCGGACTACCGCTCGGCCGGCGGCATCGAGGGGGACGCCGGGAGCGTCGCCGACTGGCTGGCCGAGAGCATGCGGCTGTTCTCGATGCGGCAGCACCTCATCGTCAACCGCAGGGTGCGCTTCGGGATCCTGGAGCAGGACATCGGCGACACGGCCCGGGTCCAGGCCGACTACATCAACCCGATGCGGTTCGCCCAGGACGGCGACGGCTCCTCCGGCAGCTGCGCCGCCCCCGACTTCGTGTGCGGCGGGCGCTACGCCTTCGCACTGCTGCGCACCGACACCGGCTGGCGGCTGCGCGAGGTGGTCGTCCAGGAGAAATGGCGCCGCCTGCCCGAACGGACCACGCCCGCGATGATCGACTGAGCGACGCCCGGTCCCGGCCCCACTGTCCCGTTGTCAGTGCCTGTGAGCACACTGGAAGCACCACGGGGTAGGAGGTGATGCATGAAGACGATCAGCGACTGGCTCACCTCCCCGTGGCGCCGCTCGGCCGCCGCCGCCCTGGCCGGGGCGCTGCCCGTGCTCGCCTTCCCGGAGCCGTCGTGGTGGTGGTTCGCGTACGTCGCCCTGGTTCCCTGGATGGCGCTGCTGCGCTCCGCGCCGACCGGGAGGCGGGCGCTGTACGAAGGCTGGTGGGGCGGGTTCGGATTCATGCTGGCGATGCACCACTGGCTGCTGCCGAACCTCCATGTGTTCACGTTCGTCATCGCCGCGCTGCTCGGTGCCCTGTGGGCGCCCTGGGGCTGGTTGGTGCGCCGCTTCCTGCCCGCGCGGCCGTCCCCGGGGCGGGTCGCGGCGGCCCTCGTGGTCCTGCCGTCCGGTTGGCTGCTGATCGAGCTCGTCCGCTCCTGGCAGGGGCTGGGCGGGCCGTGGGGTGTGCTGGGCTCCAGCCAGTGGGAGGTGGAGCCCGCGCTGCGGCTCGCCTCGGTGGGCGGGGTGTGGCTGATCAGCTTCCTTGTGGTGGCCGTCAACGTCGCGGCCGCCGTGCTGATGGCGGTGCGCCGGTGCCGGGTCGCCGCGGTGGCCGGCCTCGTGGCCACCGCCGTCGCCGCCTCGGCCGCCTGGGTGTGGTCCCCGCGCCCCGACGTCACCGACCGGGTCCGGATCGCCGTCGTGCAGCCGGGCGTCATACAGGGCGCGGGCGCGCCCGACCGGCGGTTCGACCGGGAGGAGCAGCTCACCCGCCAGCTGGCCCGCCAGGGCGCCGACCTGATCGTCTGGGGCGAGAGCAGCGTCGGCTACGACCTGGACGACCGGCCCGACTTCGCACGGCGCCTCGCGGCACTGTCCCGGGAGACGGGGGCGAACATCCTGGTCAACGTGGACGCGCGCCGCTCCGACAAGCCCGGCATCTACAAGAGCTCGATCCTCGTCGGCCCGGACGGCCCGACCGGCGCCCGCTACGACAAGATGCGGCTGGTCCCCTTCGGGGAGTACATACCGGCCCGCTCGCTGCTGGGCTGGGCCACCTCCGTGGGCGAGGCGGCGGCCGAGGACCGCAGGCGCGGCACGGAACAGGTCGTGATGAACGCCGGACACGGACTGCGGATCGGTCCGATGGTCTGCTTCGAGTCCGCCTTCTCGGACATGAGCCGCAACCTCGTCGACGACGGCGCCCAGATTCTGATCGCCCAGTCGGCGACATCGACGTTCCAGCAGAGCTGGGCCCCCGAGCAGCACGCCTCGCTCGCCGCGCTGCGCGCCGCCGAGACCGGCCGGCCGATGGTGCACGCGACCCTGACCGGCGTCTCCGCCGTGTACGGCCCGAGCGGACAGCGCGTCGGTTCCTGGCTCGGCACGGACGCGAGCACGAGCGCGGTCTACGAGGTGCCGTTGGCCGACGGTGTCACGCCGTACGTCCGCTTCGGCGAGTGGCCGGTGTACGCGGCACTGCTGATCATCGTCGTCTGGGGCGCGACCGAGGGCGTACGGATACGGCGCCCACGGCTGAGGCGGAGGCCCACTGCGGAACCGCGCGAACACCCCGCTCACACCGCACACGGCTCGCCGGCCCGCCCCGGACACTGAACCCGGACCGGCGTCGGCGGTTCAGGCGGCCCGGTCCTCGACCGCCCTGACGACCCGCTCGCACAACTCGTGCGTCGCCAGCGCGTCCCGGGCGCTGAGCACCTTGCCCGCGCGCACGGCGTCGAGGAAGGCCAGCACGGCCTGCTCGATACCGCGCTGCCTGGCCACCGGCACCCAGTCGCCGCGCCGCCGAACCGTCGGCTGACCCTTGTGGTCGATGACCTCGGCGAGGTTGAGGACCTGGCGCTTGGTGTCCTGTCCGGACACCTCCAGGATCTCCTCGGCCGAGCCGCTGAGCCGGTTCATCACACCGAGCGCGGTGAAACCGTCCCCGGCGAGCTGGAGCACGACATGGTGGAGCAGCCCGCTCTCGACGCGGGCGCGCACGGTCACGTCGACGACCGGGCCGGGCACGAGGAAGCGCAGCGTGTCGACGACGTGGATGAAGTCGTCCAGGATCATCGAGCGCGGCTCCTCCGGCAGCCCGATCCGGTTCTTCTGCATGAGGATCAGCTCGCGCGGATGGTCCGCGCACTGCGCGTATCCGGGCGCGTAGCGCCGGTTGAAGCCGACGGCGAGGCTCACGTTCCGCCGCTCGGCGAGTGCCACCAGCCGCTCGGACTCGGCGAGTTGGTAGGCGAGCGGCTTGTCGACATACGTCGGCACACCCGCCTCCAGCAACCGGGTCACGATCTCGGGGTGCGCGACGGTGGCCGCGTGCACGAACGCGGCGTCGAGGCCCTGCTCGAGAAGCGAGTCGAGGTCGGCGTGCCGCTGTTCGGCCGGGAGGTGCAGGGTGTCGGCGACCCGGGCGAGGGTGGCGGGCGTACGGGTCTGCAGATGCAGTTCGACCCCGGGCTGGAAGCCGAGCACCGGAAGGTAGGCCTTCTGCGCGATGTCACCGAGTCCGATGCAGCCGACCTTCACGGGGTGCTCTCCTCTCATGCTTGCCTGCCGGGGTCTGCCTGGAAGCATACGGCCGCTGCGGTGGCCGCCAGTCGGCGATGTCCTCGAAGCCGCGCAGGAACAGCGCGGGCGCGACCTTGGACAGGGCGGCGAGCGTGGTGTTCCGAACGGCGATCCCGGCGCGGTTGGTCATCAGGTTGAGGCGGGCGACCTTGACGGCCTGGCGGGCGACGGCGGTCGTACGCGGGAGGCGGGCCGCCGTGTAGGCGGCGAGGTCGTCGCAGTGGTGCGCGAGGACCACCGCGTCCTCGATGGCCTGGTTGCCGCCCTGGCCGAGCGTGGGTGGCATGGCGTGTGCGGCGTCTCCGACCAGGGCGACCCGGCCGCGGTGGTGGGCGGGCAGCGGCTCGGCGATGTGGTGGACGTCGTGACGCAGCACGTCCTCGGGGCGGGCGGCGGCGAGGATCGCGGGGATCGGGTCGTGCCAGTCGCCGTAGCGGCGCAGCAGCTCGGCCTTCTCGTCGTCGGGTGCGTGCTCCGCCGCGGGCGTGATCGCCGCGGCGTAGGCGTAGACCCGGCCGTCCTTGAGCGGGTGGGAGCCCCAGATGCGCCCCGGGCCCCAGGTCTCGTGCGAGGCGAACCGCGCGCCGGGCACCGGGATCACGACCCGCCAAGTGGTGAACCCGGAGTAGACGGCGCCGGGGTGGTCCGGGAAGAGCATCCGGCGTACGGCGGACCGGATGCCGTCGGCGGCCACCACGAGGTCGGCCTCCAGGTCGCCGTCCGGTGTGCTGACCCGCGCGGGGCGGTCGGCGGATCCCGGATCGGTGACGGTCGCGGCGCCCCCGGTGCGGACGGCTTCGGCCGGGAGCAGTGCGGCGAGGCTGTTGAGGAGGGTGGCCCGGTGGAGGAGGACGAGCGGGCCGCCGAAGCGCGCGGCCACGGCGGCGGCGTCCGTGCGGGAGAGCCAGCGCCCGGACGGTGTGCGCAGTCCTCCGTCGCCCTGCCAGGCGGCCAGGTCGCGGATCTCGTCGCCCAGCCCGATGACGTCCAGCGCGCGCAGGGAGTTGGGGGCGAGGGAGATAGCCGCGCCGACCGGCTCCAGGGATGGGGCCCGCTCCAGGACGGTGACGTCCCAGCCGCTCCGGTGGAGTGCGGCGGCCGCGGTCAGACCTCCGATGCCGCCACCGATCACGACGGCCCGCCTCGACTGTGCCATGGCTCCTCCTGAACGACTCTGGTCCTGCCGACTCACGAAACTACATCTGTAGTAACCTGCTGCCTCGACCGTACTACAGACGTAGTGCGACGAGTAGGTTGCTCTCCATGGCCGTACACACCCCGGGCGCCGCCCCGCGCGCCGATCTCGTCGCCGACACCGCCCTCGCACTACTCGCCGAACGCGGGATGCGCGGGCTCACGCACCGGGCGGTCGACGAGGCGGCCGAGCTGCCGCAGGGATCGACGTCCAATGTGGCGCGCACCCGGCAGGCGCTGCTGGAGCTGGCGGTGCGGCGGCTCGCTGAGCGTGAGGCGCGGGTGCTGGCGCTGGAGGAGATGCCCGATCCGCGGGGCGGCCTCGACTCCCTGGCCGACGGCCTGGCCCTGGCGACGCACCGCGCCCTGACCCGCAACCGCGAGCTGACGCTCGCCCGCTACGAACTGGCCCTGGAGGCCACGCGCCGCCCCGAGCTGCGCGCCTACTTCGACGCGACGGGCGCCCGCTTCCGCGACCAGCTCACCGCCCTGCTGACCGCGGCGGGCTCCACGGACCCGCCCCGGCATGTGCTGTCCCTGGTCGCCTGGGCGGACGGGCTGATGTTCAGCTGCGTCGCCGGGTCGTTCAGCTCGGAGGCGCCGACCCTGGCCGAGGTGCGGGCGGGGCTGCGCGAACTGCTCGACGGAATGTCCGGCCAGGGCGTGCGCGGAACGGGCCGACCGTAAAACCCCTCGTGAACCGGCCCGAGTTGAGCGACGATGCGGTGCATGACCCTCGAACGCCATGAGCCCTCCACCACCGCCGACGAGCGCACGATGCTGGAGGGCTGGCTGGACTACCACCGGCAGACCCTCGCCTGGAAGTGCGAGGGCCTGACCGACGCCCAGCTCAGGACCGCCTCCGTGGAGCCGTCGGAGCTGACCCTGATGGGACTGGTGCGGCACATGGCGGAGGTGGAACGGGGCTGGTTCTGCCAGGTGCTCATGGACGAGGATCCGGGCCCGATCTATTTCTCCGAGGAGGATCCCGACGGCGAGTTCCATCTCACCGAGGCGGACACCTGGGAGGAGGCGTACGCCACCTGGCAGGCCGAGATCGACATCGCCCGACGCCACGCGGCCGGCTTCGGTCTGGACGACCTCTCCAAGGGCCGGAGTCGGCGGAGCGGTGAGCAGTTCAACCTGCGCTGGATCCTCACCCACATGATCGAGGAGTACGCCCGTCACAACGGCCACGCCGACCTGATCCGTGAGCGCGTCGACGGCACCACCGGCGACTGACGTCAGCGGCGGCCGAGGCACACCGCCCGTACGGGGTCAGAGATCACCCGTACGGAGCAACGCCCCCTGCTCCGCACCCTCAACGGCAGCCGGAACCAGCAGAGTTGCGCCCGTGCATCGAACGACGACCACCGCAACGCTCCTGGTCACCATGGCTGTCTCGGCCCTCGCGGGCTGTACGACGGTCGCGTACCCGCCGCCGTCCGGTGGGTCGGCGGTACCGTCCCAGCCTCCGGCGCCGCGACCGAGCGGGTCCACGGAACCCGAGGTCGTGCAGGCGCCGGCCCGCGAGGCCCTGACGCTCATCGAAACGTCCCCCCGCCCGACCCCGACGAGGCCCGCCGCACGGTCCACGTCCCCCACCGCGCCGCCACGCACACCCCCGGCCCCGCGCTCACACGCGCACCCCCGACCCGAGCACCGGGAACCCCGCCACACGGGTCCCGACCGCCCCGAACGGCCGCACGTCGAGATCCCAGACGTGTCGGAGTCCGTCCGCAAGGGCGCCCAGGGGAACCCGGGGAGCACAGGGGACCCGGGGCAGGCGGACGTCTGCGCGCTGGGGAAGAAGTACGGCGGCTGGAGGCCGGACAGCCCGGAGTCGAAGATCTGCGAGCAGACTTACCGCCGTTGAAACGCGAGCGGGCTGCGCCCCCAGCCCGCTCCCCACATCCCCCGCCCTGCCCCGCCGCCCCCGCAGTACCTAGGGCCCCTCCCCCAAGCGCACCTCCAGCCGCCGGATCTCCGCCCGCACCCCGTCCCCGTAGCTGTCGTTCCCCAGCGCCCCCGCCGCTCCGCGCGCCCGGCGCAGATGGACGCGAGCGGCCTCGGCGCAGTCGAGCTTCACATAGTCGGCGGCCAGATTCAGATGCAGCGAGGGATACAGCGCCCGTACGGCGAGCGCACCGCCCGCGCCCTCCGCCTCCGTCAACGCCCGCAGGTCCCAGGCCAGTTCGTCCGCGGGGTCGTCCTGGGTGTCGGCCAGATAGTGGGCCAGGGTGCAGCGGTGCACGGGGTCGCCGTCCTCGCCGAGCTCCGTCCACAGGTCCAGCAGTCGACGCCGGGCCTCCTCGCGGTCCCCCGCATGGTGCAGCATGACGACCTGCCCGATCCGCGTCGGCACGGCCTCCGATGCCATCCGCTCCTGTCGCTCCGCCACCGCGTCCTCCGGGCCCTCGTCGGCTGGTCCCCCTCCCGACGCTAACCGCCGCCACCTGCGATCCCGGTCAGGCGGCTCCGTACGGCACCGGGCCGGTCCGGCGCGAGGACCGGCCCGGCGAGGGGTCAGCCCAGGTCCGGGATCCGCCAGTCGATCGGCTCGTGGCCCTGCGCGGCCACCGCCTCGTTGATCTGCGTGAACGGGCGGGACCCGAAGAACTTCTTCGCGGACAGCGGGGAGGGGTGCGCGCCCTTGACCACCACATGCCGTGTCTCGTCGATGAGCGGGAGCTTCTTCTGAGCGTAGTTGCCCCACAGCACGAACACCGCGGGGTCGGGCCGGTCGGCCACGGCCCGGATCACCGCGTCGGTGAACTTCTCCCAGCCCTTGCCCTTGTGCGAGTTGGCCTCGCCGGAGCGGACCGTCAGCACCGCGTTGAGCAGCAGGACGCCCTGCTGGGCCCAGGGCATCAGATAGCCGTTGTCGGGAACGGGGAGGCCGAGCTCCTCCTTCATCTCCTTGTAGATGTTGCGCAGCGAGGGCGGCGTCTTCACCCCGGGGCGGACCGAGAAGCACAGGCCGTGGCCCTGGCCCTCGCCGTGGTAGGGGTCCTGGCCGAGGACCAGGACCTTCACCTTGTCGTAGGGCGTCGCGTCCAGTGCGGCGAAGACCTCGTCGCGCGGCGGATAGACGGGACCCTTCGCCCGCTCCTCCTCGACGAACTCCGTCAGCTCCTTGAAGTAGGGCTGCTGCAGTTCGTCGGCCAGAACCCCGCGCCAGGACTCGGGCAGCATGGCGATGTCGGTCACGTCGACTTCCTTACGGTGTGCGGTGAACGGTGGGAAGTGACCGCGCGACGGTCACTTCCAGGCTTCAGAACCTACAGGCGACCACTGACAATCGCCCGGCCCACCGCTCATCCCGCCCGCTACCAGCTGGTCTTGCGGTACAGCTCCCCCATCATCATGATCGTCGAGGGGTCCAGCGCCCGCTCCGCACCCGAGACCTCCGCGCTCGCGGCCACGTACTGCCGGCCCTGCCACAGCGGCAGCAGCCGCGCGTCGTCGACGAGGATGCGCTGGGCGTCCTCGAAGTCCTTGACGACGTTGGCCCGGTCGCTCTGGGCGCGGGAGTTGGGCAGCAGACGGTCGGTGATGGTGGGCGTGACGTAGGGGGTGCCGAGGGCGTTCTGCTTGCCGACGAACGGCGCGATGAAGTTGTCGGCGTCCGGGAAGTCGGGGAACCAGCCGCGCCCGAACACCGGGTACTCGCCGTTCTGGTAGCCGGTGACGTACGTCTTCCAGGGGCGGCTCTTGAGGGTGATCTCGAAGAGGCCGGAGTCCTCGAGCTGGCTCTTCAGCTCCTCGAACTCCGCCTTGGTGGCGGAGCCGTAGCGGTCGCTGGTGTACCAGAGGGTGAGCGGCACGGGGGTCGTGACGCCCGCCTCCGTGAGGAACTTGCGGGCCTTGCTCACGCTGGGGTCGCCGTAGTCGTCGAAGAAGCCCGTGGTGTGTCCGGTCAGACCCTTGGGGACCATGGAGTAGAGCGGCTCGACGGTGTCCTTGTAGACCTTGTGGGCGATGGCCGGGCGGTCGATGACCTGGGCGACGGCCTTGCGGACGGCGGTCTTGCCGGCCATGGGGTCCTTGGGGTTGAAGACCAGGTAGTTGATCTCCGTGCCCGAGCCCTCGATCAGCTGGAGGTCGTCCTTGTCGTCGGCCTGGATGTCGACGATGTCGTCGGCGGCGAGGCCACGGAAGGCGACGTCGAGCTCCTGGTCGCGCAGTGCGGCGACCATGGTGGGCGAGTCCTGGAAGTAGCGGATGGTCACCGCGTCGTTCTTGCGCTCCGCGTACCCGTCGTACCTGTCGTTCTTGACGAGCTCGGCCTGCTTGCCCTCGTCGTACGACTCCAGGGTGTAGGGCCCGGATCCGACGATCGTGCCGTCCTCGCGGAGCTTGTCCGCCGGGTAGTCCTCGGGGTCGACGATCGACATCGCGGGCGTGGCCAGTACGAACGGGAAGGTGGCGTCGGCCTTGTTCAGGTGGAAGACGATCTCGCGGTCGTTCAGCACCTGGACACGTTCGAGGCTGCCGAGCAGGCCGGCCGGGCCGCCGTTGACGTTGATCTTCCGGATGCGGTCGATCGAGTACTTGACGGCCTTCGCGTCGAGGGTGTGCCCGTCGGAGAACTGCAGGCCCTCGCGCAGCTCGCAGCGGTACTTCATGTTGGTGTTGTCGGTGAACTGGCAGTTCTCCGCGGCGTCGGGCTCGGGCACGGTCGAGCCGGGCGGGTAGCTGAGCAGCGTCTGGTAGATGTTCCGGAACAGCTCCCAGGAGCTGTCCCAGGACGCGGCGGGATCAAGGGTGCTGGGGGCGGCCGTGGTCCCCACGACGATCGGCCCTTCCTCGTCCGAGGAATCGGACGAGAGGACACCGCACCCTGCCACCAGGGACGATATGGACGCGATGGCCGCCACCTGCCGCAGGCGTCGGATCCGGTTGAACACGCGCACGCTCCTCGATCTGCCATGCCAAGGGTCGGCAAAACATACCGCAGTGTTCCGGCCGGTGGACCTCCCGTCTCAGGAGCACTTGTTCACCTCTTCGGTGACTACGTTGTCAACAGCCGTTGATCTCCCGATACGTCGACAGGGGCGCCGCTGGTGTCCAGCGGCGCCCCTGTCGTAGGTGCCTTGCCTCAGCCGACGCCGGCGTTGAGGAAGATGCCGCCGTCGACGACAAGCGTCTGACCGGTGACCCAGTCGGACTGGTCCGACGTGAGGAACGCGGCGGCGCCGCCGATGTCGGAGGGCACGCCGAGCCGGCCCAGCGGGTAGGCCGCGGCGGCCTCGGCCTCGCGACCCTCGTACAGGGCCTGCGCGAACTTGGTCTTCACCACGGCCGGCGCGATGGCGTTGACCCGCACCTTGGGCGCGAACTCGTGCGCGAGTTGCTGGGTCAGGTTGATCAGCGCGGCCTTGCTGACGCCGTAGGCTGCGATGAACGGCGAGGGCGCGATGCCGGCGACGGAGGCGATGTTGACGATCGCGCCGCCGTTGTCCTTCTGCCAGGCATGCCAGGTCTTCTGCGCGAAGCCGAGCGCCGAGATCACGTTGGTCTCGAAGACCTTGCGCGCGACCCCCAGGTCGAGGTCGGCGATCGGCCCGAAGACCGGGTTCGTGCCGGCGTTGTTGACCAGGTGGTCGACGCGGCCGAAGGCCTCCATGGTGCGTTCGACGGCGACGGCCTGGTGGGCCTCGTCGTGCGCCTTGCCGGCCACGTAGATCGCGCGCTCGGCACCGAGCTGTTCGACGGCCTCCTTGAGGGCGTCCTCGTTGCGGCCGGTGATGCACACGCGGTCACCGCGTGCGACGAGCGCCTCGGCGACGCCGTATCCGATGCCGCGGCTGGCGCCCGTGACGAGGGCGACCTTGCCGGAGAGTGCAGGCAGTTCAGTCATGTTCGTTTCTCCCCCGGCCCTAGTCGAGCGGTCCGCCGGCGACGTACAGCACCTGGCCGGAGACGAATCCGGCCGCCTCGCCGGTGAAGAAGGCGATGGCGTTGGCGATGTCGTCGGGCTCACCGACCCGGGCCACCGGGATCTGGGTGGCGGCGGCCGCCTTGAAGTCCTCGAAGCCCATACCGACGCGGTCGGCGGTGGCCTTGGTCATCTCGGTGGCGATGAAGCCGGGGGCGACCGCGTTGGCGGTGACGCCGAACTTGCCGAGTTCCTTGGCGAGGGTCTTGGTGAAGCCCTGGAGGCCGGCCTTGGCGGCGGAGTAGTTGACCTGGCCGCGGTTGCCGAGCGCGGAGGACGAGGAGAGGTTGACGATCCGGCCGAAGCCCGCGTCCACCATGTGCTTCTGGCAGGCCTTGGACATCAGGAAGGCGCCGCGCAGGTGGACGTTCATGACGGTGTCCCAGTCGGAGACGCTCATCTTGAACAGCAGGTTGTCACGGAGCACACCCGCGTTGTTGACCAGGATCGTCGGGGCGCCGAGCTCGTCGGCGATCCGCGCGACGGCGGCCTCGACCTGCGCCTCGTCGGAGACGTCGCAGCCGACCGCGATGGCCTTGCCGCCGGCCGCGGTGATCTTCTCCACGGTGTCCTTGCAGGCGGCCTCGTCGAGGTCGATCACGGCGACCGCGCGGCCCTCGGCGGCCAGTCGTACGGCGGTGGCGGCGCCGATGCCGCGCGCTCCGCCGGTGACCACGGCGACCCGCTGCTCAGTGGTGGACATGGAATGACTCTCCTCGGGTGAGCGACCGCTTAGTACCTTCGATGGACGTGACGCTAGAAGCCCTGGCACGCGGTGTCAACGGCCACCGCGCGCATGTGATCCATTACCCGTTCCATCAGCCGATCCGTTCACTTCACCAACAGATCGAGCAGCCGCTCCGCCTCGGCCGCCGGATCGGAGGTCAGGCCGGTGTGCACAGGCCCGGGCTGGACGACGGTCGAGCGGGGCGCGATCAGCCAGCGGAAGCGCCGGCCGGGATCGTCGCCCTCGGCCTGCCCGGCCGCCTCGCCGCCCGCGCAGACGCCCTCGACGGCACTGAGCGCGGCGCGCACCCCGGCGACGTCTGCGTCGGGGTCCAGGGCCCGGAGCCTGGTCTCGTCCAGGTGGGTCCGGGCGGCGACGAACGAGCGGGCGCGGCAGTACACGAGCACGCCCGCGTTCAGGCACTCCCCGCGCTCGATACGCGGGACGACCCGCAGCAGCGCGTACTCGAAGACGTCCTGGGTGCGGGAACGGGTCCCCATCGTGCGCTCGCTCACTTGATCCCCTCGATGCGTTCGTGGATGACGGCGGCCCGCGCGACAAGGGGCCGGGCGTACGCCCCGCGCAGCGCGTCCGCCGACGCGAACCCCGGCTCGTCCGCCAGCCAGACCTCCGGGATCTCGGAGGTCACCTCGGCGAGCAGCTCCTCGGTGACGAGCGGCGCCAACTCGGCGGCGGCCGCCCGCACGTCCGGAGCGAAGGAGGCGAGGGCGTGGTCGGAGGCGTCGTACGGACGCGCCGCCGAGGCTTCGGCACCGGGCCAGTTGTGCTGCCAGATCATGGTGGCGCCGTGGTCGATGAGCCACGGTTCTCCCTGCCACATCAGCAGGTTGGGGTTGCGCCAGGACCGGTCGACGTTGTTGACCAGGGCGTCGAACCAGACGATCCGGCCGGCGTCCGCGGCACTCACGTCGAACGCGAGGGGGTCGAAGCCGAGCGCGCCGGAGAGGAAGTCCATGCCGAGGTTGGTTCCGCCGCTGGACTTGAGGAGCTCCTGCACCTCCTGGTCGGGTTCGCCGAGCCCGAGCACGGGGTCGAGCTCCATCGTCACCAGCCGGGGCACCCGGAAGCCCAGCCTGCGCGCGAGTTCGCCGCAGACGACCTCGGCGACCAGTGTCTTGCGGCCCTGTCCGGCGCCGGTGAACTTCATGACGTACGTACCGAAGTCGTCGGCCTCGACGAGCCCCGGCAGCGAACCGCCCTCACGCAGCGGCGTGATGTAGCGGGTCGCGATGACTTCCTTGAGCATCGCCCCAGGTTACTGGCGCACAGGCGGGAGTGAAGGACGGGCGGGGCGGGCGGCGACGGGTTTGCGCCGACAGCGGATCGACAGCTCTGGACAGTGAACCGACAGCTCCGCTTTACCCACCTCTTCACCGGACCGGGTCAGGATTTCGACTGCGTCTGAACAGCCGGTCCCGAAGGACCGTACCTCTCGGCAGATCAAGAATCCGCGGAAGGAACGTCAGCATGACCAGCGAATCAGTTCAGCCGGTGTCGAGTCCGAGCCGCCGCACCGTCGTGGCGGCGGTCGGCGCGGCGGGGCTCGCCGTGGCGCTGACCGCGTGCGGGTCGGACGACGACGCGTCCGGCTCGTCCACCGAACAGGGTGCCCCCGCCGGCGGCGGGGCGAGCACCGAGGCGGGCGGCGGCGGTGGTGGTGCCGCGCTCGCCAAGACCGCCGACATCCCGGAGGGCGGCGGCAAGGTCTTCAGTGACGAGAAGGTGGTGGTCTCCCAGCCGACGGCGGGCGACTACAAGGCCTTCTCGACGATCTGCACCCATCAGCAGTGTCCGATGACGGACCTGCAGGGGGACACCATCACCTGCGCCTGCCACAAGAGCCAGTTCTCCGTGCTGGACGGCAGCGTGAAGAAGGGGCCGGCCACCCAGCCGCTGGCCGCAAAGCAGATCAGCGTGGCGGGCGACTCGATCACGCTCGCCTGACGCGCGGACGCTTGAGGCCGTCCAGTACCTCGTCCGTGGTCGCGACCGTGGCGACCAATGCGAGGGTGTGGCGGATCATCGCCGGGGTGTAGTCGGAGGGCACCCCGGCGACGGCGTCGCGCGGCACGACCACGACGTAACCCCGGTTCACGGCGTCGAAGACCGTGTTGGGGATCGCCACGTTGGCCGAGACGCCGGTGACGATCAGGGTGCGGCAGCCGACGTTGCGCAGCAGGGCGTCGACGTCGGTGCCCTGGATCGGGGACAGGCCGTGCAGACGGCGTACGACGAAGTCCTCCTCGGCGACCTCGATCGGCGCCGCCACGCGGACCGCCTCGCTGCCGGACAGCTGTTGGACGGCAAGCCGTTCGGCGGCGCGGAAGAGGCGGGCGTTGCGGCTCGCCCCGCGTCCGTCGGGGCGGCGTTCGGCGAGGGCGTGGATCACCTGGACGCCGCTCGCGTGGGCGGCGGCGACCAGCCGGGCGATGTTGGCGAGGGCGCCCGAGGAGCGGGCCTCAGCGGCGAGTTCGGGCAGGGCGCTGTTCGCTCCCACGACTCCCTCCTGGCATTCGACGGTGAGCAGGGCGGTGGTCGCGGGGTCGAGGAGTTCGCTGAGTTCGGCGTACGGCGGCATGGTTCCCCCTGTGCCCGACGGCGGCGGCGTGGCGGGCGAGCGTAGCCATGTTCGAGTGAGGACGGAACCACCATTGCCTCTGCGGGGAAGACGACTCATCCTTTTCTGACGTGATGTCAGAGGATCTCTCCTCTGGCACGACGTGAGAGAAGAGGGGGCCGCATGACCGTCACTCAGCGCCGGGGCCGGAAGATCATGATGACGCCCGGGGAGCTGGACGAGTTCCTCACCACCCAGCGCACCTGCCGGGTCGCCACGGTGTCCACCGATGGCTTCCCGCATGTCAGCGCCCTGTGGTTCGCCTGGGACGGCAACTCGCTGTGGTTGTACTCGGTCGTCCGCAGCAAGCGGTGGGCCGATCTGTGCCGCGATCCGCGGGTCGCGATCGTGATCGACACGGGCGAGGAGTACGAGCAGCTGCGCGGCGTGGAGCTGTCCGGCACCGTCGACTTCGTGGGCGAGAGTCCTCGCGTCGGCGAGCTGCGCGCCGAACTCGACGTCCCCGAGACGCTGTTCGCGCGCAAGAACTTCGGCCTCGACGAGATGCCGCACGACGGCCGGCACGCGTGGGTGCGGCTGACGCCGGAGAAGATCGTGTCCTGGGACTTCCGGAAACTGGGAGCGCTGTAGGGGCCGCGCGGCGGGTCGGGGGCGCCCTCAGGAGACGCTCTCCCCCGCTTCCCGCAGCGCCCGCACCGCCGCCCGGATCGACGGGCGGCGGTCCGCGTCGGCACGCCAGACGACGTACACATGCCGCCGCACCCGCTGCTTCAACGGCACGGTCACCACACCCGAGGGCATCGGACGGCGTCCCAGCAGCGGCGCGATGCACACGCCGAGTCCGGCCGCGACCAGCGCCAGTTGGGTGTGCGTCTCGGGGGCGCGATGGCCGAGAAGGGGCTCGATGCCCTTGGAGCGCAGGGTGAACATCAGCCACTCGTGGCAGAACTCGCCCTCGCCCCAGGTGATCCACTCGTCCTCCGCGAACTCGGCGAGATCCACCTCCTCCCGGTCCGCGAGCCGGTGCCCGACCGGCATCGCCACGTCGGCCGGGTCGTCGAGGATGTGCGCCTTGACCAGGCCCTCGGGCAGCGCCATCGGCTTGTTGTACCAGTCGAGGACGACGGCCAGGTCGAAGTCGCCGCGGATCACCCCGGCGATGCCGTTCTCCGGCTCCAGTTCGCAGGAGCGCACGCGCAGGGCGGGGTGCTCGGCACGCAGGGCGGAGAGCGCGGTCGGGAACAGGCCGCGCGCGGCGGTCGGGAACGCCGCGAGCCTCAGTTCGCCGACGACCTTGCCGCGCTGCGCCTCCAGGTCGGACTGGGCCAGTTCGACCTGCGACAGGATGCGTGAGGCGTGCTCGGCGAGCAGCCGCCCCGCGTCCGTGAGCCGTACGCCCCGCCCGTTCTTGGCGAGGAGCTGCTGGCCGACCTCGCGCTCCAGCTTGGACATCTGCTGCGAGACGGCGGACGTCGTGATGTGCAGGCCCTCCGCCGCGCCACTGACCGAGCCGTGCCGGGCGAGGGCGTCGAGGGTGCGCAGGCGTTCCAGGTTCAACATGTAAGCAATGCTACGAGATATCGCGTGCGAAATCTCGATTGTGCTACGAAGTCGTGTGCCGCATCGTTGCTGCCATGACCACCGCCACCGGCTCTCGTGTCCCCGCTCCAGCCACTCCCCGCCCCGACTCCCGCCCTGGCTCTCGCGCACGCCTCGACTGGCGTCTGCGTTTCGCCGCCCTCTCGCTGATCTGGGGTTTCAGCTTCCTGCTGATCAAGGTGGGCACCCATGGTTACGCCCCTTTCCAGGTCACCCTCGGGCGGCTGGTGTTCGGTACGGCGGTACTGGCGGCCGCGATGGCGGTGAAGCGGGAGCGGTTGCCGCGCGGGGCGCGCACGTGGGGGCATCTGACGGTCGCCGCGTTCCTGCTGAACGCGCTGCCGTTCTCGTTGTTCGCGTACGCCGAGCTGACGATTCCCTCCACGCTGGCCGGCATCTGCAACGCGACCTCGCCACTGTGGGGCATGGCCCTGTCCCTGGTCGCGCTCTCGGAGGACCGGCCGACCCGGGTCAGGGTGGCCGGGCTCGGGGTCGGGTTCCTGGGTGTGCTCACGGTGCTCGGGGCGTGGCAGGGCTTTCATGGGCTGGATGCCACGGGGACGGTGATGGCGCTGCTGGCGTCGTTGAGCTATCCGATCGGGTGGATATACGTCCGCCGGACGTTGGCCGGGTCCAGTGAGTCGCATCTGTCGCTCACGGGGGCGCAGTTGTTGTTGGCGACGGGTCAACTGGCCGTTGTCACACCGGTGTTCACGTCCGCGCCCAGCAGCTTTCACGTGGTGCCTCTGCTCGCGGTCGTGGGGTTGGGAGCGCTCGGAACGGGGCTGGCGGTGCTGCTGCAGTACGGGCTGGTCGCCGAGGTGGGGCCGACCACGGCCCAGATGGTCACGTACTTCATTCCGGTCATCGCCACGGCCGCGGGGGTTGTGGTGCTCGGGGAGTCGCTGAGCTGGTCGACGCCGGTTGGTGCGGTGGTCGTTCTTGTGGGGGCGGCGCTTACTCAGGTCAGACGGGGCGCCTGAGGGGACGGGTGCGAGGAGTGTTGGCGTGTGCCGGGCCGCATGTGGCTGGTCGCGCCCACGCGGCGGAGCCGCATATCGACACAGCCCCGCGCCCCCGAACGAAAAGGGGTCGGCTGCACCCATCCCTGTCTAGACGTAACCCCTTTCCGGTGCCAGAGCCACCGCCTTCGCCACCGCATCTGCCAGTGGGGCCACCTCCTCGGCAGCAAGCGTCGCGACGGTGATCCGGATGCCGGGCGGTGCGCTCATGCGGAAGCGGGCCCCCGGAGCCACGGCCCACCCCGCGTGCAGGAGACGGGAGACGGCGCCCGTCTCGTCGGGGACCGGGACCCATACGTTGAGGCCACTGCGGCCGTGGGCGGTGATGCCCCGGTCCGACAGCGCCGCGATCAGAGTGTCCCGGCGGGCGGCGTACGCCGCTGACACGGCCTTCGGGTCAACGGCTCCCTCGGCCCACAGCCGGACCAGGGCCCGCTGGCCGAGGCGGCTGACCCAGCCGGGGCCGAGACGTTGGCGGCCGCGGACCCGGTCGACGGTGACGGGGTCCCCGGTGAACACGGCGAGGCGCAGGTCGGGGCCGTAGGCCTTGGCGGCCGAGCGGACGAACGCCCAGGCACGGGTGGCGCCGGCCAGGGTGTGCAGGGGCAGGTCGACGATGCCGTGGCCGTGGTCGTCCTCGATGAGCAGGACGTCCGGGTGGGCCTTCAGCACGGAACGCAGGGCACGCGCGCGTGCGGCACTCACGACCGCTCCCGTCGGGTTCTGCGCCCGGCCGGTGACGATCAGGGCACGCGCCCCCGCCTCCAGGGCCCGGCACACGTCCTCCGGAAGAGGGCCCTCGTCGTCCACGCCGACCGGGTCCGTCCGCAGCCCGACGGCCGGGACGAGGTCGAGCAGGCTGCCCCAGCCGGGGTCCTCGACGGCGACGGTGTCGCCGGGCTTGAGGTGGGCCGCGAGGACGCGCTCGATCATGTCGAGCGAGCCCGAGGTGACGGCGATCGGCCCGTCCGGAACGCCGTCGGCGTCGAACGCCGCCCGCGCGGCGCGCGCCAGGTCCGGTTCCACGGCCGGGTCCCCGTACATGACCGGATCGCGGTCGTTCTGCTCGGCGGCCGCCGCGAACGCCTGGGCCAGCCGTGGGAGCAGCAGTGGATCCGGGTTGCCGGTCGCCACGTCCCGGACGCCCTCCGGTACGTCCACCCGGATGGACTCGCGCGCGGTCGTGGCCGGCTTGGGCCGTACTCGACTGCCCCGCCGCCCGGCCGTCTCGATGACCCCGCGCTCGCGCAGGATGCGGTAGGCGGCCGCCACGGTGTTGGGGTTCACGCCTAGCTCGACCGCCAACTCCCGCATAGGTGGAAGGAGTTGACCCGGTTCCAGCTCACCGGCACCCACCGCACGCTCGACGCTCGCCGCAATCTCCGCTGCGCGTCGCCCTTCGATCCGATATCCTCCTAGCACAAAGCAGATTATGCACTAGTGCAATGAACAGTGCAAGAGCGCACCAGAACCCAAGGGAGACCGTCATGCAGGGGACCGAGACGTCGACATCGACGGCCGCCGCCTACACGCCGACCGATCGCACCGTCCCCACCCGTTCCCCGAACCGGGCGTCGTACGACAAGGAACTGGTGCACGCGATACTCGACGAGGCCTACGTCTGCCACCTCGGCTTCGTCCGCGACGGCGCGCCGGTCGTGCTGCCCACGCTGTACGGCCGGGTCGGCGAGACGCTCTACGTGCACGGCTCGACGGGCTCGCGCCCGCTGCGGATGACCGGGCAGGCGGACCCGGGGCTTTCGGTGTGTCTGACGGTCACACATGTCGACGCGCTGATCCTGGCCCGCTCGGCGTTCCACCACTCGATCAACTACCGCTCGGTGGTGGTGCACGGCACCGCGTACGACGTGACGGACCCGGAGGAGAAGCGGGTGGCGTTGGACGCGCTGGTCGATCACGTCGTCGCGGGCCGCTCCCGTGACTCGCGGCCCGCCAACAAGAAGGAGCTGGCCGCCACCGCCGTCATCCGCCTCGACCTGAACGAGGTCTCCGCCAAGCTCCGCACCGGCGGCGTCAACGACGAGCCCGAGGACCTGGCCCTTCCCCACTGGGCCGGCGTCGTCCCGCTGCGCAAGGGGTACGACACGCCGGTCGGCGACCCCGACCTGGCCCCCGGCACCGAGCTCCCCGCCTACCTGGGGGCCCTGTGATGCTGATCCACCCCTGGGACGCGCCCCACGACGACGCCGAGTGGCAGCGGTGGCTGGCCGACCACGACTTCGGGCAGCTCGTCGTCAACGGCCTGGACGGCGAACCGCCGCACGTCCAGCCGCTGCACTTCGCGTACGACGGCGAGCGCGGCGAGGCCGTCACCCATCTCGCCCGGCCCAACCCGATGTGGCCCGCGCTGCTGGCGAACCCCGAGGTCGTGCTGAGCGTGGTCGACGACTACGTCTATGTGCCCGGCCCTTGGCAGGCGGACCCTGACGTCCCGTCCGAGCACGGTGTGCCGACCAGCTTCTACGCGGCCGTCCAACTCCGCTGCCGCGCCCATGTCGTGGACGACCCGGCCGAGAAGGCCGAGCTGCTCAACCACCAGGTCGGCCACTTCCAGCCCGAGGGCGGCTCGGTTGAAGTGGCGGTCGGTGAGGCTCCGTTCGGCCGTCTCCTGTCCGGCATTCGAGGCCTCCGCCTCGAAGTCACCGGCGTCCGCGCCAAGTTCAAGTACGCGGGCAAGCGGACGGAGGACGTCCAGGACCGGATCGCGGTGCGGCTGACACAGCGGGCCGGCCCGGGTGACGTCGAGGCGCGCGAGCATCTGCTTCGCCGACGCCCGGCCTGAGCGAAGGGGCTCAGCAGCGCGTTGCGGGTCGTCGACGGCACGCGAGGAGCCCCACACCCGTGGGGTGCGGGGCTCCTCGGGCGTCACGCCGGCAACTGCCTCGCGCCCCGCGCCTCCGCCACGGCCAGCCCTGTGACCGACCCCAGCATCAGCAGGGTGCCCGCCAGGGTCGGGGTCGTCAGGTGTTCGCCGAGGAGGACGACGGCCAGCACCGTCGCGCTGACCGGCTCCAGCAGCATGATCACGGACACGGTGGCCGACCGTACGGCGGCCGCGCCCGCGAAGTAGAGGGCGTACGCGAGAGCCGTGGGGACCGCCGCGATGTACGTCAGGAGCCAGACGAGCCGGACGGGTTCGGTGGTGTGCGGCACGAGGCCTTCGGCGAGAGCGAAGGGCAGCAGGCTCAGGCTGGTGACCGCGAAGGCCCACAGCGACGTACTGGCGGCGTCGGCCCCGCCGTCGCGGCCCCACTTGCGGGTCAGCAGGGTCATCGCGGAGTAAGCGGCCGCCGACACCAGCGCCAGCAGCACACCCCACGGCCGTACGGTCGCGCCCTCGCCGCCGAGTGCCAGCACCGCGAGACCGGTGAGCGCGCCGGCGACGGCCGCTACGCCGCCACGGCCGAGCAGCTCGCCCAGGGCCAGCCGGGCGCCGAGCGCGATGAACACGGGGCCGGCGCCGAGGGTGACGACGGTGCCGACGGCGAGCCCGGTGACGTCGACGGCGGCGAAGTACGCCGTCTGGAACACGGCGAGCCCGATGCCCGTGACCCCGGCCCGCAGCGCCTTGCGGCCGAAGGGCTCGGACACACCCGTGACCCGAAGGCGGCGCGGGCGCAGAAGGTGGACGGCGAGCAGCAGCGCGAAGCCGGCCGCGCAGCGCCAGAAGGACAGGGCGATCGGCCCCATGTCACTGGCCCGGTAGACCAGGGAGGCGGCGGCGCCCGCGGTGCCCCAGGCGGCACCTGCGACGATCAGACAGAGAAGGCCACGCCCGATGGGCAGGCCGGAGACAGCAGCGTTCGACACGAGTTTCTCTCCGCAGACATGCAGAAGTTCTGGAAGGACCGCGGCTCAGCGGGGTCCGTGGACTTCGTCTGCGGGCAGCACCGTTCCGCCCGGCGTGATGCCGGGCGTGTTCCGGAGGGCCCGCCTCAGGCGGCCGGAGGCGGAAGAACGAGCGTCGAAGGCATGTTCGGCACCTTATGCGAGCGTCGAGCGGGTGGACAAATCCCTTTCCGGCCCGCCGCTCGCCACCGGCTCGGGGGAGCCCTTAGCGGGCGCCGACGACTGCGCGATGAAGGCGCCGGCCAGGACGATCGCCCCGCCGACCAGCTGCGGGGCGGAGAGGTGCTCGCCGAGCAGGATCCAGGCGAGGACGGTCGCGATGACCGCTTCGAGGCAGGCGACGACACCGGCGACCTGCGGCGAGAGCCTGCGTACGGAGACGACGCCGGTGACGTAGGCGATGACGGTCGCGACCAGGACGATCCAGGACAGCAACAGGGGCGCCGCGACCGGGGTGCCGTTCATCTGGGCGGTGCCGCCCAGCACGGACCAGTCCATCGTCCAGGGGCGTGCCACGACCGTGAGGACGCCCGCGCCTACCAGGAGGCCGTACGCGATGACGCCCAGCGGGTCGGGGGCGTCGGCGCCGGAGTCGCTGCCCTGGTCGGACAGGACGAAGTAGCCGACCTGGCAGCAGGCGGCGCCGAGCGCGAGAAGCAGGCCGAGCGCGTCGAAGCTCAGCCCCGACCAGACCTCGACGACACAGGCGAGCCCGCCGACCGCGAGGACGACACCGAGCGCGGCGGCGGGCGTGACGGGCCGTCGCTGCACGAACCGCACCCAGCCGAGGACGAGCGCCGGGGCGAGGTACTCGACGAGCAGCGCGACACCGACCGGGATGCGGGATATCGAGGCGAAGTAGAAGGCCTGGACGCCGGCCACGCCGAGCAGTCCGAACCCGGCGAGCAGCGCGGGCCTGCGACGCAGAAGTGCCCGATGGCGCACGGCGAGCGGCAGCATCACGAGAGCCGCGCCCGCCACACGCAGCCACACCACGTGGAGCGGGTCGAGCCCCGCCTCGATCAGCGGCTTGGCCGCGACCCCGGATCCACCGAAGGCGACCGCCGAACCCATCGCCAGACCTAGCCCGACGCCCTTGCCCCGGCCGGCCCCACTGCTCTCAGACATGCGCACGGGCACATGATGACAGGCGATGACATGAGCGTCATCCCCAATGGCACCTGTCTCGCCGAGTGGACAGGGAGGGCGAGGGACGTCGCCCCTAGCGAGCCGTGTCGCCGCCCCCGGCCCCGCCATCGCCGACGCCACCGCCGCCGACGTACTCGTCACGTGGTTCGCCGGTCCGCGCCCGCAGCGCGGTCGTGTCGACGCCGGCCCGGGTGAGCACCTCGACGGCACGCGCCTGCGGGTCCGCCACGATCGCCGCGAGCAGGTCGACGCCGCGGGCCTGCGGGTCACCGCGCCCAGCGGCCCGTCGGGAGGCGTGTTCCATCGCGCTCGCGGCCAGCGGGGAGAAGCCCTCGCCGTCCCTCATCACGGGTACGGCACCGGAGTCCTCGACGGTGCCCTGCCAGCGCAGGCCGTAGCCGATGGTGCGTTGCACGAGGTAGCCGAGGAGACGTGCGATCTGGGGGCCGTCACCGAGGACGGCGTAGACCTCGGGGTCGTGCTCCAGGAGCGAGTGCAGCAGATGGGCCGTGTCGATCTGCCGGTCCCCGTCCCTGACCGCCCGGCGACGGGCACCCGAGACCACCGCTGCCAGCTCGTCGCTGAGCCCGGCATCGTCCGCGGTGGCGGCCGGACGCCGAAAGTCCTGCTCCTGGGCCGACTGCCGGGGAATACGGGGTTGCACATCCCCTACCCCATCAACCACTTCGAGCCGGGTCATCCCCGGGAGGAAGCATTTTCGCGTCCCACACAGAGTGGACTCCGACGGCCGATATCTCCTCCCTACGGAGGAGATCACGCCGAACACCCCCAAGGGGCGCGCGCCGCCTTGCCCTGGACCCTCTGGGCGTCTCCACATTTTCTGACGGTTCATCAGTATTGAATGTTCCAGGCCCCAGGGCTACGTTCCGCGACACCGTAGCCCGAGACGAAGGGGTGGTCGCATGGCCGAAGTCAGCGCGGAGGCACGCATCGAGGCACCGGCCGAGAAGGTCTGGGCACAGCTGACGGACTGGTCGGCGTACGGCCAGTGGAACGCGACCCACACCAGCTTTCCGGGCGGCGGCCCCTCGGCCCTCGAAGTGGGCGGGACCTTCCAGGAGAACATGAAGCTGATGGGCTTCCCGGCCGAGGTCGAGTGGACCATCGAGGAACTTGAGTCGGCGCGGGTACTCGCCATACGCGGCAAGGGGCCGATGGCGGTGACCGTGGCCACGCGTTACACACTGACGCCGGTCGGCGACGGGGGCGCCACGACGGTGCGGATCGACGGGGAGTTCACGGGCGCGGCCGTGTCGCTGATGGCGGGCAAGCTCAAGGACTCGGCCACGGCGGCGCTGAACGAGTCACTGCGCAAGCTGGCGGGCCTGGTGACCTGAGCGCCCTCGGCGCACACCCCTGGCCCCGGCCGGCACTCACCCTGAACACCCTGGCCGCACACGCGGCACACCGCACACGAAGGCGCCCCGCGGTTCAGCCCACGGGGCGCCTTCACTCGGGGCGGACCGGCCGCCGACCTGGCTCAGTCCTCATCGGCGAGGATGAGGTACAGCCTCTTGCGGGCGTCGTTGATGACGGTGAGCGCCTTCTCGCGCTGCTCCTTGCTGCCCGTCTTCCAGACCTGCCCGAAGGCCTCCATCAGACCGAAGCCGGCCTGCCGGATCTCGCCGAGGGCCTCCCAGTCGACACCGCGGGAGGCTTCCTCCCAGGGCGCCTCGGGCCCCGCCTCGGCCGCCTCGCGGCCGGACTCCGTGAGCGAGAACAGCTTCTTGCCGCCTTCGCTCTCGCTGACGATCAGGCCCTCGTCCTCCAGCAGCTGGAGGGTGGGGTACACCGAGCCGGGACTGGGCTTCCACGCCCCGCCACTGCGCTCGGCGATCTCCTGGATCATCTCGTAGCCGTGCATGGGGCGGTCCTTCAGCAGAGCGAGGATCGAGGCACGCACATCACCGCGCCGCGCCCTCCCTCGCGGGCCACCGCCCCGGCCGCCCTTCGGCCCCCAGGGGCCGGGCCCGAATCCAGGCCCACCGAAACCACCCGGCCCGCCCGGACCGAAGGGCCCGAACGCACCGCGAAGGCCCTCGAAACCGCCTCGGCCGTGGTGACCGTGTCCACCATGCCCACGCTCGAATCCATGGGAACGCATCGCAATCACTCCATTCCATCGTTGATCTGTCGCGATGCCTCAACGATATATCGGAACAGCTCGCATAGCAAGACCCGCCGGCGTCCACGCCTGACGCGTGACAGCGATCTTGGGTCAGTTGTCACTGAAGCTGAGTCGACGACGGTTCGTGTCAGCGAAGATGGGCTACTGCTCTGTTTGTGACACCGAACATGGGCCACCTTCCTTTGCCTTCGGTTGTTCAGGCCATCCTCGGGACAGCCGGTAGCACGTGAGTGAGCACCAGCGCCGGTCCCTGCCGTCTGCGTGGCGTTCGAATGGCTTCTGGCATTGTTCGCAGATCAGCGGGTTGAAGAAGGTGGCCGGGTCGTGTCCGTGGGATGCCCATGTGCGGCATCGACGGCTGCACCAGCGTCGATGTGGGTCGGCCGGTGATTTTGTCGCCATTGGGCTTCCGCAGAACGCGCACGTTCCTGAGGGCAGAGGAAGCCCGTAGTCCTCGATCATCCAGCCCCAGCGGGTGACCTGGTCCTTGCACTTCTGTGAGCAGGTGCGTTCGGAGGCCGGGGAGTTCGACGGCAGGGGTTTCTCGCAGGCGTCGCAGATTGGGTGTTCGTCCTGCTCAGAGGCGTTCTTCTTGCGGAGTTGGCGTTCGATGTAGGCCGCTCGGCGGCAGGCGGAGGAACAGTACCGGTAGCGCTGGGCGAACTGGACCTTCATGGGCTGCTGGCAGATCCGGCAGGGTTCCATGAGCTGTGATCTGCGGACTCGGGCAGTGCGGCATCGAGCAGAGCAGTAGTGGGGCAGGTTGCCGTACGACCGGTTGACCTGGAAGGGGGAGTCGCACTCTTTGCACCTGATTGTGTCGAGGGTCTTCCGCAGCTGGCCGGCGTCACGGCCGGTGATGGCAGCGAGCCGTTCCCACGATGTGCCGCCGCGGATTCCGGGCATTCTTGCGAGGAAACGACGCAGGTAGGCGGGCGGGAGGCAGTTGGCGCGGGCGAGACGGACGATGAAGGCGGAGCAGCCTTCACCGGCGATCGGCCGGACCTGGAACGGGAGTCTTGCGACCGGCTCCCCGTTCGTGCCGGGCTGTGTCACGTGCTCGCGTCCGTGTCCGGGCGGCCGGGGCGTTTGCGGTGGGAGGCGATGTCCAGGTCGACGGCCAGGAGACCGGCTTTGGTGATCTTCTCGGTGCCGGTGAGGATGGCGTCGACGGCGGCTCCGCGGAGCTGATGGGACAGCGAGCCGATCATGCCGCTGGTGCGGGTGTGGAGGAAGCGGTCCAGGCGGGACAGGGTGCCGCGTTTGTGCTGGTGAAGGAGAAGGGTGGCTTCCATCTGTGCGACCAGCGCTTTCCATTCCGCGTTGTAGGGGAAGGGGTGGGTGGCGACCGAAGTGAAGCGGGCGGCGATCTGGTCGCCGCGGGTGCCGGACAGCAGACCGCCTTCCTCGATGTCGATGCCCGCGTAGGCGAAGGTCGCGGGGAGGCGCTCGGAGAAGTACTTGAGCGTGTCGGACGCCTCGGCTCCCGTGCGGGTGTGCAGGGAGATGTTGTGGATCTCGTCGACCAGGATGAGGCCGGTGCGGGCCTTGGTGCAGACGCCGACGACGGCTTCGGTGAGGTCGGTGATGTTGGAGGTTCGCAGGACGGGCAGCCCGAGGAAGCGGGCGAACTCGGCGGCGATCATGCGGGGCGTCGCGGCGGGCGGGACCGTGATGTAGATGACCGGTATGCGTTCGTCCTGGCCAGGGTGCCGACGGCGGTCCTGGAGTTCATGGGCCAGGCCGAGCTGGGTCAGAGCGATCGTCTTGCCCGTGTTTGCCGGCCCGGTGACCATCAGGCCGCGGCGGGCACTGACGGCACCGCGGTTGAGGATGACCAGGCGGCGGCCGCAGGTGACGGTGTGCCGGACCGTGGAGGTGGCGACGACCTGCAGGCGAGCGTGATGGCCGAGCCGGTCCTCGTCGTAGTCGTACTTCTCTTCTTTGCTCAGGGAGTCGTACTCGGCCTGCGTCAGCATGGCCATCGCCTCGCTCGTCGTCACCGCGACGAACTCGCGCCATCCGGGCAAAGTTGTCAGGTAGCGGCCGAGATCGTCGTCCGGCGGCGTGCTCACGGTCGTCTCCAGGGGTCCTCAAGCGGATCGAAGAGCCCCAGTGGGATCACTTCGGCCAGCGTCTCCTCGTCCTCCTCCGGCACTTCCGGTGAGGGCTCGTTCTTCGGCTCCGAAGGGGATGGTGCCGCTGCCGTCGGCGGCGCGGTGGCCTTGGTGCGTGCCGCGACACGACGGTCGCCCTTGGCCTGCTTGGTCTTCCCGTCCTTCTTCGGGGCCTGCTGGTCGGGACCGGCGTGGGCGCGGGTCAGCAGGGCCGCGACCGCCTTGGCGAGTTCTTCCTCGGTGGCCTTGGGCAGTTGGTGGCTGACGTGGTCCCAGGCCAGGTCACCGAAGGGGACCGGAGCCCGGTGCAGGTATTTCCAGGTCGCCTGGACCCATTCGCCGTCTCCGCGGTGGTTGCGTACCCAGACACGGGAGACGTCGTAGGGGTCGCGGTGGACCTCCCAGAGTCCGCGTTTGGCGGTGACGCCGGAGTTCCGCCGGCGCATCGGTCCGAGCTCGGGGGCGTCGTAGGTGCGGTTGTTGATGCGGATGCCGTAGGCGTTGACGGCCCGCCAGGCCGCGGGCAGCAGCTCGATGTAGTCCTGGCCGCCGAGCGCGACCGGAACATAGCCGGATGCCTCCACCAGGGCCGCGTACTTCTGGTTCGGCGTGAACAGCTTGCCGGGGTGATCAGGGTCGCGGAGTCCCTCGTGGGGGCGGTTCTGCCAGTGCGCGACGATCCATTCGTCGAGCAAGTCCTGGAGTTCGGGCAGCGACCACAGGTTCTCGCGTTCGGGGTGTCGGCCGCGGTGATCGGTGTTGCGTCCAGTGTGACCTGGCAGGAACTGCGCGAACAGCGTCGCGACGGAGCCCAGCATTTTTTCGATGTGGCCCTTCTCGAAGGGCGCGCCCTTGTGCGTGGGCTGGAAATCGATCTCCAGGAACCGGCAGGAGGCCCGGAAGTTGTGCGAGACGAACACCTTGCCGTGGTCGCAGACGATCATCTCGGGGACGATCACCGGCTTGGCCGCTGCGTGCTCCAGGCGTTCGTCCAGGGACAGCAGACGACGGTGTGGCAGCACCGACCTTGACATCTTCAGCACGTCCACCCAGCCCGGCCGCATCAGCTCCGGAGTGACTGTGCGGGCCAGTAGCACGCTGGCGTCCACCGACTTCGTCGAGGGCCGCAGCACCGCGGCCGACAGCGTCCTGGTCGCGACATCGATCATGCCGGTCAGTTCGACCTTGCCCACGACCCCGTTGTCGAGGCGGACCATCACGTCCATCGGGGTGGAGTCGATCTGCATGACCTCCCCCGGTGCCGTCACCGTCAGCTGCCCGAACGGTGCACCGGCTCCGTGTGCCTGTGAACGCCGGGTGACGGCGGACCCCGTCGTGTGGGTGCCCGAGGTGAGCTTCGCCAGCAGCCGGTAGAGGGTCCGCTGCGTCGGCAGCTCGATCGCCTCGCCGTCGGCCTCGCGGAGAATCTCGCCGGTCCGCCAGATCAGATAGGCCCCGTTGCGGGTCGAGGTGTCAGTGGCCTCGCCGATCGCCTGACGCATCGCGTCGACGACTGCGTCGGGGACCGAGCCGAATTCCCTGCGTTTGCGGACCGGGCGCAGGTCGACCAGGCCCACCAGGCCCTTTTCCTGGTAGCGGCGGCGCCGGTTGCCGACCGTCTTCGCCGCGACGCGGTGGCCGGCGGCGACCAGTTCCTCCGCTTTGACCCGTTCACGGGACGTCATGGACGTTCCCGGCCCGTAGCCGGGCCGCGGAGACGTGCCCGGTTCGGCGTCCGGCGGCAGTCCGTGCACGACCTCAAGGATGTGCTTCTCCCACCACAGAGCCTGTTTCACCGCCTCGGGCGGGAACGTCTCCAGCAGCCCGACCGGCGGCAGCGGCATGCGCTCGGGCTGGAACAGGACCTCGAAGTCCGCCGCCTCGAACAGCTCGATCAAGGCGACCACCCGGTGCGGTGTTTCCGTGTCCTCCAGCACCGCCGCCTGGGCCGTGACCCCGAGAACCGCTCTCACCTGGCCGTCGAACTGGACCCTCTGACCGGCCACAAGTGCCGACGGCCGCTTCAGCCTGCCCATCCGCTTCCTTCCGTCCAGACGAGACTGGTCCTCTCCATCAGCCCGCCCACCAGGTCCGTTCCCAACAAGCCGGACCACAGCAGATGGAAGAGCACCGGCAGCACCTGCAGCCGGTCACCCGCCAGTCCGGCCCCTTCCCACAAGCCCTTCGGCTCACGGAAGACTTCCGCAAGCCGGTCCGCCACCCAGTCGGGCCGGCCGCACCGGGCCCGCCGGTAACGGGCCAGCCAGCGGACATTCGCCATGAACACCGGATCGGGCCGCCCCGCCCACTCGAACTCCCAGCCCACCGCCCGGCAGGCGTCCTCGGTCGCGGCGAAGGCGTCGCGTGTGTCCTCGTCCATCTCGTCCGCGGCACGGACGTCAACGATCCGCCCCCGCCCGTCGGCCAGCCGGACGAAGTAATCGGGAGCATGACGGCGCTTCCTCGTGCCGTCGTGCCAGTGCAGCCAGAACGGCTGCGACGCGATGGCCACCACCTCCGGGGCCCGGTCCAGCAGGACCAGGCGGTCACGCTCCAGCCACGACTCATAGCCCACGTGATCCCGCGTGGTCACCGAGTAGTACCAGCCCGCGAACCCCCGGGCCTCCTTGCGCCAGCTGAACTCGCGTACGGGCTCAACCACCTCGAACTGCGTGTCCCAACATGAACGCAACGGCATACGCCGACGGACCCCGTCAGCCTGGAAGTCCAGCTCAAAAGCTGTCAGCGCAGCCTGATCGAACACACGGGCAGGAGCCCCCACTACATCCCCCACCTGGCATGACTCAAATACGGCCAACTTCGGTGTCACAAACTAGCGTTGGCCCAACTTCGATGACAACTCACCCAACATCGCTGTCACAGGTCAACGCCCTCCGTCGACGCCCACGCCCCCTCCCGTGCTCTACTGCCGCCATGGCGCTCCTGCTGCTGGACCTCGACAACACCCTGGTCGACCGGGACGCGGCGTTCCGCGACGCCGTCGCCGGCTTCCTCGCCGAGCACGGCCTGCCCGCCTCCGACCTCGGCTGGGTGACGGCCACGGACGCCGGCGGCTACACCCCGCGCCGCGAGCTGGCCGAGGCCATGACCGACCGATACGGGTGCGCGGTGCCGGACAGCGCCATCCGCTCGTTGCTCGACACGGGCGTCGCGGACCGCGTCGTCCTGGCGCACTCCACCCGCCGGGCACTGGCACGAGCCCGGGCCGCCGGCTGGACGTGTGTGGTCGTCACCAACGGGCGGGTCGTCCAGCAGGAGGCGAAGATCCGCAACACCGGGCTGGCTCAGCTGGTCCAGGGTTGGGTCGTCTCCGAAGCCGTGGGGCGCAAGAAGCCCGAACCGGAGATCTTCCGGGCGGCAGCCGCGACCGTCGGCGTCCCCCTGACCGGCGCCTGGGTCATCGGTGACTCACCGCACGCCGACATCGCCGGCGCGGACGCGCTCGGCCTGCGGAGCGTGTGGGTGGCGAACGGACGCGACTGGGCCGAGGACTCCTACCGGCCCACCCTGGTCGCCCAGGACGTCGCCTCCGCCGTCGGCCACGCCGTCACCGCGCCACGCTGAGGACTGGCGAGCGCACCCCGTCGGCACCCGTACGCCTCCCGAAATCGGTCCAGCGCCCCCGGATTGGCCTTGGCCGTCCCCTCCCCCGCACCCCTAGCGTCAGCGTCATGCGGATTCGAATCGTCGACGCCTTCACCGACCGTCCCTTCGCCGGAAACCCGGCCGGGGTCCTGCTTCTCGACGACTTCCCGGACGACGGCTGGCTCCAGAACGTGGCCATGGAGGTCAATCACGCCGAGACGGCGTTCGCGCACCGGCTGCCCGAAGGCGGGGAGGCGGACTGGGCGCTGCGGTGGTTCACGCCGGTCGCCGAGGTGGCGATGTGCGGCCACGCCACCCTCGCCACGGCCCATGTGCTGCACAGCGGCGGCGCCCACGAGGGACGCGTGCGGTTCGCCACCCGCAGCGGGGTTCTGGTTGCCACACCCGGCGAGGACGGCTCGATCACGCTGGACTTCCCGACCGCCCCGCTCACGCCCGTCGAGATACCGGCCGGGGTCGCGCAGGCGCTGGGCGCCGAGCCGCTCGTCGCCTTCGACACCGGCCCGAACGTCGGCGACCTGCTCGTCGAACTCGCCGACGAGAAGACCGTCCACGCCCTGTCGCCCGACTTCAGGGCCCTCGGCGCCTACTCCGAGCGCGGCATCATCGCCACCGCCCGCGCCGAGGAGCCCGCGCGGGGCCACGACTTCGTCTCCCGTTGCTTCTTCCCGAACGTCGGCATCGACGAGGACCCGGTCACCGGCAGCGCCCACACCGCCCTCGCCCCCTTCTGGTCCGAGCGCCTCGGCCGGGCCGGCCTCACCGGCCTCCAGGCCTCTCCCCGCTCCGGCCGCGTCCGCACGGAGCTGCGCGGCGACCGCACGCTGCTGAGCGGGCGTGCGGTGACCGTGATCGAGGGGGAGCTGCTCGCCTGAGCCGGCTCACGCCGTCGGGAGCCACCCGACCTTCCCGGCCAGCAGCGCATACCCGACGAATGCCCCTATGTCGAGCAGGGAGTGCGCCACGACCAGTGGGCCGACCCGGCCCCAGCGCCGGTACAGGTACACGAACACCACGCCCATCGCCATGTTGCCGATGAAGCCGCCGATGCCCTGGTAGAGGTGGTACGAGCCGCGCAGTACGGAGCTGGCCACCAGCGCGGTGCCGGGCGTCCAGCCCAACTGGCCCAGCCGGCGCAGCAGATAGCCGACGACGATGACCTCTTCCAGGATGGCGTTCTGCAGGGCGGAGAGGATCAGTACCGGGTACTTCCACCACACGTCGGGCAGCGCCTCGGGCACCACGGTGAGGTTGAAGCCGAGGCCGCGGGCGGCCAGGTAGAAGGCGATTCCGGTGCTGCCGATCACCGCGGCGACGGCCGCTCCCCGGCCGAGGTCCGGCCAGGGCCGGGTGCGGTCGAAGCCGAGGGTGCGCAGGCTCCGGCCCTCGCGCAGCAGGAAGTGCGCGACGAGGGCGACGGGGATCAGGGCTGTGGTGATCCCGAACAGCTGCCACGCGAGATCGAGCCAGGGGCGGCCGGGCGCGGCCGAGGCGTTGAGCGTGGCCGCCTGGTCCTTGAGTCCGCCCGGCTTGGTGACCGAGCCGACAAAGCTGATCAGGGCGGACACGCCGCTCGCACCGAGCGACAGGCCCAGGACGAGCAGCGTCTCGTCACGGAGGATCCGTCGCGAGGGCCGCTCATACGGAAAAGATTCGGCCATGGGGCCTGCCTCGCCCTGCACACCTGCCTCCAGTGAGTTTTTCCGCCTCATCCGCGACAGGGAGGGGCACCACCGTCATGGGACGTCACAGCTTGCCCGATCAGTATGGGCCGGGCGACGTCGACCCCCTCGACGCGACGGTGCGCAGGACGCGAGGCACCCCCTGCGCACCGCTCCGCGCCGGTCGTCACCCCAGCGGCACCGGCTCCAGCAGACCGACCGGCCAGGTGTGGACCGGATCGCCGCGGTGCATGAGCTCGCGGTAGCGGCGGGTCGTCGCCGCCAAGGCCGCGTCCCTGCTCAGGCCCGTCTCCAGGGCCTGGTGGAAGGTGGCCGCCTGCCACGACGCGCCGTTCGTCCGCCTGCGGCACCGCTCCTCGATGACGCCCAGGTAGAAGTCGCGGTCGGCGCGCTCGACGCCCCACGCGTCGAGGCCGACCTCGGCCAGCGGCAGCAGCTCGTCACGTACGAGGCTCACCGCGTCGACCTCGGTCGTCCCGCCGTACCGTCCGCGCCGGGGCCAGCGCAGCCGCGCGTCGATGCCGTGCTTGCACGCCGCGTCGAAGTTGACGGCGGCCGCCTCGAAGGGGAGCCGGGTCCACGCGGGCCGTGACTCCTCGGCGAGGGCGCGGACGACGCCGTAGTAGAAGGCCGTGTTGGCGATGACGTCCGTGACGGTCGGGCCTGCGGGCAGGACGCGGTTCTCGACGCGCAGGTGCGGGACGCCGTCGGCGACGCCGTAGACGGGCCGGTTCCAGCGGTAGACGGTGCCGTTGTGCAGGACGAGCTCGGCGAGCGTCGGGGTGCCTCCGGCGTCGATGACCTCAAGGGGATCCTCGTCGTCGCAGATCGGCAGCAGGGCCGGGAAGAACCGCAGGTTCTCCTCGAAGAGGTCGTACGCCGAGGTGATCCACCGCTCCCCGAACCAGGTGCGCGGCCGTACGCCCTGGGCCTGGAGCTCGGGCGGGCGGGTGTCGGTGGACTGCTGGAACAGCGGTGGGCGCGACTCCCGCCACAGCTCGCGTCCGAACAGGAACGGCGAGTTGGCGCCCACGGCGACCTGCGCGGCGGCGACCGCCTGGGCGGCGTTCCAGACGTCCGCGAAGCGGCCCGGGGTGACCTGGAGGTGCAGCTGTACGGAGGTGCAGGCGGCCTCGGGTGCGATGGAGCCGGAGGTGCAGGTCAGGTGCTCCACGCCGTCGATGTCGAGCGTGAAGTCCTCGCCGCGGGCGGCCACGATCTGGTCGTTGAGGAGGGTGTAGCGGTCGACGGCGGAGAGGTTCGAGGAGACCAGGTCGTCCCGGTCGAGGGTCGGCAGAATGCCGATCATCACGATTCCCGCGTCGAGCTCACCGGCTTTTCGGTCGGCATATGCCAGTGACGTACGGAGTTCCTCCGCGAGCTGGTCGAATACCCGGCCCTCGAGCCGGTGTGGAGCTATGTTGACTTCCAGATTGAACATGGCGAGTTCTGTTTGGAAATCGCGGCTCGCGATCCGCTCCAGCACCTGCATGTTCAGCATTTTCGGCATGCCGTCGGCGCCGGTGAGGTTCAATTCGATCTCCAGCCCCATCAGGTTCTTGGGGCGGTCGAACCGCTTCTCCTCCAGCAACCGCTCCAGGCCCGTCAGACACCGCCGCAGCTTCTCGCGGTAGTGCTGGCGATCGGACAGATCGAACCGACCTGCCACGACCTTCTCCCCCATCGAAGCTTCCCTCCTCGGATGGGCGGGCCGAGTTACGGCCGCCGGTCTCCCGGGTCAGGTGGGATGATGCCCAGCCGAAGCGATCGATAACGTCCCGCTTCTGCCCGGTGCCCGCTACTCTGGCGGACGTGACCGGCGGCACATTCACCAGGCATGCGGCACTCCGCAGTTGCGGACTCCTCATGAACTCGTGAAAAACGCCGACGAGAATTGGCCGTCCGCGCCCGGGGTATTTTTCGAGGTCATCGCCGTATGATCGGTCGGCAATCAGGATGATTCCCGCATATCACCGGCCGAATGAACCCTTGCCGGGTGCACCGATATCGGCTAGATGAAACATCGTCTGAACACTCGTCGTATAAACTCCGCAATCAAGGCAGAGGGTTGGCGCCCACGGTCCCAGGAGTCCTGCCGTCACGTCACGTACGGCAGACCCCACTCACCCCCCTCGCGCTTCCCGACCCGGCCCCCGCCTCTCTGACCTTGGTGAGCAGACAGCGCCGTCCGCCCCCGCCACGCCCTCGCGCCACCGGCTCTCCGAATGAGAGGCGACCCACCATGCCGCTGCATGTTCCCCCGGCCCCCGCGCCCGCACTTCGCTCCGTCCTCACCGCCCTCGGCTCGCCCACCGCGGTAAGTGAGGCCCGAACGCCCTCCCTGCGCGCCGCCCAGGGGCCCGCCACACCCGAACTACCGCTGCCCTTGCACGTCCTGGACGAGATCACCCCGGCCGGTGTGACCGCGACCCGGCTGGCCGGCTGGCGCTTTCTGATCCGCTGCGGGGAACGCGCGGTGGCCGCGGCCGAGACCCGGCTGACCCCGGACGGCTGGGCCTTCTCGCACTTCTTCGAGGGGCCCTACGTCGCGTCCACCGAACGGGCGCTCCAGCAGGCCGAGACGATCGCACAGCCCTACCAGCCGCGCCTGCTGTCGTTCCCCGGCCTCTACATGCTCACCCTGTGGCTGCACGGCGACTGCACCGCGGACGGCGCCACCGGCCACCCCGCCGCCACGGACATCCTCGTGCCGCTGGCCCCGGCACCGCCCGGCATCGCGGCCCACCTGCCGCTCCGGGTCGCCGAACTCCTCCCGGTGCTGACCCACCGGGCGACGCCGGCCCCCCTGCCGCCGCTGCCTCCGCTGCTGGGCTCCCCCGCCTGACAGCGCACGGCGCGAGCGTCTCCGTACCCCGTCACCCCATTCCGGGCGGCGGGGTACGCCTCTGCTCGCCCCGGGATTAGGCTCGTATCGGACAACACGAAATCGAGCCACACAAACACTCAAGGGTTTCGCTCGCGCGAGCGACAATACGCTCGAACGAGCTTCTCACAGCCTCCGTGCCACCCGGACTAGCCCTATCCGACCACTGCGAACCATCCGAAGTGACAGTGGAGTTGGGATGAACCGTCCGCGCCGGCGATGCGTCATCAACCTGTAAGAAAGCGGTGCTGCGAAATCCCTGCGGATTGACGCCCGTGGGGCAACACTGGGTTCCGACCGACTAATCACAACGGGGGGCGGCCATGAACGAAGCTTCACGCCGCGAAACAGACACGACGACCGTCACTACGGACACGACAGTCACCTCACACATCACAACACAGCGAAAGATCCCTTCCATGTGCCAGCACCAGCCACCGTGCCCCTCAGCCGACTCCGCCGACCGGGAATCCGCCCGTCTCGTGGCGCACCACCCGGAGCAGGGATGGAGCCTGCTGTGCAACGGTGTTCTGCTCTTCGAGGACACCGGTGAGCTCCTGCCGGACGGCCAGATCATCGCCCCGCACCGTCCGCTGGGCACCGGCAAGGTGATGACCGCCGCATAGCACCACCACCGGGCGGAGTGACGAACGCCCGGCGTACTCCCAGGGGCCGGTCGCAGACCCTGACTGCGAGCCGGCCCCCACGTGTGTCGGGAGACGGTCACTCACCGTAGCCGGAAGCTACTTCAGTGCTTCCCGCAGCGCGAAGTACGCCGGCTTCGGGCGCAGCTGTTCGTCCCACGGCAGCGCCGCGCCCTCGCCCGGGAAGAACGCCGGGATCCAGCTGTACTTGTCCGTGTAGTCCCAGACGGTGATTCCCACGCACCGGCGCACCGCCAGACAGGCCTCGGTCATGTCCCGGTACCAGTCGGCCTGCCGGGCCAGCTTCTCCTCGGTCGCGGGCAGCTGCATCCGTACGTCCACCTCGGTGAGCGCCGTGTCGAGGCCGAGCCGGGAGAAGCGGCGGAGGTTGTCCTCCAGGGTGGTCGGATAGCCGTACTGCAGTGCCAGATGGGTCTGGAGGCCGAACCCGTGCAGCGGGACCCCCTGGGCCCTCAGTTCCTTGGCCAGCTTGTAGTAGGCGTCGCTCTTGGGGCCGATCGCCTCGACGTTGTAGTCGTTCAGGTACAGCCTGGCCTTCGGGTCGGCCTGGTGGGCCCAGCGCAGGGCGTCGGCGATGTAGCCGGGGCCGAGCGTCTTGTAGAAGACCGTCTCACGGTACGTGCCGTCCTCGTTGAAGGCCTCGTTGACGACGTCCCAGGCGTAGATCTTGCCCCGGTAGTGCCGCACCTCGGTCTGGATGTGCTTCTTCAGTACGGCCCGCAGTTCGGGCGCCGTCCACTCGCGGCCGGTGAGCCAGCCGGGCAGCTGGCTGTGCCAGACGAGGGTGTGGCCACGCACCTTCTGGCGGTGGGCGCGGGCGAGGTCCACGATCTCGTCGCCCTTGGTGAAGTCGAACACGCCCTGCTCGGGCTCGGTGGCGTACCACTTCATGCCGTTGCCCGGTGTGATCTGGTCGAACTCGCTGCCGAGGAGCGCCTTGTACGGCTCGTCGACGAGTTCGGGGTTGTCGGTCGCGCTGCCGAAGTAGCGGCCGTGGCGCTGGGCGAGGTCGGCGAGGGTGGGCGGCTCGTGCCGTGCCTGGGCGGGCGGGCCCGCGCCGATCCCGGCGGCGACCAGGAGCGCGGCGAGGGCGCCGACGAGTCTGAGACGGTTCTTGCGCATGGTGCGACTCCTCACGTTGCGGATGTGTGGGCAGCCGTACGTCCGCCTGCGCGCGTCACCCCTTGGTGGCGCCGGCGGTGAGGCCGCCGACGAGCTGGCGCTCGGCGACCGAGTAGAAGGCGAGGGCGGGGACCATGGCCAGTACCAGGTAGGCGAAGACGCGGGCGTAGTCCGCGGAGTACTGGCCCTGGAACTGCTGGACGCCGATCGGGATGGTCCACCAGGTGGAGTCGGTGAACACCAGCAGCGGCAGGAAGAAGTTGTTCCAGCTGGTGACGACGGCGAGGACCGAGACGGTGCCCAGCGCGGGCCGCGCCATCGGCAGCAGCACGCGCCAGAAGAACCCGAAGGAGCTGCACCCGTCGAGCGTGGCCGCCTCCTCCAACTCGCCCGGGATCTCCCGGAAGAAGCCGCGCAGGATGATGATGGTCATCGGCAGTCCGAAGGCGGCCTGCGGAAGGATCACGCCGAGCGGATTGTCCAGCAGACCCATGGAGCGCAGCAGCAGGAACAGGGGCAGGGCCGCCACCGCGAACGGGAACATCAGGCCCATCGTGAAGAGGGTGAACAGCCCTTCCCGACCGCGGAAGGCGAACCGCGCGAAGGAGAACGCCGAGAGCGCGGACACGGCCACGACCAGGACGGTCGTACCGATCGCGATCAGCGTGCTGTTGCCGACCAGCCGCCAGAAGTCCCCCGAGCCCAGGATGTCCGTGTAGTTGCCGGTCACCCAGGACTCGGGCAGGCCGACCGGGTTGCGGGAGAGCTCGTCGGTGGACTTGAAGCCGGACAGCACGGCGTAGAGCAGCGGCACGACCATCACCGCGCCGACGAACACGAGGATCACGTGCAGCGGCAGGTTCTTCCTGTACCGCCTGTCCGGCCTTGCCGTCACTTGCCGCCTCCCCGCATCGTCGTGGTGGCTCCCTGGAGGTCGCGGCGGAGCACGAACCGCTGGTAGGCGAGGGCGAAGACGAGGCTGATGCCGAACATGGCCACGCTGATCGCGCTGGCGTAGCCGACCTGGTAGCGCTTGAAGCCGTACTGGAACAGGGTCACGGCCATCGTCTCGGAGTGGTGGTCGGGGCCGCCCGCGGTGGTCACCCAGACCAGGTCGAAGAGCTGGATCGACCCGATGACGGACAGGAACACGCTGATCCGCAGGGTGGGTGCGAGGAGTGGCAGGGTGACGTTGCGGAAGCGCTGCCAGGCGCTCGCGCCGTCGATGAGCGCGGCCTCGGTCAACTCCCGGGGGATGGACTGGAGTCCGGCCAGGTAGAGCATCATGTGGAAGCCGAAGTACTTCCACGTCATGACCAGGAACAGGGTGGCCATCACGGTGGACGGGTCGGCGAACCACTCGCCGCCGAGCCCGTCGAGGCCGACGCCGCCGAGGATCTGGTCGGCGAGGCCGTCGTCGGGGGCGAAGATCATCCCGAACAGGACGCCGGTGATCGCCTCGGACAGGACGTACGGGCCGAAGAACAGCATCCGGTAGACGGCCCGGCCGCGCAGCCTCTGGTTGAGGAGTACGGCCATGGCGAGCGCGAACGGCAGCTGGATCGCGAGGGACAGGACGACCAGGACCAGGCAGCGCCACAGGTCGCCGAGGAAGACGGGGTCGTCGAGGAGACGGGTGAAGTTTTCGGCGCCGATGTAGTCGGACGGCATGCCGAAGCCGCCCCAGCGGAAGAAGGCCGCGTACAGGGCGAACAGCATCGGCAGCAGGACCAGGACGAGGAAGAGCACCAGCGCGGGCACCTGGAAGCCGACCGCGGTGAGCCAGTGCAGCAGCCGGCGCCGGACCCGCCCCCGGGCCGCTCCGGCCGCCGGGGGCGGGAGGACGACGCCGGGGCCGGGCTGCTTGTCGGCGGACGGCAGGAACGTGGAGGTCATCGCCGGCTACTGCTCTTCCTTCGCGGTCTTCGTGATCGACTCGGCGACCTGCTGCGGGGACTTGGACCCCGCGATGAGCCCGGCGACGCTGTCGTTGACCTCCTGGCCGACGGCGGGCGCGTAGGCCTGGTCGAGATAGAGCTGGAAGCCGGTGGCGGCCTTCAACTGGGCCTGTACGGCCTTGATGTTGGGGTCGGTGAGGGCGCTCTCGGCCGCCGGGACCACCGGGATGACTCCGGTCTTCTTGACCAGTTCCACGTCCGTGGCCTCGGAGGCGAAGAACTTCAGGAAGTCGACGGCCTCCTGCGGGGCCCCGCTGCGCAGGGCGTGCCCGCCACCACCGCCGAACACCTCGGTGATCGTGCCCTCGCCGCCCTCGACCGCCGGGAACGGGAAGAAGCCGAGGTCGTCGCCGAGGCCCTTGCCGCTGTCCGCCTGGACGACCGGGGCCCACTGGCCCATGAGTTCCATCGCCGCCTTGCCGTTGCCGACGGTCGCGGCCTGCCCGGTGGGGCTGGAGTAGGCGGCGCCGAGGAAGCCCTTCTGGAACGGCTGGAGGTCGACGAGCTCCTGGAGGTGCTGTCCGGCCTGGACGAAGGCGTCGCCGGTGAAGTCCTTGTCGTCGTACGCCTTCTGGAGGGCGGAGGCGCCCGCGGTGCGCATCGAGAGGTAGGCCCAGTAGTACATGCCGGGCCACTTCTCCTTGCCTGCCAGGGCGAGCGGGGTGACGCCCTTCGCCTTCAACTTCCGTACGGCGTCGAGGAATCCGCTCCAAGTGGCCGGCGGCTCGGCTATGCCCGCGTCCTTGAAGAGCGCCTTGTTGTACCAGAATCCGATCATGCCGATGTCGAACGGGATGCCGTACACCTTGTCGTCGAGGAGGTACGGCTCCTTGGCGACCGGCAGCAGGCCCTCGGCGAAGTCCTTGGTGCGGTCGGTGAGGTCCTCGACGAGACCGGCGTCGACCTGCTGCTGGAGGACGCCGCCGCCCCAGGTGTGGAAGATGTCGGGGAGCTTCCCGGAGGCGGTCAGCGCCGTCATCTTCGATTTGTAGGCGTCGTTCTCCATCTGGACGATCTTCACCTTGACCTTGGGGTTCTGGGCCTCGAATTTCTTGGCCAGTGCCGCCCAGACGCCCTTCGTCGGCTCGGTCGTGGAGATGTTCCACCACTCGATCGTGGTCGTGCCGTCCGACGACCCTCCGTCCGAGTCGCCACCGCAACCGCTCAGTGCCGTCATGCCCACACCGGCTGCGGCGGAGACCGCCAGGAAGCCTCTGCGGGACAGTCCCGGGTCGCCCATGATGCGCTCCTCGAAAGTTTCGGTCCTGATCCAGAAAGCTGCGCTGCTGCCGCACCCTAGAGACAGCCCTCAAAGGGTGGCAACCCCTTGGACAAGGTGAATCTGTCGCTGATCGTCAAGACAGAGTCGGCCGCTGAGGAGTGAACGAAACATTCGGTCCAGCTGGCGAACCTTACGACCATCTCTACAGCCGCACATCGCGGCCACGGATGTCTTCCAGGGACTCACGGAGGATCAGCAGCCAGGCCCGGCCGTGGTCCCGGCGACCACCGACGGGGGGCGAGGGATGCGGTCAGGGCGCGCAGGGCCGGCTCGGCGAGCCGGATCCAGGGCTGGACGGGGCCGTGGGGCGCGGTGGGTCGCCGCACCGAAGTAGATCCGGAGCTGGCCGCGTGCCGTCTTCACCCTTCCGCGACCAGCACGCGGTCATCAATAAGTCGCCCTCGGTCAATTCCCCTCCGGTCAGTCCCCCTCCGGTCAGTCCCCCTCGGTCAGTTCCCTGAGCGCGACGTTGAGTTCGAGGACGTTCACGCGCGGCTCCCCGATGAAGCCGAGGGTGCGTCCGTCGGTGTGCTTCTCGACCAGCGTCCGCACCTGGGCGACGGTGAGGCCGTTCCGCTCGGCGACCCGGTGGACCTGGAGGTCCGCGTACCGGGGCGAGATGTCGGGGTCGAGTCCGGAGCCGGAGGACGTGACCGCGTCGGCGGGCACTTCGGCCGGCGTGACCTTGTAGTCGGCGGTGGAGTTGTCCTCGACGACCTTGGCCTTCGCCTCCTTCACCCACTTGATCAGCTCGGGGTTGTCACCGGAGCGGTTCGTGGCGCCGGAAAGGATCAGCCGGTACTGGGTGTTGACCGAGTTCACACCCAGTCCCTTGGCCGGGCGGGGCTGGAAGTAGTCCAGGCTGTAGCCCTGTTGACCGATGAGCGAGGAGCCGACGACCTTGCCCTCCACCTTGATCTCCGAGCCGTTCGCCTGGCTGTCGAAGAGGGCTTGGGCCACGCCTGTGACGGCCAGCGGATAGAGCACGCCTGTGAGCACGGTCAACGCCAGTAGCGCCCGCAGGCCCGCGGCCAGCAACCGGCCGGTGTTCACAACGGAGTTGTTCATGATGGTGGTTCACCACGCTTCTGAGGAGTCACAGGCCGGGGAGCAGAGAGATGAGCAGGTCGATGAGCTTGATGCCGACGAAGGGCGCGACCAGGCCGCCCAGCCCGTAGACGGTGAGGTTCCGGCGCAGCAGGCGGTCCGCGCTGACCGGCCGGTACCGCACGCCCTTCAGTGACAGCGGCACCAGCGCGACGATGATCAGCGCGTTGAAGACGACCGCCGACAGGATCGCCGAGTCCGGCGAGGACAGGCCCATGATGTTGAGCTTGTCGAGCCCCGGGTGGACGGCCGCGAACAGTGCCGGGATGATCGCGAAGTACTTGGCGACGTCGTTGGCGATGGAGAACGTCGTCAGCGCACCGCGCGTGATCAGCAGCTGCTTGCCGATCTCCACGATCTCGATGAGCTTGGTCGGGTCGGAGTCGAGGTCGACCATGTTGCCGGCCTCCTTGGCGGCCGACGTGCCGGTGTTCATCGCCACGCCGACGTCGGCCTGCGCGAGGGCGGGCGCGTCGTTCGTGCCGTCCCCGGTCATCGCGACCAGCTTGCCGCCGGCCTGCTCCCGCTTGATCAGCGCCATCTTGTCCTCGGGGGTCGCCTCCGCGAGGAAGTCGTCGACACCCGCCTCCTCGGCGATGGCCTTGGCGGTCAGCGGGTTGTCGCCCGTGATCATGACGGTCCTGATGCCCATGCGGCGCAGTTCCTCGAACCGCTCCCGCATGCCCTCCTTGACGACGTCCTTGAGGTGGATGACGCCCAACACCCGTGCTCCGTCGGCGTCCTCGACCGCGACCAGCAGCGGGGTGCCCCCGGCCTCGGCGATGCGGCCGGCGAGCCGGTCCGCGTCCTCGGCGACCGTGCCGCCCTGCTCGCGCACCCAGGCGACGACCGAGCCGGCGGCGCCCTTGCGGATCTTGCGCCCGTCGACGTCCACACCGGACATCCGGGTCTGCGCGGTGAAGGCGATCCACTCGGCACCGGTCAACTCGCCCTGATGGCGCTCGCGCAGACCGTACTCGTCCTTCGCCAGTACGACGACGGAACGGCCCTCGGGCGTCTCGTCCGCCAGCGACGACAGCTGCGCGGCGTCGGCGACCTCGGCGGCCGTCGTCCCGCTCACCGGCACGAACTCGGCCGCCCGGCGGTTGCCGAGCGTGATGGTGCCGGTCTTGTCGAGCAGCAGCGTGGAGACGTCACCGGCGGCCTCGACGGCCCGGCCCGACATGGCGAGGACGTTGCGCTGCACCAGCCGGTCCATGCCCGCGATGCCGATGGCGGAGAGCAGCGCGCCGATGGTCGTGGGAATCAGGCAGACCAGCAGGGCGACCAGCACGACCATCGTCAGCTTCGTGCCCGCGTGGTCCGCGAGCGGCGGCAGCGTGGCGCAGGCGAGCAGGAAGACGATCGTCAGGGACGCGAGCAGGATGTTCAGCGCGACCTCGTTGGGCGTCTTCTGCCGGGCCGCGCCCTCGACGAGGTTGATCATCCGGTCGATGAAGGTCTCGCCCGGCTTCGTCGTGATCTTGATGACGATCCGGTCGGAGAGGACCTTCGTGCCGCCGGTGACGGCCGAACGGTCGCCGCCGGACTCCCGGATGACGGGCGCCGACTCACCGGTGATCGCCGACTCGTCGACGGACGCGACCCCCTCGACGACATCGCCGTCGCCGGGGATGACGTCGCCCGCCTCACAGACGACCAGGTCACCGATCCGCAACTCGGTGCCGGGCACGCGCTCTTCGACCGCCCCGTCGAGCCGCCTGGCGACGGTGTCGGTCTTGGCCTTGCGCAGGGTGTCGGCCTGGGCCTTGCCGCGGCCCTCGGCGACGGCCTCCGCCAGGTTGGCGAAGAGCACCGTCAGCCACAGCCAGACACTGATCGTCCAGCCGAACCAATCGCCCGGGTCGGTGAAGGAGAAGACCGTGGTCAGTACGGACCCGATCCACACCACGAACATCACGGGCGACTTGACCATCACCCGCGGATCGAGCTTGCGGAAGGCGTCCGGCAGCGACCTGACCAGCTGCTTCGGCTCGAAGAGGCCCGCGCCGACACGGCCTTCGGAGGACTTGTGCCCGGTGGGTACGTCGCTGTGCGGCGCCCGGGTGGGAGTGACTGTGGACATGGAGTCCTCGTGGTTCGTTACGTCGGTGCTCATCACGCCAGCCCTTCGGCCAGCGGACCCAGCGCCAGGGCGGGGAAGTACGTCAGACCGGTGACGACGATGATCGTGCCGACCAGCAGACCCGAGTACAGGGGCTTGTCGGTGCGCAGCGTGCCCGCGGTGGCCGGAACCGGCCTCTGCTCGGCGAGCGAGCCGGCCAGCGCCAGCACGAACACCATCGGCAGGAAGCGGCCGAACAGCATGCACAGGCCGAGCGTGCTGTTGAACCACTGCGTGTCCGCGTTCAGTCCGGCGAAGGCCGAGCCGTTGTTGTTGGAGGCGGACGAATAGGCGTAGAGGATCTCGGAGAATCCGTGCGCCCCGCTGTTGGTCATGGAGTTCGCCGGGGTCGGCAGGGCCATCGCGAGCGCGGTGAACACGAGCACCAGCGCCGGGGTGATCAGGATGTAGCAGGCCGCGAGCTTGATCTCGCGGGAGCCGATCTTCTTGCCCAGGTACTCGGGTGTACGGCCGACCATCAGGCCGGCGATGAACACCGCGATGACCGCCATGATCAGCATGCCGTAGAGGCCGGAGCCGGTACCGCCGGGCGCGATCTCGCCCAGCATCATCCCGAGCATGGCGACGCCGCCGCCAAGCCCCGTGAACGACGAATGGGAGGCGTCCACCGCGCCGGTGGAGGTGAGCGTGGTCGAGGTCGCGAAGATCGAGGAGGCACCGACGCCGAAGCGCACCTCCTTGCCCTCGTACGCCCCGCCCGCGAGGTCGAACGCCGGGCCGTGGTGGGCGAACTCGGTCCACATCATCAGGGAGGTGAAGCCGACCCAGATGGTGCCCATCGTGGCGAGGATCGCGTAACCCTGCCTGACCGATCCGACCATGAGGCCGAAGGTGCGGGTCAGGGCGAACGGGATCACGAGGATCAGGAAGATCTCGAAGAGGTTCGAGAACGGGGTGGGGTTCTCGAATGGGTGGGCGCTGTTGGCGTTGAAGTAGCCGCCCCCGTTGGTGCCGAGCTCCTTGATGGCCTCCTGCGAGGCGACCGCGCCGCCGTTCCACTGCTGGGAGCCACCCATGAACTGCCCGACCTCGTGGATGCCGGAGAAGTTCTGGAGCGCACCGCACGCCACCAGCACGACCGCGGCGATCACGGCCAACGGGACCAGGACGCGTACGACGCCGCGTACCAAGTCGGCCCAGAAGTTGCCGAGTTCACCGGTACGTGAGCGTGCGAACCCGCGCACGAGGGCCACCGCGACGGCGATGCCCACGGCCGCGGACACGAAGTTCTGCACGGCGAGACCGGCCGTCTGGACGACGTGGCCCATGGCCTGCTCGCCGTAGTACGACTGCCAATTCGTGTTGGTGACGAACGAGACGGCGGTGTTGAACGCCTGGTCCGGGTCGATGGACCGGAAACCGAGCGAACCGGGCAGGACGCCCTGGAGCCGCTGCAACAGATAGAGGAAGAGCACACCGGCGACGGAGAAGGCGAGCACGCCGCGCAGATACGCGGGCCAGCGCATCTCGGTGTCGGGGTCGGCTCCGATGCCCTTGTAGATCCACCTCTCGACGCGCCAGTGCCGGTCGGAGCAGTAGACCCTGGCCATGTGATGGCCCAGGGGTATGTAGGCCAGGGCCAGCGCGCCGATCAGGGCGAGCAGTTGGAGGACGCCCGCGGTTACGGAACCCATGGCTGCGCTCAGAACCTCTCCGGGAAGATCAGGGCGAGGACGAGATAGCCCAGCAGGGCGACGGCCACGACGAGGCCGACGACGTTCTCGGCGGTCACAGCTTGGTCACCCCCTTGGCGACGACAGCCACCATCGCGAAGCACGCGATCGTGACGACGACGAAGGCCAGATCGGCCATCGTGGACTCCTGGAGTGAGGTTCGGTCGTACAGGGACGTTCAGAGGAAACAGCTCGCCTGGCCGGATTCGGCCGCCGTTGACGGGTCCCTTACGGCGCTCTGCGCGGCTTTGACGCGACTCATACGCGGCCCCGAGAGCAGGTCGAGGCAGGGGCACTGTCAGGGCAGGCGGAACCAAGGCCGGCAAACCACCGCGTCTCCCGCCGCAGGGCCTGGACCACCAAGGCACCCCGCTGTTCTGGAGGAGCCGCTGCAGCCGTTGCCCCATTTCCCCTCGGCAACTGGCCGACCTTGATGCCACGTTGCCCCCGCCCCGCCCCCGGTCCGCGACCGGTCGGCCGTCTACCCGATCGGGACCCACCGCCCGAGCCCCCTCCCGCCCCGCCCCGCCCCGCCCCGGCTGGAAGCACACACCATGACGCTGCGTATCCACCCCCAGGCCGACCACCCATCACCCCATAGCAACCCGACCATGCCGCACCACCCCACCACCCCCACCACCTCCGTCCCCCGACCAGCACCGGACCGCGCATCTCATGGCGCGGCCACGGCCCGCATGCCGAGTCTTAACGGAAGCTTGACGCCCGCAGCGCACAGATCCGTGGGTCTGTACGTCACTCTCTGCTTACGCTGGTGCCGCCGTCCGCGTGATGGCCGGAACCCCGCGCCGACCCGCACATCAGGAGCACGTCGATGGCCACGACCGAACACCCGCCGCCCGGTCGCCTGCGCGCCTGGATGCTGGAGGGCCTGTCCGACATGGGCAAGGGCCACGGCCGCGAGCAACAGCAGGCCGAGACCGAGTCCGAGCCGGAGCACAAGGGCCAGCCGTGGTACCGCGTCATGTGCCTCACCGGCGTCGACTACTTCTCGACCCTCGGCTACCAGCCGGGCATCGCGGCCCTCGCGGCCGGCCTGCTGTCACCCGTCGCCACGATCGTGCTCGTGATCGTCACCCTGGCGGGAGCCCTGCCCGTGTACCGGCGCGTGGCCGAGGAGAGTCCCCACGGCCAGGGCTCGATCGCGATGCTGGAGCGGCTCCTGACCTTCTGGAAGGGCAAGCTCTTCGTCCTGACCCTGCTCGGTTTCGCCGCCACCGACTTCCTGATCACCATCACCCTGTCGGCGGCCGACGCCTCGACGCACCTGGTCGAGAACCCGCATCTGAACAGCGCCCTGCACGACAAGCAGATGCTGATCACCCTCATCCTCGTGGCGCTGCTCGGCGCGGTCTTCCTCAAGGGCTTCCTGGAGGCGATCGGCGTCGCCGTGGCCCTGGTCGGCGCCTACCTCGCGCTGAACGCCGTCGTGGTGGCCGTCGGCCTGTACCACGTCGTCACCGAGGGACATGTCGTCACCGACTGGTCCAACGCCCTCACGGCCGAGCACGGCAACATCTTCGTCATGATCGGCGTCGCCCTGATCGTCTTCCCCAAACTCGCGCTCGGCCTCTCCGGCTTCGAGACCGGCGTCGCGGTGATGCCGCACGTCAAGGGCGCCCCGGGGGAGACGGACGAGAACCCTGCGGGCCGGATCCGGGACACGAAGAAGCTGCTCACCACCGCCGCGCTGATCATGAGCTGCTTCCTGATCGCGACAAGCTTCATCACCACGCTGCTGATCCCCGCGAAGGAGTTCGAGTCGGGCGGGCAGGCCAACGGCCGCGCGCTCGCCTTCCTTGCCCACGAGTACCTCGGTGGCGCCTTCGGCACGGTCTACGACGCCTCGACGATCGCCATCCTGTGGTTCGCCGGCGCCTCCGCCATGGCCGGCCTGCTCAACCTGATGCCGCGCTATCTCCCCCGCTACGGCATGGCCCCGCACTGGGCGAGGGCGGTCCGCCCGATGGTCGTCGTCTTCACCCTCGTCGCCTTCCTGGTCACCTGGATCTTCGACGCCGACGTCGATGCGCAGGGCGGCGCCTACGCCACCGGCGTGCTGGTCCTCATCAGCTCCGCCGCCATCGCCGTGACCATCGCGGCCCGCGAGGCCGGTCAGCGGAACTGGTTCATCGGCTTCGCCGTCATCTCGGCGGTGTTCCTCTACACCACCGTCGTGAACGTCTTCGAGCGCCCCGACGGCGTGAAGATCGGCGCCTGCTTCATCGCCGGCATCATCCTGGTCTCACTCCTGTCCCGGCTGGCCCGTGCCTTCGAGCTCCGCGTGACGGACGTGACGCTCGATGACATGGCGGAACGTTTCGTCCGAGACATGGCCAGCCGCAAGATCCGCTTCATCGCCAATGAGCCCGACCAGCGGGACAAGGCCGAGTACCACGACAAGATCGAGCAGATCCGGGCCGACAACGACATCCCGGACCAGGAGGACTTCGTCTTCGTCGAGGTGACGGTCACCGACCCGTCCGAGTTCGAGGCCGGCCTGGCCGTACGCGGCGAGGTCCTGCACCACCGCTACCGCGTCCTGACCCTGGAGTCCTCCTCCATCCCCAACGCCCTGGCCGCCCTGCTCCTCCACGTCCGCGACAGCACCGACCGGATACCCCACATCTACTTCGAGTGGACCGAGGGCAACCCCTTCACCAACTTCCTGCGCTTCTTGCTCTTCGGCCAAGGCGAGGTCGCCCCGGTCACCCGAGAGGTACTGCGCGAGGCCGAGCCGGACCGGGAACGCCGGCCCCGCGTGCACACCGGCTGAAACAGCCCCGCCCATCAGGATCGCGTCAAGGTTGCGACCGTAAGGCGTCAGAGCAACGCGGGCTCGGGGTCGTCCGGGCGCCTTGCCCCTACCGTCTGCACTGTGCAGGGATACGGACCGCGTCCGACCCCGACCGTCGACCGCCACTGGCGTGGCGGTGCCCGGTTCGCCCTGGGCTGCGCTCTGCTCTTCCTCGGCATGACCCTCCTGGTCGACCTGGACGGGGAAACCCTCACCCCGGCCCGCGCCCTCCTCTGGCTGGCCCTGACCGCGCTGCTCTTCACGATCCTCTTCCCCCAGCGCGTCACCGCGGGCCCGGGCTGGCTGGAAGTACGCGGCCTCGTACGCCGCCGGACAGTGCGCACAGACGAGCTCGTCGCCGTGCGTCAACACGGCCGCGTCACCGCCCTCCTCACTCTCCGCGACACAGGCGGCTACCGCCTGGACCTGGACCCCCGCATCCTGATCGCCAACCCGTTCCTCTGGCACGAACTCGACACCGGAGTCCGCCGCTCCCGCGAACGCGGCACCCTCCTCGAAGGCACGGACGTACTGGAGCGACTGGCCCACCAGATCGACGACGCCACGACCCAGGCCGTACTCAGAGCCTCAGACTTCTCCTGATGCCGCCACGCCAGCCACTTCCAGCCCATCCGGCGCTCGAGAACGAGGGCTCAGGCTTCACCGGCCCAGCCACCTCCAGCTCGCCCCGCGCTTGAGAACGAGGCCTTAGGCTTCACCGGCCCAGCCACTGCAAGCCCGTCCGGCGTTTGAGGACGAGGCCCGGAGGGCCGATGGCGGGGGTCCAGGGGGCGGCAGCTCCCTGGCGGGGTCGAAGGGGCGGAGCCCCTGGGGATGGGACGGGTAGGGGCGGCGGGGGCGATAAAACCGCCCGTCGCGACCGACCAGCAGCCCTACACGCTCGGCCAGGCGACGCCCCTGCTCAACCCGAGCCCAACTACGGTAGGCCCACAACCCCCGAACCAATACAAACCAGACACCCGAACGCTCCAATTCCCCCCACCGTCAACGAGGCACCCCCATGAGCCTGAGCATCCGCAACCAACTCCCCGGCACCATCACGGCCATCACCCGAGGCGAAGCCATGGCCACCCTCAAGATCCACCTCTCCGGCGGCCAGCCCCTCACCGCAGCAATCACCTTGGACGCCCTCAAGGACCTGGCCCTCACCGAAGAAACCCCCGTAACCGCTCTGGTCAAAGCCACGGACATCTCCCTCGCCACCACCCCGATCAAGGGCCTGTCCATCCGCAACCAACTCCCCGGCACGATCACCGGCATCGCCACAGGCCCCGCAATGACATCAGTCAAGATCGCCGTGGACGGCGCAGCCCTGACGGCGGCCATCACCACCGACGCCACCACCGACCTCGCCCTGACCCCCGGAATGCCCGTCACCGCACTGATCAAGGCGACAGAGGTAGCACTGACAACAACGTGAACCACACAAGGGCCCCGCCCCGGCCAACCACGACCGGGACGGAGCCCTCCTCACACCTACCCCCGCAGCGCTACAGGCCCCGCGAGCGCACCCCGCAGACGTCAGCCCTCATAGGCATCCATCGGCGGACAGGAACACACGAGATTCCGATCCCCGAAGGCCTGATCAATCCGCCGCACCGGCGGCCAGTACTTGTCGGCAACCGACACCCCGGCCGGGAACACAGCCTCCTCGCGGCTGTAAGCGTGCCCCCACTCCCCACCCAGCGCACCGGCGGTATGCGGAGCATTCCGCAGCGGATTGTCCTCGGCAGGCCACTCACCCGCCCCGACCTTCTCGATCTCCGCCCGAATAGCGATCATCGCCTCGCAGAACCGGTCGAGTTCACTCAGATCCTCGGACTCGGTCGGCTCGATCATCAGCGTCCCCGCCACGGGGAACGACATCGTCGGCGCATGGAAGCCGAAGTCGATGAGCCGCTTGGCCACATCGTCGACGCTCACCCCGGTCGCCTTGGTCAGCGGCCGCAGATCGATGATGCACTCGTGCGCGACGAGCCCGCCCGGCCCCGTGTAGAGCACCGGGTAGTGCGGCTCCAGCCGCTTGGCGATGTAGTTGGCGGACAGCACGGCCACCTGCGTGGCCCGCTTCAGCCCCTCGCCGCCCATGAGCCGTACATACGCCCAGGAGATCGGCAGGATCCCGGCGGAACCCCAGGGCGCGGCCGAGATCGGTCCGACACCCGTCTCCGGCCCGGCGGCGGGCTGCATCGGGTGGTTCGGCAGATACGGCGCCAGATGCGCCCGCACACCGACCGGCCCGACACCCGGACCGCCGCCACCGTGCGGAATGCAGAAGGTCTTGTGCAGATTCAGATGCGAGACGTCACCGCCGAAGTGCCCCGGCTTGGCCAGCCCCACCAGCGCGTTGAGGTTGGCGCCGTCGACGTACACCTGCCCGCCGGCCTCGTGCACCTGCGCACAGATGTCGGCGACATGCTCCTCGAACACACCGTGCGTCGACGGATACGTGATCATCAGCACCGACAGCTCGTCCCGGTGCTTCTCGATCTTCACCCGCAGATCCTCGACGTCGATCTCACCGTCCTCGGCGGTCCTGACGACGACGACCTTCATGCCGGCCATGACAGCGCTGGCGGCATTGGTCCCATGAGCGGAGGACGGAATCAGACACACGGTCCGCTGCTCGTCCCCGTTGGCCCGGTGGTACCCGCGTACAGCGAGCAGCCCGGCCAGCTCACCCTGCGACCCGGCGTTGGGCTGCAACGACACCTTGTCGTACCCGGTGACCTCGGCGAGACGTTCCTCCAGCTCACGGATGAGCGTCAGATAGCCCTGCACCTGCTCGGCGGGCGCGAAGGGGTGCAGCTGCCCGAACTCCGGCCAGGTGACCGGCTCCATCTCGGTGGTCGCGTTGAGCTTCATCGTGCAGGACCCCAGCGGGATCATGCCGCGGTCCAGCGCGTAGTCGCGGTCGGCGAGCCTGCGCAGGTAGCGCAGCATCGCGGTCTCGGAACGGTACTGGTGGAACACGGGGTGCGTGAGGTACTCGTCGCCGCGCAGCAGCCCCTCCGCCAGCGCGTCCTCGGTCACCGCGTCCAGCGCCTCGATGTCCCCCTCGACCCCGAACGCCGTCCATACGGCACCCAGCTGGGCCCGGTTCGTGGTCTCGTCGCAGGCGACGGAGACGTGGTCCGCGTCGACGAGATGCAGGTTGACGCCGTTCTGCCGGGCCGCGGCAACGACCTCGGCGGCCTTCCCCGGCACCCGCACGGTCAGCGTGTCGAAGTACGAGCCGTGCACGACCTCGACCCCGCCGGCAGCGAGCCCGGCGGCCAGGACGGAGGCGTACCGGTGCGTGCGCCGGGCAATGCCGCGCAGCCCCTCGGGCCCGTGGTACACGGCGTACATCCCGGCCATCACGGCGAGCAGCACCTGAGCCGTGCAGATGTTGCTGGTGGCCTTCTCCCGCCGGATGTGCTGCTCACGCGTCTGCAGGGCCAGCCGGTACGCCTTGTTCCCGTCCGCGTCCACGGACACACCGACGAGCCGCCCGGGCAGGCTGCGCGCGAACTTCTCGTGCACGGCCATGTATCCGGCATGCGGACCGCCGAAGCCCATGGGAACACCGAACCGCTGCGTCGTCCCGACCGCGATGTCCGCCCCGAGCTCACCGGGCGACTTCAGCAGCGTGAGCGCGAGCAGATCGGCGGCGACGGTGACAAGGGCGCCGAGCTCGTGGGCCTGCTCGATGACGGCCTTGATATCGCGTACGACACCGGAAGCTCCCGGGTACTGAAGGAGCACGCCGTTGATCTCACGGGAGGCGACGTCCGCCGGGATCCCCTCACTGAGGTCGGCGACGACGACCTCGACCCCCGTCGGCTCGGCCCGGGTCTCGATCACGGCGATGGTCTGCGGAAGCACATCCGCGTCGACCAGGAACAGCCCCTTCTTGTTCTTGCCCATACGCCGGGACAGGGCCATGGCCTCGGCCGCGGCGGTTCCCTCGTCGAGCAGCGAGGCACCGGAGGTCGGCAGCCCGGTCAGGTCGGCGACCATGGTCTGGAAGTTGAGCAGCGCCTCGAGCCGCCCCTGCGAGATCTCGGGCTGATACGGCGTGTAGGCCGTGTACCAGGCCGGATTCTCCATGACGTTCCGCAGGATGACCGGCGGCGTGAAGGTCCCGTAGTACCCGAGCCCGATCATGGAGTCGAGCACCTGATTGCGATCGGCGAGCGACCGCAGCTCGGCGAGCACCTCGGCCTCGGTACGCGCCCCCGGCAGGTCGAGGGAGTCGGCGTTCTTGATCACATCCGGCACCGCGGCGGCGGTGAGCTCGTCGAGCGAGCCGTACCCGACGTGGGCGAGCATCTTGGCCCGAGCCTCATGGTCAGGACCGATATGACGCTGCTCGAAAGGGATCCCCTGTTCGAGCTCGGAGAGCGGAATGCGATGGGCGGTCATTACGGAGGCCTCCTGGTCTGACACGACCTTCGAGGGGCACCACGGCGCGGGTACCCGGACGGCCTCCCCCTCTGTCATCTCAACCTGAGAGCTTCACCGGGTCGCACAGAGCGCCCGGCTTTCACCGTCGGTGAGAGCGGAAGCCGTCGACACCCGCCCTGCTTTCCAGAGTGACCTCGTCCGTGCGGTACGTGTGCCTGAGAGATTCCGGGGAGGATTTGCTCCTTCGGCGCCTCCGGATGGTGTCCGGAGGACTCTCCCGCACGGGGTCAGCAGCCGCTAGCCAGCCTACCAGCGGGGTCAACGCACGGACCTTCGAGTGGCCGCGCTCACCAATCTGCCTTTTCGTAGTGCTTACGACTGCTTCCAGATGAGTTGCGACCAAGTGGAGGGCCCGTGCAGACCGACATCGATCCGCGCAATCTGATCGGCCGCAAGGCCTTCGACCGCAACGGCACCAAGATCGGCACCATCGACGAGGTCTACCTCGACGACGCGACCGGAGTGCCGGAATGGGCAGCGATACGCACGGGCCTGTTCTCCCGCGACGCCTTCGTCCCCCTTGAGCCCAGCGAGCTCGTAGAAGGCAGCCTCCACATCCCCTTCGACCGCGCCCTGATCAAGGACGCCCCCGACTTCGGCGTAGGCCGCCACCTCTCCCCCGAACAAGAACTCCAGCTCTACCACCACTACGGCCTCGACGTAGCCCCTCCACCCTCACCCCCGGACCGGGACTTCGGCAACATCGCAGGCCTGGAAACCCCGGAAGACAACGGCCCCAGACCAACCCGCCCCCACTCCTGACCCCCCGCCACCGACACAGCACGAGCGCCCCTCAAGGCTGGACGCCCTCCCGGTAAAGCCCCTGACACCGCCTCCGAATGCCCAGCCCGCGGGCATTCCGCAGCGCCTCCCCCACCGCCGACCAGCACCATCGGCACACCATCAAGGGCCACGCAAACGAAGCCCGGGACGCGACCTCAGCATGACTCCCGACTCCACATCAGGCAGATCCGCCCACCGGCAGCGGCGACAGCGCCCAAGCCGGGACGAGGCACCCTCGCGAACGCAGCTCAGAACGATTCGCCCTGCCGGCACATCAGCGGACTCCTCTGCCAGGAGCTGCGGAAGCCCCTATCGCGCGACCAGCGCCACCGGCACCCGCACGCCACCCACGACAGCCGGGCCACCACCACCCATGCAGAAGCAGCGGCACGCACGCCCCGCACACCCAGAGGATCAATTCCAAGGGATGCCTGCGGAGGGTGTGGGGTGGGCGGCGGCCGAAGCCATCGCGAGACGGTCAGGCGGCGGGCTGCCAGCCCTGGTTGTCGAGGTGGCAGTAGGCGGTCAGGCGTCAGGGTCGACTTCGGGGTGCGTGAACCGCACGGGCTTGCCCAGCGACCGGGCGTAGGCGATTTCGGCTCGGGTGCTGTCTCCGATGTAGTCGCCGACTACGAGCACCTCATCAGCGAGCCGGATCTTCGCCCGGTGCAGATCGTCGAGTCGAACCTTCAGCTCCTCGGCCTCGACAGGATCGGACCAAAGTTCGTGCGGCGACTTCATGTCACAGCCCGGTTTGACGACAATCCTTCCGGCTTTGGTCTCCCGCAGATCGGCCTCGTTCATCTCGGTCATGAAGCGGGTGGAGCCGCAGATCACGACGATACTCGGGAGGCTCAACAGCTTCTTCGCGTCGGCGAGCTTCTCCTCAGGGGTGAGCAGTCGCGGGTATGACACTGGTTCCTCCTGGTGGTGTGGTCCAAGGGGTGCCTGCGGAGACAAGAACGAGGGTGTCCAGGATCGTTTTGTGACGAACGGCGTGGAGCCACCGGTCCGATGCGAAAACGTCAACCGGATCCTGGCCACCACCACCTCGGTGTGGAGCGACGACGTATGGGTCGTGGACTCCACCCCGGTGGAGCGCGGCCGCTCCCGCGAGACCGTAAAGCGCTCCGACTTGGCAGGTTGGGCCGAATACGGCTACTGCGCCGGTCACAGCCGCTTCTTCTGGGGCCTGCACCTGGACCGGGGCCAAGGCAATCACCGACCCCTTGGAATAGATCATCCAGGCGCAGCGGCAACCCCGCCAGCCGCTAACCAGGCGCCACAGGCATGTCCCCCACTTCCCCCTCCCCCGCCTCCTCCACCAGTTCGGCCCCCTTCCCTTTCACCTCAGAGGCCCCACCAGCCCCAGACCCACCAGATTCCCCACCTCCCCCGGCCACTCCAGCCGCTCCGGGCCCTGCCGGCCTGGCCTTCACCAACGGCAACGGCTCCGCCCCCTCCAGCCCCGGATCATCAACCCGAAACGTCCGCACCCGCCCCGGCTCAGACGACTCGGGCGTCTCGAAGCGCACGGTCACCCGCCCAACCCCACTCCCCTGCACCCACCCATGCCCGTACTCGACGTGCCGCACATCGTGCCCCGCGACCCACCGCCGCTCCACAGGCGCCTCCACTCGCTGCTCACCAGCCGGTTCCTCCTCGCCGTCCTCCACGAAGTGCTCCGCGCCCTCCCCCGCCACCTGTGCGAACAGGTCCTCCTGCGTGTAGTCGGCCAGCCCGCTGACCCCCACCCCCAACAGCCGCACGCCACCCGTCGTGTCCACAGAATCCAGCAACCGAGCCGCAGCCTCCCGCACCACCGCCGGATCGTCCGTAGGTCCGCGCATCGTCTCGGAACGGGTCAGCGTGGAGAAGTCGTATCTGCGCACCTTCAAGACGATGGTCCGCCCCGACAACCCGGCCCCCCGCAACCGCCGCACACACCGGTCGGCCAGCCGCTGCACCTCCAGACCCACCCGCACCCGGTCATGGATGTCCACGTCGTACGTGTCCTCGACCGACACCGACTTGGCCTCCCGCTCGGCCACCACAGGCCGATCGTCGTGGGCCAGCGCCATGGCATACAGGGCATGGCCATGAGCCTTGCCCAGCAGCCGTACGAGTTCGTCCTCCCCCGCCTCGGCGATCTCGTCCACCGTGTGGATCCCGGCCCGTCGCAGATGGTCCCCGGTCGCCGGCCCCACTCCCGGCAATGTCCGCACCGACATCGGCCCGAGCAACTCGCGCTCCGTCCCCGGCTCGATCACCACCAGCCCATCGGGCTTGGCCTGCTCCGAGGCGATCTTCGCGAGCATCTTGGACCCGGCCAGCCCCACGGACCCCGCGAGCCCCGTGACAGCCCGTATGTCGGCACGCAACCTCGCCCCCACCAACCGCGCCGACTCCTCGTCCCAGGCCGCACCGCCCGCTTCCAGATCCACGAAGGCCTCATCCAGGCTCAACGGCTCCACCAGCGGCGACAAATCCCGCAGCAACGCCATGACCTGCTCGCTGATGTCCCGGTAGATCCCGAAGCGCGGCACGAGATACGCGGCATTCGGCGCCAGCCGACGCGCCTGGGCCATGGGCATCGCCGAGTGCACCCCGAACACCCGAGCCTCATAGGACGCGGTGGCGACGACTCCCCGCGGCCCGAGCCCGCCCACGACCACGGCCTTCCCGCGCAGGCTCGGCTTGGATGCCTGCTCCACCGAGGCGTAGAAGGCATCCATGTCGAGATGCAGGATCGTAGGCGCGTTCCTCACATCTCCGATGCTGCCTCACGCCACTGACAATGCCCTGCTACGACGACCGCGTGATCCACGGCCCTCGCCACCACCCACCGCCCTCGAACCGGCCGGGCTGGGGGTGCGCCTGCGCCGAAGGAGCTCAGACCGCCCGGTTGCGCCGCCGAGCCAGCTCGTCCGCCGGATTGTGCCCGACCAGCGTCTCCCCGGTGTCGATCCGCTCCCCGTGCAGCTGCGACAAGGCACTCTCGACGTCCCGCCACACCACACCCACGGCGATCCCGAAGATCCCCTGCCCACCCTGAAGCAGCGCGTGCACCTCGTCCGGGGACGTGCACTCGTACACCGTCGCGCCGTCACTCATCAGCGTCATGCGCTCCAGATCGCTGAAGCCCCGCTCCCGCAGATGCTGAACGGCGGTGCGGATGTTCTGCAACGACACACCTGTGTCGAGGAACCGCTTGACGATCTTCAGGACGACGACGTCCCGGAAGCTGTACAGCCGCTGCGTCCCCGACCCGTATGCGGGCCGCACACTGGGCTCGACGAGGCCTGTACGCGCCCAGTAGTCCAATTGCCGATAGGTGATGCCGGCGGCCGCACACGCCGTCGGACCCCGGTAGCCGATCTGCTCGGTCTCCATGGACGCCGCCCCTCCGCCGCTGCTCGGCACGGCCGTCGGTCGCTGCGGAGCGTGATCGGCCGCGGTGCCCTGGAGCGGGCTGCCGTGAAGCGGGTACGGGCCGCTCGCCCCGAGACGTCCGGGGGCACCCCCAGCCGTACCGTCGCCGCTGCTTCTCACGCCGACCTCCGTCCTTGACCTGCCTTCTCGACGGTAGGCAGTCACCAGGGGTGCGTCAACGATCGCCACACTCGGCACGCCGAGTGATAATCACCCTAGGAGTGGTTTCCCGTGCCCCACCGCGGGGAAAGGCTAGCCGAATGCGCTCGAAGCGGGCCGCAGGACGCTCTCCCTGGCCGCTGGCAAATGCCGGCATTTGAGTTGTAACCGACTGTGGGCCGCGCCACCACGGTCCGCAAGTCCGCCGGCCCGCCGCCCACGTCTCCTCTCTGGCGTCGAGTCCTCACTGGCTGCTGGTGCCGAAGTCCTCGGGCGAGATCTGGTCGAGGAACTCGCGGAACTTCTCCACCTCGTCCTCCTGCTCGTCCGGGATCGCGATGCCCGCGTCGTCGAGGACCCCGTCGCTGCCGTAGATCGGCGTTCCGGTGCGCAGGGCCAGCGCTATGGCATCGGACGGGCGGGCGCTCACCTCGACGCCGCTGGCGAAGACCAGCTCGGCGTAGAAGACACCCTCACGCAGGTCAGTGATGCGCACTTCGGTGAGCTCCTGGCCGACGGCCTCCAACACGTCCTTGAACAGGTCGTGGGTCAGCGGTCGCGCGGGGGCCATGCCCTGCTGGGCGAAGGCGATGGCCGTAGCCTCCCCCGGCCCGATCCAGATGGGGAGGTAGCGGTCGCCTCCCACTTCACGCAGGAGCACGATCGGTTGGTTGGAGGGCATCTCGACCCGGACACCTACGACATCGAGCTCGTTCACACAGCAACCCTAGGCCGTGCTCGGGACGTTTGGGTAGTCGGGCAGAGAACGGGTGGCCGATCCGGCCTTCCTGTGCATGCCCCGCTCAGGGCAGCCGCACCCCGAGAGCGGTCTGCACGAGCGCGGCGTGCAGCTTCACGGTGAGGCCCGCCAGCTCCTTGGCCCGCGCCTCGGCGTGAGCCCTGGTCTGCGGGTTGCGGTGCCGTCTCAGCGGCGCCACGACCTGGTCGACGAGCCCGGCCTCACGGTCGGCGGCGCCCTTCATCACCCGTAGATGCCTTGGCTCGATCCCGAACCGCCCGAGCTCGGCGACGAGCCCGGCCACCGTGACCGCCTCCGCGTCGTACGCCCCGTCCGGCAACGGAGTGATCAGGCCGTACGACTCCCACTCCGCGAGCTCCTGCTCGCCGATCTCGGCCGCGGCGAGCAGCGCGGCACGCCCGATCCGGGCCGCCGTGGGCGCCTCGACGGCCTCCAGGACCGTTTCTCCATCACGCTGGCGGCACACGGTCGGCAGCGCGGCGGCCTCACCACGCTCCATCGCGTCCAGGTGCTCACGGATCACCTTGAGCGGCAGATAGTGGTCCCGCTGCATCCGCAGCACGTGGCCGAGCCGCTCGACGTCCCGCGCGCTGAACTTGCGATACCCCGAGGGCGTCCGCTGCGGCTCGACGAGACCCTCCGACTCCAGGAAACGGATCTTGGAGATGGTGATGTCAGGGAACTCCTCGCGCAGCACGTTCAGCACCGCGCCGATGCTCAGCAGCCGACCGTCCGTGGCGGCGATGCCGTGCCCGGCACCGCCGCTCGGTGTTTTCAGCATGGACCTTCCCTGGTTCTCCCCGGACGGGCTCCGGGGGAGGGTCAGTAGCCCCGCTGGCTCGCGTAGAAGACCAGCCGGTACTTGCCGATCTGCACCTCGTCGCCGTTGTTCAGAGCGACCTGGTCGATCCGCTCACGGTTGACGTACGTGCCGTTCAGACTGCCGACGTCGGCCACCGTGAACGAGCCGTCCTGCGCCCTGCGGAACTCCACGTGCCGACGCGAGACCGTGACGTCGTCCAGGAAGATGTCACTCTGCGGGTGACGCCCGGCCGTGGTCAGATCGCCGTCCAGCAGGAAGCGGCTGCCCGAGTTCGGCCCACGGCGCACCACCAGGAGCGCGGAGCCCAGCGGCAGCGCGTCCACGGCGGCCTGCGCCTCGGGGGACAGCGCCGGGATCGGAGTCTGACCGGTGGTCTCGGCGTCGTAGGCCTCCAGACCGGAGATGGAGATCGTGGAGGTCGTCTCGGACGGACGCTCGGGCGCCGCACCGGCCCGCAGCGGCGCGCCACAGTTGGAACAGAAGCGGCTGTTCTCCGCGTTGCGGTTACCGCACCTCGTACACACCAGGGCCGACATCGGGGAAAACCCTCCACCCGTACTTGAGGTTGACGGTTGCCCGAAACCTATGCCGCCGGACTGGCCAGGGTCAACCGACGGCGCGCCCTGACCTCCGGAAATGTCACCGCCCGGCCCAGACACCTGGTCCCGGAACAGGGGGCGCTGGCCCTCTTCGTCCCCCTGTGCGCGGTGACGAGCGGTCGCGTTGTCGCTACCCTCTCGCGCGCTCTTGCCGAACAACTTCGCAAACAACTTCACGGGCGATTCCCCTTGACCGAAACAGACCCGCCCGTGGGGCAGGACGAACCCTGACTGCACTCTCTGACCGACCCGGACATCCTCACAACGTCCGTCTCCACCAGACAGTTTCCACCACGCACCACCCAATCGGTGCGCCGACCCCCCGCAACCTCATGCCCTCGCCGGACGTCCCCCATGCACCCCCGGTTCACTGCGAGGACGACCGAGCGTAGTCAGGCCGCTTCGCCGCTCGCAAGGCGTCCACGACGATCTTGTCGGACCGCTCGATGGTCACGGTGGCCTGCTCCTTCTCGAAGGTCTGCACCACGCCTCCAGGGATGTTGAGCGCCGGTTCGAGATCCTGTGGCTTGCCGATGACCTTGAAACGAACAGGAGCGTTGATCTTGTTCCCGTCGACGCTCACGCTGTTGCCCGAATCGGTCAGATAGGTGTCGGCGACGACGCGCACACCGTTCACCTGGATCGCTTCCGCGCCGGCGGCGCGCAGCTCCTGGATCGCGTCGAGCAGCATGTCCGCTTCGACCGTCCCCTTCGTGTCCTCGATGGTCATCGTGATGCCGGGTCCCTGCGCGGCCACCGTGCCCGCCAGAATGCCGAGTTGCTTCTCCTTCTCGACCGTCTGCCTGCGGGCCTCCTCAGCCTGGTTCGAACTGTTCTCCAGCTCGTCCCGCTGCTTCTCGAGACCTTGCTTCTCGTCCTCAAGACGCTGAGTACGGTCATCCAGTTCATCGAGGATGCGAACGAGATCTTCCTGACGTGCGCCGCGCAGCGCACTGTCACCGTCGCTGTTCGACGCGACCTGGACGGCCAGACCGAAGCCGAGGCCGAACAGCAGCAGGGCGACGATGAGTTGGGCCCTGGTGACCCGGGGCGGCCACAGCCCCTTCGCCAACCGCTGCCGACCGGTCAACTGGGACGACTGCTCCTCGGAAGCACTGTCCGCGGCCTCCGTCGCCTCCGTGGCCGGGACCTCCTCGGGCAGCTCCTTGCGCAGCCTGTTCTTTGCGCTCTCCTCGTGGTTGCTCATCGGCCTCACGCCCGGAACACGTGCCGGCGAATGGCCGCGGCGTTCGAGAAGATACGAATGCCGAGCACGACGACGACACCGGTGGAGAGCTGGGCTCCCACGCCCAACTTGTCGCCGAGGAACACGATCAGCGCGGCCACGACCACGTTGGACAGGAACGACACGACGAAGACCTTGTCGTCGAAGATGCCGTCGAGCATGGCCCGCAGGCCGCCGAACACGGCATCCAGAGCCGCCACGACGGCAATCGGCAGATAAGGCTCGACGACCGCCGGAACCTCAGGCCGGACCAACAGGCCGGCCACGACTCCCACGACGAGGCCCAGTACGGCGATCACGATGTGCCCTTCTCGGTCTTCTCGGTGTTCGGCTGTGCGGTACGCACGATCACACTCGGTGCGGCGGGCAACCGGAGGTCGTCCTCAACGGAGATGCCGGTGCGGATCCCGTACTCCTCGCGCAGTGCATCCAGGTACAGCCCGTTGGCGCTCGCCTGGAACCTGTCACGGAGCCCCTCCCCGTCCCCCACCGCAAGCACCGTGTACGGCGGGACCAGCGGTTTGTTGTCGACCAGTATCGCGTCGCCCGCCGCCCTGATCGCGGAGAGCGCGGTCAGCCGCTGCCCGTTGATGGCGATGGCCTCGGCACCGGACTCCCACAGCCCGTTGACCACGCGCTGCATGTCCCGGTCCTTCACCCGGCCGACATCGGAGAATCCCGACGTCCCGCGCGGGTCGCCGTCGCCGCCGGCATCGGCCTCCTTGGCGTCGTTCACGACCAGCTTCACCCCGGGCCCGTGCACCTCGACGGAGCCCGCCAGGATGCCCACGAGATCCGCCTGGTCGCTGTCGCCGGTGGCCTTCAGGGCCTCTCGTTGCCGCGCGCTCACATCGTCGCGCAGTTTGTCGACGCTCTCCTCCAGCCGGTCCGCCGCCGCGGTCTCACGGTCGATACGGTCGATCAGCTCCTCGCGTTCCTTGGCCACGACGGGCGCCGCGACCCGCGCCTGCGCGGCGCCCACAGTCACCACCAGCGCGGCGAGGACCAGCCCGGCCGCGAGCCCCAGCTTCGCCCTGAGCGTCTTCGGCAGGCCGCCCTCGCCAGCGGCCTTCCTACGGGCGGCTGCTTCGGCGTAGCCGTCGTCGAGGCTGTGATCCATGACGTTGGTGAGCAACGACATGGACGCGTCCGGACGCGTGGGGCGCGTAGGTGTGCTCCGAACGGGGGGCTGCGGCATGCCGCACATCGTCGCACGTCGCCACCCATACCTCCGAATGGCCCCACCGGCGTGCCCGACGGGCCTCTCGTGGAGGCCCGTCAGGCACGCGCGCGTGGCCGTGCCTCAGCGGCCGGCGCTGTCCACGACGGCCGCCCATTCATCGAGCAGGGCCTGCGCGGACGCGTCGTCCGGCCCCTCCGCCCACAGATGCGTGACCGCTTCTGCCGGGTCGGGCAGGACCATCACCCAGCGCCCGTCGGTCTCCACGACCCGCACACCATCCGTCGTGTCGACAAAGCGATCTCCGGCCGCCTCCACGACCCGCCGCATCACGAGCCCCTTGACGGCCCACGGAGTCGCAAGATCCCGCTTGATGACGTGCGCCCGCGGAATCCGAGCGTCGATCTGGCTGAGCGTGAGCTGCGTACGCGCCACCAGGCCGATCAGTCGCACAAAGGCCGCCGTACCGTCGAAGACGCTGCTGAACTCCGGGACGATGAACCCGCCCTTGCCGTCACCACCGAAGATCGTCGTGTCGTCGCGCCCTACCCGGGTCAGGTCGTCCGGCGAGGTCGTCGTCCACTCCACCTGAGTCCCGTGGTAGGCCGCCACCTGCTCGGCGATCCTCGTGGTGGTCACCGGCAGCGCCACACGCCCACTGCGCCGCTCTGCGGCCACGAGGTCCAGCATGACGAGCAGGGCACGGTCGTCCTCGACGATCCGCCCCTTCTCATCGACCAGCGACAGCCGCTCGCCGACCGGGTCGAACCGCACGCCGAACGCCGCCCGTGCGGACGCCACGATCTCTCCCAGCCGCACCAGCCCCGACCGTCGCGCATCCGCCGACTCCGTGGGCCTGGACTCGTCGAGCCCGGGATTGATGGTCAGAGAGTCCACGCCGAGCTTGCCGAGCAGACTGGGCAGCACCAGCCCCGCGCTACCGTTCGAGGCGTCGACGACGACCTTGAGCCCCGACTCCGAAATCCCCGTCGTATCGACGTTCCGCAGCAACGACCCGGTGTAGGAGTCGAAAACACTCGCAGGGAAATGCAGGTCGCCGATCTCACCCGGGAAGGCACGCCGGTACTCCTGCCGCGCGAACACCCGGTCCAGCTTCCGCTGACTGGCCTGCGACAGGTCGGCTCCCCGCCCGTCGAAGAACATGATGTCCACGGAATCCGGCACGCCTGGCGTCGTCCGGATCATGATCCCGCCGGCACTGCCCCGCGCGGTCTGCTGCCGCGCCACAGGCAGCGGTACGTTCTCCAAGTCGCGTACGTCGATGGCGCTGGCCTGCAAAGCGGAGATCACGGCCCGCTTCAGCGCCCGGGCGCCCCGGGAGTGGTCGCGGGCCGTCGTGACAGTGGACCCCTTCTTCAGGGTCGTCGCATACGCACCGGCGAGGCGCACGGCGAGTTCGGGCGTGATCTCGACGTTCAGGATCCCGGAGACACCTCGGGCACCGAAGAGATGCGCCTGGCCCCTCGACTCCCAGATCACCGAGGTGTTGACGAAAGCGCCGGCCTCGATGGTCTTGAACGGATAGACGCGTACGTTGCCCTGGACGATCGATTCTTCACCGATCAGGCACTCGTCCCCGATGACCGCGCCGTCCTCGATCCGGGCAGCGCGCATGATGTCGGTGTTCTTTCCGACGACGCAACCCCGCAGATTGCTGTGCTGCCCGATGTACACGTTGTCATGGACGACGGCCTTGTGTAGAAAGGCGCCGCTCTTCACAACCACGTTCGAGCCGACGACGGTGTGCTCCCGGATTTCCGCACCGGCCTCGACCTTGGCGTAGTCCCCGATGTAGAGAGGCCCACGCAGAACGGCATCCGGATGCACCTCGGCGCCTTCCGCCACCCACACACCCGGGGAGATCTCGAAGCCGTCGATCTCGACGTCGACCTTGCCCTCGAGGACGTCGGCCTGCGCCTTCACGTAGCTCTCGTGAGTACCGACATCCTCCCAATAGCCCTCCGCGACATACCCGTAGATCGGTTTGCCTTCCTTCATCAACTGCGGGAAGACATCGCCGGACCAGTCCACGGGAACGTCGGCCTCGACATAATCGAAGACCTCGGGTTCCATGACGTAGATGCCGGTGTTCACGGTGTCCGAGAAGACCTGCCCCCAGGTCGGCTTCTCAAGGAAGCGCTCGACCTGACCTTCCTCATCCACGATCGTGATACCGAATTCCAGTGGATTGGGCACACGCGTCAGGCAGACCGTGACCAGCGCACCCTTTTCCTTGTGGAAATTGATCAGCTCGGTGAGGTCGAAGTCGGTCAGGGCATCACCGGAGATGACGAGGAAAGCATCGTCCTTCAACGCCTCTTCGGCGTTCTTGACGCTTCCGGCGGTACCGAGTGGCTTCTCCTCGTTGGCATAGCTGAGCTCCATTCCGAGCTCTTCGCCGTCACCGAAGTAGTTCTTGACCAGAGAGGCCAGGAACTGAACTGTCACGACGGTCTCATTCAGACCATGCCTTTTGAGCAGCCTCAGAACGTGCTCCATGATGGGCCGGTTGGCCACCGGCAGGAGCGGCTTGGGCATGCTTGAGGTCATGGGACGAAGGCGTGTACCTTCGCCCCCGGCCATCACGACGGCCTTCATGTCGGAAGCGTCCTCCTCTAAGAGACGACGGTCTAGCCGACTTCACCCGTCCAGATTGTCCCGCACTTTTCCACTGCGGGCCATCGAGCCGCTACGGCCGCTTCAATCCACGAGTTCAATCGGCCATGGCGTCCGCACGGACCAGGCGGCGGACCTGTACCACGTAGAGGACTCCTGCCCACCAGTACAGCGTCGTACCCCATCCGGCGAACGCCCATCCGAAAATAGCAGCCAGTGACGGGATCCATCCACTTCCGTCACTGAGCAGCAACAGCGGGAAGGCATACATCAGGTTGAAGGTGGCCGCCTTCCCGAGGAAGTTCACTTGCGGCGGCGGATAGCCATGCCGCCTGAGGATGCCCACCATGACCAGCAGAACCAGCTCGCGGGCCAAAAGTACAGCGGTCAACCAGACGGGCAGAATCTCGCGCCAAGTGAGACCGACCAACGTCGAGAGAATGTAGAGCCTGTCGGCCGCGGGGTCGAGAAGCCGGCCGAGGCTGCTGATCTGGTTCCAGCGCCGCGCGAGCTTGCCGTCCAGGTAGTCACTGACGCCACTGAGAGCCAGCACCAGAAGCGCCCAGCCGTCACTCTCCGGCCCACCGAACTCAGGCCTGAGAATCAGCCACAGGAAGAGCGGCACGCCAAGCAGCCGCGCCATGCTGAGGATGTTGGGGATGGTGAGCACTCGGTCCGTCTGAACGCGAGTCTCCTGGACCTCCACCCGGGGGCCTCCTGTGGGAAACGTACTTACGATGCCCCCTGACCCTACCTCAACGCAAAAAAGCTCTGGCTCTCGGGCTGTATGCCCAAGAGCCAGAGCTCTAAAAGGAGTTCGGCGGCGTCCTACTCTCCCACAGGGTCCCCCCTGCAGTACCATCGGCGCTGTAAGGCTTAGCTTCCGGGTTCGGAATGTAACCGGGCGTTT
>NZ_JBVHVE010000015.1:0-258376 GCF_055564995.1 Streptomyces sp. NPDC028907
CCAGTCGGTGAAGGTGCGGGTGTCGTCGAGGAGGTCGGCCGGGTACTCCCCGCGGAGCATCGGCCCCGTGAAGACGCGGTTGGCCACGGCGTCGATACGACGCGCGGCTTCGGCGTCCTTTGGGGTCTCGGCTTCGATGCGGAGGATGTTCAGCACGACGGAAACCTGAGCATCGGGGTGCTTCACGGTGCGCCGCAGGGCTGCCACCGCGAGCCCGTGCGAGAGGTTGAGATGGTGTGCGGCCTTGAGCGCGTCCGCGTGGCTCTTCACACCGGGCGCGAACGCCCCGCTGCCGTACCCGGCGAACGAGTTGCTCCACGGCTCGTTGTGCGTCGACCACATGGCGACCCGGTCTCCGAGGGCGGCGCCCACGATCTCCGCGTACTTCTCGAAGGCGAAGGCGGTCTCGCGTCCCCGCCAGCCGCCGTAGCGGTCCTCCAGTGCCTGGGGGAGATCCCAGTGGTTGAGCGTCACGATCGGTGTGATGCCGCGGGTGAGCAGGCCGTCGACGAGCCGTGAGTAGAACGCCAGGCCCTCTGGATTGACTTCGCCTTCGCCTGTGGGCATCACACGCGGCCAGGAGATGGAGAACCGGTAGGCGCCCAGGCCGAGGGAGGCCATCAGGTCGAGATCGGTCTCGACCCGGTGGTAGTGGTCCGTGGCGACGTCACCGGTCGCGCCGTGGGCGGTCTTTCCCGGCGTGTGGCTGAAGGTGTCCCAGATGGACGGGCCCCGTCCACCCTCGCTCACGCCGCCCTCGATCTGATAGGCGGCGGTCGCGGCGCCAAGGATGAAGTCGGGCGGGAACGTCAGATGCCCGCGCGCGATCGAGTCGCTGTACATAAATCAGCCTCTCTGGTGACGTGGCCGAAAACCTAACACCTGAACTGTAATCAGCCCAGAGGCTGAACGAACTCTGGCGTCTCGTTTCCGGAGAGCCTTCGCGCCGAGGCCGGCATCCGGCGGCATCGCAGCTGGCCAGGGAAGCGTGAGGTCCCGATCGGAGGACATGGCCGAGCGCCGCGGACCCGTGAACGGCCTCTCCGTGAGGGGTGCTGCCCCACGCATGACCGCGGATGGGCAGGCTGCCCGGCCCCTCGCGGGGCCCCGGCACAGGTTGGCGCCCCCGCCCCCAGCTCTCTACGGCCGCGATCGTCGACCGGCTCGTCGGGGCACTGGAGGCGCAATGCGCGGCTTGCCACCGCCTGCCAGGCGGTGGCGGAGATGACCTGGTCACCCCTACCTGAGCCGACGCGGCTTCTGCCAGCCGCGGGGCGGCTCCCGACGGCGCCTACGCCGCGGGCCTCCGGCATTCAGTCGGAGTCGTCGCCGTCCTGCCGGTCGGAGTCTTCCGGCGTCGGGTGTTGTGACCAGTGCGCCCGGGCAGCTGCCACGAGGCGCCAGAAAGCGTCGACAGCCTCGACGACGTCGAGGTCGTCCCGGTAGCGCCGCTGGAGCTGCAGTCCGTCCTGCACGGCGATCCCCAGGGTGGCGATCACCTCCGCGCTGACCCCCATGGGGGCGCGCTCGGCAGCCTCGGGACCGGGATCGAGTGTCTGCGTCTGAGCCGCGCGGTAATGGTCGACGAAGTAGGTGTGCGCCGGGTGATCGCGATCGATCGCCTCGGCGGAGAGGATGATGAACAGGGACGTCAGCCCCTCGTGCTCCGCGGAATGACGCGCGACCTCCCGTGACTGCGTCGCGACATCGGTGGCGTGGACCTCCGACAGGTGGTCCGCGACTGACGCGTCGCGCAGACCGAGCACTTCTACGAGGAGTTCTTCCTTGTCGGCGAAGTGGTGGAGGACCCCTGTCTGCGTGAGGTTCATGCGCCTGGCGAGCTCGCGCATCGACGAGTGCTCGTATCCGGATTCCGCGAAGAGTTCAGCCGCAGCGGCGATGATCTCCCGGCGGCGCTGAAGCCCCTTGCGATAGGGCCCCCGAGGCCCGGTGCGTTCCGCCATGTCCTCAACATACAGCGAGCCGGTGTCGCGCTTGGCCCGAGTGTGGGCGTGACCATGAGAACCTCGCGAATACTTGTCACGTGAACTGCGTTGAGTGATACTGGCCGCCACCGCGACATCCGAGACGACACCTCAGCTGGGGACGCAGCGGCTTGTGCGACCTTCGGACGACAGGGTTCGCGCATGACGCGGGAGCGGGCAGCGGTCCGAGACGGCCGCCTTGTCGCCGCGGGATCTAGGCACACCGCCTGAGACAAAGGACTACACATGCGATCCACCCGAAGAGCCGTAGCTGTGCTTGCAGCGGCCTCGCTGACCGTCCTCGCCGCTGGCTGCGGATCCAATGACGAGGGCGATGCCGACGGCAAGATCACCCTCAAGGTGTCGACGTTCAGCGAGTGGGGCTACGGCGACCTGCTGAAGGAGTACCAGAAGCTTCACCCCGACATCACGATCAAGCACAACCGCTTCGCCACTAGCGATGCGGCCAAGGAACAGTTCCAGACCGCTCTCGGCGCGGGCTCGGGGCTCGCCGATGTGGTCGGCGTCGACAACAGCTGGCTCCCCCAGGTCCTGCAGCACCCGGACAACTTCAAGGACCTCTCCTCGTCGAAGGTCAAGGGCCGCTGGAAGGATTGGACCGCCAAGCTCGCGACCACCGACGACGGCAAGCTGCTCGGCTACGCGACGGACATCGGCCCGCAGTCCATCGCGTACCGCAGCGACCTGTTCAAGGCGGCCGGCCTGCCGACGGACCGTGAGGAGGTGGCCGAGCTGTTCGGGGGTGACAAGGCGACATGGGACGACTTCTTCGCCGTCGGCGAGAAGTTCAAGGCCGCCAAGACGGGCCCGGCGTTCTACGACGCGTCAGCCTCGGTCGCGACCAGTTGGGGCGACCAGTACGAGGTGCTCTGGGAGGACCCCAAGACGGGCGACATCATCGCAGGCCAGAACAAGGATCTTCGGAACATCTACGACACGGTGATGTCGCACGAGGACCTCTCGGCTCACCTGGCGCGGTGGAGCGAGGACTGGGTGAGCGCGTTCCAGAAGGACAAGTTCGCGGTCATGCTCGCACCGTCGTGGATGCTCGGCGTGATCAAGGGCAACGCGGCCGGAGTCAAGGGATGGGATGTCGCCGACGTCTTCCCCGGCGGCGGCGTCAACAGCGGCGGGTCGTACCTCACCGTGCCGACGCAGTCGAAGCACCCCAAGGAAGCGCAGGCGCTCGCGGAGTGGCTCACCGCCCCTGAGCAGCAGCTGAAGGCGTTCAAGGCGACGGGCAACTTCCCCAGCCAGGTCAAGGCCCAGAGCAGCGACCAGTTGCAGAAGATGACCGATCCTTTCTTCAGCGATGCGCCCGTGGGGAAGATCCTCACCGACCGCGCGTCGGCGATCACCGCGATTCCGTACAAGGGCGACAACTACTTCGCGATCACGGCGGCGTTCAACAACGCGATCAACCGTGTCTCGGTCGACAAGACCGACTCTCCGAAGAAGTCGTGGGACACGTTCGTCGACGAGTTGGACGCGCTGAAGTGATCGGTTCGTCCGCGCACTCGGGGAGGCCCGCCACGGCGGGCGTCCCCGAGTCACCACCGAAGGAAGAGCGCATGGTCCGTTCGGCAGCGAGCGCGTCAACCCGCACCGGCGCCTCCCCTCCACGACCGCCTGCCTCCTGGCGTCAGCGTCTCGGCCGCTGGGACATGAAGGCGTCGCCGTACGCCTACATCTCACCGTTCTTCATCCTGTTCGGGCTCGTCGGCCTGTTCCCGCTCCTGTACACCGCGTACGTCTCGCTCCACGACTGGGACCTCATCGGCGGCCAGGGCGACTTCGTCGGGCTCGACAACTTCGCCTTCGTCCTCGATCAGCCGGTCTTCTGGGACGCGCTGGGCAACACCGTCAGCATCTTCCTGCTGTCGACGGTCCCCCAGATCGCGATCGCGCTCGTACTCGCCAGTCTCCTGCAGGCGAACATCCGCGCGCGGACCTTCTGGCGGATGGGGGTGTTGCTGCCGTACGTCATCGCCCCGGTCGCCGTGTCGCTGATCTTCTCGCGCATGTTCGCCGACCAGTCCGGCCTGGTCAACGCACTGCTTGAGCAACTGGGAGTGGACCCGGTCGGCTGGCACCGGGACAGCACGGCGGCGCACGTCGTCATCGCCAACATGGTCAACTTCCGGTGGACCGGCTTCAACACGCTCGTGCTGCTGGCCGCCATGCAGGCGATCTCCCGGGACCTGTACGAAGCGGCGATCCTCGACGGCGCAGGCCGCATGCGGCAGTTCCTCTCCGTCACCGTGCCGTCCGTACGTCCGACGATCATCTTCGTCGTGATCACGTCCACGATCGGCGGCCTGCAGATCTTCGACGAGCCGCGGCTGTACGACACGCAGGGGCTCGGCGGCAGCTCGGGGCAGTGGAAGACGATCACTCTGTACCTGTACGAGCTCGGCTGGAATCAGCAGCGGCTGGGCCGCGCCGCAGCCGTCGCATGGCTGCTCTTCCTGCTGATCATCGTGTTCGCGCTGGTCAGCAACTGGCTGTCGCGCCGCATCGCCTCCGGCGACGATCCAGTCGCCGTCCCTCGAAAGGCGCGTCGCGCCGCCCGAAGAGAGGCGAGCGGGGCAGCGGCTGTCACGCCCGCCTCCTCCCTGTCGTCCGGTGACACTCCCGGGAGCAGCACGTGACCAGGCCCTCCATCCCGTACATCGAGCAGACATCCGGACGGGGTGCCGCCCGAGCGGCGGCACGCCGCCGTCGCGGGCGGGACCACGGTGCCGCCCGCCGCCCAAGATGGCTGACCTACGCCATCCTCACCGTGGTCGCGCTCATTTCGATCTTCCCGCTCTACTACACGCTCCTGCTCGCGTCGTCGACGTCGGCGGAGGTCGCACAGCACCCGATCCCCTCGCCGATCCCGGGCGGGCAGCTGGGTGACAACCTCGTACGCGTCTTCGAGTCCGACATCGATCTGCCGCGCGCGGTGTGGAATTCCGTCTTCGTCTCGGTGACGACGGCGCTCGCGGTCGTATTCCTGTCCACACTGGCGGGCTTCGCCTTCGCGAAACTCCGGTTCAAGGGGCGGGCCGGTCTGCTGGCGTTCGTCGTGGCCACCATGGCGGTCCCGACACAGCTCGGCGTGGTGCCGCTGTTCATCGTCATGCGCGAGCTGGGACTGACGGGAAGCCTGTGGGCAGTGATCATCCCTGGCGTCGCATCCGCCTTCGGGGTGTTCTGGATGACGCAGTACCTTCAGGCGGCCCTGCCCTATGAGCTCATCGAAGCCGCCCGTATCGACGGCGCATCGACCTTCCGGATCTTCCGATCCATCGTGCTCCCGGCCGCCAGACCCGCGTTGGCGATGCTCGGACTGTTCACCTTCATCGGGGCGTGGACCAACTTCTTCTGGCCGTCGATCGTGCTCGGAACCACCAACCCGACACTGCCCGTCGCGCTGCAGCTGCTGCAGACCGGGTTCTTCAAGGACATCCCCCTGATCATGACCGGCGTCCTCGTGTCGGTGGTGCCACTGCTGACGCTGTTCGTCGTCCTCGGCAGGCAGCTCGTCGCCGGTGTCATGCAGGGAGCCATCAAGGGGTGACGCTGACGGCCGCAGCGCCCGACCGGACCGGAGTGCGCCGCGGTGCAGTGCGCCGCCGCTGAGTCCGAGCCCCCGCCTCGCCGAGGCCGCCCCCAAGGCCCCGGAGACGATTTGAGAGGAACGACCCACCCCCCATGCACGACACGACCGCACCGGACCGCGTCGCATTCCGCGACCTCAACGGCAACGGCCGCATGGACCCCTACGAGGACCCGCGGCTCAGCGCCGAGGAACGCACCGAGGACCTGCTGTCCCGGCTCTCGCTCGAAGAGAAGGTCGGTCTCCTCTTCCACACGGTCATCGAGATCGGCCCGCAGGGTGCTGTCCTCGAAGAGCCCGGCGCGATCAGCAAGTCGCCCACCAGCGAGGTGATCCTCGACAGGGCGATGAACCACTTCAACGTGCACCGCATCGAAGACGCCCGGGCGGCCGCACGATGGAACAACGCGATCCAGCGGCTGGCCGAGAAGACGCCGCACGGCATCCCGGTGACGATATCCACCGACCCGCGCCACGGGTTCCTGGAGAATGTCGGGGCGTCGTTCACGTCGGGCCCGTTCTCGCAGTGGCCCGACGGGCTCGGCCTCGCGGCGCTTCGCGACCCGGATGTCGTGCGCGAGTTCGCGCGACGGGCGCGCGAGGAGTATCGCGCTGTGGGAATCCGCATGGCGCTGCATCCCCAGGTCGACCTTGCCAGCGAGCCCAGGTGGGCACGTCAGCTCCAGACCTTCGGCGCTGACACCGATCTCGTGGTGGCGTACACGAGTGCGTACCTCGAAGGCTTCCAGGGCGCCACTTTGGACTCGACGAGCGTAGCCTGCGTCACCAAGCACTTCCCCGGCGCCGGTCCGCAGCTGGACGGCGAGGACGCGCACTTCCCGTACGGCCGCGAACAGGTCTACCCGAGCGGGGCGTTCGACGAGCACCTGCGTCCGTTCACCGCCGCCGTCGAACACGACACCGCCGCGATCATGCCGTACTACGGGATGCCCGTCGGGCTCTCGATCGACGGCGTACCGATCGAGGAAGTCGGATTCGGGTACAACAAGCAGATCCTCACCGGACTCCTGCGCGAGAAGCTCGGCTACGACGGGCTGATCATCACGGACTGGGAGCTGGTGAACGACAACCCCGTCGGGGACCAGGTCCTGCCCGCCCGCGCGTGGGGTGTCGAGGAGCTCGACGCCCGCGAGCGCCTGGTCAAGATCCTTGACGCCGGCGCGGACCAGTTCGGCGGCGAGCAGTGCACGGACCTGCTGCTCGAGCTCGTGCGGGACGGCGTCGTCGCGGAGAGCAGAATCGACGAGTCGGCGCGCCGCGTCCTGCTCGTCAAGTTCCGGCTCGGCCTCTTCGACGACCCCTTCGTCGACGAGGAGGCAGCCGCGGCCGTCGTGGGCAACGCCGAGACCCGTCAGGCCGGCTTGGAGGCGCAGGCCCGATCGGTCACCGTCCTCAAGAACTCTGTCGTCCACGGTGCACCCCTGCTCCCCCTCTCCGGAAGCCCGAGAGTGTATGCGGAGGGCATCGCCCCGGAGGCCCTCGCACGGGCCGCCACTCCGGCGGCCACGCCACAGGAGGCGGACCTCGCCATCGTGCGCATCGACGCTCCCTTCGAGCCACGGGACGACCTGTTCCTGGAGTCGTACTTCCACCAGGGGTCCCTCGACCTGCCGCCCGGCCTCGTGCACCGACTGCGCATGATCGCCCAGCAGACCCCGCTTGTCGTGGACGTCGCCATGGACCGCCCCGCCATCCTCACGCCACTGATCGACGCGCTCGCCGGTCTCACGGTGACCTTCGGCGTCTCGGACGACGCCTTGCTCACCACCCTCACCGGCCGTATCGCCCCCCGGGGCAGGCTCCCCGTCGAGCTGCCACGATCGATGCGGGCCGTGCGAGAGTCCGCGCCCGACGGGCCGGCGAACACCCACGACCCGCTGTTTCCCCTGGGATCCGGGCTGGAGATCTGATGCCCCGTTCGTACAGAAGGAGCACGCCATGACCGACGCACGATCCCGCGCCGTCGAGTTGCTCGGTCGGATGACCCTGCACGAGAAGGTCGCCCAGCTGACATCCCTCATCCCGACGATGCTCTTCGACGCGAAGGGCATCCGCCCGGAGGTCGCCGCGGCCAAGCTCGCGAACGGCATCGGTTACGTCGAACCGCACATGGGCGGGTTCCCGGCGAATGCGGCCGAACTCGCCCGGCTGAACAACGCGCTGCAACGCCATCTCGTGCAGGAGACCCGTCTGGGCATTCCGGCGATCATGCATATCGAGGCGCTCAACGGCGTGAACGCGCCCACCTTCACCTCGTTTCCCACCGCGATCGCTCTCGCCGCCACCTGGGACACGGCCGGGATCGGAGAGATGGCCGCCCTGACGCGCCGCCAGATGCGGTCCGTGGGCCTGCACCACGCCCTGTCCCCGCTGCTCGACGTCGCCCGCGACGCGCGATGGGGCCGCGTGCACGAGACCTACGGTGAAGATCCGTACCTGGTCAGCGCGCTCGGTGTGTCCTTCGTACGCCAGCTGCAGGGCGAGTCGTTCCAGGACGGCGTCATCGCCACGGGCAAGCACTTCCTCGGGTACGCCATGAGCGAGGCCGGTCTCAACATGGCGACCGTGCCCGTGGGAGCGCGCGAGCTGCGGGAGGTGTACGCGCGGCCCTTCGCCGCCGCGATCCAGCTCGCCGGTCTCGGATCGATGATGAACTCGCTCGCCGACTGGGACGGAGTACCCGCGGCCGCCGACCCTCGCGTCTTCCGCGAGATGCTGCGCGACGAGCTCGGCTTCGACGGCACCGTCGTCTCGGACTGGTCCTCGATCGAGAACCTCGTGACCCATCACCGCGCCGCACGCGACGCACGCGAAGCAGGCGTACTCGGTCTACGGGCCGGCATCGACGTGGAACTGCCCGAGCCGTTCGGCTACGGCGACAGCCTCGTCGAAGCTGTCCGCGCCGGCGAGATCCCCGAAACGACCGTCGACGAGTCGGTGGTGCGCGTGCTGACGCACAAGTTCCAGCTGGGCCTGTTCGACAACCCGTACGTGGAGACCGACCCGGTCGAGATCATGTCCGTGGCGCGGGAAGGGCGCGACCTCTCCCTGCGACTCGCACGCGAGTCGGTCACCCTGCTCAAGAACGCCGACGGAGTGCTTCCGCTGAGCGGCGCTCCCCGTATCGCCCTCATCGGGCCGCACGCCGACCGGACCGGCGCGGCCTTCGCGCCGTACACCTTCCCCTCCTTCATCGCACTCACCCGGGCGATGCTGAAGGGCGCGACGAGCTCGATGGTCGGTGTCGACGACATCGACTCCTTCGGCCCTCACGACGCCTACGTGCACCAGGAGATCGGCGACCTTCTCGCGATGGACGAGGACGAGTTCGCCCGGACGCAATACGGAGCGGTCTCCCTCGCGGACGCGCTGCGCGCCGCGCTGCCCGACGCGGACATCGTCGTTTCCGCAGGATGCGGAATCACCGACGGCGCCGAGGAGATCGAGGCCGCCGTCGAGGCCGCCCGTGATGCCGACATCGTGGTCCTGGCGCTCGGCGGCCTGGCCCGGTGGTTCTTCAGCGAACGGACGGAGGGCGAAGGCGCGGACACCGCCGATGTGCGGCTGCCGGACGTGCAGCGCCGGCTCGTACACGCGATCGGCGCGCTCGGCCGGACGACCGTCGGCGTGATCTTCTCCGGCCGACCCGTCGCCCTCGGTGACGTAGAGCCGCAACTCGACGCGATCCTGCTCGGATACCACGGCTCGCAGTACGGCACACGTGCCGTCGCGGACATCCTGACCGGCGCGGCCGAGCCGCAAGGACGCCTGCCCTACACGATCCCCCGCTCCAGCGGACAGGTTCCCATCCACGCGGGCCAGAGGTTCGGCAGCGGATACCGCCGCCACGAAGGCGACCCGCACGGCGGATACGTGGACGAGACAGCGGCACCGCTCTACCCGTTCGGCCACGGCCTCACATACACACGCTTCGCCTACTCCGACCTCCATCTCAGCAGCACAACGGCCGCGCCCGACGGCACCGTCGACGTCACCGTCACCGTCGAGAACAGGGGCGACCGCCCAGGCGTGGAGCTCGTCCAGCTCTACGTCGAGGACGACGCCCCCGGCATCGCGCGACCGGCACTCCAACTCTCAGGGTTCCATCAGCTCGAACTGCAGCCGGGCGAGGCGGCAACGGTGACGTTCGCACTGGAGCTTCCTCTCCTGGCCTACCTGTCCCTGGACGACAGGTGGGTCGTTGACCCGGGCCCCATGTGGGTTTCCGTCGGCTCGTCGTCGAGCGACATCCCCCTGCGGAGCCGCTTGGACGTCATCGGTGACACCGCCGACGTCACCGGGCGGAGGGTCTACCTGACCCACTCCACCAGGACCGCGCGCTTCACGACCGGGACGTGACGCGCAAGACCGTCGCCCGAAGCACCGCCGCATAGTCGGCGCCTGAAGCAGCCCGTGGGGAGCGGCCCTGACACCGCTCCCCACGGGCCCTTGCGCACAGCGTGCGGAGGGGCTGCGGCAGCCACCACCAAGGACTTCCGGACCGACCGATGCCGGCCGACCACCGAGGCGCACGGTCAGCTTGCGCCGGTCGGCCGGCGCACGGCGGGTCAGGGCGATCCCGTCATCCTCGATGGCGCACTGCTCGAACAGCTCGGTCCAGGGCTGGCTGTTGTCGGGCTCCAGTACCAGCCGCTGCCGCTGCTGCTCGGGCGCTCGCAGCTGTGGGTCGGTGTATCACCGTCGCCCCCCAGACGAAGAGCGCCCGCCGGAGTCGACCAGCAAGGGCTCTTCGTCTCACACCCGTATCACAGCCCCTATGGGCGGGGTCCTGGCTGCACCTATCTGACCAGATGGAAGACCTCCCGGGCCGCGTCGAAGACGCCGAAGCCCACGAGCACATGGTGGAAGCGGAACTCGCCGAACTGCGCACTGGCGCATAGGTGAGGGCGGATACTGCAACCTCTGTGAGCGGGGCATCATCGGTTTTGTGATCCGGCCACCAACCTCTTACGGTTCGGACGCCCACGTTGGAGGGCCGTCCCGACGACGTGTCCCTCGCGGAGCCGGTCCATGCTCAACCTAGCCGTACTGCACGAAGACACCGCACGTGAACTGCCCGGCCGGGCTGCCGTGGTGCTCCGATGGGCTCAGAGGCAGCAGCCCCGCACGGCGCAGGTTGCCAGTTCGACCCAGACCGTCTTGCCACGCCCCATGGGTTGGACGCCCCATCCGCGGGCAAGCGTCTCGAGCAGACGCATACCGCGCCCCCTTTCACTGTCCGGCGACAGCGGACGGATCTGGGGGCCATTGTCACAGTGGTCGCTCACTGCGAAGCGGAGCGTGCCGTGCCGGCGCAGCAGATACAGCCTGATCGGTCCTTCGCCATGGGTCAGGGCGTTGGTGACGAGCTCGCTGACCAGGAGTTCCGCGATGTCGGAATGCTCGGAAAGCCCCAGGCTCGACAACAGCTGCCGCGTCATGCGCCGCGCCTGCCCCGCCGCCGTCGGATGCTGCGGCAAGGACCATGAGGTGACCCATGGGAACGCGACGGCTGGGAGACAGGGCGGGAGGGGCAGGCCGGTTCCTGGTCGCGGCGCGCCCTGGCGCACCTCGGATCGCGGGTACGGGTCTGCGCGGCGTGGCGTGCGGGTGCGGGTGCGGCTCATGACTTATCCCTGGGGGGAGGGGATGTGGCGCGCCGTGGTTACGGTGCTCTGCTCTTCGACTGTCTCGGTGCGCGACCCGTCATGCACGATGACTCACCCACACAAAGCCGATGATCGCCTTGTGGTCGCGTCACAAGACCTGGAGGTAGCGTGAGAGACGGTCGAGCCAGCCGCCCGCTCCTCGGCCCGGCAACACAACGGGAGCATGCTCATGGAAGCGGCGGACACGAACACGGACACGGAGGCGGTCGGACGCATTGTCCAGGCGATCGAGGCGTCTTTCGGCCACGTGGTCGCGACCGCGGTGGACGCCATCTGGGAGCAGGTGCCGGCGTACGCGGCCTGCACGGAGGAAGATCTTCGCCGCGACCTGACCGCCCACGTGGATGTGGTCTTCCGTGCCCTGCTGACCTGCCTGAAGGAGGGCAGGCCCGCGCGGCGGGAGGACTTCCCGATCACCGCAGCCCAGGCTGCACGCCGCGTTCACCAGGGCATTTCGCTGTCCGACTTCCTGCATGCCTTCCGGGTGGGGCAGCTCACCTTGTGGGAGGCCGTGCTCGATGTTGCGCGGGGGGACCCTCGGACCCATGAGGCGGCATTGTCGCTCGCCCGCGAGATCATGCATCTGATCGAGGTCGGAAGCTCCGTCGCCGCAGAGGCGTATCTGCACGCCCAGCAGCATCGGCTCGCCGAGAGTGACCGGGTCCGCCGAGACCTGCTGGAGGATCTGCTGGCCCGCCGCGACGTCGCGCCTGGCCCGAAGCAGGCGATGCTGCGAGGGTCAGGGCTCGAGCCGGGGGTGCGGCTGATCGTGGCCTCGGCCACGCCGGGGCCGCCTCTGGCAGACGAGCGGAGGCTGCGCGAAGCGGTGGCCGTACTGCGCCGGTTCGCGGCACAGGGTTTCACGGTCGCGCGGCAGGACGAGGTTGTCGCCATCGCACCCGTGCCGCCCGCAGGCTGGGCGGCGGCCGTGGAGAACCTCAGGCGTGTGCTCCCCGACCTGGAACGCGAGGGCTCGGGCTTGGCGCTCGGAATCAGCACGGTTCACACCGGGCTCACCGAGGTCCCCGCGGCCTACGCCGAAGCCTGCACCGCCCGGGACGGTCTCGGCGGGGCACCCGGGGTGGTCGCACTCCCGCTGTACTCCAGCCTCGACTACCTGGTCCTGTGCCACAACGAGACCGCGAAGCGGCTGATCCGACCCGAAGTACGCCGGTTCGTCGAGGAGAACACAGCACGCGGAGGCGACTTGATCGCCACCTTCCTCGAGTACACCGCCAGTGACCTCAACGCCAAGATCGCTGCTCATCGGCTGCACATGCACGCCAACACCGCCTACTACCGCCTGGAGCGGATCGCCGAACGCACCGGATGCGACCTGCGCCGCTTCTCCGACGTGATGGAACTATTGATCGCGGTACGGCTCCTGGACACCCACCCGGCGCGCCGAAGCTGAGGTAGAGCCGGCGGTGGACGCCGATGGAGTCATGCAGCACGACGGCTGACCGATCCAGGTCGCGGCGGCCCGCAGTCGCGGTTGCACAGCCTGCCGGACCTCGTCGCAGCGCCCTCAACGCCGTGGTTGTGCGCCCGCAGAGTCGGGTGCTCGCGTGTCGTGGGCGCCCGTGAGCATGCGGAACCTGGAAGCGGAACAAGCGGAATAGCGAGGCCCGTCCCGGCCCAGAACCGAGCCGAGCCAGCCGAGCAGGAAAACCAAGGGGAACGGAGACAATTCTCGGGTACTGCAAGGGGAAGACAGAGAAGTCCGCGTCGGGAAACAGAGCGTTCGGACTTCCGGACACGGCAGGGGACAGTACGGTCGAGGGCCACCGAGGACAGCAGGCAGAGTGTGCCTGCGGCCGCACGGCGCCCTGCTCCGCTACTCGGTCTTGATGGCGGTGAGCAGGTTGAGCCGGGCCGCGCTGCGGGCGGGCCACAGGGCGGCCAGGAGACCGACCAGCGCCGCCAGCAGCAGGAAGAGGAGGAACCGGCCCCACGGCAGCACCAGTGCGTAGCCGGGGATGTCCGCCTTCGTGATCTCGCAGATGGCCCAGCCCAGGAAGGAGCCGAGGCCGATGCCGATCACCGCGCCGTAGAGGGAGATGACCACGGCTTCCAGCTGGATCATTCGTGTCACGCCTTGCCGGTCGAGCCCGACGGCTCGCAGCATGCCGACCTCCCGCTGTCGTTCGAAGACCGACATCGCGAGGGTGTTCACCACTCCCAGCACTGCGATGACCAAGGAGATGGCGAGCAGCCCGTACAGGACGTTCAGCACGGTGCCGAAGGCTCCGCCGAGTTCGCTGCGGATGTCCTGCCGGTCGGCGATCGTGATCCCGGGACGGCCGGGGAGGGCGTCGGCGAGTGCCTTCTCGGTCGTGCTGCCGTCCGTTGTGACGTAGATCTTCGAGAAGGTCGTCGCGGTGGCGTTCGCTTCGATCACGTCTGCGGAGATGACGACCGGCAGGACGACCTCGTTGTACTCGAAGACGGCCCCGACGGTCAGCCTGCGGCTCTTGCCGGAGTCCCCGTACACCGCCGGCAGGCTGTCACCGACCTTCCAGCCGTGCGACCGCGCGAGCTTCTCGTCGACGGCTCCGGGGATGACGCCCGGTAGAAACCACCTGGGAAGTGTCGGCGCCGGGAAGTGAGGCTGCCGCAGCGGCCGCCATCCCCACAGGCATGCTCCTGAACCGCCGGTGCGACCTCACGATCCACGGGGACCCCTGCGCGGGCAAGGCGGTGAGCAGGCAGGCGCAAGGCGACCGTCCCATGTGTCTCCGCGAGGGGCATGCTCCTGATCTGCGGTGGCGGATCAGCGCCAACCCAGCCCACCGCGGTGCTCGACGCCGGCCTGCGCGGCAAGGTCGACGGTCGGTTCGGTGACGGGGACGTCGGTGAGTGCCTCGTCGATCGCGGTCAGCATCTTCACCAGTCGCGGGCCGTTCAACAAGCGCGCGTTGCCGTTCGTGCAGGGCAGATCACCAACACCAACATCAGCCCACACCGCGTCAGCACGCCCTGCGCAGAGCCGAAGGATTGACTGCGGGCAGTGGGAGTTCCCTGGGACTTTTCTGGGACTTCCGGCTGCATCAACGGGTACGAGCGTGAAACATCCGATAGGCCATTCATGCAGTTCAGCGACCTACTACCGCACGACGTCGCAGGTCACCGCCTTCACTGGTCTCTTCCGGGACATCTGACCGGAAGCACTCAGCAGGTCCGCCGTCAGCGCCGCTTGCCCCAGACGTCCGTTCGTCGCTCGCCCGTTCAACAGGATCTGATTTGCCCGAAAGCACACCTGACACCCCATCAGAACGAGCGTCAAATGAGCGTCACGAGCGTCATTTCAGCGTCAAGATATCGCCCGTAACGCCCACACCGCACATAATGCGCACGCGCAAAACCGCAGGTCAGGAGCCCTTTGCGGCCGGTTCGAGGATGGCGACGCACTCCACATGGTGCGTCATCGGGAAGACGTTATCCCCGGTCTCCGGCTAAGCGTTGTCCCGTAAATGAGCATGGCGTGGTGTACGCCGCCTCCCGAGCGGGCGGAGGGAGCAAAGCAGGGCTCCCGGTAACGGTGTGTGCGGGCTCTGATTACGCCCCAGGTGCCTCTACCCCGTCAGCCTGCCTCAGCCGCGAGCCACGCTCTGGGGAGAATCTGGGGAGTACGAGCGTTTCTGGGGAGCGCGTGCGTGGGGAGAACCGCAGATCAGAGCCATCAGGTAGACAACTTCAAGAAGATCTCTCCGCCTCTGCCTGCGCGAATCTCGATCGGCCTGTTAATGCCATCCGCCCGAACGAGTCGCCCTTCGACCAAGATCCGGACCATACGCGGGCCAGAGTTCAGTACTTGCCCTTCCTGGCACGTATGCGCACTGGTCAGAGCCCTATCAACTGTGGACCACCAGCAGACGAAGAATCTGCTGAGGCGACTCTCACTACAGCCCAGCGCCGTCCCAGACGGGCCGAGTCAGACCAGGGCGGCGGCCAGCCCAATCACTGGCCGCCGAACGGCTCTCACCGATCAACCACCAAATGTCCGAGTTCAACGGAGCGTAGTCAGCACCAAACCAGCACGGGAGTCAGCACGGCACCGTCAAATCACCCCAATAAGACATCGCAGACACAGTCCGTTCCTGCGCCATTCCAGTCGCTGAACCACCCCCTGGCGAGTGGGCATGGGGGCCGCACGCATACCTCGTCCGAGAACTATGTTGTCCGGCCACATGTGCGCCTGACCTGCGTGTTTCTACGGTATGTCGACACGTACCCGTCCCCACCGCACACGAGGAAGTGGCGCACATGGCCTCCGCAACCACCGCTCCCCCACCACCCGGGAACCTCAAACGCATCGTCGCCGCCAGCCTCATCGGCACCACCATCGAGTGGTACGACTTCTTCCTCTACGGCTCCGCCGCCGCCCTCGTCTTCAACAAGCTGTTCTTCCCCGATTCCGACCCGCTCGTCGGCACGCTCCTGTCGTTCTTGACGTACGCCGTCGGATTCGCGGCGCGTCCGCTGGGCGCGCTGGTCTTCGGACATTACGGTGACCGGCTGGGTCGCAAGAAGCTGCTGGTGCTGAGCCTGCTGCTGATGGGTGGGGCGACCTTCGCGATCGGGCTGCTGCCGACGCACGCGACCATCGGGTCCGCGGCGCCCGTGCTGCTGACCGTGCTGCGCCTGGTGCAGGGCTTCGCGCTCGGTGGTGAGTGGGGCGGGGCTGTGCTGTTGGTGTCCGAGCATGGGGACGCGCGACGGCGTGGCTTCTGGGCCTCGTGGCCGCAGACCGGCGCACCCGCGGGGCAGTTGCTGGCGACGGGAGTGCTGTCCCTGCTGACGGCCGTGCTGTCGGACAGCGCCTTCGGCACCTGGGGTTGGCGCATTCCCTTCCTGCTCTCCGGCGTGCTCGTGATCGTCGGTTTGTGGATTCGTCTGTCAGTCGATGAATCGCCTGTCTTCAAGCAAGCGTTGGCGCAGGCGGAGGCACGCAAGGTCACGAGGACGGCCGACGCGGAGAAGCTGCCGCTGGTGTCCGTGCTGCGGCACCACTGGCGTGATGTGCTGGTGGCGATGGGCGCGCGGATGGCGGAGAACATCAGCTACTACGTCATCACCGCGTTCATTCTCGTCTACGCGACCACATCGGCCGGAGTCTCCAAGCAGACCGCTCTCAATGCCGTGCTCATCGCCTCCGCCGTGCACTTCGCGGTCATTCCGGCCTGGGGTGCGCTGTCGGACCGGATCGGCCGCCGTCCCGTCTATCTGCTGGGCGCCGCAGGCGTCGGGCTGTGGATGTTCCCGTTCTTCTCACTCATCGACACCGGTGGCTTCGGCAACCTGATCCTCGCCGTGACGGTGGGGCTCGTCCTGCACGGCGCCATGTACGCACCCCAGGCGGCCTTCTTCTCCGAGATGTTCGCGACCCGGATGCGCTACTCCGGTGCGTCGATCGGTGCCCAGTTCGCCTCCGTCGTGGCAGGCGCGCCGGCGCCGCTGATCGCGACCGCGCTGCTGGCCGACTACGACAGCTCCACCCCGATCGCCCTCTACGTCATCGCCGCGGCCGTCCTGACGGTGATCGCGGTCGGCGTGGCCAAGGAGACCCGTCACCGGGACCTGGCCAACATCGACTCCCCGACCGACGCGGAGCCCGCGGCTGCCCGGGCTGCGGACGCACGCATCGGCTGATCCACCCGGCGTTCACCGCCCCAGCAGTGACCCCCGTGCGCCCGTGCGTGCGGGGGTCAGCGCTGTGTCGGTGCCGTCAACCGGTGCAGCCGCAGGGCCAGTTGGATCTCCAGGGCGCGGGCGGGGCTCTGCCAGTCGTCGCCGAGGAGGCGACCGACGCGCTCCAGGCGCTGGGCGACGGTGTTCACATGGACGTGCAGTTCGTCCTTGGTGCGGGCTGGGCTCATCCCGCTGGCGAAGTACGCGTCGACGGTGCGCAGCAGGTCGGTGCCGCGGCGTTCGTCGTATGCGACGACCTGGCCGATCGTGCGGTCGACGAAGCCCGCGATGTCCCGGTCCCCGGCCAGCAGCAGCCCAACGAACCCGAAGTCCTCGGCGGCGGCGCCGTCGCCGGAGCGGCCGAGCAGTCGCAAGGCGTCGAGGCAGCGCCGGCCTTCCTCGTAGGCGGCGGCCACGGCGTCCGGGTGGGCGGCCAGGGCCTCGACCGGGGCGGAGGCGCCGACGGTGACCGCCTCGTGGACGGCCGTGCCGAGGTGCCGGGCGGTGCTGCGGGCCAGAGTGGTGGCGGTGTCTCCCGCGGTGAGGGGCAGGAGCAGGACCGTGCCGCCTTCACGCGCTGCCGCCAGGCCGTGTCTGGTCGCGGCGAGGTGGGACGCGGCGGACCACAGGCGTCTGCGGGCGGCCGCCTCCTGGTCGGCGTCAGCGGATGTGGCGTCGAGGCGCGCGGCGAGGACGACATGGGTGGCGTCGAGGTCGGCGTCCAGCCGCGCCGCGCGCTCGCGCAGCAGACGCGGGTCGCGGTCGCGGGCGTCGAGCAGGTCGTCCAGCAGCTCGCCGCGGACCCGTTGTTCGGCCTCGGCGGCGGAGCGGCGGGCGAGCAGCAGGAGGGAGGTGACCATCGCGGCCCGCTCCAGGGTGCGCTGGTCGACGGGGTCGAGGCCTGGGTGGCCGCGCAGGACCAGCGCGCCCAGCAGTTCACCGCCCGCGGCCACGGCGGCGATCCAGTCGTCGTCGTGCCGTACCGCGTGGCCTTCGACGCGGGAGATCTCCAGGGCGTCGGCCGGTGTGGCGGTGGCCTCCGCGAACTCGACCGTTCCGTCAAGGACTTCGGAGACCGCGGCGGCCACGTCGTGCACCCCTCCGCCGCGCAGCACGAGTTCGGCGAGCCGGTCGTGTACGTCGGAGGCCCGTTCGATGACTGCGCTGCGGTCCTGGATGATCTCGTTGGCCCGCTCCAGGTCGGCGAGGGCCGAGCGGGTCTCGGTGAGCAGGTTCGCGGTGTCGATGGCGGCCGCTGCGAGGGCGGCGAAGGAGCCGAGCAGCGCGATCTGCTCCCGCTCGAAGACCCGGGCCCGTCGGTCGGCGGCGAACAGGACGCCGATGACATGGTGTCCCAGCATCAAGGGCACCCCGAGGATGGCGACCAGCCCTTCGTCGCGCACGCCGGAATCGATGGTGAGGGTGTGCTGGAAGCGGTCGTCCTTGAAGTAGTCGTCGGTGACATAGGGGCGGGCGGTCTGCGCGACGAGACCACCCAGGCCCTCCCCCATGCCGAGCCGCAGCTGCTGGAAGCGGGCGGCGACGGATCCCTCGGTCACCCGCATATAGGTGTCGCCCCTGGCCGGGTCGTTCAGGCTGAGATAGGCGACGTCCGTGCCGAGCAGCGACCGGGCGCGCTGCACGATCGCCTGGAGCACGGCGTCGAGGTCCCGCAGGCCGGCCAGGTCGTGGGCCGTCTCGAAGAGGGCCGACAGTTCGGCCTCGCGCCTGCGCCGTCCCTCCAGATCGGAGCGCACGCGCAGCGCGAGCAGCCTGGCCTGTTCGAGAGCGACGATCCGCTCGGTGGATCTGCCCTCGGCGCGGGCGAGCAGCACCGGCTGCTCATAGGCGTCGGCGGACGCGCCCCGGGCCAGCAGCTCGAGGAACGGCGTCTCCGCGCTGCTCAGGGGCGCTCCGGCAGGGGCTGCGGAGCGCTCGGCGGGGTGCACGTGATCGCGAGACATGCCGACAGGATTGCTCATCGCGCCGCCGCTCCGTCAGCCCTGTGGACAACTCGGGACTCCGCCTTGCCCTCCACCGGCCCCCGGCCGGTCAGTGCGCGGTCCAGCCACCGTCGAGGACCAGGGACGTGCCGGTCACGAAGGACGCCTGCGGGCCGCACAGATAGGCCACGGCCTCGGCGACCTCCTCCGGTTCGATGAGCCGTTTGACCGCGCTGTCCTGGAGCAGCACCTCGGACAGCACCCGCTCCTCGGGAATGCCGTGGGCCCGCGCCTGATCGGTGAGCTGTTTCTCGACCAGTGGTGTGCGCACATAGGCGGGGTTCACACAGTTCGAGGTGACGCCATGGGGTGCGCCCTCCAGGGCAGCGGTCTTGGAGAGTCCTTCCAGACCATGTTTGGCCGCCACATAGGCCGACTTGAAGGCAGAGGCGCGCAGTCCATGTACGGAGGACACATTCACGATTCGGCCCCAGCCCTGCCCGTACATATGGGGCAGGGCCCCCCGGATGAGCCGGAACGGCGCCTCCAGCATCACGGTGAGCACCGTGTGGAAGACGTCGGGCGGGAACTCCTCGAGGGGACGCACCAGTTGCAGCCCGGCGTTGTTCACGAGGACATCGGTGCCGGCGGCGGCGTGTTCGGCGGCGTCCAGGTCGGTGAGGTCGAGGACGTGCGGTTCGACGGCGCCCGCGAGGCCCCCGGCCGCTTCGGCGAGTTCCTCCAGACCTGCGGCGTCCCGGTCGACCGCTCTCACCTTGGCCCCTGCCGCCGCGAGCCGTAGCGCGCAGGCACGGCCGATACCGCCGGCGGCACCGGTGACGAGGGCGGTTCGGCCGCCGAGGTCGAGCGTGACGGGCAAGGACAAGCCTTGGGCCGGGAGGATGCTGGGCGGGGTCATGGCTCGACCCTAGGCAGCACCCTCGCCAGGCCACATATGGTCACAGCCCATACTTCAGTCCGAGCTCATGGGCTCGAACCACGTGGGTTCATCGCACTGGGCCTGCTTGATCCGGAACAGCTGACGCTCGCCCATCGGGGGCAGCGCGTCGACCTCGAACCAGCCCACCTGAAGGGATTCGTCGTCGTTCACGCGGGCCTCACCGCCCACGGCCCGGCAGCGGAAGGTGATGTCCATGAACTGGCACGTGTCGCCGTTGGGATAGGTGACCTCACTGCCCGACCTGACCAGGACGACCCGCTCGGCGACACAGCGGACGCCCGTCTCCTCGTACACCTCCCGCACGGCGGCGACCGCGGGCTGCTCGCCCGGGTCCGGGATGCCGCTGACCACCGTCCACTTGCCGTTGTCCGCGCGCTGCCCCAGCAGGACCCGCCCTTCGTCGTCGAAGACGACGGCGCTGACACCGGGGAGCCACAGCAGTTGTTGACCAGCGGCGGCCCGGATCGTACGAATGAAGTCAGGAGTAGCCATGACCACGACCCTAACGGGCCGATGACGGCGCTTTCGGCGACTTCCGGGGCGTGCGACCGGCGTACGGCTACACGTCACCGACGCGCCGTGCCCGCAGCCCGGCGCCGATCGCCCAGCCGAGACCGCCCGCGGCGACCAGCAGCAGGGCGATCTCCGGCAGGATGCCGAGCCGTGTCGCAGGCGTCTCCGAGGAGCGCAGCGGCACCTTCTGGACGAGTGAGTCGGCGACGAACATGCCCGTCCTCTGCGTGATCGTCCCGTCCGGCATGATGATCGCGCTGACGCCGCTGGTCACCGGAACGGTGACGGTCCGGCTGTGCTCGACGGCGCGGACGCGGGACATCGCGAGCTGCTGGTAGGTCATCTCGCTGCGGTCGAAGGTCGCGTTGTTGCTCGGCACGGAGATCATCTGGGCGCCGTCGGTGACCTCGGAGCGCACGGCCCAGTCGAAGGCCGCCTCGTAGCAGGTGACGAGGCCGACCTTGGCTCCGTCCATGGTGAACACACCCGGTTCGGTGCCCCGGCTGAAGTCCTGGCGGACCATCGAGGTCCAGTTCTCGTTGATCGCCCCGACGATCGAGCGCAACGGCAGGTACTCGCCGAACGGCTGGATCTGTCGCTTGTCGTAGGTGTCGACGGGGCCCTTTGCCGGGTCCCACAGGATCTGCTCGTTGAACAGCTTGCCGTCGCGTTCCACCACGCCGCCGACGGAGATGGGCACGCCGATGGCCTTGGCGGCGGTGTCGATTACCGCTCGCGCGTCGGGGTTGGCGAACGGGTCGATGTCGGAGGAGTTCTCGGGCCACAGCACGAAGTCGGGCTGTTCGACCTTGCCCGCCTTGACCTGGGCGGCGAGGCGCTCGGTCTCCCGCGCGTGGTAGTCCAGCACGGCTCGCCGCTGGGCGTTGAAGTCCAGTCCGGCGCGCGGGACGTTGCCCTGGACGACCGCGACGGTCGCGGTGCCGTTCTCCGCCTTGTCGCTGACCAGCGGCCGTGCCGCCACGGCGCCCGCCACCGGTACGGCCACACTCAGCAGGGCCATCGCGGCCGCGGACCGCTGTACGGTCCGGGTGCGGCGCCGCTCCAGGAGCAGGCGGACGATTTCGTACAGGCCGAAGCCGCACAGGACGACCGCGAAGCCGAGCACGGGTGTGCCGCCCACCGCGGCGAGCGGCAGGAAGACGCCGTCGGCCTGGCCGAAGGCGATCTTGCCCCAGGGGAATCCGTTGAAGGGCGCACGCGCGCGTGCCGCTTCTCCGGCGGTCCACAGCGCCGCCGCCCACAGGGGCGAGCCCGGCAGCTTCGACACCGCGGCGACTCCCGCGCCCACCAGCGCGACGAAGACCGCCTCGATCGCGGCCAGCGCGAGCCAGGGGCCGGGCCCGACCTCCACTCCGGTCCACACCAGCAGGGGCAGCAGGAAGCCGAGGCCGAAGAGATAGCCGAGGCCGAGGCCCGCCTTCCAGCTGCGGCCGCGCAGCACCCAGCCGAAGACGGCGAAGGCGGGCAGGGCCAGCCACCACAGGGTTCGCGGCGGGAAGCTGACGTAGAGAAGGACTCCGGAGAGCGCGGCTGCGAGGGCGGGAACCAGGCGCACGAGCCGTGCCGCGCGCGAGGCGGGCGCTGTCTGCGACGGCAGCTGGTCCGACTCGCCCACGGAAGTTGCGGTGACGGTCACTCCGGGAGTGTACGGCGGCTGACCTCGGCACGGACAGCGCGGTCCGTGGTGGCAGGGGACCGGGGCCCTGCCCCCTGGGCTGCGTGGACTGTCGTTCCTGCACGACACGTCCACAAATCGACCATCAGCCGTTACGGTAGGCCGGAGCCTCAGTCGTACCGGCCGGTCAGGTCCGGGCGACCGGGGCCCGTCACAGGTCGGGGGACCGGGTTCGGGGGGCGGGGTGGATGTCACGGGGATGACGTCTGCGGCAGGTCCGGATGAGGACAGCGACAGACGAAACGTTTCTGATGCGGCCGGCGTAGTGGTGCTGGGGGCTTGCGCCGCTTGGTCGCTGATCTCGTCCGCCGTGCACGACGGACGACCGGAAGGGGTCCTGCTCGCGATCCTCGCGGTGGCCGCCGGCTATGCCGCCGGGCGGATCAGCGGGGCGTTGCTCCCGGTCGCCGCGCCATGCGCCGGGGCCCTATCCGGAGTGGGCCTGACGTTGGGCGTTCCGCACCTGACGCCCGGCCCGCAGATCGTCGCCCCGCTGGGTCACGCGGGAGCCACCGCCGCCGTACTGACCCTTTCGGCGGGCGCCGCGTGCTGTGCCGCCTGGGTCACGCCGGTGCCGGCCCTGCGCCTGGGCCTGCGCTTGCTGGCCGCCGGGACAGCGGTGACCGCGGCGGTGCTGGGCTCGACCACCGGTTTCGTGGCCTGTTCCGCAGTCCTGCTGTGCTCGCTCGCCGCGGGACACCTCCGCCGTCGTGGTGTGGGCATCGCGGGACTGGCCCTGGCCGCTGCCTCGGTCACCGGGCTGACCTGGACGGTCGCCGCGAACGCCGTGCCCGACGGACTCGCCGCCTGGCTGGACGCTCAGTTCACACGCCACCGGGTCGAGCTCTGGCACGACGCCCTGGACCTGGCGGGCCGGGAGCCCGTCCTGGGCGTGGGCCCGGGGCGCTTCGGGGAGCTGAGTGCGACGGCAAGCGCGACGCTGCCGTCCGACGGCAAGCCACACTCGGCGCCCTTGCAGCAGGCCGCCGAACAAGGTGTCGTCGGCGTACTGCTGCTCGCGGCGGCCTTCGGCTGGATGCTGTTCGCGCTGTGGCGCACGGCGCGCCCCACGCCTGTCGCGCTCACCGCGGGCGCGGCCCTGACGGCGTCGGCGGCCATCGCCGCGGTCGGCAACGCGCTCAGCTTCACCATGGTCTCGGTGGGCGCGGGCCTGCTGGCGGGACTTGCCACGGCACGTCCGATCGCCTACGGGTCGGCGCAGCGGGAGATCGACGTACGCGCGCGTGGCGAGACTTCGGCCCCTGACGCGTAGCGCTCAGAGCGCCGTACCGGCGGTCCGGGTGCGCAACCGGTCCCTGATGACCGTCACTGCGGCCTCGGCGTCGTCCACGGTCACCGTGAACGTGTGGCCGTCCCCCAGCTGCAGGACCAAGCCCTCACCGCGTCGAACGACGACCGCGGTGCCCTTCTCGGGCCGCCACCGGTAGCCCCAGCCACCCCAGTGACGCGGAGTGACGTGTGGGACGAAGTCGGCTCCCACGACTTCGGACAGCGGGATTCGGCGGCGCGGCACACCGAGGTGGCCGCAGCGCACCTCGAGGCACTCGTGGTCGACCCGCAAAGCGACATGCACGAACGCCAGGGTGCCGAAGAGGACCAGCAACCCGGCCGCGATGCAGCCGACGACGGCCATCACGAGCGCGGCGTTGCCGCCGGTCCACGGAGAGTCGATGGCCAGCTCGATCCCGAGCGCCATACAGGCGGCGCCGAAGAGCGCCAGCAGCCACTGGACCCGGTTGGTCGCCCGCCCGGTCCAGACATCGGGGTGCGGCTTCCTGCCGTGGGGGTGGTCCCTCATGCCTATGAGGTTACTCAGGTTTCGCTGCGCTGGTACTGCGCTGCACAGGGTGACTGCGCCGACCGGGCCAGCACGGACCAAGGGCGTCCGCTTCGTGCCCGCCGGTCAGCGTGCGGGGCTGATCGCCTGGAGGAGACGGCCCTCTTCGTAGGAGAGGGCGGGCTCGGGAAGCGTGCCCTCGCGGCCGCTCAGGAGCACGGTCAAGGTCCCGGCCGCCGCGGTGGCGGGAGCGGGCCGCTCGCCCAGTCGACGCAGGGCCTGCGCGGCGACCGCTCCGGCGGAGCCGTGCAGGACGAGCGGAGGGAAGCCGGGGCGCTGGACGGCGGCGCGGATGCGTTCGGCCACGAGTTCGTAGTGCGTGCAGCCCAGGACCACGGTCGTCACGTCGTCGGGGGTCAGCGCGGCGGCCGCGGCGACGGCCGCCTCGATCGCCGTCTCGTCCGCGTGTTCCACGGCCTCGGCCAACCCGAAGCACGGGACTTCGGTGACGGTGACACCGTCGGCGAAGTCCTCGATGAGTCCGCGCTGGTAGGGGCTGCCGGTGGTGGCGGGTGTGGCCCAGATGGCGAACGGGCCGCCGCCCGCCGCGGCCGGCTTGATCGCCGGCACCGTGCCGATGACCGGTATGCCGGGTTCGAGGCGGGCCCGCAGGGCGGGCAGCGCGTGCACGGTGGCGGTGTTGCAGCCGATGATCAGTGCGTCGGGCCGGTGCGCGGCGGCGGCGTCGGCGACGGCCACGGCGCGCTGTGTGAGGTCTTCAGGCGTCCTGGGGCCCCAGGGCATGCCGTCGGGGTCGAGTGAGAGCACGAGATCTGCGTCGGGTCGCAGCCGCCTTACGGCGGCGGTGGCCGCGAGCAAGCCGATTCCGGAGTCCATCAGCGCGATCTTCACCCGGCCACGATAGACGATGGGCCCTTGCGAGCCCTCCGCGTGGGGCAGACTGCGCGCGTGAGCGCCATCGCGTGGACCGCCGCCGGATCACTCGCCGCCTGGCTGTGGCTGCTGCTCTGCCAGGGCTTCTTCTGGCGCACGGACGTCAGACTCCCCCGGCGGACGGAACCGGACGACTGGCCGTCGGTCTGCGTCGTGGTCCCGGCACGTGACGAGGCCGCGGTACTCCCGGCGAGCCTGCCGTCGCTGCTCGGGCAGGACTATCCGGGGCGGGCGGAGGTCTTCCTGATCGACGACGGCAGTTCGGACGGCACCGGAGAGCTGGCGCGCGAGCTGGCACGGCGGTACGGCGGGCTGCCGTTGACCGTGGACTCCCCCGGCGAACCACCGGCCGGCTGGACCGGCAAGCTGTGGGCGGTGCGCCATGGCATCGGGTTGGCACGCGCGCGTGGCCCCGAGTACTTGCTGATGACGGACGCCGACATCGCGCACGCGCCCGACAGTCTGCGGCAGTTGGTCGCGGCGGCACGCACCGGCGGCTTCGACGCGGTCTCGCAGATGGCCCGGCTACGGGTGGAGAGCGCGTGGGAACGCCTGGTCGTGCCGGCCTTCGTCTACTTCTTCGCGCAGCTGTACCCCTTCCGCCGGATCGGCAGGAAGGGGGCGCGTACGGCGGCCGCGGCGGGCGGCTGCGTCCTGCTGCGCGCCGAGGCCGCGGAGCGGGCACGGATTCCGGACTCGATCCGGCACGCCGTCATCGACGACGTGGCACTCGCGCGGGCCGTCAAGCGCGGTGGCGGCCACATCTGGCTGGGGCTGGCCGAGCGGGTGGACAGCGTGCGCCCCTACCCCCGGCTGCACGACCTGTGGCGGATGGTGTCGCGCAGCGCGTACGCACAGCTGCGGCACAACCCTCTGCTGCTGGCCGGAACGGTCGCCGGGCTCGCTCTGGTCTATCTGGTGCCGCCCGTGGCCCTGATCGCCGGTCCGGCCGTCGGGGACACGGCGGCGGCGGTCATCGGCGGGCTCGCCTGGCTGGTGATGACGGGGACGTACGTCCCGATGCTCCGCTACTACCGGCAGCAGCTGTGGCTCGCTCCGCTGCTGCCGTTCACCGCGTTCCTCTATCTTCTGATGACGGTCGACTCCGCGGTGCAGCACTACCGGGGGCGCGGCGCGGCCTGGAAGGGCCGCACCTACACCCGTCCGGACGCGGTGCCCGACGAGGGCTGACTACTTGCGGCCGGGCGTCCAGTTCATGCCCCACGCGTACGCGTGGTCCACCGTGCGCTGCGGGCTCACCCCCCGCTCGGGCACCAGGTAGCGAACCTCGCGCTGGACGACCAGATCGCTGCCGGTGTTGGTGATCAGGGCGAGGGCGCAGACCGTCGAAGGGACCGTGCACTCGTCGAGCGAGAAGTCGACCGGTGCGCCGTGCTGCGGTGTGAGCGTGACCGTGGCGTGCAGGTCGGCGAACGAGCGTGCTCCTTCGTAGATGGTCACGAAGATCAGGATGCGCCGGAAGTCCCGCTGGTGGTCGAGGTTGACGGTGAGGTTCTCGCCGCTCGCCACGGCGCCGGTGCGGTCGTCGCCGTCGAGGTGGATGTACGGGGGTTGGTGCAGGGCGCCGTAGGCGTTGCCGAGGGACTGGATGACGCCCTTGCGTCCGTCGGTGAGTTCGTACAGGGCGCACAGGTCGAGGTCCAGATCGTTGTGCATGGCGACCGGGCGGCCCAGCTTGCCGGCCCAGCCCGAGAACTGCTTGCGGACCTGCCAGTTGAGGTTCACGCGCATGACGCCGGAAGTGCCGCCCTGCTTGGTCAGCGAGACCGAGGGCGCCGCCTTGGTGAGCGTCACCTTGCTGAGGCTGACCGGCGCCTGGGGTGCGGAGGGCGGGACCGGGGGCATGGCGGGCGGCCGCACGGGGGCCGGAGGCGCCACGGGCGGGGGTGGGGTCACGGGGTTCGTGACCGGCGGGGCGGGCGTCGCCTGCTGGGGTTCGTCGACCGTGATGCCGTAGTCGGTGGCGAGGCCTTCGAGGCCGCTGCCGTAACCCTGGCCGACGGCGCGGAACTTCCAGGCGCCCTGCCGACGATAGAACTCACCGAGAACGAAAGCGGTTTCCACGGTGGCGCCCGTACTGTCGAAACGAGCGACGACGGTGCCTTGAGCGCCGTCCTTCACCTCGATATAGAGCTCCGGAATCCGGCCGAACGACCCGCCGTCGGACGAGGCGGCGAGGATGACGGTCTCGATCGCGGGCTCCACGCGCGCGAGGTCGACGAGCAGACTGTCGGTCACGCGGCCGCCGGCGTCGCGCTTGCCCTCGTGGCGGACGGCACCGGAGGAGTGTGCGGGCTGGTTGTAGAAGACGAAGTCCCCGTCGGAACGGACCTTTCCGCCGACCAGCAGCAGCGCCGAGGCGTCCGCGTCGGGCACGCCCGGCCCGGAGCGCCAGCCCAATTCGACCCTCAGTGCCGTGGTCGGCACCGGAACGTTCGATCCTTTCGGCATTGACATGTCCGCCCCCATCACGGGTCACCGCGCCAGGGTTGTCCCGGCAGCTCATCGGGTTTCTACAGGGTCAACCTATTCCCCGCACCGGGGAACTCCCATGAGGGGCGTGGGAACCCCGAGGGCCAACCCCCGGTAACCCGCCCGGAACTCGGCATTTACACGATCCGAGCGCGGATTGGCGTCCCTTTTTGCCAAGTTCGCTCGCATTGGGGATCCGGCGTCACTGCGGACACATAAAACAACCCTCTTATCGGTCTCCCCAACCAGCACATCGTGGGCTTAACGTATGCGCCATGACCTCCCCCCGCTCCACCTATGGCGGCGGCTACTACTCCGCCTCCTTCCCGGACACTCCGATCTACGACTCGCTCGTGGCCGAGCGGGGCACCCCGCAGATCGCCCCGATCCGGGTCCCCGCCGCGTACGACATGCCGGGCGGCAATCTGCCCGCGCTGCCGTCGGCACTGCCCGCCCTCCCGGCGGGCCCGTCCCAGCCCTCCTACGGTTATCCGCAGGCGCAGCAGCCCGCTCCGCTGCAACAGGCGCCCGCGGCGTACATCCCTCAGCAGGCGGCCGCGCCGCGCGGCTATCCGGGTCCGCAGGCGCAGCAACCTCGCCCGGTGGCGCCCGGCGGCATGGGCTACGAGGCGATGCGCCCCGCGGCTCCCCGCCCCGCCGCGGCTCCCTACCAGGACCCGTACAACAACCAGCAGTACCGCGGCTACTGACCGTTCCCCCGGACTGTCGGCGCCACCTGGCACGATGGGCCCATGGGGCACGCACAGTTGCAGTCGATACACGTTCATCCGGTCAAGGCGTTCCGGGGCACCGCGCCCCGGGAGGCCGTCGTGGAGCCCTGGGGGCTGGCCGGAGACCGACGCTGGGCGCTGATAGACGACGGGGGAAAGGTCGTTACACAGCGCCAGCAGCCGCGCCTCGCGCTGGCCGCCGCCGAGTTGTTGCCCGGCGGCGGCGTCGAGCTGTCCGCACCCGGCATGGATCCGCTGCCCGTGCCCGTGCCGACCGCGTCCGGCACCGTGCCGATGCAGATCTTCCGGGACAAGGTCGAAGCGGTTCTCGCCGAGGGCGACGCCGCGCACACCTGGTGCACCGCCTTCCTCGGCGTCGACACGCGCCTCGTGCACATGGACGCCCCCGGCACACGCCGCCCCGTCGACCCGGAGTACGCGCTGCCGGGCGAGACGGTCGGCTTCGCCGACGGCTTCCCGCTGCTGGTCACCACCACGGCCTCCCTGGACGCGCTCAACTCCCTCATCGCGCAGGGTGATCACCCGGACGAGGGCCCACTGCCCATGAACCGCTTCCGCCCGAACGTGGTCGTGTCGGGCACCGCCGCCTGGGCTGAGGACGACTGGTCGCGCATCGCCATCGGCGAGGTCACCTTCCGTGTCCCCAAGAAGTGCGGGCGCTGCGTGGTGACCACGACCGACCAGGCCACCGCCGAGCGCGGCCGGGAGCCCCTGCACACCCTGGGCCGACACCGCAGGCAGGAGGGCAAGCTGATCTTCGGCCAGAACATGGTGCCCCTCTCCCGCGGCACGATCCGGGTGGGCGACCCGGTCACGATCCTCGACTGAGAATTCACCCCCGCGGGCGGCAGCGTGCGGGAACCGCGCCCGGGGGCCCGCGCGTTGGGCCATTCGTGAGAAGTTCATGAGAGACCCGGCGGCGGTGATTTCGCTCTCTCTTCACCGGGCTCGCGAGTGAGCTGCTCTGCACGGGGTTATCACGGAGCGGGAAGGGGGTGGCCGGACGATGCGGGCGATCAGCGGACTCTGGCGCTGGCGGGACAATCCGCTGCGCCGTGCGACCGATCTGGCCGAAGCCTGGCTCGCCCTCGCGGCCCTGCTGTTGATCCTCGTCGTCGTGCCCGTGGCCGGCTCGCTGATCGGCGGCCTGGCCCAGGACGCCTTGCAGGAGTCCGTGCGTGAACAGCGGGCGTCCCGGCACCTGGTGACGGCGAGCGTGGTCCGCAAACTGGAGGGCTCCCCGCTGGACGCCGACCCCGAGGCCGCCACCGGGCGGACCATGCGCACCCGCGTCGTGGCCGACTGGACCGCGCCGGACGGCACCGTGCACCAGGGCTCGGTCATGACGAGCCTCGACACCCCGCAGCCCGGCGACCGGTTCAGGATATGGACGGATGCACAGGGCCGCGCCGTGGCCCGCCCGCTGGACTCCGCGACCGCGGCAACGCATGCCGTGCTCGCCGGCTTCGGCGCGGCCCTGCTGGCCGTCGGCCTGATCGAGGGCGGCAGACGGCTGATCGTCTGGCGCATGGTCCGTCGCCGGTACGCCCGTTGGGACCAGGCATGGGACAAGGCGGGTCCGGACTGGGGCCGGACCGGCACCGGTAGCTGACGGCCTTACGGCTCTGGTCAACCCACCGCCCGCGCGCACGCTACGGTGGACCGGCCGAACTCTTCGGCAGCAAAACCCGCGTACTACGAGGTGGGGGCACATCAACGCCATGGCACAGGGCACGGTCCAGGTGACGCACACCGGCACATCGCGGTGGCGGCGCCGCACGGGTGAGTACGCGTCGCTCGCCGCCGCCCTGGAGGCCGCGGCCGACGGTGACGTCCTCACCGTCGCGCCCGGCACCTACCGGGAGAACCTCGTCGTCCAGCGAGCGGTGACCCTGCGCGGCCCGGAGGGCTCTCCGGGCTCGGTGCGGATCGCGCCGCTCGACGGTGTGCCGCTGACAGTGCGTGCCTCGGCCGTGGTGCAGGACCTGCATGTCGAGGGCCAGGACGCGGCGGCACCCGCACTGCTCGTGGAGGAGGGCACCCCGGAGCTCTCGGACGTGCGGATCGTCACGCGGTCCGCGGCCGGGATCGAGGTACGGGGCGGCGCGCGGCCGACGGTGCGGCGCTGCACCGTGGACAATCCCGCGGGCATCGGCATCGCCGTACTCGACGGCGGGGGCGGGGTGTTCGAGGAGTGCGAGGTCGTCGCGGCCGGTCAGGCGGGAATCGCCGTACGCGGGGGCGCGCATCCGCGTCTGGAGCGCTGCCGGGTCCACCACGCGTCGGGTTCGGGGCTGACGGCGACCGGGGAGAACTCCGCGCTGGAAGCAGTGGGTTGCGAGGTCTACGAGGTCCGGGGCTCCGGCGTCCAGATCACCGGCCGGGCCACCGCCCACCTCACGGACTGCGATGTGCACCGCACCACCGCCGACGGGGTCACGCTCGACACGGACGCCGTGCTGACCCTGGCCGACTGCCGTATCCACGACATCCCGGAGAACGCGGTCGACCTGCGTTCCCGCTCGGTGCTGACGCTGACCCGTACGACGGTGCGTCAGTTCGGACGCAACGGCCTTTCGGTGTGGGATCCGGGCACACGCGTGGACGCCAACCAGTGCGAGATCTTCGACAGCACCGGCGACTACCCGGCGGTGTGGGTCAGTGACGGCGCCACGGCGGTGCTGGACTCCTGCCGGGTGCACGACGTGCCGGACGCCCTGTTCGTCCTCGACCGCGGTTCCCGCGCGGACGTCGTCGACAGCGACCTGTCCCAGGTGCGCAACACGGCCGTGTCGGTGAGCGACGGCGCCACGGCCCAGCTCGACGACTGCCGGATCCGGGACGCTGCGACGGGCGCCTGGTTCCGGGACCACGGCAGTGGCGGAACCCTCAACAACTGCACCCTGGACGGCAACCAGACCGGCGTGATCGTCACCAAGGGCGCCGACCCCACCATCGAGCGCTGCACGGTCGACTCGCCCGCGGAGGCCGGGTTCTATGTCTCGGCGGGCGGTCGCGGCACCTTCCTGAACTGCCGGGTGCGGGGCAGCGCCGGATACGGCTTCCATGTGATCGACGGTTGCCGTACGACGCTGAGGAAGTGCCGGACGGAGCGGTGCGCGCGCGGCGGGTACGAGTTCGCGGACGGCGGGCCGGACGCGGCGTCCGGGGTCGGCCCCGACGTGGAGGACTGCACCAGCGACGAGAGCGCGGGCCTCAGGCCGCCGGCCCCGGCGACCGAGCCCGCCGTACAGACCGCGCACCAGTCCCCCGGCCTCCTCGGCGCGATCCCCGGCCAGCGCAGCACCGAGCAGGAGCCGCTGATCGCTGCAGCGGAGCCCGCGCAGCCGACGCGGACCTCCAAGGCGGTCCTCGGTGAACTGGACGCGCTGGTGGGCCTGGAGAGCGTCAAGCGCGAGGTGCGCGCCCTCACTGACATGATCGAGGTGGGGCGGCGCCGCCAGCAGGCGGGGCTGAAGGCGGCGTCGGTCAAGCGCCACCTGGTCTTCACCGGCTCCCCCGGTACCGGCAAGACGACGGTCGCCCGGCTCTACGGCGAGATCCTCGCCTCCCTCGGTGTGCTGGAGAAGGGTCACCTGGTCGAGGTGTCCCGGGTCGACCTGGTCGGCGAGCACATCGGCTCCACCGCGATCCGCACGCAGGAGGCCTTCGACAAGGCGCGCGGCGGTGTGCTGTTCATCGACGAGGCGTACGCGCTGTCGCCGGAGGACTCGGGCCGGGACTTCGGCAAGGAGGCCATCGACACGCTGGTGAAGCTGATGGAGGACCACCGGGACGCGGTCGTGGTGATCGTGGCGGGTTACACGGCCGAGATGGAGCGGTTCCTGTCGGTCAACCCCGGTGTGGCGTCCCGTTTCTCGCGGACCATCACCTTCAGCGACTACGGACCCGACGAGCTGCTGCGGATCGTGGAGCAGCAGGCCGAGGAGCACGAGTACCGGCTCGGTCCGGGCCTGGCCGAGGCTCTTCAGAAGTACTTCACGGCGATTCCCAAGGGCCCGGCGTTCGGCAACGGCCGTACGGCACGTCAGACCTTCGAGGCGATGGTGGAGCGGCACGCGGGCCGGGTCGCCCAGCTCGACGAGCCGAGCACGGACGACCTGACCCTGCTGTACGAGGAGGACCTGCCGGAGCTGCCCTGAGGCGGCCCGGCAGGCCCGGGATCAGCTCTGCACGTCGGACTCGGGCCGCTGTGCCGGCACTTCGGGCCGCAGCCGTCTCAGCAGCCGCTGCCGCTCCCGCGCGAACGCCGGGTCGGCCTGGTAGTCGCCGTGACCCAGGATCGGGGCGGGCAGGGGGTGTGCGGGGGTACGGCCGTAGGCCAGCGGGTCCTTGAGAGCCTCGCGGTCCACCGCGGGGGTGCAGCTGCCGGGCAGCCGGACCGGGCCGCCGATGGGGTCGGTGACGCGGTACAGGTTGCGCCAGCAGTCGACCTCGGCGTGCAGGGAGGCGAGCGCTGCCGGGCCGAAGTGGGCCGGGAACCAGCGGCCGTAGAGGCGTTCCAGGGGTGAGCCGTAGGTGAGGAGCGCGACCCGCTTGCGGTCGGCGGGGGTCAGCTGCCAGGCCGCCGCGGCGGCGAGCACGCTGCCCTGGGAATGCCCCGAGATGACGAGGCGGCGGTCGTCCTCGGCGCGGGTCCAGGTCGCCATGCGCCAGGTCAGGTCGGGTACCGCGCGCTCGGCGTAGCAGGGCGGGGCGAAGGGGTGGGCGGCGCGTGGCCAGAAGGTGCCGACGTCCCAGAGGATGCCGATGGTGCGCCGTGCGGAGGCGTCCTTGTAGGCGCGTCTGCCCCCGGTGACGAAGAGTATGAAGCCGAAGCCGATCAGCCAGGAGCCCAGCGCCTGCGCGGTCTCGGCCGCGCCGTGCACGACGGCGTACGTTCCGTCGGCGGCCTCGCTCGGGGTCTGGTCGGTCAGGGCTCCGACGAGGGCGCCGGCGCCCAGGAGCAGGGTCGCGGTGGAGGTGACGGCGACGAAGAGGGGGGCGCGGTCGGTGAGCGTCGCCATCGCGCGTGTGCTAGCGATACGGCGGGTGCGGGCCGTGTCCCGGGGCTCGCCGGCGTAGTCGAGCTCCACCCTGCCCAGCTCGGTGCGGCGCAGCAGCCAGGCCCGCCATGCCAGCCAGCCGCAGAGCGACAGCAGCAGCACCAGCAGCGGGGGGATCACGGAGGCCTGCCAGGTCAGCAGGACCGGCGGGCCGGCGATGGACGCGCCCGTGCCGTCCAGCCAGTCGGCGACCCGCTGGGCGACCCCGCCGGACATCACCCCGCCGAGGGCGCAGGCCAGCATCACCACGGCCGGTCCGCCCAGGCCCCGCATGGCGGCGCGCGGGTCGGGTCGGGTCCGGTGCAGGAGGTGGGCGACGACGGCGAGGACGATGACGAGCAGGCCCTGGAAGAAGGCGATGGCCCCGAAGGTGGGGTCGCCGGGGAGGCGGCCGGTGGAATGCCAGCCGGGGCGGTCCCACCCGGCGTAGACCAGGGCGAGCGCCAGCAGGACGAGGGCGGCGAGCGGCAGGCGTCGTACGAGGTGCTCGTCGAGTTCCTGGTCGAGGCGGTTCTCGCTGCGGCCCCGGCGGCAGACCACCCACACGACGACGGCGGCGCAGGCGACCAGTGCCGCGTCCAGGAGCCAACCCAGCGTGTCGAGGAGCGCGGGGCCACCGGGCCCGCGGTCGAAGCGCGCCGCCGCCGAGCCGACCGCCGCGGCCACCGTCAGCAGGCCCGCTGCGGTGTGGGCGGCGCGCAGCCGGGCGACCAGGCGGCGGCCGTACCAGAAGCCGGGGCGGCCCAGGGAGGTGCCGCCGGACTCCGCGTCGGGCTCGGCGTCGCGGGACATCGGCTGCTGGGACTCGTAGGCGCTCCAGGTGCGGCGGGACAGGTACCAGAGCAGGCCGGTGAGTGCGGCGGGCACCAGTGCCGCGAGGGCGAGTCTGCGGCCGGGGTGGCTCCACCAGCCGCCGTTCGAGACCGTGGGCGAGAGGAAGCCCAGCCAGCTGTTGCGTTCGGCGCACGCGGGGGTGCCCGCGCACTGCCAGGCCGCGAGGTCCAGGGCGACCTCGCAGGCGGCGGCGACGAGCAGCACGGTCAGGGTCAGACCCGCGAGCCGCACGAGCAGGCCGTAGAGACGTACGGTCCGTGCGCGGTCACGCGTGGTGGGGCGCATCCAGTGGGCGAGGTTGACCACCATGAACGGCAGTAACAGCAGCCACAGGGCGCGGGCGCTGTTTCCCGAGGTGAGGTTGCACCAGACGTAGGCCTCGGGCACCGGTCTGCCCCGGTAGTCGTCCGGTCGGTCCTCGGCGTCGACGTCGTCGGCCCGCCGGAACACGGCGGCCGTGTCGTCGCCGGTGATCCGTACGGTCCGCGGATCGTCGAGCATCTCCTGTGGTGTGGTGCCGCCGACGCCGTGAACCAGGAGTTCCAGGGCGATTCCGGCGTTTTCCTGTCTCTGTGCACGTTCCACTCTTCGCACTTCCCCCGTGACGAGCCGTTGGCTTCTGTCCGTGCGGGCACAAGGATCTCCGCAAAGGGGGTCCCGTACACCTCTCGTCACGCAATCTCCCCGATCCGCGTGAAGAACAGGGGAACAGGCGTTGCGGTCGTGACATGCGCGCGTCGGGACAGCCAGTGGCGCGAGGGGTACCGACCCGTGCGAGTATGGGACCTCCCGCGCGCCGGGAGGGGTGAGAATGTCCTCATCAGAGCAGGTGCGCGGGTGTGGCGGACAGCTTGAGGCGAAAGGACCGGAGCGTACGTGAGTGAGAATCAGAACCTCCTCGCGGAGCAGCGGCGCGCCCTGATCCTTGACGAGGTTCGGCGCCGGGGCGGGGTACGCGTCAACGAGCTGACCCGCAAGCTCGGCGTGTCGGACATGACGGTGCGGCGCGATCTCGACGCGCTCGCCCGGCAGGGCGTCCTGGAGAAGGTGCACGGTGGCGCGGTCCCGGTGGTGGAGGCCAGCACGCACGAACCGGGCTTCGAGGCCAAGTCGGGCCTGGAGCTGACGGCCAAGGAGGACATCGCGCGGGCGGCGGCCGAGCTGGTCGCGCCGGGCAGCGCGATCGCGCTGTCGGGCGGCACGACGACGTACGCGCTGGCGCACCAGCTGGTCGAGGTGCCCGACCTCACGGTGGTCACGAACTCGGTGCGGGTGGCCGACGTCTTTCACGCCGCGCAGCGCACGTCGGGCCCCCGGCAGGGCGCGGCCACGGTCGTGCTGACCGGCGGGGTGCGCACGCCGTCCGACTCGCTGGTGGGTCCGGTGGCCGACCAGGCGATCGCGGCGCTCCACTTCGACGTGCTGTTCCTCGGGGTGCACGGCATATCGGTGGAGGCCGGCCTGTCCACGCCGAACCTCGCGGAGGCCGAGACGAACCGGCGTCTCGTGCAGTCGGCGCGGCGGGTCGTGGTGGTCGCCGACCACACCAAGTGGGGTGTGGTGGGGCTGAGTTCGTTCGCGGCGCTGGAGCAGGTCGACACGCTGGTGACGGACGCCGGTCTCGACAGCGAGGCGCGCTCGGAGATCTCCGAGCAGCTGCGTCGGCTGGTGGTGGCGGGCGAGCCCGATGAGGGTGCAGACATCTGACGGGGCGCCAGCTATGGTGACGCTGCCCGGAGCGGCGTCGGCATAGGGGGTTTCGTCCATGGCTCACCTGCTGCGTGAGGTGCAGCTCGACTTCGTCGGGACCGCGCCCGTACGGCACGTCTTCGCGCGCGAGATCTCCGCTCCCCCGGAGACGGTGCACCGCGCGCTGGCCGAGGACGTGCCGGGCTGGACGGAGTGGTTCTCGGCGGTGACGCTGGCCCGTCCGCTGGACGGCGGAGCCCGGCGGGAGATCCGGCTCAAGGGCGGTACGCGCTTCGAGGAGACGATCCTCGCGGCGAAGAGCCCGGAGGTGTACGCCTACCGGATCGACGTCACCAACGCGCCGGGAGCGCGCGCCATGGTCGAGGAGTGGAGGCTCGCCCCGGCTGGGGCGGGCACCCGGGTGCAGTGGACGTTCGCGGTGGACGGCACGGCGCCCTTCCGGTTCGCCTTCGGCATCGCCCGGCCCGGTCTGGGCCGGGCGTTCCGGGACGCGGTGACCGCGCTGGACCGGCGGCTCGCGGCAGCGGCGCGCTAGGGGAGTTTCGAAAGTCCCGTCGTCAAATTCCCGTCGTCCGCCCGAAGGGCGGGCCCGCCCGGTGCGCGCCCTCGGCCGCTGAGGCATCACGAGCACGAGGGGGATCCTTCCCCGCGTTCGTGCCCGGTCACGTGGTGTAGTCCGCGTTGACGCGGACGTATCCGGCGGACAGGTCGCAGCCGTAGACCGTGGCTTCGGCCGCCCCGAGGCCGAGCGTGATGACGATGTCGACCTCGTCCTGGCGCATGAGGGCGACGAGTCGGTCGAGGGTGTCGGCCTCGGGTTCCGAGGGATACACCTCGATGTCGCCGAAGCTCACGGTGACCTTGCCGGGCACGATGGCGGTGTCGTCGGTGTTCTTGCCGATGGCCATCAGCACTCGGCCCCAGTTGGGGTCGGCGCCGTGGACCGCGGTCTTGACCAGCGGGGAGTTCACCACGCTCTTGGCGACGCGCTTGGCCTGTGCGGGGTCGCCGGCCTGGCCGACCGTGACGCGCAGGAGCTTCGTGGCGCCTTCGCCGTCACTGGCCAGTTGCCGGGTGAGGTCCAGGCACAGGTCGGCGAGGGCTTCGGAGAACCGAGCGGGATCGACCGGCCCCGCGGCGCCGTTGGCGATGACCGCCACGGTGTCGGAGGTGGAGGTGTCGGTGTCGACACTCAGGCAGTTGAAGGTGCGATTCACCGCAGTGCGCAGGGCGCTGTCCAGGTCGGCCGGGGACATCTCCGCGTCCGTGAACACATAGGCCAGCATCGTGGCCATGTTGGGCTCCAGCATGCCGACGCCCTTGGCCACGCCCACGATGCGGGCCTGTCCGACGGTCCGCGTCGCGGTCTTCGGCCGGGTGTCGGTGGTCATCATCGCGCGGGCCACGTCCAGGGGCGCGGCCCGGAACGCCGCGAGGCCGTGCCGGGCAGTCTCGTCGAAGTGCGCTCGGATGGCATCCATCGGCAGGGGGCGTCCGATGACGCCCGTGGAGCCGATCAGCACCTCGTCCTGCGGAACGCCCAGAATCCCGGCGACACGGCGGACGACCTCGGCGGCGTTCTCCTCGCCCTGACGCCCGGTGGCGACGTTCGCGTTGTTCGCCAGCGTCGTCACGGCACGCAGCTTCTGTCCCGCGGCGTGTACCCGGCTGAGGACCACGGCCGGGCCCGCGAAGAGGCTCTGGGTGAACATCGCGGCGCTGATGGCCGGCCGGTCCGACGCGACCACGGAGATGTCGTCGCCGTGCGCACGCAGCCCGCCGTGCCCCGCGTAGGCCCGGAAGCCGGTCGGCCACGCCAAGGGGTCCGAGCCGTGAGTCGATGAATGATCATGCATCATGAGGCATATATTTACATGACGAGTGTGGGCTGTCCACGCACTTTCAAATGCCTCTCACAGGAACGCCGTTCAGGCGGGCTTGGGACGTTGGCAGCCTTCGGGGCATACGGCGCGCAGGCTGCTCCACAAGGGACGATCCGCCACCCCGGCCCCGACACGCCGGTCACTCGGGCCAGACCCCCGTGTCCAGCAGGTGCTCGATGGCCCTCGCGTACGGCGCGATGTCCAGGCCCTGCTCCGCCAACCAGGTGTCCGAGTAGTACTTGTCGAGATACCGGTCCCCCGGGTCGCACAGCAGCGTCACCACGCTGCCCTGACGCCCCTCGGCGACCATCTCGGCGACGATCTTCAGCGCGCTCCACAGACCGGTGCCGGTGGAACCGCCCGCCTTGCGGCCGATGGCCCGCTCCAGGGCCCGTACGGCGGCGACGCTCGCCGCGTCCGGCACCTTCATCATCCGGTCGATGGCACCCGGCACGAAGCTCGGCTCCATGCGCGGTCGGCCAATGCCCTCGATGCGCGAGCCGCAGTCACAGGTGACGTCCGGATCGCCGGTGGTCCAGCCCTCGAAGAAGCACGAGTTCTCCGGATCGGCGACACAGATGCGGGTGTCGTACTGCATGTAGTGGACGTACCGGGCGATGGTCGCCGAGGTGCCGCCCGTGCCGGCCGTGGCGACGATCCACGTGGGCTCCGGGAACCGCTCCAACTCCAGCTGGCGGAAGACGGATTCGGCGATGTTGTTGTTGCCGCGCCAGTCCGTGGCCCGTTCGGCGTAGGTGAACTGGTCCATGTAGTGGCCGCCGGTCTCCACCGCGAGACGGGCCGACTCCTCATACATTTTCCGCGAGTCGTCCACGAAGTGACACTGCCCCCCGTGGAACTCGATCAGACGGATCTTCTCGGCGCTCGTCGTGCGCGGCATGACCGCGATGAAGGGCACGCCGATCAGCTTCGCGAAGTACGCCTCGGAGACGGCCGTGGAACCGCTGGACGCCTCGATCACCGGGCGGGCCGGCCGGATCCAGCCATTGCACAGGCCGTAGAGGAAGAGGGAGCGGGCGAGCCGGTGCTTGAGACTGCCGGTCGGATGGGTCGACTCGTCCTTCAGATACAGGTCGATGCCCCACCGCTCCGGCAACGGGAAACGCAGCAGATGAGTGTCGGCCGAACGGTTGGCGTCCGCCTGGACCTTGCGTACGGCCTCTTTCAGCCAGGCGCGATATGTGGCGTCGCTGTGGTCTACGTCGAGGCTCACGCCGGACGGGGTCTGCTGGACGGTGCTCACGGCGCTGCTCCTCATGCTGTGCGACGACGGCGGCCCACGCGGCCGTCGCTTCGAGCATAAACACCTTTCGCACGCTTCTCACCTGCATAAACACACCTTTGAGAGCCTCAAAGGCACCACTGGGGCGACCGTCTCACCGGTCCTTGGGGGCGCATTCGCGCGAGTGCTCCGAACAGCCCGCCCAGCGGTGACTTGCGCACTGGTGCTCGACGCGGGACGCGGGCAGACTGCACCGGACGGGACGCGATCCCGAACGGGGTGCACACTGGATCACGACCAGAGCCGGCACCCGCACAGGACGAGCCGGCACACCGACGCGCACAAGGGGGCGGGGCATGGCGGAGCCGGAGTTCAGGGCCACTGGCGTGCGGATCGGGAAGCGGCTGCGTTCGCTGACCCGGGCCGGACAGGTGCGCATCAGCGACGGCAGGGTGCAGCTCCTCACCAGCTACGGCAGTGAGATCGACAGCGCGCCGGTGCAGGCCGTCCGGGCGTCCAAGCCCTGGTTCTCGGACGACCGGGCGCTGGCTGACCTCAACGGCAAGCGCTACTCCCTTACCCTCGGCGACCATGACCCCGCACCGGGCGAGCCGGGGCCGCCTGCGGCGCGCCGGTTCATAGAGGCCGTACGGAAGGCCGCGGGGCGTAAGGGCTGAGTCACCGCGAGTTGCGGTACCGCACCCCCTGCGTCACGCTGGTCTCACGTCACTCTGGGTTTACCGGCGATAACGCTGCGAACCAGCCCGCCGGCCACGACAGCAGGCGGCCGTTTTCCTCAAGCACCCTGCTGGATCCGTACTCCGTGTTCTTCCGGACCTCTTCAGTCGGGGAGTCGCAGCCGTGATCAGTTACCCAAGCAGGCACTGCACGGTGGAGCTCCAAGCCCTGCCGTCGCGGATCGGCCAGGTCCGCAGAATCGTCTCTGCGCAGTTGCGCTACTGGCATCTGGATCCCTTGATAGACCGCGCCGCGCTCGGTGTGACCGAGCTGCTGACCAACGTCCACCAGCACGCCCAGCCGGACAAGACGTGCACCGTCGAGATCGAGCTGCTGCTCGACCGGCTCATGGTCTCGGTGCGCGACCACGACCCGAGGTTGCCGGTCGTGGCGGACATCGACGCCGTCGACGCGAAGGACGCCGACACGCTCGCCACCTGCGGGCGCGGGCTGGCGATGGTGGCCGCCGTCAGCGAGAGCTGGGGCGTGCGGCCGGACGGCGAGTCCGGCAAGGTCGTGTGGTTCGCGCTGCCCACACCTGTGCCGGCGCGGGGCGCGCGGACGCGGGCTCCGCAGCGGACGGCGACCGTGGCCGTGGCGGTGGAGGAGCCCGCGCGGCGGTTCGCGGAGGTCGGGGCACGGGTTGACCTGCGCCGGCCCGAGCATGCTCCCGCCCGGTCGGCCGTTGTCGGTTGACCGGGCGGTGAGGGGTTGTCGGTCGTCCTGGCGTGTTCTGACGACCAGGTGGTGAGCGGGCTTGGCCCTTGTGGTGCGGGCGGGTCACTCGGTGGCTATGGCGCGCAGGACGTCCAGGCGTGCGGCGCGACGCGCCGGGCGTAGGCCTGCGAGGGCTCCTGCGGTAACGCCGACCAGGGCTACCACCAGGAGTTGCAGGGGTGGCATCGCGAAGGCGAAGGCGCTGTCGCTCGCGCCGTCGGACGCCTTGACCAGCACCCAGCCGAGGAAGGCGCCGAGGGCGAGGCCGCCGACCGTGCCGAAGGCCGCTACGAGGACCGACTCCCAGCGGACCATCGCGCGCAGTTGGGGGCGGGTCTGGCCCACGGCCCGCAGGAGGCCGAGTTCGCGCGTGCGTTCGTGGACGGCGAGGGTGAGGGTGTTGGCGATGCCGAGGAGGGCGATGAGCACCGCGAGGGCCAGCAGTGCGTAGACGAGGGTGAGCATCATGTCGATGCCGCCGGCCGAGGACTGCGCGTACTCGTCCCGAGTCTGGACCTCTGGGTTGCCGTACTGGGCCGCGACCTCGTCCACCGCCGTCTTGCCCGTGTCCGTGCTCACGCCGTCCTTGAAGGAGACGGCGAGCAGGGTGTCGGCGTCCTGGGTGCGGTGCGGGGCCCAGGCGTCGCGGGTGATGACGTAGTCGCCGGCGAGTTCGGACTGGCCGTAGACCGCGCGGACCGTGAAGGTCTCGGTACGGCCGTCGGTGAAGGTCAGGCGGGCCTTGTCGCCGGTCGTCAGGTGCTGTGCGTCGGCCTCCTTCTGGGTGATGGCGATGCCGTGGGTGCCGAGGTCGTCGAGGGAGCCGCGGACGGCGCCGAGGTCGAAGGTGCGTTCCAGGGCGACCGGGTCCGTGACCGTCAACGCCCTTCCCTTGCCGTCCACTTCGGCGACTCCTCGGCCGAGTCCGACGGCCGTGTCCACCTCGGGCAGCCGCTGGACGGCGTCGGCGAGGTGCGGGCTCAGGCCGCTGCCGCCCGCGCCGAACGACGGGGTGCTGACCGCCACGTCGCCCGCGAAGGACCTGGACACCGTCTGGTCCATCGTCGCCTTCAGCGAGGCTCCGAAGACCGTGAAGAGGGAGACGACGGCTACGCCGATCATCAGGGCGCTCGCGGTCGCGGCCGTGCGCTTGGGGCTGCGCAGGGCGTTGCGCCGGGCGAGGCCGCCGGTGACGCCGCGCAGCCGGTCGAGGGGGCCGCCGAGGATCCGTACGGCCGTGGTGGAGGCGACCGGGCCGAGGACCACGAAGGCGGCCAGAGCGAGGACCGCGCCGGTGCCCGCCAGCCAGAGGGACGGGGTCAGCAGGACTCCGCTGAGCGTCACGCCGATCGCCAGGGCGACCAGACCCACGCCGGTGACGGCTCGGGTCCGGGACGCGCCGGATGTGTCGACGGCCGTCTCGCGCAGGGCGGCCAGGGGTGCGGTGCGGCCGGCCCGGCGGGCGGGGAGCAGGGCGGAACCGAGGCAGACCACGACGCCGACCGCGAGCGGCAGGGTCATGGAGAGGGGCTTCAGCACCAGGTCACCCTCGGGGAAGGGGAATCCGATCGCCGGGAACAGGGCCTGGAGGCCGGCCGCGATGCCGATGCCGCCCGCCAGACCGGCCACCGACGCGGCGACGGCGACGGCGGTCGCCTCGACGAGGGTCGACGCGGTGACCTGGCGACGGGAGGCGCCGAGGGCACGCAGCAGGGCGTTCTCACGGGTGCGTTGGGCCACGACGATCGCGAAGGTGTTGTGGATGGAGAAGGTCGCCACCAGGAGAGCCACACCGGAGAAGACCAGGAGGAAGGTTGTGAACAGGGTCAGGAACTGACTGGAGATCATGTCGGTGTTCTCGGCGGCCGACTCCTGCCCGGTGATGGCCTCGACGCCGCCCGGCAGCACGGTCGTCAGTTCGTCGACGAGTTCCTGCTGGCTGGTGCCGGGGGCGGCCCGCACCTGGATGCTCGCGGCCTCGCCGGGCCGTGCCGTGAGGTACTTCTCGGCGTCGGCCTGGGTCATGCCGGTGAAGGTCACCTGGGCCATGCCGTCCTCGCCGCCGAAGGTCGCGAGGCCGACGATCGTCACCTTGACCGGTTCGGGTGTGCGCAGGGTCGTGGTGTCGCCGATCCTCAGGTCGCCGCGTTCGGCGGTCCCCCTGTTCACGACGACCTCGCCGGACTTCTGCGGGGCGCGGCCCTCGGCGAGACGGTACGGGTTGAGCTTCGGGTCGGTGATCCAGTTGCCGGCGAGGGTGGGCGGGCCCTGGCCGCCGATGGGGTCGCCGTTGCTGCCGACGAGCTGGCCGGCGCCCTGGATGTTGGGCACGGCTGCGGCGACGCCGGGTGCCCGCTCGATCGTGGTGACGAGGTCGGTGCGGACCGGTTCGCGTACGCCCTCGCTCTCGCCGGGCGTGGTGATGGCGTCGGCGCTGCGGACGACGGCGTCGGTGCCGCTGGTGGCGTTGCCGAACATGGTGTCGAAGCCGGCGCGCAGGGTGTCGCCCATGACGAGGGTTCCGGCGAGGAAGGCCACGCCGAGGAAGACGGCGAGGAACGTACCGGCGAAGCGGCGCTTGTGAGCGCGCAGGGAGGACACGCTCAGGCGGACGGAGGCGTTCATGCCGTTCATCGCGTTCCCGGCGTTCATGAGGGCACCTCGAAGGCTTTCATGCGGTCCAGGACCTTGTCGGCGGTCGGGGATTCCATGCGGTCGACCAGGCGTCCGTCGGCGAGGAAGACGACCTCGTCGGCGTGGGCGGCGGCCACCGGGTCGTGGGTGACCATGACGACCGTGCGGGACGTCTGGCGCACCGTGCGGCCGAGCAGGCCCAGGACCTCCTCGCCGGAGCGGGAGTCGAGGTTGCCGGTGGGCTCGTCCGCGAAGACGACGTCCGGCTGTCCGGCGAAGGCCCGGGCCACGGCGACGCGCTGCTGCTGGCCGCCGGACAGCTCGGAGGGGCGGTGGTGGAGCCGGGCGCGCAGCCCGACCACGTCAATCAGCGCGTCGATCCACTCCCGGTCGCCCCTGCCGCCCGCGAGGTCCAGCGGCAGGGTGATGTTCTCCGCGACGGTCAGCGTCGGCACCAGGTTGAAGGCCTGGAAGACGAAGCCGACGCGGTCGCGGCGCAGGAGGGTGAGGCGACGGTCGTCGAGGCTGCTCAGCTCGGTGTCGCCGATGTGGGCGGTGCCCGAGGTGAGCGTGTCGAGGCCGGCCGCGCAGTGCATCAGCGTGGACTTGCCGGAGCCCGAGGGCCCCATGATCGCGGTGAAGCGGCCGACCGGGAAGTCGACGCTCACCCCGTCCAGGGCCCGCACGCTGGTGTCGCCGGTGCCGTACACCTTCACGGCGTCGACGACGCGGGCGGCCGTCGGCACGGTCGTCGTGAGGGTCGTGGTCGTCATGCCGCACCGCCCTTGCCGGTGCGGCCGAACTGCTCGTCCAGGACGGACAGCCGGCGCCAGTACTCGTCCTCGTCGATCTCGCCGGAGGCGAAGCGGTGGCCGAGCACGGTGATGGGTGAGTTGTCGTCGGCGGCCGGCCGCCAGGGGCCGCGGCGTCCGCGCCACACGGTGCGGCGCAGCAGGGTGATGCCGCCGATCACGACGGCCGCCCAGATCAGCGGGAAGAGGAGGATCCAGGGGCCGGGGCCGCCGTCGGCGAAGTGAGCCAGGGTCTGCATCTCGAGTCATCTCCCGAGTCGGTTCGGATGGGTCGTTCGGTGATGCTTCGAGGCTCGCGCCGCAGGGGGGTCCGGGTCGTCGTACGGCCAGCGGCAGTGTGCGTACCCCGCGGGGAGTAGGCGGGGCGGGCTGCTCTGCTTCCGCGGGGCTCGACTTCTGTAACTACTAGTATGTACAGTGAGGGCATGAGCACCTCGGACACCCCGGACCGGCTGATCGAGTCCACTCGCGAACTGCTGTGGGAGCGCGGCTATGTGGGCACCAGCCCCAAGGCGATCCTGGAGCGTTCGGGTGCCGGGCAGGGCAGCATGTACCACCACTTCAAGGGGAAGCCGGATCTCGCGCTGGCCGCGATCCGCCGTACCGCCGAGGAGATGCGGGCTACCGCGGCGGGAGTACTCGACGGGCCGGGGACGCCGTACGAGCGCATCGAGGCGTATCTGCGTCGCGAGCGTGATGTGTTGCGCGGCTGTCCGGTCGGGCGGCTGACGATGGATCCGGACGTGATCGCCAGCGACGAACTGCGGGCCCCGGTCGACGAGACGCTCGACTGGCTGCGCGAACGGCTCGCCGGGATCGTCGAGGAGGGCAAGGAGCGGGGGCAGTTCGGGTCCGGGCTCGACGCCGAGGCGATCGCGGCGACGATCGTCGCGACCGTCCAGGGCGGCTATGTCCTCGCCCGGGCGTCCGGTTCGCCCGCCGCGTTCGACGTGGGTGTCCGGGGCCTGCTGTCCCTCCTCGCACCGCGCCAGGACCAAGACCAGGACCACTAGGAAGGCGGCCGATGCACGCGATGCGGTACGGGCTCACCCTGCCCGCCGACTACGACATGGGAATCATCCGCCGTCGCGTCGCGAGCCGGGGGCATCTGCTCGACGACTGGCCGGGCTTGGGCCTCAAGGCGTACCTGATGCGCGAGCGCGGTGTGCACGGATCGCCGGTCAACCAGTACGCGCCGTTCTATCTGTGGGACACGGTCGCGGGCATGAACACCTTCCTCTGGGGCGGCCCCTTCCAGGGCATCGTCGACGACTTCGGGCGGCCGTCCGTGCGGCAGTGGCCCGGACTGGCGTACGAGGAGGGCGGCGCCGTCGGCTCCCCCGCGCGGGTCGCGGTGCTGCGGCGCCAACAGGTGCCGGACGAACGGCAGTTGAGCGACGTCATGGCGGAGGCGGCGCGGGAGACCGAGCGGATCGCCCGCGAGGGCGGCTCGGTGCTCTCGGCGGCTGCCGTGGACGCGAGCCGTTGGGAACTGATCCACTTCTCCCTCTGGGAGAACGACACGCCCAAGACCGCCGGCGACATGTACGAGGTGCTGCACATCTCCGCGCCCGGGCTGGAACGGCTGCGGGGCTGACAAGGAAGTTCACAGCGAGGAGACCCAGACATGCCCTTCGTTCGCATCGACGCCCTGGGAGCCGGTCCCGAGCGGCTGGACGCGCTCGGCCGTGCCGTGCACGACGCCCTGGTGGAGGCCGTCGGGATCCCGTCCGACGACCGGTTCCAGGTACTGGTCGGCCACGACGGCACCCGCAGCACGCTCCGCTACGACCCCGACTACCTGGGCATCCACCGGGACGACGGCCTCGTGTACGTCACGATCACCCTGCGCTCCGGGCGAACCCCGGCGCAGAAGCAGGCCCTGTACCGAAGGATCGCCGAACTCGCCCACGGCTACGCCGGTACCGAGCCACGAAACGTGTTCGTCAACCTGATCGAGAACGAGCCGATCAACTGGTCGTTCGGCGACGGGGTGGCGCAGTACGCCGACTCCCCCGCCCCAGTCGACTCTCCCGCCCCCGTCGACGTCACGGCTCCCTGAGGTCCAGGCGTCCGATCCGGGCCACGTTCTCCCGGTCCTCCGCGTCACCGCTCGCCGCGCCGGCGAACCAGGCGTCGAGGATCTCCTTGAGCAGGGGCTCGGACGTCAGGCGCAGGCTGAGGGCGAGCACATTGGCGTCGTTCCATCGGCGGGCGCCGTCCGCCGTGTAGGCGTCCGTGCACAGGGCCGCCCGTACGCCCGGCACCTTGTTCGCGGCGATCGACGCACCCGTGCCGGTCCAGCAGCACACGACCGCCTGGTCCGCGGTCCCGTCGGCGACCTCTCGGGCGGCGGCCTCGGAGCAGGCGGCCCACTGGGGGTCGTCGCCGGGGCTGAGGGCGCCGTGGGTCACCACGTCGTGGCCGCGGTCGCGCAGCTCGGTGACGAGGAGGCGGGCGAGAGGTTCGTCCATGTCCGAGGAGACCGAGATCCGCATGTGCCGAGCCTACCGCTGGGCGTGCGCCCGCCCGACGCGCGGCCGAGCATGGGAGGTGAGCGGTGGGAACGGCCGAGGAGGAGCCATGCCGACCCTGCACATCGAGCATCCGATCACGGACTTCGCCAAGTGGAAGACGGCCTTCGACCGCTTCGCCCCGGCACGCGCGGACGCGGGTGTACGCCACTACCGCGTCCAGCAGCCCGTCGACGATCCGGCCTACGTCGTCGTGGACCTCGACTTCGAGGACGTGGCCGAGGCCGAGCGGTTCCTGGGGTTCCTGAGGTCGAGGGTGTGGTCGTCGTCCGAGAACGCGCCCGCGCTGGCCGGGACGCCCCGGACGCGGATCCTGGAGACCGCCGACGAGCGGTGACCTACGGCGCCAGCGCCCCGAGCGGATCGTCCAGCACCGGTTGCCACGCCAACTCGGCCGCGCCGACCAGGCTGTTGTGGTCGAGGGTGCAGGCGAGGATCGGGACGCCGCCGCTCTGGCCCCACAGGCTGCGGTCGGCGACGACGGCGCGCAGGCGGTCGGGGTCGGTGTCGAGGAGGGTGCGGTGTAGGCCGCCGAGGATGATGCGGTCCGGGTTGAGGATGTTGACCAGGCCGGCCAGGCCCAGGCCGAGCCGGTCGATGAGGGCCTCGGTGGCCGTGCGGACCGCGGGGTCGTCGTACTGGGTGCGGATCAGGTCCTTGGCCTGCTGGAGCAGGGAGCCCTCGGGGCCGGGCTCGCGGCCGGCCGCCGTGAGGAATGCCAGCGGGTCGGTCTCGACGTCCAGGCAGCCGCGGCTGCCGCAGTGACAGGGTCTGCCCTCGGGGTGCACGGTGAGGTGGCCGACCTCCAGGGCCAGGCCCGAACTGCCGGTGTGCAGGCGGCCGTCCAGCACGAGCGCGCCGCCGACACCCCGGTGCCCGGTGGCCACGCACAGCAGGTCGCGGGAGCCGCGCCCGGCGCCGTGCCGGTGCTCGGCGAGGGCGGCGAGGTTGACGTCGTTGGCGGCGAAGGCCGGTCCGGTGATGCCGGACGCGCGTACGCACTCCGTGAAGATACGCCGCACCGGCGCCCCGACGGGCCAGGCCAGGTGCAGGGGGTTCAGTGCCAGGCCGTCCGGTTCCGCGACCGCGGAGGGGACGGCGAGACCGGCGCCCACGCAGCGGCGGCCCGTCGCGCGCAGCAGGTCGGCGCCGGCCTCGACCACCGAGCCGAGGACCTTCGCCGGATCGGCGTCGACCGTCTCGCAGCCGGGCGCGGTGGCGACGATACGGCCGCCCAGGCCGACCAGCGCCGCCCGGAACCCGTCGGCGTGCACCTGTGCGGCGAGGACGACCGGGCCGTCCTCGGCGACCGCCAGCCGGTGCGAGGGCCGCCCCTGGGAACCGGCCGCCGCGCCGGGCCGGGCGTCGACCCGGATCAGCCCGAGGGCCTCCAGCTCGGCGGCGACCGCGCCGGCGGTGGCCCGGGTCACGCCGAGTTCGGCGGTGAGGACGGCGCGTGTGGGGGCGCGTCCGGTGTGCACGAGCTCCAACGCGGGTCCGAGCGCACCGCGCCCCCGGTCCAACCGCGTCCTCGAGGTGGTCCCTTCCCCCGCCGTCCGGGGGTCCGCCTTGCCGCTCATGAGGGCGAGTCTCCCATGATCCGCAGGTACGGGGGCCTACCGGCCGCTCACTCTGAGCGTGATGTTCAGCCGGCCGGTCAGCCCCAACTCCGGCGGTGCGGTGCCCGGCTGCACCTTCGGCACACCGTGGTGGGCGAGCCTCGCCGGACCGCCGAACACGAACAGGTCGCCGCTGCGCAGCTCGACGTCCGTGTACGGCCGGGTCCGGGTCTCGGGGTTGCCGAAGCGGAAGACACAGGTGTCGCCGAGGCTCAGCGACACCACCGGGGCGTCCGAGTGCTCGTCGCCGTCGCGGTGCATGCCCATGCGGGCGTCGGCGTCGTAGAAGTTGATCAGGGCGATGTCGTACGCGGCCTCCGTGTCCGCGGCCCGCGGCTCGCCCAGGGCGTCCCGCACCGCGCGTTTGCCCAGCTCGCCCAGCCACTCGGGGAACGGTTTCACCGGGGCGCCGTCGCCGTCGACGACGGTGCGGGCGTAGCCGTACGGGTACCAGTGCCAGCCGAGGCACACCTGGCGGGCGGTCATGGTGCCGCCGCCGGGGGTGCGCACCGTGCGCAGGCCGGCCGGTGGGCGGGCCCATGTGCGGCAGGCCTCCAGCAGCTCGCGCTGCAGGCCCGGATCCAGCCAGTCGGGCACGTGGACCGCGCCCGGCGCGATCTGCGTGCGCTCCCGGGGGAACAGCTCGGCGTCCATGCCTCCCATCCTCCCCCACCGGCGTTGAGCTGCGGCTCGGTAGCCGCGCCGGGGAGGAGCGGCGGCGCGGGGGCGTGCCTGCCCTTCCCCGGGGTCGCTTAGCCTTGACGCACGATGAACGACCGTATGACGACGCCCTGGGGCGAGCTCGCGCTGACCCGTTTCCCCGAGGACCCCCGTGAGAGGCTGCGCGCGTGGGACGCCTCCGACGAGTACCTCCTGAGGCATCTCGCGGGGCAGGAGACCCCGCCGGCCGGTACGGTCGTGGTCGTCGGTGACCGTTGGGGCGCCCTGGTCACGGCGCTCGCGACGCACGGCCCGGTGCAGATCACCGACTCCTACCTCGCCCAGGAGGCGACCCGGGCCAACCTCGCCCGGCACGGTGTCGAGCCCGGCACCGTCCAGCTCCGCACCACGCAGGACCCGCCGCCGGAGCGGGTCGACGTGCTGCTCGTGCGGGTGCCGAAGAGCCTGGCGCTGCTGGAGGACCAGCTGCTGCGGCTGGCGCCCGCGGTGCACGAGGGCACGGTGGTGGTCGGCACCGGGATGGTGAAGGAGATCCACACCTCGACGCTCCAGCTGTTCGAGCGGATCCTCGGCCCGACCCGCACCTCGCTCGCCGAGCGGAAGGCCCGGCTGATCTTCTGCACGCCCGAGCCGTCCGTGGAGCGGCCCGCCAACCCGTGGCCGCATGTCTATGACCTCCCGAACGGGATCGGCCCGGTCTCGGGGCGCACGGTCGTCAATCACGCGGGCGTCTTCTGTGCCGACCGGCTCGACATCGGTACGCGGTTCTTCCTGGGGCATCTGCCGAGCGGCGAGGGCGCCCGGCGGGTGGTGGACCTGGGGTGCGGCAACGGCGTCGTCGGTACGGCGATGGCGCTGGCGGACCCGGACGCCGAGGTGCTGTTCGTGGACGAGTCGTTCCAGGCGGTGGCCTCGGCGGAGGCGACGTACCGGGCGAACGGGGTGCCGGGGCACGCCGAGTTCCGGGTCGGGGACGGGCTGGCGGGGGTGCCGGCCGGGAGTGTGGACCTCGTGCTGAACAATCCGCCGTTCCACTCCCACCAGGCCACGACCGACGCGACAGCGTGGCGGATGTTCACGGGGGCCCGGCGTGCGCTGCGGCCGGGCGGCGAGCTGTGGGTGGTCGGCAACCGGCATCTCGGTTACCACGTGAAGCTGCGGCGGCTGTTCGGCAACAGTCAACTCATCGCCGGAGACCCGAAGTTCGTGGTGCTGAGGGCCGTCAAGAGGTAGCCGTCACGTCGCGGGACAGTACCCGGATGATGTCGGCCACCGCCCGCACCATCGCCTCCCGGCCGACGCTCAGGTACTTGCGTGAGTCGACGGCCTCGGGGTGGGCGGCGAGGAAGTCCCGGATCGCTCCCGTCATGGCGATGTTGAGGGCCGTGCCGACGTTGACCTTGGCGATGCCGCCCGCGACGGCCGCGGTCAGTTCGCCGTCGGGGACGCCGGAGGAGCCGTGCAGGACGAGGGGGACGTCGAGGGCGCCGGCCAGGCGCTTGAGGAGGTGGTGGTCGAGGGTGGCGGTGCGGGTGGTCATGGCGTGCGAGCTGCCGATGGCCACGGCGAGGGCGTCGACGCCTGAGTCGGCGACGAAGGCGTGGGCCTCGGCCGGGTCGGTGCGGGCACCCGGGGTGTGGGCGTCGAGGGGCGGCTCACCGTTCTTGCCGCCCAGCCGCCCCAACTCGGCCTCGATCCAAAGGCCTTGGGCGTGTGCCCAGTCGACGGCGGCCTTCGTGGCGGCGAGGTTGTCGGCGTACGGCAGCCTCGCCGCGTCGTACATCACGGAGCTGAACCCGGCGTCCGGCGCCTGGCGCAGCAGGTCGTCGCTCTGGATGTGGTCGAGGTGCAACGCGACGGGTACGGCGGCGCGTTCGGCGGCCGCGACGGCGGCGCGGGCGAGCGGGAGCAGGCGTCCGTAGCGGAACTTGACGGCATTCTCGCTGACTTGGAGTACGACGGGTGAACGCACCGACTCCGCGCCGGCGATGACGGCCTCGACGTGCTCAAGGGTGATGACGTTGAAGGCGGCGACGGCGGAGCGGGCTGCGGCGGCGCGGGTGATGAGCTCGCCGGTGGTCACGAGGGGCACGGCCTGTCCTTTCTCGGCGTGTGAGGTGTGGCAGGCGTGTGTCAGGGTGCGAGGATCACCGAGCGGGTGAGGTGGCGCGGCCGGTCCGGATCGAGGCCTCGGGCCGCGGCGACGGCGACCGCGAGGCGCTGGGCGCGGACCAGTTCGGCGAGCGGGTCGAGACGGCCCTCGATCCACAGTCCGCCGGTGGAGCGCACCTGTTCGGCCAGCCCCTCGGGCGCCTCACCGAACATCCAGGTCGCGGTGCCGCTCGTGGTGATGCTGATCGGGCCGTGCCGGTACTCCATGGCCGGGTACGCCTCGGTCCAGGCGAGGGACGCCTCGCGCATCTTCAGCCCGGCCTCGTTGGCGAGCCCGACGGTCCAGCCCCGGCCGAGGAAGGTGAACTGCCCGCACTCCACAAGCCCTTCGGGCAGGTCGCAGGCGAGGGCGGTGCGCGCGTCGGCCACGACCATGTCGGTGTGCAGGCCGAGGTGGGCGCGGAGCAGGGTGAGGGCGGTGGTCGCGAACCGGGTCTGCACGACGGACCGTTCGTCGGCGTAGTCGAGGACGACGACCTCGTCGGCGGCCGTCATGACAGGCGTGTCCGGGTCGGCGGTGAGTGCCGTGGTCGGCGTACCGCCCTTCAACTTGCCCAGCAGGTCGAGCACTTCGGTCGTGGTACCGGAGCGGCTGAGGGCAAGGACTCGGTCGTACGCGCGTCCGTGCGGGAACTCCGAGGCGGCGAAGGCGTCCGTCTCGCCCCGGCCCGATCCCTCGCGCAGCGCGGCGAAGGCCTGAGCCATGAAGTACGACGTTCCGCAGCCGACGACCGCGACCCGCTCCCCCGGTTCCGGCAGGACCGTGCCGTGGCCGGTCGCCTCTGCCGCCGCGCGGGTCCAGCACTCGGGCTGGCTGTTGAGCTCGTCCTCGACATGCGTCATGCCGCCGTCCCTCACGCTCTCGTTGAACATCACGGTGCTTGTGATTGTTCATGCAAGATAACGCGAGCTTTCGAGCAGAATCAAGCATTGGGCTGGAGGGGGGTGCGCTAAGGTCGCCGGAGATCGGGGAATGATCGAGGAATGGAGGGCGGATGTCGCGCGACGCCCGCTGGAAGGCGCTGCTGGAGCTGCTCGTGGAGCGGGGCCGGCTGGACGTCGAGGAGGCGGCCGCCGAGCTGGCGGTCTCCGCCGCGACGATCCGCCGTGACTTCGATCAGCTCGCCGAGCAGCAGATGCTCGTCCGCACGCGGGGCGGCGCGGTCGTGCACGGAGTGTCGTACGAACTGCCGCTGCGCTACAAGACCGCCCGGCACGCCTCCGAGAAGCAGCGCATCGCCAAGGCGGTGGCCGACCTCGTCGCGCCCGGCGAGGCGGTGGGGCTGACCGGCGGAACGACGACCACCGAGGTGGCGCGCGCCCTGGCCGTGCGCAGCGACCTGGTGTCCGGCACGCCCGCGCTGACCGTCGTCACCAACGCGCTGAACATCGGCAACGAGCTGGCCGTCCGCCCCCAGTTCAAGATCGTGCTCACCGGCGGGGTCGCGCGCCCGCAGTCGTACGAGCTCATCGGACCGCTCGCGGACGGTGTGCTGTCCCAGATCACCCTCGACGTGGCGGTCCTCGGCGTCGTCGGCTTCGACGCCACGCACGGCGCCGCCGCGCACGACGAGGCGGAGGCGGCGATCAACCGGCTGCTGTGCGAGCGCGCCGAGCGGGTGGTCGTGGCCGCCGACTCCAGCAAGCTGGGCCAGCGGGCGTTCGCCCGGATCTGCGCGGCCGACGCGGTGGACACGCTGGTCACGGACACGGCGGCCGAGCCCGACACCGTACGGCGCTTCGAGGAGGCGGGCCTGCGGGTCATCGCGGTCTGAGCCCAGGCGGTCCCGGCCCCCGATCCCGGCACCCACCCGTTCGATTCCACCTACGCTGGGAGCGAGGCGCACTGCGGGCCAGGGTGTCGGCGGGCCAGGGAGGCTGCGATGAGCACAACCCGGATCGGGACGGACCCACCCACGGCGGCGCGCTATCTGCCGATCGCCGAGCACGGGCTGATCGGCGATCTGCGCAGTGTGGCCCTGGTGGGGACGGACGGCACGATCGACTGGTACTGCTGCCCGGCCTTCGACGCCCCGAGCGTCTTCGCGGCGATCCTGGACGCGGATCGGGGCGGCTGCTTCGAGCTGGCGGCGGCGGTGCCGGCCAGGACCAAGCAGTTCTACTTCCCCGACACCAACGTCCTGATCACCAGGTTCTTCACCGAGGACGGCGTCGGCGAGGTGCAGGACTTCATGCCGGTGGACGGCGGCTCGGTCGAGTCCGAACGGCACCGGCTGATCCGGCGGGTGGTGTGCGTGCGCGGGTCGATCCCGTTCCGTACGCGGGTCGCGCCGCGCTTCGAGTACGGCACTCAGCCGCACACCGTCCGCATGGTGGGCGAGGTCGTGGTGTTCGAGTCCGAGAAGCTGTCGCTCGGGCTGACCTCGACCATGCCGCTCGACGTCGAAGGACCGGACGTACGCGCCGAGTTCAAGCTCGCGCAGGGCGAGTCGGCGGTCTTCGCGCTGGACCAGCTCGGCGCCGAGGTGACGCTGCGCCGGTGCGCGCGGACCGAGGCCGAGGAGCAGTTCAACAGCACGGTGGCGTACTGGCGGAAGTGGCTGTCCGCCTCCCAGTACCGGGGCCGCTGGCGGGAGATGGTGCACCGCTCGGCGCTCACCCTGAAGCTGCTCACCTACGCGCCGACCGGCGCGATCGTGGCCGCTCCGACGACGAGCCTGCCCGAGCAGCGCGGCGGGGAACGCAACTGGGACTACCGGTACGTGTGGGTGCGCGACGCCGCCTTCTGTGTGTACGCGATGCTGCGCCTGGGCTTCACCGAGGAGGCCGAGGCGTTCATGAACTTCCTGACCGAGCACGTCAGCCGGGGGGACGGCTGTCAGAGCGGCCCGTTGCAGATCATGTACGGCATCGACGGCCGCGCCGAGCTGCCCGAGCGCGAACTCGGCCATCTGGAGGGGCATATGGGCTCCGCGCCGGTGCGCATCGGCAACGCCGCCGCCGGCCAGCTCCAGCTCGACATCTACGGGGCGCTGATCGACTCGATCTACCTCTACGACAAGTGGGCCAAGCCGATCTCCAGCGACCAGTGGGACGACGTGTGCGCGCTGGTGGACTGGGTGTGCGACAACTGGGACCAGCCGGACGAGGGCGTCTGGGAGACCCGCGGTGGCCGCAAGAACTTCCTGTACTCGCGGCTGATGTGCTGGGTGGCGATCGAGCGGGCCATCCGGATGGCCACCCGGCGCGGTCTGCCGGCGGATCTGCCGCGCTGGGGCGGGTGCCGGGACACGATCTACCGGCGGATCATGCAGCGGGGCTGGTCCGAGGCCCGGCAGGCCTTCGTCCAGCACGAGGACGACGATGTGCTGGACGCCGCGGTGCTGATGATGCCGCTGGCGAAGTTCATCGCGCCGACCGACCCCAAGTGGCTGTCCACACTGGACGCCCTCACCGAGGACCTGGTGTCCGACTCGCTGGTCTACCGCTACGACCCGCAGGCGAGCCCCGACGGGTTGCGCGGCGACGAGGGCACGTTCTCCATCTGCTCGTTCTGGTACGTCGAGGCCATGGTCCGGGCCGGCCGGGTCGACGAGGCGCGCCTCGCCTTCGAGAAGATGCTGACGTACGCCAACCATCTGGGGCTGTACGCCGAGGAGATCAGCCACACGGGTGAGCAACAGGGCAACTTCCCCCAGGCGTTCACGCATCTCGCCCTGATCAGCGCGGCCTTCAATCTGGACCGCGCCCTGGGATGAGGGCCGTTCACAGGACCCAACGACAAGACATCCAACTTAGGCGAGGCTAACCTAAGTAGGGTTTCCCCGACTCACCGAAGGGCAACCCGAGATGACGCCTGGCTCGATCTTCCCGTACGTCATGCCGACCGCCGCGATGCTGCCCGACGACACCACAGGGTGGACGCTGGACCCCGGCCGGGCCGCTGTCGTGGTGCTCAACTTACAGAGGCGCTTCGTGCGCGTACTGGAGCAGGAGGGCGCCCCGGTCACCGAACTCCTCGCGAACACGGGCCGGTTGGTGCGTGCCGCCCATGCCGCGGGCGTGCCCGTCATCCACTCCGTGCCCGCCGGGGAGCGCGGACCGGCGGTGTACGTACGCCGCTCCGGTGCGCCGGCCGACCGGGACGGCGAGGCCTTCGCCCGCCAGGTCGAGCCGCGCACCGGGGACACCGTGCTCACCGCCCGCAAGCACAGCGCGTTCGCGCGGACCCGGCTGGACAGCCGGCTGCGTGACCTGAAGCGGGACCAGGTGGTGATAGCGGGCCTGTTCGCCCGGGTCGGTGTGCTGATGACCGCGGCCGACGCCTGGGTGCAGGACCTGGAGCCCTTCGTCGTCGCGGACGCGGTCGCCGACGCGTCGGCCGGGAGCCATGGGTTCGCGCTGGAGTGGATCGCGGACACGTGCGGGGCGGTGACGTCCACCGACGGCGTGCTGGCGGTGTTCGACCCCGCCGTGCCCGCGGCGGAAGCGGTCTGACCCGGCTCAGACGGACGCCGTGCGGCGGGCCAGCAGGGAGCGGTGGATCTCCCCGGCGCGGATCGCGGTGGTGGACAGCAGGGTCGAGGTGAGTCCGTGGGTGTGCTCGGTGCCGCCCTGGAGGTAGATCCCCGCCGTGACGTCGTTCGCGGTCTCCACACGGTGGTCACGGGCGACCCGGATCGCGTCGCCGTCGTCCCGCAGACAGACCTTCGCCGCCTCGCCGAGCAGGGCGGTGAGGTCACGGGGCCGGTAGCCGGTGGCGTGCACGAGCAGGTCTGCCCGGAGGGTCTGCTGCTCCCCGGTCGGCAGGAACTCCACCGCCACGTCGATCGCGCCGTCGCCGCGTTCTCGCACGTCGCGGATGCGGGAGACGTTGAGGAAGCGCAGCCGCTCCCGGCCGGTGACCTTCTCCTGGTACGCCTGGGCGTACAGGGCCTCGATCAACTCCATGTCGACCACGGAGTAGTTGGTCGAGCGGTGGTAGTCGAACAGGGACTGTTTGACCTCGGAGGGGGCGGCGAAGTAGACGTCCACCGCCTCCGGGTCGAAGATGCGGTTGGCGAAGGGGCTGTCGTCGGCGGGGGTGTAGCCGTACTTGGCGAACACCGCGCAGACCTCGGCCTCGGGGAAGGAGCGGTGCAGATAGTCGACGGTCTCGGCGGCACTCTGCCCGGCCCCGAGGACGACCGCGCGGCGCACCGGCTCACCGGCGGCGGCGAGTTCGGTCACCCGGGGCAGTAACTGGCTGTTGTGCCAGACGCGTTCGGACAGTTCGACGCCGGGCGGCACATGGGGTTCCAGGCCGACCGCGACGCTGATGTCACGGGCCCGGCGGGTGATGGTCCGGCCGGGGCGCTCCGGGTCACGACAGACCACGTCGAAGTGCGTCACCGTGCCCGTGTCGTCGCGCACGGGGTCGATGGCGGTCACCACATGGCCGTACGCCACCAGGTGCCGCACCCGCTCGGCGGCCCACTCGAAGTATTCGTGGAACTCCACGCGGAGCGGGAAGAGCGTCTTCTGGTTCAGGAAGTCGATCAGCCGGCCGCGCTCACGCAGGAAGCACAGGAAGCTGAAGTCGCTGGCCGGATCGCGCAGCGTGACCAGGTCCTTGAGAAACGACACCTGCATGGTGGCGTCGTCGATGAGCATGCCCCGGTGCCAGCCGAAACCCGACTGCCGTTCCAGGAACAGGGCGTTGATCCGACGGTCCGCCGGAAGGTTCGCGTTGTGTTCGTCAATCGCTATGGCCAGGGCGAGATTTGACGGCCCGAAGCCGATTCCGAGGACGTCGTAGGTGGTGTCCGATCCCGTGAGCGGTGACTTCACCGTGGCATCGCCTCCCTCAGGCAGCCACATGTTAGATAAGGTTAGCCTTACCTTGCAATGGAGCCCGCCGAAGGGGAGAACCGCATGCGCGTCGCCATGTTCGGCTACCAGACCTGGGGCCACCGCACACTCCAGGCCCTGCTGGACTCCGATCACGAGGTCGTCCTCGTGGTCACCCACCCCAGGAGCGACCACGCCTACGAGAGGATCTGGGGCGACTCCGTCGCCGAGCTGGCCGAGAAGCACGACGTCCCCCTCCTCCTGCGCAACCGACCCGACGACCCCGAACTCCTCACCGCGCTGCGCGAGGCCAGGCCCGACATCCTCGTGGCCAACAACTGGCGCACCTGGCTGCCGCCGGAGCTCTTCGACCTGCCCCCGCACGGCACGCTCAACGTCCACGACTCGCTGCTGCCGTCCTACGCCGGCTTCTCCCCCATCATCTGGGCGCTCATCAACGGCGAGGAGCGCGTAGGCGTCACCGCGCACCGCATGAACGCCGAGCTGGACGCCGGGGACATCCTGGTGCAACGCTCGGTGGCGGTCGGTCCGACCGACACGGCAACGGACCTGTTCCATCGCACGGTCGACCTGATCGCGCCCATCGTGCGCGAGTCGCTCGACCTCATCGACTCCGGCCGGGCGGCCTCCCACTGGCAGCCCCAGGACCGCAGCCGCGCGAGCTTCTTCCACAAGCGGTCCCTGGAGGACAGCCGCATCGACTGGCGGTGGCCCGCGGAGCGCCTGGAGCGGCTGGTGCGCGCCCAGTCGGACCCGTATCCCAACGCGTACACGTTCCACCGCGGACAGCGGATCAGGATCGTCTCGGCCGCCGTCTCCGAGGGCCGCTACGGCGGCACTCCGGGCCGCGTCTTCATCCCCGAGGGCGACGGTGTGGTCATCGTGGCCGGCGCGGACGCGCACAGCGGCCGGCACCCGGGACTGGCCATCCGGCGGCTGCGTACCGACGACGGCACGGAGTACGCGGCGAGGGACTACTTCCGGACGATGGGGGGCTACCTCACCACCCACCCGTGATCAAAGATCGCCAACTACCGTCAAACACAAAGAAGTTGTCCGAAACGCATTGCTAAGGCAAGGCTTACCTTGCTTTACTGGCGCGCATGTCGAGAAAGCTCCTCAGCACCCTTCTCACCGTCGCCCTGGCCGCCGCCCTGGCGGCCTGCGGCTCCGTCAAGGACGACTCGAACACCTCCTCCGACGCTTCCGGAGACGCGAAGGCGGACTCCTCGTCCGCCTTCCCGGTGTCCATCAAGCACAAGTTCGGCACCACGAAGATCACCAAGGCGCCCGAGCGGATCGTGGTGATCGGCAACGGCGGCACCGACGACATCGACGCGCTGTACGCCCTGGGTGTCACGCCGGTCGCGGTCTCCAAGGACGCCCTCAGCAAGGACGGCGTCTACCCCTGGCTGAAGGACAGGATCGACACCAAGAAGACCGAGCTGCTCGACACGCTGACCGCCGTCGACTACGAGAAGGTCGCGTCCCTGCAGCCCGATCTGATCCTCGCCACCTCCGACTTCACTCTGGACAAGGACTACAAGAAGCTCGCCGCGGTGGCACCGACCATCGGTTACGAGACGGCCTGGGGGCAGCAGACCTGGCAGGAGCACGTCCAGGTGGTCGCCCAGGCCGTCGGCAAGGAGGAGCAGGGCGCGCAGGTCATCAAGGAGACCGAGGACAGCATCGCCGCCGTGAAGGAGAAGCACCCGAAGCTCCAGGGCAAGACCTACAGCCTGTCCATCGGCAACACCCCGGCGAAGATCTTCACGATCGCCTCCGAGGACGACTTCGCCGCCAAGCTGATGAGCCAGGTCGGGATGGGCCTGACCTCGTCGGTGAAGAACATCAAGACGGTCAACGGCAGCCCGACGGGCGAGCTGTCCTTCGAGCAGCTCGACAAGCTCGACGCCGACCTGGTCGTCATCGCCTTCACCACACCGGATCTGAAGAAGGCGTTCGAGTCCAGTGACCTGGTGAAGAACATGGCCGCGGTGAAGGACGACCGGTACGTCGTCACCGACGTCGCGACCATCAGCCAGCTCCGCAGCCCGTCCGCGCTGGGCATCCCGTGGGCGCTGAACAACCTGGAGCCGGGCTTCGAGAAGCTCGACTGACCGTCCGCGCTCGACTGACCCGCCCGAGGGGGGCGACGAGGGAGGGGCGGGGCGCCTATGGCACCCCGCCCCTCCCCCTTGTGTCTTCTCAGGTGTCGCGCAGCGCGGAGTCGATCTCTTCCGCCGACATGTCCTCGATCTCCAGGTGGATCGCGGCGACCTGTTCGAGCCGCCCGGCGGTCTCCTCCTCGGCGGAGAGCCGCTTGGCCATGCCGCCCGCCGTGAGGGTCGCGAAGAGGGAGCGTACGGACACCTCCGAGGTGTCCAGCGCCTCCCGCAGCCGGCCGACGATCACGGTCGCGAGGACCGAGTCGCCGCCGAGGGCGAAGAAGCCGTCGTCGAGGCCGACGTGTTCGACGCCGAGGACGTCCTGCCAGACGCGGGCCACGACCGTCTCCAGGGCGGTGCCGGGGGCCCGGTGCCGCTCCGCCTCGTCCACCTGCCACAACTCCTGTACGGCACGGCGGTCGAGTTTGCCGTTGGAGGTGAGCGGGAGCTCCTCGGCCACGGTGATCCGGGCCGGGACCATGTGCGGCGGCAGTACGGAGCGCGCCCAGTCCCGCAACTCGTCCTCGGCCGTACCCGCGTCGGCGGCCACGGCGGCCGCCAGCTGCACGCCCTGCCCTCGGGTCAGCCCGGCGACTGCGCGTCGGACGGCGGGGTGACCCGCGAGCGCCGACTCCACCTCGCCCAGCTCGATCCGGAAACCGCGCAGCTTGACCTGGTGGTCGCGGCGGCCGAGGAACTCCAGGGTGCCGTCCGGCCAGTACCGCGCGAGGTCGCCGGTGCGGTACCAGCGCAGCCCGTCCGCCTCGGTGAACTTCTCGGCCGTACGGGACGGATCGGCCCGGTAGCCGAGCGCCACCCCCTCCCCGCCGATCCACAGCTCACCCGGCACCCAGTCCGGACAGTCCCGCCCGTGGCTGTCGACGACCCGGCAGCGGACGTTGCGCAACGGAGTCCCGTACGGCACCGCCCGCCAGTGCGCCGGTACTTGGCTGTCCGTCACCTCACAGACCGTCGAGTGGATCGCGGTCTCCGTCGTCCCGCCCAGCCCGGTGAACCGGCACCCGGGTGCCCGCTCGGCCAACCGCCCGGGCAGGTCGGTGCCAACCCAGTCGCCGCCGAGCAACACCACCTTCAGGCCGGTGAGTTCGCCGGGGGCGGTGGCGAGCAGGAACATGTCGAGAAGCGCGGGTACGCAGTTGAGGACCGTCACTCCATGGGTGCGGACGAGGTCGGCCCACTGGCTCGCCTCGCGCCGGTCGTCCTCGTCGATCAGCACGACGGCTCCGCCCTCGCTCAGCAGCCCGAAGACGTCGTAGACGGAGAGGTCGAAGTCCAGGGCGGACAGGGCCAGACAACGGTCGGAAGTGCCCACGCCGTAGCGGTCGTTGAGGTCCTCGATGGTGTTCATGGCGGCCCGGTGCGGGACTTCGACGCCCTTGGGCTCACCGGTGGAGCCCGAGGTGAACAGCACGTACGCGGGCTGCTCCTCGTCGACCGCGACCGGCCGCGCGAGGGGTGCGGCGGTGCGCAGGGCCTCCGCGACCGGCAGGGCGTCGAGGCCGACGTCCTCGAACGGGCGTCCGTCGGTCAGCGCGACACGGAACCCGGCGGTGGCGCGGATGCGGTCGCGGCGGGCGGGCGGCTGCTCGACGCCGATCGGCACGTACGCGGCGCCCGCCGCCAGCGCGCCGAGGACTGCGGTGATCTGGTCGGGCCCCTTGGGAAGGCTGACCGCGACCGTGTCGCCGGGCCGCACACCGTGCGCCACGAGGGCGGCGGCCGTACGCAGTGCGCGATCCGCCAACTCGCCGTAGGACAGGGCACCTTCGGTGGCCCACAGCAGGGCCGGGGCTTTCGGCCGCTCGGCGGCGCGTTCGAAGAAGCCCTGGTGGAGCAGCCGGTGGCTGCGCGGGCCCTCGGTGGAGTTCACCTTGGCGCGGACCGCCGACTGCTCGGCGGGCAGCAGAGCGGGGAGCGTGCGCTCCCAGACCGTGTCGTCGGTGCCGAGCCGGGTGACGAGCCCGTGGAAGGCGGTGAACATCGCGTCGACCAGGCCGGCCGGGAAGGCGTCCTCCCGGACGTCCCAGTTGACCAGCAGTCCGCCGTCGACCTCGGTCACCTGGGCGTCGAGGAGTACCTGCGGCCCCTGGGAGATGATCCAGGCGGGCTTGCCGAAGGACTTCCGCACGCCCGCGTCGAAGAGCTCGCCGAGGTTGAGGGCGCTGGTGAACACCACGGGTGCCAGGACCTGTTCGCCGCCCAGCCGGGACAGGTCCCGCAGGACCTCGACACCCGAGTAGTCGGAGTGCGCCGCGTCGGTGTGCATACGGTCCTGGAGGCGCCGCGCGTGTTCGGTGAACGAGCCCGGTTCGGTCAGGTCGACGTCGAGCAGCACCGAGCTGGTGAAGTCCCCGACGAGGAGGTCGATGTCGGGGTGCGAGCCCCTGCGGTCGAACATCGGGACGTTCAGCAGGAACCGCGGCTGTCCGCTCCAGGCCGCCAGCACCTCCGAGAAGGCGGTCGCGACCGCCATGGCCGGGGTCAGCCCGTGCTGGTGGGCGCGGGCGGTCAGCCGCCGCTTCTCGTCCGGCGGCAGCCAGTGGTGCCGACGGGTCACCCTTGTCGGGTCGGTGCGCTCGGCCTCGGGGACGACGGGGAGTTCGGGGGCGCTGGGCAGTTCGGGTAGCCGCTGCTGCCACCACCGCTGTGCCTGCTCGCGGCTCAGCCGCCGGACGTCGGCGCGCTCGGCGAGGTACTCCGGATAGCTGGTGCGGATGGGCGGGAGCGCTGCGCCGGGGTCCTCGTAGAGTTTGGCGAGGTCGGAGAGCAGCACCCGGTAGCTGAGCGCGTCCGCGGCGAGCATGTCCACGTCGACGTGCAGTCGGCTCGCCCCGTCCGGCAGCAGCGACAACTGCACGGAGAAGACCTCACCGGCGGCGATGTCCAGGCGGGCGTGCGAGGAGGAGTGGCGGACGTCCTCCAGTGCGGCCGCGGCCGCGTCGGCGTCCAGCGTGCGCAGGTCGTGGAGGACGGTCGCGGGGCCGGTGAACTCGGGCAGGATCTGCTGGCGGCCGTCGTCGGTGAAGCGGGCGCGCAGCATGCCGTGCCGGGCCGCGAGGGCCCGTACGGCCGTGTCGAGGCGGTCGGGGTCGACGCCGGGGCCGTCGAACTCGACGTAGAGATGGGCGGCGACCGAGCCGAGGGTGGTCTCGTCGCCGCGGCCGATCCAGTACGCGTGCTGCATCACGGCAAGCGGGAACGGCTCGCGGGGTTCGGGAGCGGGAGGTGGCGGGGCCGGGGTCTGTTCGGCGGCCGGGACGTGGGCCGCGAGCAGCTCCCGCCAGGCGCGCAGCGTCGGTTCCTTGGCCAGCTCGGCGAAGCTGACCCGGACGCCCCGCTTGCGCCAGCCGCCCGCGATCTTCATCAGGGTGATCGAGTCCAGGCCCCAGGCGATGAGGCTGTCGTCCTCGCTCGGCGCCGCCTCCGCGCCGAATGTGTCGGTGACCGAACGGAGCAGCTCGTCCGCGGTCGGGTTGTGCTGCGTCACCGGTTCCTCCGAAGTCGTCCGTGGGGCTCAGAATTCGTCGAGGTCGTTCTCGAAGTCGTCGAGGTCCTCCTGGGTCAGTTCGACCAGGGGGAGGTCCGAGGGGGTGAGGCCGCCTGCCGGGGTGTGCCGGGCCAGGCCTTGCAGGGCGAGTTCCCAGAGGCCGAGCAGGTCCCGTGCCTCGGCCTCGGTCAGGAAGGAGTCCGGCCAGGAGACGGAGACGTGCAGCCGGACGCCGTCCGTCTCCTCCTCGACGGCGACGGCGTTGATCTCCAGACCGAAGACGGTGGTCGGAGTCGGCACCCGGAGCATGGGGGCTTCGGGAGCGAGCTCCCACGGCTCCTCCTTCGAGCCGGAGGCGGTGAAGCGGCCCAGGTAGTTGAAGAGGATCTGCGGCTGCGGCAACTTCTCCAGGGCGGGCGCGGTGTCGGGGTTGAGGTGGCGCAGGAGGCCGTAGCCGATTCCGTGGTCGGGGACGGCGCGCAGCTGCTCCTTGATCCGCTTGAGCGCGATGCCCGCGGCCGGCCCTCCGGACAGCGCTTCGTCCACGTCCAGCGGGCCGGGGTCGATGCCGAGGGGGTGGAAGGTGGTGAACCAGCCGACGGTGGACGACAGATCGACGCCCTCGGCGATGCCGTCCTCGCGTCCGTGCCCCTCCAGTCCGACCAGCAGCGCACGGCCGGTCAGGTCACCACGCCGCTCCCGCCAGGCCGAGGCGGCGAGGGCGAGCGCGGTGAGCAGGACGTCGGGGACGGCTGCGTGATAGGCGGCGGGCACCTCGGCCAGCAGGGGCTCGGTGAGGGCGGGTGGCAGCACCAGGCTGTACTCCTGTGACGTGGCCCTGGCGTCATGGCTGCGGTCGATCAGCGGACGTGCGTCGTCCAACGCCCTTGTCCACCAGGCCAGTTCGCGCACCCGGTCGGGCTTGCGGGCCTCCTCGCCGAGGAGCCTGCTCCAGGTGCGGAAGGAGGTGCCGCCCCGGGGCAGGGCACGGCCGGACCGCCAGGCCTCGGCCAGGTCGGCCAGGATGATCCGCCAGGACACACCGTCGACGACCAGGTGATGGGCGACGAGCAGGAGGCGTCCCGAGTCGGTGAACCAGACGGCCTGGAGCATGCGCCCGGCCGCCGGGTCGAGCCGGGCCACCGCGGCGGCCAACTCGTCGTCGAGAGCCGTGTCCCGCACCTGGCTGAGCAGGTCGCCCGCACGGACCGCTCCTTCGGCCGGTACGACCAGCTTGTCCGTCAGTCGTGCGCGGAGCACGTCGTGGCGGTCCAGTACCGCTTGGAGTACGTCGACGGCGGTGTCGTACGTCAGATCCGGCGGGGTCACGAGCAGCACCGCCTGGGCGAGCCCGGCGTAGGAGCCGTCGGGGCCTGCCGTCCAGTGCATGATCGGGGTCAGGTCCGCCTCGCCGACCGGCTCGTCCCCGAGGGCTGCGTCGGCGGGCTCGGCGGAGGCGGCCGCCGCGAGGCCCGCCGGGGTGGGGGTCTGGAAGACCTGCCGGGGGCTGAGGTTCAGGCCGGCCTTGCGGGCCAGGGTGACCAGTCGGATGGAGACGATGCTGTCCCCGCCGAGTTCGAAGAAGTTGTCGTCGACGTCGACGCCGCTCAGCCCGAGGACTGAGGCGAACAACTCGCAGAGCAGGCGCTCGCGTTCGTCGGCGGGCGCGCGGGTCGGTGTGCCGGAGACCGGGGTCCGCGGTGCGGGCAGGGAGCCTCGGTCGACCTTGCCGGAGGGCAGGAGGGGGAAGGAGTCGAGGGCGGTGAGGGTGCGCGGCACCATGTGTTCGGGGAGCCGTTCGCGGAGCCAGCCGGGCAGGTCGCCCAGGTCGTCGGCGGCCAGGTAGTACCCGGCGAGCTGCTTGACGCCCGGGGCGTCCTCCCGGATGGCCACCACCCCGCGCCGGACGCCGGGATGCTGTTCGAGGATCGCCTCGATCTCCTCCAGCTCGACCCGCATGCCGCGGATCTTCACCTGGTTGTCCGCCCTGCCGAGGAACTCCAGGGTGCCGTCGCGCTGCCACCGCACCAGGTCGCCGGTGCGGTAGAGCCGTTCGCCGGGCGGGCCGAACGGGTCGGCCACCCAGTGGTCGGCGGTGCGGCGCGGGTCGTTCACATAGCCGCGGCCGAGGTAGACGCCCCCGGCGTACAGCTCGCCCGGCACCCCCACCGGCACCGGCTGCAGGCGGCCGTCGAGGACGTACAACCGCGTGTTGCCGTTGGGCCGGCCGATGGAGACGGCGCTGCGGATGGCGCCGGTGCGGTAGACGACGTGGCTGACGCCGATGGTGGCCTCGGCCGGTCCGTACCCGTGGTACATGACGGCCGGGCTCGCTGCGCGGAAGCGGGCGAACAGCTCGGGGGTGAGCACCTCGCCGCCGCACCACACGTGCCTCAGCGAGCCGGCCCGGCGGGCGAAGCCGTCCAGCTCCAGGAGCAGGTCGAGCATCGAGGAGACGAGGTAGGTGAAGGTCACCCGGTGACGCTCGACGGTGTCGAGGAGGTAGTCGACGTCGCGTTCGCCGCCCGGTTCGGCGATCACCACACGGCCACCGTTCACCAGCGGCAGGAAGATCTCGTTGATGGAGATGTCGAAGCCGAGCGGTGCCTTGAACAGGGCGGCGTCGTCCGTCCCGAAGCCGAGCAGCCCGCGCTGCCACAGCAGGCGGTGCGCGATGGCCCGGTGCCGGATCATCGCGCCCTTGGGGACGCCGGTGGAGCCGGAGGTGTGGATGACGTAGGCGAGGCCTTCGGGGTCGACGGGGACGTCCGGGTTGTCCGGATGCTCCGGGCCGTCCAGGCGCACCTCCACGAACGGCGGTGCGTCGTCCCCGAGAACGGCGCCGTCGCCCTGCTTGCCCAGGACCACCGTCAACGCCGCGCTCCGGCACACCTCGGCCACCCGGCGCGCCGGCCACGACGGTTCCAGCGGCACGAACGCCCCGCCCGCCTTCAGCACGGCGAGCAGTCCCACGACCATCTCCACCGAGCGGTCCAGGTGGATCCCGACGCGGCGCTCGGGGCCGACACCGAGTGAAGTCAGCTGCTGGGCAAGGCCGTTGGCGCGGGCGTTGAGCTCGGCGTACGTCAGTCGCGTCCCGCCCTCGATGCCGTACTCCACGGCCGTGACGCGAGGAGTCCTCGCCGCCTGTTCCTCGAACAGCGCGGTGAGGGTGGTGGCCGGCATGGGGTGCGCGGTGTCGTTCCACTCCCCCAGCGTCAGTGCCCGCTCGCGCGGGGTGAGGACGTCGGCGAGGGCCACGGGCAGATCCGGGCGCCGGGCCAGGCCGCCGACCAGCCGCACGAACCGCTCGACCATGTCCTGGGCGGTTTCGTCGTCGTACAGGTCGCGGCTGTACACGAGCGCACCGGTGATGCCGGCGCCGTCCGGCTGTTCGAAGACATGGAAGGCGAGGTCGGTCTTCGCGGTGTAGAAGTCGACGCGCGGTTCGCTGAGCGTCAGCCCCGCGAAGTCCCTTGTCGCCTGCGGGGCCTGCTGGTGCGCGAGCATCACCTGGAACAGCGGATGCCGGCCCATGGAGCGGGTCGGGGCGAGCATGTCCACGAGCCGCTCGAACGGCAGGTCCTGGTGGGCGTAGGCGTCCACGTCCGTCTCGCGCACCCGGGCCAGCAGGGTCCGGAACGTCGGGTCGCCGGAGATGTCGGTGCGCAGCACCAGGGTGTTGACGAACAGGCCCACCAGGTCGTCGAGGGCCGCGTCGCCCCGGCCGGCGACCGGGGTGCCGAGGGGGATGTCCGCTCCGGCCCCCAGGCGGCCGAGCAGGACCGCGAGGGCGGCCTGGAGTGCCATGAAGACGGTGCCGCCCGCCTCCGCGGCGAGGTCGCGCAGCGCGCGATGGACCTCGGCGTCGAGGGTGAAGTGCACGGCTCCGGCCCGGTAGCCGGCGACGGCCGGGCGAGGGCGGTCGACCGGGAGCTGAAGTTCTTCGGGTATCCCCGCCAACTCCCGTGACCAGTAGTCCAGTTCGGCGTCGGCGAGGCCGCCTTCGTCGAGCAACCGCCGCTGCCACAGCGTGTAGTCGGCGTACTGCACGGCAAGCGGCGGCCACTCTGGGCGGGTGCCGCGCAGCCTGGCCGCGTAGGCCGTCTCCAGGTCCCGCAGCAGTGGCTCCGCCGACCATCCGTCGGTGGCGATGTGGTGGACGAGCAGGAGCAGGATGTGCTCGTCGGGGGCGAGAGCGTACAGCGTTGCCCGTACGGGGATCTCGGCGTCCAGTGCGAAGGAATGGGCGGCGGCCTCGCGCAGCAGGGCGTCGACCTGCCCGGCCCGGGTCTGTACGACCTCGAAGGGCACGGTGGCCGCCGGCAGGATCCGCTGGTAGGGCGTGCCGTCGTCGTCCGGGTAGATCGTGCGCAGCGCCTCGTGGCGGGCGACGACGTCGTTCAGGGCCGTGCGCAGGGCGGCCGCGTCGAGCGGTCCCGTGAGACGGACCGGGGTGTGGATGTTGTACGTCGGGCTGGGTCCTTCCAGCCGGTACAGGAACCACAGCCTCGCCTGTGCGGAGGACAGCGGCACCGTGGCCGGGCGGGAGGCCGGCCGCAGCGCGGGGCGCTGTTCGGCGGCCGGAGCCTCCAGGAGCGGGGCGAGCGCGGCGACGGTCGGTGTGTCGAAGACCGCCCGCAGGGGGACGACGGCCCCCAGCTCGGCCCGGATGCGGGCTATCAGGCGGGTGGCCAGGACCGAGTGGCCGCCGAGGGCGAAGAACTCGTCGTGGATGCCGATCGTGGGCAGCCCGAGCAGGTCGGCGAAGAGGGCGCAGAGGGTCGCCTCCGCCTCGTTGCGCGGTGCCGCGGCGGTGGTGAGGTCGGAGAGGTCGGGGGCGGGCAGGGCCGCGCGGTCGAGTTTGCCGTTCGGGGTGAGCGGCAGCTCGGCGAGGATGACGACGACGGCGGGCACCAGGTGTTCCGGGAGCGTCGCCTTGAGGTCCTGCCTGACCCGCAACGGCTCCAGCGGGGCCCCGGGGCGGGGCACGGCGTAGGCGACCAGCCTCGGTTCGCCCGGCTGGTCCTGACGTACCGTCACGACTGCCTGCGACACGCCGGGCAGTGCGGCCAGGGCGGCCTCGGTCTCGCCGGGCTCGACACGGAAGCCGCGGATCTTCACCTGGTCGTCGGACCGGCCGAGGAACTCCAGTGCCCCCTGTGTGTTCCAGCGCACCAGGTCGCCGGTGCGGTAGAGGCGGGCGCCGGGCGGTCCGTAGGGGTCGGCGACGAAGCGGTCGGCGGTGAGGCCGGGGCGGCCCAGGTAGCCGCGGGCGAGCTGGGCGCCGCCGAGGTAGAGCTCGCCGGAAACGCCCGGTGGTACCGGGCGCAGGTGTTCGTCCAGGACGAGGGTGCGGGTGTTCCACACCGGGCGGCCGATCGGTACGGACCCGGCGGCGGACCTCGTCCCGGCGGCGCACGGCCAGGCGGTGACGTCGACGGCGGCCTCGGTGGGGCCGTACAGGTTGTGCAGTTCGGTGCCGGGCAGCAACTCGGCGCAGCGGTCGGCCAGTTCGGTGGGCAGGGCCTCGCCGCTGCACACCAGCCGGCGGAGCACGCCGCGTGCCCGCCCGGTGCCCGGCTCGTCGAGGAAGACGCGCAGCATCGAGGGGACGAAGTGCGCGGTCGTGACACGTCGTTCGTGGATGAGCTCGGCGAGGTAGCCGGGGTCGCGGTGGCCGCCGGGGCGCGCGAGCACGAGGACGGCCCCGGTGATGAGCGGCCAGAAGAACTCCCACACGGAGACGTCGAAGCTTGCCGGTGTCTTCTGCAGCACCCGGTCGCGCGGGCCGAGTCGGTACGTGTCCTGCATCCACACCAGCCGGTTGACGATCCCGGCGTGCGGGACGACTGCTCCCTTGGGCCGGCCGGTGGAGCCGGAGGTGTGGATGACGTAGGCGGGGTGCTCGGGGCGCAGGGGCTGCAGGCGGTCGTCGTCGGTGAGTTCGGCGGAGTCGAAGGCGGTGGTGTCCGTGTCGAGCAGGAGGAGTGGTACTCCGGGCGGCAGGATCCGTGCCGTGTCCGGGGCGGTCAGGACGAGTGACGGCTCGGCGTCCTCCACCATGAACGCCAGCCGCTCGGCCGGGTATCCGGTGTCCAGCGGAACATAGGCCGCACCGGCCTTGAGCACCGCCAGCAGCGCCACCACCAGGTCGGTGCCGCGGTCGAGGGCCACCCCGACGCGGTGCTCGGGGCCGACACCGTGGGAGATCAGCAGGCGGGCGAACCGGTTGGCGCGGGCGTGCAGTTCGGCGTAGTCGAGAGCGGGTCCGCCGTCGTCGGCGATGAGGGCGGGCGCGTCGGGGGTGCGGGCGGCCTGCCGGTCGAGGAGGTCGGTGAGGTGGGGGGCGGCCGGGACGGGGTGGTCGGTGGCGTTCCACTCCGCCAGGACCCGGCGCTGCTCGGTCTCGGTCATCAACGGCAGGCGTGAGACGGGGAGGTCGGGCTCGGTGAGAGCCGCCGCGAGGAGCGTCTCGAGGTGGCGGAGCTGCCGGTCGACGGTGGCCGGGGTGAACAGGGCGCTGCGATAGGTGGCCTCGATCCGCAGACGGCCGCCGGTGAGGAACGCCTCCAGGGAGAGGTCGAACTGGGTGGTGTCGTTGTGGACGGTCTCCCATTCGGCGGTCACCCCTGGGAACTGCGGCCCTTCGAGTCCCTGGGTGAGGAAGAGGAGCATGACGTCGAAGTAGACGGCGCGTCCCGGGTGCCGCTCCGGCTTCAGCTGCTCGACCAGCTTGTCGAAGGGCATGTCCTGGTGGGCGTATCCGTCCGTGCACAACTTCCGGACCCGTTCGACCAGTTCGGCGAATCCGGGGTCGCCGTCGAGGTCGGCGCGCAGGGCGAGGGTGTTGCCGAAGTTGCCGATCAGCTTTTCGAGGCCGGGGAGGTCGCGGTTCATGACGGCCGAGCCGATGGGGATGTCGGTGGCGCCGGTGGTGCGGTGCAGCGTGGCGGCCAGTCCGGCGAACAGCACCATGAAGGGGGTGACGCCCGCGTCGCGTGCGAAGGTGGTGAGCCGGTCGGTGACGGCGGGGGCGAAGGTGTGGAAGCGACGGTCGCCGTGCGCGGTGGGGTGGGCGGTGCGGGGGGCGTCGATGGGCAGGGTGAGGGGGCGGGGCGCTGGGGTCAGGGCGGTGCGCCAGTGGTCGAGGTGTCCGGCCAGGCGCTCGTCGGTCCAGGTGGTGTGCTGCCAGTGCGCGAAGTCGCCGTACTGTACGGGTAGTTGCTCCAGGCCGGCGTCCTCGCCGGTGGCTGCCGCGCGGTAGAGGCCGGTCAGGTCGCTGGAGAGTGCGTTGAACGTGCCGCCGTCCCAGGCGATGTGATGCACGGTCAGGACCAGGGTGTGGTCCTGCTCCGTCCGCCGGATGAGCAGGGTGCGCAGGGGGTGGTCGGCGGCGAGGTCGAAGGGGGTGGCCGAGGCGGTCCTGGCCAGGTCCGAGGCTTGTCGGTCCTGCTCCTTCTCCGGCAGGCCGCGCAGGTCGGCCGTGGCGAACTCCAGCTCCGCGCCCGCGTCCACGATCTGTTCCGGCGTGCCGTCCTCGGCGGCCGGGTGGCGGGTGCGCAGCACCTCGTGGCGTTCGATCAGGCCCTGCAATGCCGTACGCAGAGCGGGCGTGTCGAGGGGGCCGCGCAGGCGGATCGCGAGGCAGACGTTGTAGGCGGGGCTGGCCGGGTCGAGTTGCTGGAGGAGCCACATCCGGGACTGGGCGTACGACAACGGCAGTCCGGCCGTGTCCGCCGGGCGCCGGGGGATCCGCTCGGAGCGGGCCGCGGTGTCGGTCAGGCCCGCGCTCTCCAGCCTGCGGCGCAGGAGTTCGCGCTTGCGTGCCGCGAGGTCGGCGGTGGGGGTCTGCGTCACTGGTCGCCGCCTTTCAGAAGCAGTTCGAGGGACGTGGTCCACAGCGCGGCGAGCCGTTGGATCTCCGGCTCGGGGAAGAGCCGTTCCGGCCACTGCCAGCACACCGAGAGTTCGGCGCCGGTGATCACCGCGTCGACGACGAGGGCGTAGGGGGCGGGCATCTCGGGGTCGGCGCCGCTGCCCATGGCACCGGTCTCGGGTGCGCTGGTGAACACGGCGTTCTCGCGGCGCTCGCCGATGGTCATGCGGCCCAGGTAGTTGAACTGGATCTGGGGCTCGGGGAGTTCAGCGAGCTTCCGGTTCGCCTCGGGGTCGAGGTGGCGGAGCAGGCCGTAGCCGACGCCCTTGTCGGGCAGGGCGGCGAGCTGGTCGCGGACGCGGCGCACCTGGTCCGCTGCGGGCGGCGGCCCGGGGTCCAGCCGGACCGGGAAGACGCTGGTGAACCAGCCGAGGGTGCTGGACAGGTCGGCTCCGGGGACGAGGTGCTCCTCGCGGCCGTGGCCCTCCAGGGCGATCAGTACGGAGGGGTCGGGGGCGCCGCGCCAGGCCGGTACGGCGAGTGCCAGCGCGGTGAGCAGCACGTCCTGGACGGACGCGGTGGTCGTCAGGGCCTCGGTGATGTCAGGGCCCAGGGTGGTCCAGTGCCGGCGGACGGTTGCCCGGGTGTCGTGGGCGGGGTCCAGGGGGCCGGTTCCCAGAGATGGTTCGGGCCGGTCCAGCACGCCCTTCCAGAAGGCGAGTTCGGGTGACCGGTTCGACGCCGGCACCTGGAGCCCCTGCGCCCACTCCCGGAAGGAGGTGCCGACGGGCGACAGGTCCCTGCGCTCCCAGGCGGCGGCCAGATCGGCGACGAGCACGCCCCAGGACGCGGCATCGGTCACCAGGTGGTGCAGCACGACCAGGAGCCGCCCCTCGCGACCGAATCCGGCGTCGAACCACAGGAACCGCGCCACCGCCCCGACGGCCGGGTCGAGTTCGGCGACCAGCTCGTCCATCGCCTCCGGCACCAGGGCGCCGATCGCCGTGTGGTCCAGACGCTCGGCGCCGATCCGGCGTACGCAGTCGGCGGCGCCGACCGTGCCCGCGGGTGCGGCGTGGAAGCGCCAGGAACCGTCGGCCGCCCGGGCGAAGGTGGAGCGCAGCAGGTCGTGCCGGTCCAGGACGGACTGGATGGTGCGGTGCAGGCCGTCGAGGTCCATGTCGGGCGGGGTGCGCAGAAAGCGGGCCTGGCTGAGCGCGCGGAACGGGCCGCCCTGTTCGGTGAGCCAGGTCAGGACGGGAGTGAGGGGGATGTCGCCGGTTCCCGCGTCGGGGTCGTTGGTGCGGAGTTCGGTGCTGCCCGCGAGGCGCTCGGCGGTGGCCGCGTGTTCGGCGAGTTCCGCGACCGTGGGCCGCTCGAAGACATCGCGGGGCGAGATCGGCAGCCCGGCCGCCCGTGCTTGGCTGACCAGTCTCATCGACACGATGCTGTCACCGCCGAGGACGAAGAAGCTGTCGTGCACGCCGACCGCGTCCAGCCCGAGCACCTCGGCGAACAGCGCGGCGAGCCGCTCCTCGACCGGGTTCCGGGGCGGCTGCGCGGCCGGCCCCGCGGAGCGGGAGGGTGCCGGGAGGGCGGCGGTGTCCAGCTTGCCGTTGAGGGTGAGCGGGAAGCCGTCCACCGGGACGAAGGCCGACGGGACCATGTAGTCGGGGAGTACGGCGGCGACGGCGCGGCGCAGTAGTTCGGCTGTGTCGTCGGCTGTGTCCTCGGCCGGGGGTGCGGGCGTCGGCGCGGTGGGGTGTGCGGGCAGTGGTTCGGAGAGGATGACGTAGGCCACCAGGCGCCGTACGCCGGGCGTGTCCTCGCGGACGACGACCGCCGCGCGCTCGACCAGGTCGTGCTCCAGCAGCACCGCCTCGATCTCGCCGGGTTCGATCCGGTAACCCCTGATCTTGACCTGGTCGTCGACCCGGCCCAGGCACTCCACCAGGCCGTCGGCGGTCCAGCGGGCCATGTCGCCCGTGCGGTACATGCGGGCGCCCGGGCTGTCCGCGAAGGGGTCGGCGACGAAGCGGCCCGCGGTGGCGGCGGGTTGGCCGAGGTAGCCCCTCGCCAGGCCCGCTCCGGCCACGTACAACTCGCCCACCACGCCGACGGGCACGGGGTTGAGGTGGCCGTCCAGGACGTAGAGGGTGCCGCCGGCCACGGGGCGGCCGATCGCCGGTCGCTCGGTGAGGGCGAGGTCGCAGTCCGCCGAGTCGACGGTGCATTCGGTGGGGCCGTAGAGGTTGTGCGCGGCGAGACCGGGCGTGTCGCGCAGGGTGCGCCACAGGTCCGGGGGTACGGCTTCTCCGCCGACGCCGAGCACCTTCAGCCGGGCCTGCCAGTCGCCGCCCTGGGCGACGAGTTCGCCCAGCAGTGACGGGGAGAGCTCGATGAACTCGATGCGGTGCCGGGCGAGGAAGTCCCGTAGGGCGGTGGGGTCACGGCGGACGTCCTCCGGGACCATGTGCAGTTCGTGGCCGGCGAACATCCACAGCATGGGTTGCCAGGAGGCGTCGAAGGCGGTGGGCCAGGCGTGGCCGACGCGGAGGGCTCCGCCGGTTGCTGTGGAGGCCGGTTGGTGGAGGGCGTTGTTGTGGGCCGTGAAGAGGTTGGTTATGGCTCGGTGGGGGATGACCACGGCCTTGGGGCGGCCGGTGGAGCCGGAGGTGTAGATGACGTAGGCGGGGTGTTCTGGGAGCAGGGGTTGGAGTCGGTCCGCGTCAGTGAGGTCGGAGGCGGGGGTGTTGGCGAGACGCTGCTGAGTGTCCGGGGTGTTCAGGAGGACGGAGCGCTCGGGTGGAGACGACGGTTGGCGGCTGCGGGTCCCGCGCCCCTGAAGGGGCGTTGCGGTCGACGTCGTGATGAATGCGACAGGGCCGGCGTCCGCCAACATGCCGGCTGTGCGCTCCTCGGGCCATTTCGGGTCCAGGGGCAGATAGGCCGCGCCCGCCTTCTGGATGGCCAGGATCGCTGTCATGGTGTCCGGAGTGGGTGGCAGCGCGAACGCCACGATCTGTTCCGGGCCCGCACCCAACTCGACCAGCCGTCGGGCCAGTTGGTTCGCGGCGGTGTTCAGTTGGGCGAAGGTCACGTGCTGGCCCTCCCCCACCACCGCCACGGCGTCCGGGGTTCGGGCCGCCTGGGCCTCGAACACCTCCGGCATCGTGCGGTACGACGGGGTCGGGAGCCTCTCGCCGAGGCCTCGCGTCAGCAGGGCGGCCCGCTCGCCGGGCGCGAGGACGTCCAGGGTGGCCAAGAGGGCGTCCGGGTCGGCCAGTACCGAGTGCACCAGCCGCTCGAAGCGTGCGGCCAGTTCCTCCACCGCCGTACGTTCGTAGCAGTCGGGGCGGAACTCGAAGACGACGCCCAACCGGCTCTCGGCGAGCACGGCCAGAGTCAGGGGATAGTGGGTGGCACCCGAGCCCTTGACGTCCACGATGCGCAGCCCGGCCGACGTCTGCGCCTGCGCGACCGACGCCTCGTCGATGGGGTAGTTCTCGAAGACCAGGAGGGTGTCGAAGAGGTCGCCGCCGCCCGCCAGGCGCTGGATCTCGGTGAGGCCCAGGTGCTGGTGGTCCATCAGGCGGGACTGTTCGTCCTGGACGCGGCGCAGGAAGGCTCCCGCCCGCTCCCCCGGCGGTACGGTCACCCGGACCGGCACCGTGTTGATGAACAGGCCGATCATGGACTCGACACCGGCGAGTTCCGCGGGCCTGCCGGCCACCGTCGCGCCGAAGACCACGTCGTCGCGGCCGGTCAGGCGGGCCAGGAGCAAGGCCCACAAGCCCTGCACGACCGTGTTGACGGTGACGCCACGGCGCCTCGCGAACTCCTGTATCCGGCCCGTGAGTCTCTCCGTGAACCGCAGGGTGTGCAGCTCAGGGAGTATCGGGACCAGGCCGGCGGCCGACGGCGACAGTACGGTCGGTGCCGCCCCGGCCAGCGCCTTGCGCCAGGCGTCGGCGGAGGTCTGGCAGTCGCGGGAGGCGAGCCAGGCCAGGAAGTCCCGGTACGGGCGTACGGCGGGCAGGGGGGGTGTGGCACCGGGGGCGAGCTGGGCGGCGTAGAGCTGGAGGAGTTCGCGGACGAGCAGGGGGATGGACCAGCCGTCCAGCAGGAGGTGGTGGTTGGTGAGGATCAGCAGCCATCGGTCGGTGGCGCGGCGGACCAGGGTCAGGCGGAGAAGGGGCGGGTCGGTGAGGTCGAAGCGGGCGGTGGCGTCCTCGGCGATCAGCCGGGCCGCCTCGTCCTCGTCCGCGGCGGCCGCCTCGGACCAGTGGACCGGAACCTGCTTGAGCACCACCTGAACGGGTTCGTCCAGGTCCTCGTGGAGGAAGGCGCTGCGGAGGTTGGCGTGGCGGGCGAAGAGTTCCTCGGCGGCGGTGCGCAGCAGGGTGGGGCGCAGGGCGCCCTCGATCTCCACCAGGGACTGCATGGTGTAGACGTCCTGGGCGCTCTCGTCGAACAGGGCGTGGAACAGCAGGCCCTGCTGGAGCGGGGAGAGCGGCAGAACGTCCTCGACCAGGGAACCGTCGTCCCCGGGTGCCTTGCTCATCGAGTCCTCCACCTCGCCTTGACGTTGTCGAGCTGCGACTGGCTGAGTGACACGAGCGGGGCGCCGGTCGGAGTGAACTCCTCGGTCGCCGGGGCGGTTTCGTCGGGTAGGGCGCCGGCGAGTCCGGCCGGGGTGCGGTGGGTGAAGACGTCCCGGGGGGACACGGTGAGGCCGGCTCTGCGGGCTCGGTCGGCCAGTCGGACGGAGACGATGCTGTCGCCGCCGCGTTCGAAGAAGTCGTCGTGGATGCCGACCCGTTCCAGCCCGAGCACGTCGGCGAACAGTCCGCACAGCACCTTCTCCGGTTCGGTGCGGGGAGGTTCGTAGATGGACGACGTCTGTGTGAAGTCGGGGGCGGGCAGGGCGCGTCGGTCGAGTTTGCCGCTGGGGGTGAGTGGCAGTTCCTTGAGGATCACCACCGCCCAGGGGACGAGGTGTGCGGGGAGCCGTTCGGCGAGGGCGCGGCGCAGGGCGAGGGCGTCGAGCGCGGCGCCGGGGGCCGCCACCACGTAGGCGACCAGGCGTCGTGGTGCCGAGCCGTCCTGCCCGGGTCCGCCCTTCGTGGCGACGACCGCGGCCCGGCCGACGTCCGGCAGTGCGCGGAGCGCCGCCTCGACCTCGCCGGGTTCGACCCGGAAGCCGCGGATCTTCACCTGGTCGTCGGCCCGTCCGAGGAACTCCACCGTGCCGTCGGGCCGGAGCCTGGCCAGGTCGCCGGTGCGGTAGAGGCGGCTGCCCGGGGGGCCGAAGGGGTCGGCGACGAAGCGCTCGGCGGTGCGGCCGGGTCGGCCGAGGTAGCCGCGGGCCAGGCCGGCTCCGGCCAGATACAGCTCGCCGACCGCCCCGACGGGGGACGGGCGCAGGAACGGGTCGAGGACGTGGACACGTGTGTGCGCGATCGGCCGCCCGAGCGGCACCGCGCCGTCGCCGCCGTCGTGGACGTGGATCAGGCTGTCGCCGGCCGCCTCCGAGCAGCCGTAGAGGTTGACCAGGCGAGCCTGCGGCCAGCGGCGGGTGAGGGCGTCGGCCAGTTCTCCGGGGAGGGTCTCGCCGCTGGAGATCCAGGTGCGGACGGTGCAGAAGGTGTCCGGCGGGGCGGATTCGACGAGGGTGGTGTAGAGGCTGGGCACCGCCGTGAGGAGGGTGGCGCCGTGGCGGTCGGCCAGTACGGCGAGGGCCTTCGGGTCACCGGTCGCCTCGTCGTCGGCGAGCGCCACGGCCTCGCCCGCGACCAGGGCGCCGAGCAGTTCGGTCAGACCGTCGATGAAGCTCAGCGGGCTCTTGGCGACGCGGACGCCTCCGGGGGACCCCAGCTCCCGGCCCCAGTGCAGACGGTTGGCCAGGGCGCGCTGGGTTCCGATGACGCCCTTGGGACGGCCGGTGGAGCCCGAGGTGAAGATGACGTACGCCGGGTGGTCGGGCGACAGGGGCGGGAGCCGGTGCTGCGGTGCGGCTGTCTCCGCGTCCGGCGGGCACACCAACTCCCCTTGGATGCCGAGCCGTCGTGCCGTCGACGTCTCGCAGATCACCAGCAGGGGCCGGGCTTCTTCGAGCATCAGCGTGATGCGGTCGGACGGGTAGCCCGGGTCGACCGGCATGCAGGCGGCGCCCGCCTTCAGTGCCGCGAGGAGTGCGGTGACCAGGTCGGTTCCGCGGGGCAGGGCGACGGCCACCACGGACTCCGGTCCGGCGCCGCGTGCGGTCAGGGCGGCCGCCAACCGATCGGCACGGGCGTCGAGTTCGGCGAAGGTCAGGGTGGTGTCGCCGTGGAGTACGGCGGGGGCGTCGGGGGTGCGGGTCGCCTGCTCCTCGAAGAGGGCGCGGACCGTGGAGTGCGGGAGGGGGGCCTCGTCCGAGGTGGGGAGTTCGCCGCTCGGAGCGTTGGCCAGTCGAGCCACGGGGGTCACCGGGCTTTCGACGAACTCCCGTATCAGACTGTCGAGTTGCGCGGCGATGGCGTTCACCGCCTCGGCGTCCAGCACGGAGGGTCGATGGCTGAGTGTCAGGGTCAGCCGGGGTCCGGGCAGGGCGGTGAGGGTCAGGGGGTAGTGGGTGGCGTCGTGGACCGAGACCTCGGTCATGCGCAGGCCTTCGGAGCCGAGGGCCTGGGCGATGCCCTCGTCGTCGATGGGGTAGCTCTCGAAGACCAGGAGGGTGTCGAAGAGGACGGTGTGTCCGGTGGCGCGCTGGATGTCGGCGAGGCCGAGGTGGCGGTGGTCGAGGAGGGCTGACTGCTCGGACTGGAGTCGGGTGAGCAGGTCGGCGAGGGGTTCCGCGGGGCGTAGCCGGACGCGGACCGGCAGGGTGTTGATGAAGAGGCCGACCATGGACTCGATACCGGGGACGTCGGCGTCGCGGCCGGAGACGGTGGCGCCGAGGACGACGTCCGTACGGCCGGTAAGCCGGCTCAGCAGGACGGCCCACAGCCCCTGGAGCACGGTACTGACCGTCACTCCACGGGCGCGGGCGGCGGTGTTGAGCGCCTCGGTCTCCCGCTGGGAGAGTTCCCACGCGTGCCGCTCGGGCTCCTCGGCGGGCAGGTCCCGGGCCTGGGGGGCGATGAGTGACGGCTCGTCAAGTCCGGCCAGGGCGGCCTGCCATGCGCGTTCGGCGGCGGCGCGGTCCTGTCGGGCCAGCCAGGCGAGGTAGTCGCGGTACGGCCGGACGCGGGGCAGGGTGTCGTGGTCGTGGGCGCCCCTGGCGTAGAGCTGGAAGAGTTCGCGCACCAGGACGGGCGCGGACCAGCCGTCCCAGAGCAGATGGTGGGAGGAGATCACCAGGCGGTGGTCGCGTTCGTCGAACGTGACCAGCCGGAAGCGGACGAGGGGCGGCCGGGCCAGGTCGAACCGTTCTGCGCGGTCGTCGGCCAGCAGCCGCTCGAAGGCCGCCTCGCGCTCCGGCGGCGTCAGCGCGGAGAGGTCGGTGACCTGCCAAGGGGTACGCACCACCCGCCTGATCACCTGGACCGGCCGCCCGGAGCGCTGGGTGCGGAACGCGGCCCGCAGGTTGGCGTGCCGGGCGAGCAGCTTCGCGACCGCCACGCTCATGAACAGCTCGTCGACCGGCCCTTCGAGGCGGAGGGTCATCTGTCCGGTGTAGACGTCGTGGCCCTGGGCGTCGTACAGCGCGTGGAAGACCATTCCCTCCTGCATCGGCGACAGGGGGAGAACGTCCTCCACGGCCGGGCGGCCGGCCATCAGCCCTCGGCCCGGCGCATGGCCTCGGCGAGGCTGCGCGGGCGCATGTCCGTCCAGTGCCGCTCGACGTACTCCAGGCAGGCGGTCCGGGCGGCGGGGCCGTGCACGGACGACCATCCCGCGGGTATCGGCGCGAAGTCCGGCCACAGGGAGTGCTGGCCCTCGTCATTGACCAGGACACGGAAGACGCCGCTGTCGTCGTCGAAGGGGTTGGCCATGGCTCAGTTCCTCTCCTGCTCGCCGGACGGGCGTGGCGCGGTGTGGGTGAAGGCTCCGGTGAACTGGTCGGGCGCGCCCGGTACCGCTTCGGCGGGGTCGGCGCCGAGCGCGACGATCCGGTTGGCCTTGTCGACGTGGACGACCCGGGGCCGGTGGGCGGCGCGCTCGGACTCCTCGAGCGCGGCGAAGGACATGATGATCACCAGATGGCCGGGGTGGACGAGATGGGCGGCGGCGCCGTTGATCCCGATGACGCCGCTGCCGCGTTCGCCGGTGATGGCGTAGGTGGTGAGTCGGGCTCCGTTGTCGATGTCGACGACCTGGACGGCCTCGCCCTCGACGATGTCGGCGGCTTCCATGAGGTCCTGATCGATCGTCAGGGATCCGACGTAGTGCAGATCGGCTTGAGTGACGGTGGCTCGGTGGATCTTGCCGTTCAGCAAGGTGCGGTGCACCATGACCCCCTGAGGAGACTACTTAGGTGAGGCTAACCTAATTCAAGACGCGCGGGTGGGGAAGGACGACCCCGGAAGAACGGTCACGGAAGAACTCCAGCAGCACCCGGTTCACTTCGTCGGGCCGCTCCAGGTACCCGTAGTGCCCGCAGCCCTTGATCTCCTGGTAGACGGCGCCGGGGACGGCTTCGGCGACCTCGCGCCCGAGATGCGGTGGCAGGATGACGTCGTCCGCGAAGCCGACGACCAGGCAGGGCACGTCGATCGCCCGGTACGCCGCGAGCCGGCCCTCCGGGACCTCCAGGTCCAGCTGGGCCCGGGCGCCGGGCCCGTCGGGCTGCGGTGAGAACTCGAAGAGCGCCAGCCAGTCCTGGATCCGCCGGTCGTCCTCCAGGGTGGCCGGGGACAGGCTCTGAAGGGCGCGGATCCAGGCGGAGTAGGCGGGCGGGAGCTCCGACTCGCTGTCGTACAGGGCGCGTTCGGCACGGGTCATCGCGGCGCGCAGTACGTCCGTACGGCCCCGGGTGGCCATCAGCACGCCCTGCCGGACGAGCCGGGGCCGGGCGAGCATCAGCTCCTGGACGACGTACGCACCCATGGAGACGCCGACGAACCGGCACGGCGCGAGGTCGAGGTGCTCGGCCAGGCCCGCAGTGTCGGCGACGAGGTCCCCGATGGTGAATCCTTCGGGGCACTCGTCGGTCGGGGGAATGCCGCGGTTGTCGAAGGTGACGGCCCGGTATCCGGCGTCGACCAGGGCCGGCACCTGGTGGAGGTGCCAGGCCCGGCCGGTGGCCCCCTGGCCCATCACCAGGACCACCGGCTCGCCCTCGCCGGTGTCCTCGTAGTGGAGCCGGATTCCGTTGATGCGCGCGCTCGGCATGGTTCTCCGCCCTGTCGTGGGGAGGCTTGCGTCAGTCGGCCGCCGGGGTGGCCTCGGCGGGCGCCGCCCGGTCGTCCCCGTCGGCGTCCGGAGGCCGGCTGAGCGTGGCCTTCCGCAGCCCCGGCATGGCCAGGGCCAGGGCGCCCACGCCCGCCAGACAGACCACTCCGCCGACCACCACGGCCCCGCTCGACGAGCCGAGCGCCCTGGCCACCAGGCCCGCCTCGACGTTGCCGACGGAGGGACCGGCGGTGGCCTGGGCCAGCCACAGGCTGCCGACGCGGCCCTGGAGCCGGTCCGGCGTGTAGTGCTGGAGCAGGGCCCGGCGCAGGATCTCCGAGGCGGTGTCCCCGAGTCCGGCCAGGGCGAGGAAGGCCAGCGCGAGCCACAGGTTCGGGCTGAGCCCGAAGCAGGTGATCGCCACGCCCCACACCGCGACCGCGCCGATCAGGGCCCGTCCGGTGTGGTGCACCCTGCCGGTCCAACCGCTGGTCAGCGCGCCGAAGAAGGAGCCCACGGCGGGCGCGGTGTAGAGCAGTCCGACGGTGGACGGGCCGCCGCCGAAGTGCTCGGTGCCGAGTTCGGGGAAGAGGGCGTAGGGCATCGCGAAGACCACCGCGCAGACGTCGATCAGCAGCAGTCCGGCCACGACCTGGTTGCCGCGCAGGAACCGCAGCCCCTCCCCCATCGCCTTCAGCGGGTGCTGCGCCTCGGCCGTTCCCTCTGGGGCGAGCCTGGGCAGGGGGGCGAGGAGAGCGAGCCCTACGACGTAGATGGCCGCGTCGATGGCGAAGCACCAGGCGACGCCGGGGCCGGCCGCGATGACGCCCGCGAGGGACGGTCCGATCATGCCGCCCAGCTGGGCGGTGAGGGTGGTCAGGGCGCCGGCGGCGGCCAGTTGCCCGGGGGTGACCAGGGCGGGCGTGGCCGCCATCAGGGCCGGACCACCCAGTCCGGCGGTGAAGCCCGCGAGCACGGCCGCCACGAAGACGAACCACACCTGCGGGTCGGGCAGCGCGGCGTTCACCGCGAGCCCCGCGATCACCACCGCGGTCGCGGCCCGGGTGACGAGCATGACCTTGCGCCGGTCGACCCGGTCGGCGAGCAGGCCGCCCGTGATCAGCCCGACCAGGAGGGACAGGCCCAACACCAGGCTCATCAGGCCGACTTGGACCGATGAGCCGGTGAGGTGGTAGATCTGCAGGCTGGCCGCCACCGAGGTGAGGTGGGTACCGACCATGGAGATCGCCTGGGTGGCGAAGATCAGTCTGAAGTCCCTGCTGGAACGCAACGGCGCTACGTCGACGACGACTTCTCCCAGCTTCACGCGCGCCCCTGCCTCTGCGCCGGGATGATGTACGGGGCGACGCTGCGGAGCTTCTCGCAGGTCTCCTCCAGCTCACGGGCCGGCGTCGACCCGGCGAGGATGCCGGCGCCGGCCCGCAGCCAGGTGCGGTCACCCTCCGCGAAGACGCTGCGCAGGACGAGTGCCGCGTCGAGGGCCCCGTCGCTGCCGGCCCGCAGCACCGCGCCGCTGTAGATGCCGCGCGGTTCCTTCTCCAGCCGGGCGATGCAGTCGTACGCGGGCGCCTTGGGGATACCGGAGGCGGTCACCGCGGGGAACACCGCGCGCAGGACGTCCCAGGCGGTGGCGGACTCGGCCAGCAGGCCGTGCACGCTGGAGCCGAGGTGCTGCACGCTGCCGCGCCGGCGGACCGTCATCAGGTCCCGCACGGAGACCGTGCCCGGCCGGCAGACGGTGGCCATCTCCTCCTCGGCGAGTTTGACCGACAGCACGTGTTCGGAGATCTCCTTGGGGTCGGCGAGGAGTTCGGCGCGCAGGCGCTCGTCCTCCTGCTCGCCGAAGCCGCGGGCGCGGGTGCCGGCGAGGGGCTGGGTGACGACCTCGCCGTCCGCGCCGACCTCGGCGACGGTCTCGGGGCTGAAGCCCGCGACCCGGCGCCCGCCGAGGTCCAACAGGAAGGAGCGGGCGGGGGTGTTGTGCGAGCGGCCGTGGACGTAGGTGGCGACGAAGTCGACCGGGAAGGGCACGTCCACGGTCCGCGAGAGGATGACCTTCTGGAGTTCGGTCGTCCGTATCTCCTCGATGGCCTGGGCCACCAGGTCCGGGTAGCGGCCCGCGCCGTCCGCGACCTCGACGGGGCGGGACACGGCGGTGCGTCCGGCGGGGACGCGGCCCAGTAACCCGGTCAGCGCCTCCAGCGTCTCCTGGTCCGCGCTGCGGATGAGGGCGCCCTGCCGGCCGAGCCTCACTTCACTGTGCGGGACGATCAGATGGAGCAGTTCGTCGTCGCCGGCCCGGTCGGGGCGGCCGGCGTGGAGGTGGGAGAACTCGAACGCCATCCAGCCGTAGGCGTTCCAGCCCTCGGCGGCCATCCGGTTCAGCTCCTCATGGACCTGGCGCAGCGGGTGCGGCCCGAGTGGGGCCGCGCTCTCCTCGTCCAGCCATCGGCGGCGGATCCCGGAGCGGTCGACCAGGATCTCGCCGAGCGCCCCGCCGGCGAACCAGAAGTCGCCGTTCTGTTCGTAGATCACGTACTGGTCGAACAAGCCCGACTCCGCCAGCTCTGCCGCCAACTGGACGGGGTCTCCCGGCAGTTCCGTCTCCGCGCTCCGATAACGCAGCAAGGACCTACCTCCCTGGACTTAGGTTAACCTAACCTAATTCACCAAGACCCTAGCCTCCACAGCGCGGTGCCGTCCAGATCACACCCCCAGGCTTGACCCCGATGAATCATTAGGCAAGCCTTTCCTAAACAGCAGGCGGGAGTTGAGGATGCTCGACGGTTGGGTGCCCTGGCCGGAGCCGTTGGCCGAGAAGTACCGCGCAGAGGGCTACTGGGAAGGCCGGCCGCTGGACCGGCTGCTGAGGGACGGCGCCGAGCGGGCGCCGGGGCGGACCGCCCTCGTCGATGCCGACGGCAATCGATGGACGTACGCCGAACTCGATCTGCGCGCCGACCGGACGGCGGCGGGACTGCGGCGGCTCGGCATCGGGGCCGGCGACCGAGTGATCGTCCAACTGCCCAACACCGACGCGTTCGTGGTGCTGTTCTTCGCGTTGCTGAGGGCGGGCGCGATACCGGTGCTCACGCTGCCCGCGCACCGCGAGAGCGAGATCGCGCATGTCGCCGAGGTGTCCGGCGCGACGGCGTACGCGATCCCGGACCTGCACGACGGCTTCGACCACCGGGTGCTGGCCCGGGCGCTGCGCAAGACCGTCCCCGGGGTCGAGCACGTCCTCGTGGCGGGCGAGGCCGCCGAGTTCACCGCGCTCGCCGACCTCGACGCCGATCCGGTCCCGCTGCCCGTCCCCGACTCCGGGGACGTGGCCGTACTGCTGCTGTCCGGCGGCACGACCGGCAAGCCGAAGCTGATCCCGCGCACCCACGACGACTACGCCTACAACGTCCGCGCGAGCGCCGAGGTCTGCGGCTTCGACCGCGACACCGTCTATCTGGTGGTGCTGCCGACCGCGCACAACTTCGCGCTGGCCTGCCCCGGTCTGCTCGGCACGCTGATGGCGGGCGGCACCGTGGTGCTCTCCCCCACGCCGAGCCCCGAGGACGCCTTCGCGCTGATCGAACGGGAGAAGGTCACCGCCACCGCCGTGGTCCCGCCGATCGCGTTGCTGTGGCTGGACGCGGTGGAGTGGGAGGAGGCCGACCTCTCCTCGCTGGGCCTGCTCCAGGTCGGCGGCTCCAAGCTGGGCGCCGAGCCCGCCGCCCGGGTCGCACCGGCCCTCGGCTGCACGCTCCAGCAGGTGTTCGGCATGGCCGAGGGCCTCCTCAACTACACCCGGCTCGACGACCCGCCCGAGCTGGTGATCGGCACCCAGGGCCGCCCGCTGTCCCCCGCCGACGAGGTGCGCGTGGTCGACGAGGACGACCACGACGTACCGCCGGGCGAGAGCGGCGAGTTGCTCACCCGCGGCCCCTACACGCTGCGCGGCTACTACCGCGCCGCCGAGCACAACACCCGCGCCTTCACCACCGACGGCTACTACCGCACCGGCGACCTGGTCCGCGTCCTGCCCTCCGGGCATCTGGTCGTCGAGGGCCGGGCCAAGGACCAGATCAACCGGGGCGGCGACAAGATCTCCGCCGAGGAGCTGGAGAACCACATCCTCGCCCACCCCGGCGTGCACGACGCGGCCGTGGTCGGCATGCCCGACGAGACGATGGGCGAGCGCACCTGCGCCTACCTCGTCCCGCGCGGACAGGCCCCGGGCCAGCGGGAGTTGGCCGCGTTCCTCACCGAGCGCGGGGTCGCCGCGTACAAGCTGCCCGACCGGGTGGAGGTCGTCGAGGCCTTTCCCCGCACCTCGGTAGGCAAGATCGACAAGAAGGCGCTCGGCCGGCTGATCGCCGAACACCTCCGCGCGGAGGGCATCGGTGGCAACTGAGGCCGGCTCGACCCCTCTTGTACGTACGGACAGGACGAGCAAGCAGTCCAGGCAGTCCCCCGGGCGCCGCAACTCGACCCGCACGCTGGCCGTGCTCGGCGCCCTGCTCCTGCTGATCACCGCCGCGACGCTCAGCCTCGCGGTCGGCTCGCGCGCCCTGTCGCCGGGCGCCGTGTGGGACGCGCTGCTGCACGACGACGGATCGACCGCGGCCTCCGTCATCTGGGACGTCCGCGTGCCGCGCACCCTGGCGGGCATCGCCGCCGGGGCGGCTCTCGGTGTCGCGGGCGCGCTCATCCAGGCCCTCACCCGCAACCCGCTGGCCGACCCGGGGCTGCTCGGCATCAACGCGGGCGCCGCCACCGGCGTGGTGCTGTCCATCACGGCTCTCGGCATCACGAGCCTGTGGGCTTCGGTGTGGTTCGCCATGCTGGGCGCCGTGGTGGCGGGTCTGCTGGTGTACTCGCTGGCCTCGGGCGGTCGCGGCGGCGCCACCCCGGAGCGGCTCGCTCTCGGCGGTGCGGTGATCGCGGCCGTGTTCACCGGCATCAGCCAGACCCTGATGCTGCTGGACGCCCAGGCGCTGGACCAGTTGCGGTTCTGGAGCGTGGGTTCGCTCGCCCGCGCCGACGACGAGACCCTGACGACGATCACGCCGTTCGTCGCCGTGGGCCTCGTCCTCGCGCTGGCGCTGGTGCGTCCGTTGAACGCGCTCGCGCTGGGCGACGACGGCGCCCGGGCGCTGGGCGCGCACGTGGACCGCACCCGCTTCCTCGGCCTCGCGGCCATGACGCTGCTGTGCGGCGCGGCGACCTCGGCCGTCGGGCCGCTGGTCTTCGTCGGCCTCGCCGTCCCGCACATCGCCCGGATGATCGCCGGAGCCGACCAGCGCTGGACGATGCCGCTGTCCATGCTCCTCGCACCCGCCCTGCTGCTCTTCGCCGACGTGCTCGGCCGGGTCGCCGTGCGCCCCGACGAACTCGACGCCGGCGTGGTCACCGCCGTGGTCGGCGCCCCGGTGTTCATCGCCCTGGTCCGCTACCGCAGGGCGGTGACGGCATGACGCCCCAGGCACCGCCCCAGGCACCGACGCGGACCACCGGCCGCTCACGCACCCGCTCGCATGTCGTACGAAGCCGCTCGCACCGTTTCTCCCTACGGTTCGACGTGCGCGCGGTGACCGTCTGCGTCCTCGTGCTGGCCGCCACCGCCGGAGTCGGCGTCCTCGCGCTCGGCACCGGCGAGTACTCCATCTCCCCGCCCGACGTGATCCGCACCCTGCTGGGCAACGGCAGCCCGCGCACCGACTTCGTGGTCAACGACCTCAGACTGCCCCGTCTGCTGACCGGCATCCTCGTCGGCGCCGCGCTCGGGCTGAGCGGGGCCCTCTTCCAGAGCCTGACCCGAAATCCGCTGGGCAGCCCCGACATCGTCGGCTTCACCTACGGCTCCGCCACCGGGGGCCTGCTGGTGGTGCTGCTCGTCGGCGGCACCGGTGGTCAGATCGCCGTCGGCGCGGTCGGCGGAGGCCTCGTGACCGCCGTCCTCGTCTATCTGCTGGCGTGGCGGCAGGGCATCCACGGCTACCGGCTCGTGCTGGTCGGCATCGGGGTGAGCGCCCTCCTCCAGGGAGTGAACGCCTACCTCCTCGCCAAGGCCCGCTTCACCCAGGCCGCGCAGGCGATGGTCTGGCTCAACGGCAGCCTCAACGGCCGGGGTTGGGCGGACGTACGTCCCGCCGCCCTCGGTCTCCTCGTCGTCCTCCCCCTGGTCGCGCTCGCCGCGAGCCGACTGAAGATCCTGGAGATGGGCGACGACGTCGCGGGCGGCCTCGGCGTCCCGGTCCAGCGCACCCGGCTGGTCGTCCTGGTCCTGGCCACGGCCGCCTGCGCGGTGGCCACCGCCGCGGCCGGCCCCATCCCCTTCGTGGCCCTCATCGCCCCCCAGCTCTCCCGCCGCCTCACCCGGTCCCCCGGCCCCAACCTCCTCGCGGCCACCTGCACCGGCGCCCTCCTCGTGGTCACCGCGGACTTCGCGTCCCAGCGCATCCACGAGTCGGCCCAGCTGCCGGTCGGCGTGGTGACCGCGGTGGTCGGCGGCGTGTACCTGGGGGTGCTGCTGCGGAGGCAGCGGCGGGCCGGGCGGATCTGAGGTCAGTGACCGTGACCGGGCTCGCCCTCGTGCTCCCCTGAGGACGAGCCCGAGGGCGCGTCCGAAGGCGCCTGTCCGGTGGCCGTCGCCGCGCCCGCCCGGACCGTGAACGCGGCCGTGTGCACCTGGCCCTCGTGCTTGAAGTCGAGGAACAGCCGGTACGTGCCGCTGCTCGGTGCCGTCGCCGTGAACGAGATCTCCGGGCCGGGCCTGGTCGTGCCGTCGCCGGGTTCGCCGTTCGGGTGGACGTGGAGGTAGGCGAGGTCGCCGGAGCGCAGGGCGACCAGGTGGCCGTAGGCGCCGAGATAGGGCTGGAGGTTGGTCACGGGCTGTCCGTCCCGCGAGACCTTCAGCTTCAGTTCGCTCTCCTTGCCGGGGCGCAGGCCGCCGTCCAGTCGGACGTCGTAGCCGTCGATCCGGGCGGTGGTGTTCGGTGTGGGCAGTCGCTGCGGCTCGTAGGTGCCGGAGGCTGCCAGGTCGGCGCCGAGGGTGAGGTTCTCGGCGTCCTTCTTCGCCGGGGTGAAGTCGGCGAAGACGCGGTAGCCGCCCGCGCGGGGCAGGTCCACGGGGATGCTCCAGGTGCCGTCGGCGGCGCGCGTGGGGTGCAGATGGCGGTAGGTGCCCAGGTCGCGGGAGGCCACGATGAGGTGGAGCTCCTTGTCGTGCTCGCGCCGGTAGGCGGTGACGGCGCGGCCGTCGTCGTCGCGGATGACGAAGCTCAGGTCGGTGCGCCGGCCCGCCGTGACGCGCTGGGTGCGCAGGTCGAGGGTGTAGCCGCTCTGGGAGATCTCCAGCCCGCCGGCCGGCTCGGTCTCGTGTCCGCCGTGGCCGGGGCCTTCCTCCGGTTCCGGTGACGCCTCGCTGTGGTTCTGGTGGCGGGCGGGCGCGGGGTCCTCGACGACGGGGTCGACGGCCTCGCCCACGCCGTAGGCGGTGCCGAAGGTCGCGGCCAGTGCCGCGGCGAACGCGGCGATCCTCAGTCCGGCATGCATGGCGGTCTCCTGCGGGTCGGTCTCCAGGTATGGTTCTTCACTGCACTTCACCATACCCCTGGGGGGTATGAAGTCAACCCGGATCAGCACTTGCCTTGCCTACCCCCTGGGGGTATACATGGACACCGGAAAGGATACCCCTACCCCGTATCCTGGTCGACCGCGGCCCCACTCGTCAGGAGGAACCCATGTCCATCACCACGTACGCCGTCTCCGGAATGAGCTGCGGCCACTGCAAGGCCACCCTCACCAAGGCCATCGGCGAGCTCGACGGAGTCACCGAGGTCGGCGTCGATCTCGCGACCGGCCAGGTCACCGTCACCAGCGCCGCCGAGCCCGACGACACCCTGATCGCCGAGGTCGTCGACGAGGCCGGCTACGAGCTGACCGGCCGCGCCGCCTGACCCGCACCCGACCCCGTAGGAGCCCGACCACGCCCGGCTCCGCCCGCACCCCGCACCAGGAGCAGTGATGACCACCACCGCGTCCCACCCCACGGCCGAGGTAGAGCTCGCCATCGGCGGCATGACCTGCGCCTCGTGCGCGGCGCGCATCGAGAAGAAGCTGAACCGCATGGACGGCGTGACCGCCACGGTCAACTACGCCACCGAGAAAGCGAAGGTCAGCTACGGCGACGAGGTCTCCGTCCAGGATCTGATCGCCACCGTCGAGGCGACCGGGTACACCGCGCAGCAGCCCGCGCCGCCCGTGCGGGACGCGAAGGACGCCCGGGACACGCCCCGAAGTGACGGCGGGCACGATGAACTGCGGTCGCTGCGGGAGCGGTTGATCACCGCCGTCGCGCTCGCCGTGCCGGTCGTCGCGATGGCGATGATCCCGGCGCTCCAGTTCGAGTACTGGCAGTGGCTGTCGCTCACGCTGGCGGCGCCCGTCGTGACGTATGCCGCCTGGCCCTTCCACAGGGCGGCGTTCACCAATCTGCGGCACGGCGCCGCCACCATGGACACGCTGATCTCGGTCGGCACGTCCGCCGCGTTCCTGTGGTCGCTGTGGGCGCTGTTCCTCGGCACGGCGGGCGAGCCCGGCATGACGCACCCCTTCGAGCTGACGATCTCCCGCGGCGACGGCTCCGGGAACATCTATCTGGAGGCGGCCGCCGGAGTCACCGCCTTCATCCTGGCCGGGCGCTATTTCGAGGCCCGTTCCAAGCGCAAGGCGGGCGCCGCGCTGAAGGCGCTGATGGAACTGGGCGCCAAGGACGTCACCGTGCTGGGCGCGGACGGCGGTGAACGGACCATACCGGTCTCGGAGTTGAAGGTCGGCGACCGCTTCCTGGTCCGCCCCGGCGAGAAGATCGCCACCGACGGCACGGTGGTCGAGGGCTCGTCGGCCGTGGACGCGTCGATGCTCACCGGAGAGTCCGTGCCGGTCGAGGTCGCCCAGGGCGACGCGGTCACCGGCGCCACGCTCAACGCGGGCGGCCGTCTCGTCGTCGTGGCAACCCGGGTCGGCGCCGACACCCAACTCGCCCGGATGGCCAAGCTGGTGGAGGACGCGCAGAACGGCAAGGCGGCGGCGCAGCGGCTCGCTGACCGGATCTCCGCCGTGTTCGTGCCGGTCGTGATCGTCCTCGCGCTGGGCACCCTGGGCTTCTGGCTCGGCAACGGCGCCGGGCCGGCGGCCGCCTTCACCGCCGCGGTCGCCGTACTGATCATCGCCTGCCCGTGCGCCCTGGGGCTGGCCACGCCGACCGCGCTGCTGGTGGGCACCGGGCGGGGTGCGCAGCTCGGCATCCTGATCAAGGGGCCGGAGGTGCTGGAGTCCACGCGCGAGGTCGACACGATCGTCCTCGACAAGACGGGCACGGTGACCACCGGCCGGATGACGCTGCTCGCCGTGCACACGGGCGACAACGCCGAGGAGGGCGAAGTCCTGCGGCTCGCCGGGGCGTTGGAACACGCCTCCGAGCACCCGATCGCCCGTGCCGTGGCCGACGGGGCACTGGAGAAGCTGGGTTCGCTGCCGACGCCGGAGGACTTCGCGAACGTGCCCGGTCTCGGGGTGCAGGGCGTGGTGGACGGGCACGCGGTGCTGGTGGGCCGGGAGCGGCTCCTGGCGATGGGGGTCCCCCCGCTCGAGGGAAGCCGAGAGTGGGGGAGGGCCATGGAACTGCCGGAGCAGCTCGCGCACGCAAAGTCCGACGCCGAGGCGGCCGGTCGTACCGCCATCGCGGTCGCCTGGGACGGCGAGGCGCGGGCGGTCCTGGAGGTGGCCGACGCGGTCAAGGAGACCAGTCCGGAGGCGATCCGGCGGCTGCGCGACCTCGGCCTCACCCCGATCCTGCTGACCGGCGACAACCGGGCCGTGGCCGAGTCCGTGGCCCGCGAGGTCGGCATCGCGCCGGAGCACGTCATCGCCGAGGTGCTGCCGCAGGACAAGGCGGATGTCGTCAAGCGGCTGCAGGGCGAGGGCCGTTCGGTGGCGATGGTCGGCGACGGCGTCAACGACGCGGCCGCGCTGGCCCAGGCCGACCTGGGGCTGGCCATGGGCACCGGCACGGACGCCGCGATCGAGGCGGGCGACCTCACCCTGGTGCGGGGCGACCTGCGCGTCGCGGCCGACGCCATCCGGCTCTCCCGCAGGACGCTCGGGACCATCCGGTCGAACCTGTTCTGGGCCTTCGCCTACAACGTCGCCGCCCTGCCGCTCGCCGCCGCCGGACTGCTCAACCCGATGATCGCCGGAGCGGCCATGGCCTTCTCGTCGGTGTTCGTGGTCGGCAACTCGCTGCGGCTGCGGTCGTTCCGGGCCGTCGACTGAATCCGCCGTACGAAGGGGGCGCCGCACCTGCGGCGCCCCCTTCCGTTCGCCGGCCTCTCAGCCGAAGGCTTTCACGGCCTGGTAATACGTCCATGCGGTGCTGTTGCAGGCGGTCTTCGTGCCCCCGCCGTAGCCCGCGCACACGCGCTTGAGGTCCTCGTAGAAGGCGCTGTCGAGGCGCGACTTGTTGGCGCTGAAGGTGCCCAGCGCCTTGTAGTTGCGGTAGCCGAAGTCGTGCCGGGCACAGGACGTGGAGAACGGGAAGCCGAAGGGGTTGTCGGGCGAGGAGGAGCAGTAGTCCGTGGACCAGTCGAAGCCGTAGGCGGACCAGGCGGACTGGTTGGCGCGGGCGGCGACCCAGGCGTTGTGGCTGGACGCGCTGGTCTGGGTCCAGCCGGCGAGGACCTGGGGCTTGTCGGCGGGTGCGGCCCCGGCGGCCGAGGCGGCGCCGAGGACCGTGCCGAGGGCCAGGGTCGAGGTGGTCAGTGCGGTGGCGAGTCTGCGGTGCATTCCACACCTCCATGAGACTGCGACCCGTCCGTCGGGTCGCAGGTTCATGACAAGATGATTGACGCGCCAACCATCCTTCACACCGCATGTACCTCAAATGCGCCCTTAACTCTTGGACATGCCGGTCCGTCGGACATGAACGGCAGTCAGCGCCAAGGCCAACGGACCCGGGGCCAGGAACGCGAGCGGCACCAGCATCCACGCGCACAGCACCGCCGTCGCCACCGCGAGCAGCACCAGTCCGCTGCCGCCCGGGTCCCGCACCGAGTCCCGGGCGGCCTGCCGCAGCGCCGCCGGCCAGTCGGTGAGCGACTCGGGGCGGGCGCAGGCCCCGAGGCCGACGACCAGGGCGGCCGCGCCGATGGCAGCAGCCGCCACCGCGAACAGCGGCGCCCCCGGCAGCCCCGCCCCGGCGAGCGCCAGATCGGCGGCGAGCAGCAGCGCGCCCAGGAGGGCGAGGGCGCCCGCCGCGAGGTCGCCGGGCCGCAGCCGCCGCCGTAGCAGCGCGAAGTACCGTCCGGCGGTCGCCGGTTGCCCCTCCCCGGCGCCCCGCAGCACCGCGCACGCTGTCGACAGCGCGGCCGGCGCCGTCACGAGGGGCAGGCATGCCACGGCCGTGGCGAGGCCGACGCTCAGCACGTCGGCGAACAGGGTCATCCGGGGCCCGAAGACCTCGCCCGGCTCACGTGTTCCCATGCCGTTCACCCCTTGAGCCCGGAGCTGGCCATGCCCTCCACCAGCAGCCGCTGGAAGGCGAGGAAGAACAGCACGATCGGCAGCAGCGCGATCACGGACAGCGCGAACATCGGGCCGAACGCCGAGGTGCTGGACGCGTCCACGAACGACCGCAGGGCGAGGGTCAGGGTGAACTTGTCCGGGTCGAAGAGATAGATGAGCTGGGTGAAGAAGTCGTTCCAGGTCCAGATGAAGGTGAAGATCGCCGTGGTGATCAGCGCGGGACGGGTGAGCGGCAGGACGACCTTGAAGAAGCTGCGGAAGGGACCGCAGCCGTCGATGCGGGCCGCCTCCTCCAGCTCCCGCGGCAGTCCGCGCATGAACTGGACGATGAGGAAGACGAAGAAGGCCTCCGTGGCGAGGAACTTCGGCAGGATCAGCGGCCAGTAGGTGTTCACCAGGCCGAGCTGGTTGAAGATGATGTACTGCGGGATCAGCACCGCGTGGTGCGGCAGCATGATCGTGGCGATCATGAAGGCGAACAGCGGCCCGCGGAAGCGGAAGCGCAGGCGCGCGAAGGCGTAGGCGGCGAGCGAGCAGCTGATGACGTTGCCGAGGACCGCGCCGCCCGCGATCAGCAGCGAGTTGCCGAGCAGCCGCCAGATGGACACGTCGTTGACGCCGTCCAGGGCCGTGGAGTAGTTCGACCACTCCAGATGGCTCGGCAGCAGGTCGAGGCTGGCGATGACCTCGTCGGCGGGCTTGAGGGAGGTCGCCAGCAGCCAGGCCAGCGGGTACAGCATGACCAGCAGCGCGGCCAGACAGCCGACGTGCAGGGCGATCCGGCCCCAGGCAACGGGCTTGCGCATGACGGGAGTTGTGGTACTGGTCATCGGTCCCCCTCGGAGGCGTAGAAGACCCAGGAGCGCGAGGTGCGGAACAGCACCGCGGTGACGGCGCCGATGACGAGCAGCAGCACCCAGGCCATCGCGGAGGCGTAGCCCATGTGGGAGGCGACGAAGCCGCGGTCGTAGAGGTAGAGGGTGTAGACGAGGGTCGAGTCGGCGGGGCCGCCCTTGCCCGCGCTCAGCGCGAAGGCCGGCGTGAAGACCTGGAAGGCCTGGATGGTCTGGAGCACGAGGTTGAAGAACAGCACCGGGGACAGCATCGGCACCGTGACGGACACGAACTGCCGCCACTTCCCGGCCCCGTCGACGGCCGCCGCCTCGTACAGCTCGCTCGGGATCTGCTGGAGCCCGGCGAGGAAGATGACCATGGGCGCTCCGAACTGCCACACCGTCAGCAGGGCCACGGCGAGCAGCGCCCAGCCGGGCTTGTTGACCCAGCCGCCGGTGCCGAGCAGGTTGTCCACGGTGCCGCCGTCGTTGAAGACGGCGCGCCAGACGAGGGCGATCGACATCGACGCGCCGAGCAGCGAGGGCGCGTAGAACGCGGAACGGTAGAAACCCTTGCCGCGTTTCATGGACTTCAGGGCGAGTGCGACGGCCAGCGCGAGGGCCAGTTGCAGGGGCACGGCGATGACGACGTAGGTCAGGGTGGTCACGACCGAGCGCCAGTAGCGCGGGTCCTCGGTGAACATCTGGACGTAGTTGCGCAGGCCGACCCAGCGCGGCGGGTCGAACAGGTCGTAGTCGGTGAAGGACAGGTACAGCGACACGGCCATCGGCAGCAGCGTCAGGACGATCGCGCCGAGCACCCACGGGGAGAGGAACACCCAGGCGGGGCCCTGGCTTTCGCGCTTGGGGCGGCGCTTCGGGGCGGTGGTGGCCCCCGGCTTCCTGGCGGCGGGCGCGGGGATGTCGGTGGTGGTCATGACCTCAGCTCCGCCTTCGCCTCGGTGACGTAGTTCTGGGCCGCCTCGCGGGGTGACATGCGCTCGTACGACACCTGGTCGTAGTCGCGCTGGAAGGTGGCCTGAAGGGCGTTGTCGCCGGAGGGCGGGGCCTGGGGCGGGTCCTTGAGTGTGCCTTCCAGGGAGGACTGGTAGTCGGCGATCGTCTTGTCGAAGTCCTTGAGCTGCGGCTCGGTCTCCTCGCGGATGGACTCGTTGACGGGGATACCGCGGGTGGCGCCGAGGATCTTCGCCGCCTGCTCGTCGTTGATGAGGAAGTCGACGAGCCGGGCGGCTTCCTTCGGATGACCGGTGGTGGCCCCGACTCCGAGGAACATCGACGGCTTGAAGTACTGGCCGGGGGTACCGTCCTCGCCGGACGGCATCGGGGCGAGTGCGACGCCGGTCGGTATGAGGGCGAGGAAACCGCTGGCCGGGGCGTCCCAGTTGGGGTCGGAGACGGCTTCGCCGCGGCCGAGCGGGGTGTTCTCGACGGAGCCGTCGAGCTGGGTGGTCTGCTCGGCGGGTGAGACGACGCCCTCGCGCCGGAGCTTGTCGGTGAAGGTCCACCAGCGGGTCAGGTCGTCGGCGGTGAAGCCGAGCCCGCCGTCCTTGGTGTAGAGGGACTTGCCCTGGCCGCGCAGCCAGACCTCGAAGCAGTCCTCGCTCTGGCCGGGGTCGGTGGAGCCGGGCTTGCCGGTCTTCTTCGCCAACGCGCGCATGGCGTCGGCCCATTCGCTCCAGGTCCAGCTCCGGCCCGGGAGCGGAACGCCGGACGCCTTCCACGCCTCGACGTCGTAGGCGACCGTCTCGGTGCCGCGGCCCTGCGGGATCGCGTACTGCGTGTCGTCCAGCCGGCCGGTGGCGAGCAGCCCCGGGTCGATCTCACCGGTGCGCAGTACGGCCTTCTGTTCGGCGAGGTCGAGCAGGACGCCGCCGGAGGCGTACTGGTCGATCTGCCGGTAGTCGAGCTGCATCACGTCGGGCGCGTCGCCGCCCGAGGCCTGGACGGCGAGCTTCTGTTTGTAGGCCTCGTAGGACGAGAACGACGTCCGCACCTGGATGTCCGGGTGCTGTTTCTCGAACAGGGCGACGGCCTGCTCGGTGCGTTCCGCGCGGTCGGGGTTGCCCCACCACGTGTAGCGCAGCACGACCTTGCCGCCGCCGACCGACTCCCCGGATCCTCCACAGCCGGCCAGCATCGCGCAGAGCACGAGTGCGGCGGCCGACGCGCAGAACCCCTTTGTCCTGTGTCCGGGCATGCCGAGGTCACCTCTTCTCTCCTCGGTCCTTCTGTTGGCCCCCCTCGGCCCCCCTCGCTCCTCTGGGCGAGCTACTCGCTTTGGTACGGCAGCGTGACCCCGGGCAGGTTGTACTCGTCCCGGCGGCCGCACATCCCGAACCCGCCGAGCCTGGTGGGCCCGGCCTCGTGCGCGGTCGCGTCGACGAGATACGCCGGCTCGCCCGCCTCCAGCGCGTCGAGCTGGGCGCCCGTGCGCTCAGCCGTGGCCAGCGCGCCCGCCCGCCACAGCTCCCGCCAGTTCGGCACCTTGGCCCGCACCAGCCGGGCCGCGGCCCGCTGGAACTCCAGATACGGGCCGCTGTCACCGGCGACGAGCGCCTCGCGCAGGGCGAGATAGCCCTCGACGGCGAGGTCCCTGCGGCGGCGCGCGGCAGCCGCCGTCTCCGGGCCGGTGCCGGGTGGCAGGGTCGCCACCGCCGCATACCGCTCCGGATCCGCGAGCACCTCGGGCGGGAAGGTGAACACCGCGTCCCCGGCCTCGGGCAGCCCGCTGTTCTGCATCAGCACGGTGATGCGCAGATCACCGCCCTGCACCATCCGGTGCACGGTCCCGGGCGTGAACCAGGCGACCGAGCCCGGCTCCAGGGGGATGTCCCGGTAGCCGTCGGGGCTCAGCGTCTGCACGGCACCCCGGCCGCCCGTGACGACGTATGCCTCCGTGCAGACCAGATGGAGATGCGGGCTGCCGCCGCAGACGCCGTCGGCGGCCTCCCAGTCGTAGGCGCTGAGGTGGGACAGGCCGACGGCGCCGGGCAGCGGGTGGGGCAGGTTCGGCTTCACCACGGCAGTCCCTCCAGGTGGGCGGCCACCTGCTCCCGGTCCCAGGCCCCGTCGGCGAACACGACGCGGTAGCGGTAGCTGAAGGACTCGCCCGGCGGCAGCGCGAACTCCTCGAAGAACGCCCAGGAGAACGCGACCGTGGGGATCGGTTCGGAGCGCACGAACCAGTGGGACTCGTGGACGGCGTCCGCGTTCTCGGGCGCGTGCGCGAACACGAGCGTGGAGTGGCCGTCGATGTCGTCGTGCTCGGTGGTGAAGGCGAGCCACGGTCCCTGACTGCCCATCAACTTGTCGGCGTCGGCGTCGGATTCCGGTGCGAAGGCGGTTCCGCCGGTGAAGTCGCGCGGGCCGCGCCACTGGAGGCCGGTGTAACCGGCCAGCTCCCGGCCCTCGGTGGTCGGGGACCCGAACCGCAGGGCCTCGGCACGGACGTTGGTGAGTTCGATCGACCAGTCCAGCGCCCAGGCGCCGGCCTCCTCGTCCACCGAGTGGACGGTCAGCCCGCGCAGCTCGCGCGCCCACTCCGCGCCGCCGTGCTCCACCCAGGTGAGCTCCTCGGTGAACGCGAGCCGGTCGTCCTCGACCGTGAACTCGCCGAAGCCGTCGTGCCGCATGGAGCCGACCCGCTCGGGCAGGGGCAGGTAACCCTGGCCGTGGACATAGCAGTTGCCGCCCCAGAAGTTCTGCCCGGACAGATGACTCGCCGTCATCTGCAGGCCCTTGTGCCAGCGGTGGTCGCTCGGCCGGTAGCCGGTCACGGTGTGTCCGGCGAGGGTGCGCACGGGGTGGGCGTACGGCTTGCGGGACTCGAAGGCCTCCGGGTCGGGGCGGTAGACGTACCGCAGGATCTCGGTGCCGTTCGCGGCCGTGACGGCGACGTGGTCGCCGTGCGCGTGGGTGACGCGGATGCTCATGCGCGCTCCTTGGGGGCCCAGTGGGGGTGGTCTCCGTGCATGGCCGGGTAGAAGGGGTCGCCGGGCCGGATCTCCCCCGCGTGCACCGGGCTGCCGGTGAAGGCGGCCTTGTAGAGGGCGGCGGCGAAGTCGAGGGTGGCCCGGGCGTCGGGGCCGCTGCCCGGGGGCCGGACACCGTTGTCGTGGGCGTCGAGGAGGGCGCCGAGCTGTGCCGTGTGCGAGCTGGGCAGGTCCGCGGCGGGGGTGCGCCAGGCGGTGGCACGCTCGGAGGGGACGTGCGGGGCGGGGGTGTAGACCCAGTCGTCGTTGCGGTGGCCGTACAGGTGGGTGAGTTCGACCGTGGCGTCGGCGCAGTCGACGCGGATGCGGCTCACCTCGTGTGGGGAGAGGACGCTGTTGACGACGGTGGCGAGGGCGCCGTTCTCGAACCGGACGAGGGCCGTGGAGACGTCCTCGCTCTCGGTGTCATGGACCAGGCGCGCGGCCATGGCCCGGATCTCCGCCCACGGCCCGAGCAGATGCAGCAGCAGGTCGAACTGGTGGATGCCGTGGCCCATCGTCGGCCCGCCGCCCTCGGTGGCCCAGCGTCCGCGCCACGGCACCGCGTAGTACGCGGCGTCGCGGTGCCAGGTCGTCTGGCAGTGCGCGACCAGCGGGGCGCCCAGCTCACCGCTCGCGATCAGCTCGCGGGCGTGCACGGCGCCGGAGCCGTAGCGGTGCTGGAAGACGACCGAGGCGTACGCGCCCGACGCCTCCTCGGCCGCCGCGATGTCGTCGTACTCGGCGAGGGACAGGCACAGCGGCTTCTCGCACAGCACCCAGGCGCCCGCCTTGAGCGCGGCGACCGTCTGCTCCCGGTGCAGGGAGGGAGGCGTGCCGATCAGGACCAGGTCGGGGCGTACGGCGTCCAGCATGGCGTCCGTCGAGGTGTACCCGGCGACGTCCGCGCCCGCGAGCTCCCGGAAGGCGTCCAGCCGGGCCTGGTCCACGTCGACGGCGGCGACCAGCTCCACGCGGTCCGCGTGGTGTCTCAGGGCGGAGAGATGGCTGCCGCTGACGATGGCGCCGGTGCCGATCACGGCGACGCGACGGCGGGCAGGGCGTGGGGACATGCAGTTCTCCTCGGACGGCCGGCGGACAGCCCGCTCAGAAAGCGCTTGCACTTCGAGGGCGACCCTAGGCAGGGAGCGAATGTCAGGACAACCCCTCTGCGGCGACATGAGCAAAGCCTGACTGTTCGGCTCGGCTCACCCCCGGCACGCTCCCCTTCCGGGCGGGCACTCAAACGGGATGAAGATCACGAACGGTCGAGGAGCGGCGGGGTGGCGTGCCCCGGTACGGCGGCGGGCCGTCGGGCGGGCGCGTCAGCCGATCGGCTCGGCGGTCTCGGCAGCAGGCTGCGGCCGGGTCCTGGCCTGGCTGACCAGGCCGAGCCGGGCCAGGAACTGCTCCAGGGTGAAGGCGGCCATGCCCAGGCCCACGGAGTTTCCGGGCACCTCGGACACCTCGACGGTCAGACCGGGCAGGGAACCCGGCAGCACATGACGGGGCAGTTCGTCCCGTACGGCGGGGACCAGCCACGGGGCCAGCATCATGGGCAGCCAGCCGGTGAGCGTCACCTTCGGGACGTTGAGCAGATTGACGAGGTCGCCGAGGGCGGCGGCGAGACAGCGGCCGGTGCGCCGGACGAGCTCGCGCAGCACCGGGTCCCCCGCGGTCAGACCGGCGGCGACGGACGCGACGAAGTCCCGCTGCCCGGGCTGTCCCAGCGCCGGATGGGACGGGTCGATCTCGGCCAGCGTCGTCTCCAGGCCGGGAGCGCCGACGTACGCCTCCACGCACCCGCGTCGGCCGCAGCGGCACGGGCGGCCGTCCAGCATCAGGAGAGTGTGTCCCCATTCGCCGGCGTTGTTGGTGATGCCGCGGACCAGGGTGCCCTCGATGGCGATGCCGGCTCCGGCTCCGGTGCCGATGTTGACCACGGCCATGCTGTCGACGACGCGTCCGACGCCGAACCACATCTCGGACAGGATCGCCGCCTTGAGCGGGTTGTCGACGTACACCGGCAACCGCAGCCGCTCGGCCAGCAGTTCCTCGATGTGGACGTCGTGCCAGTTCCAGTTCGGCGCGAAGACGGAGACCCCGGCGTCGTGCTGCACATGGCCCGGCATGCTGACCCCGACTCCCACGATCCGCTCGCGCCCGGTCCCGTCCGCGTCCAGGGCGGACTCGATCGCGCCGACGATGCCGTCGACGACGTACGGCTGATCGTTCTGGTGCTCGTCGAGGGACACCTCGTGCCGTGCGAGGACGCCGAGCGCGAGGTCGTACACCGTGGCGTCCACGTAGGTCTCGGCGACGTCGACACCGACGATGCGGCCGCGGTCCGGGTTGATCGTGAGCCGTTCGTACGGCCGTCCCACGGCGTTGCGCTCCACGGCGGCGATGTGCAGGACGCCCTCCGCCAGGAATCCGCCGACCAGCGTCGTCACGGTGGCCTGACTGAGGCCCGTGTGCCGGGCGAGTTCCTGGCGGGAGGACGGTCCGAGGTCGAACAGTGCGTGCAGCACCTCGAAACGGTTCTCGCTGCGGACGTCTCGGGCCGTGTGCCGGGCCACCGGTGCTCCCCCTCAGTCGGTCGGTCCCCCCAGCCACAGCGTACGGATCTCCGGCGTCTCACGCCCCTCAATACCCTGGGCGAGCAGGGTCAGGCCCGGCCAGTTCGGCGGTACCCAGAGCGCGTCGGGGTCACCGCCCGAGAAGTCGGGCCGGTCGCCGGACCAGACGCGCCCCACGCACTCGCCGCCGGCCCATCCGGTCACCCGGACCTGCGTGGCGTCGAGCCGGACCAGACAACCGTCCGGCGAGACCGGGAGGTCGACGTCGAGCCATGCCTCCTCCCCCGGTTTCAGCGCCAGCGGGAGTCGTACCTCCTCGGTGCGGCCGGAGCCGGCGGCGAAGGCGGTCAGCAGTTCGTCGTCCTGCGCCGCGCACGACCAGTCCCGTACGGCTTCGAGCGTGAGCAGTTCGGCGCGCAGGCCGGGGCCGCTCGGGTGGTGCGGCAGCGTGACCGAGATCCGGTGGGTGCCGGCGGTCAGCGGCACCCAGGGGTTCTCGGTGTGGACGGTCTCCGGCTCCCCGTCGTCCACGCCCACCCGCAGTGGCTCGACGACCCCGCGCAGATGCAGCGCGGAAGGGGTGGGCGAGTGGACGGTACGGGTGTAGGTGAGCGGTGCGGCGACGCGGGTGCTGCTCCAGCCACCGAGCACCCGGGTGGGCGCGGGTGTCCCGGCCCAGTGGCCGTGGACCGTCCACAGGGCCGAGACGTCCGTCGTGTCCCTGACCTTCCAGAGGGTGCCGAGGCCTCGCAGTGCGCCGAGTCGGAGCGCGGGCAGACGGGCGTCGTCGAAGTTGGCGTGGCCCCAGATCTCCACGACGGCCTCGATCGCGACGCTGCCCGTCACGTCCCGCACGTCGATGCGCCGCGCCGCGCCGAACCCGGCGATCGGCGGGTGCGTCCGGCCCGCCACCGTCAGGTCGACGATGTCGGCGGCGCCGGTGAGCAGCAGCGCGTCGACGCCCGTCAGATCCGTGGTGGTGCGGTAGACGCCACGGCCCCGGTACAGCCCGAGCGACTCCAGCGTGGGCGGCAACGCGTGCAGCCCGGCCGGCTTCTCGGGTGCCGTGTCGGACCGTCGCCGCACCTCGCGCACGGCGGTGCGCGCGGCCTTCTCCGGCTGCTGCGGCGCGTCGGTGAGGTGCACGGTGCCGTCGGGGTCGACCGACCGCAGCCGCGCGGCGTCCGCCGACGACAGCACGACGAGCGTCACTCCCGCCACGGCCATGCTGTCGGACACCGGGATCTCGGTCCGCGCCCCGTCCAGTACGACGGTGACCGGCACGTCGGAGGAGAACACCAGCACCCCGTCCGTCGCGGCTACGAGATCCGCCGAGGCGAGCGTCAGGGTCGCCGCCGAGCCCCAGGGGCGCAACGGTACGTCGACCGCCATCAGCGGGCACGATCCCGGCGCGACCGCGACCTGCACGCCCCGAACGACCGCCGTGCCCGGCTCCGTTCCGAGATGCGGTACGGCCACCAGGCGGCCGCCCTCCGGCAGGTCCAGGGCGGCCGACTCCGAGCTCGTCGGGAAGTCGCAGGTCACCTCGGTGTCCGCCGCCCCCGGGACGGCGAGCGCCAGCCGGTCGCCCCACACCTCGACGACGCGTGCGAGCACCTGCGCCTCGGCGTACTCCGGGCGGGCCACGCCGGTGGACGTGACGTATCCGCCGAAGTCGTAGCCGTGGCTCATGAAGTTGCCGGGGCGGCCCCAGTTGCCGCTCGACGGGGTGTACCCGAAGTTCCAGCCGGACGACTGGAGATACGGTGCGATCAGCTTGGCGCCGCTCGCCAGCAGCCGCCGCAGCGTGCGGTGGCGCCGGTTGGTCTCGGTGACCAGCAGCGGCACCCCGCGCTCCGCGACCAGGGCCGCGTAACGGCGCACCTCGGCCTCGATGTCCGGGGAGTCGTCGTCCGGGTAGAAGTTGCAGGCCGGTACGACGGCGTCCACGTCACCGGTGGCGCCCGCGAGGTCGCCCTGTCCGGAGCAGGCGATCAGCGGCACGGTGATGCCGTGCCGAAGTGCCGTGTCCCGCAGGGCGGTCATGTACCCGGGGCGGTCCGCGCAGTCGAAGAAGTCCAGCTCGTTCTCCAACTGCACCATGATCACCGAACCGCCCGCCCCGTACTGGCGCTCCGCCAGCAGCGGCAGCACCTGGTCGAGCCACGCGGTGACCTTCTCCAGGTAGCGGGGGTCGTTCTGGCGGACCCTCAGTTCCGGGTCCAGACCCAGCCATGCCGGCAGCGCACCGCCGTCCCACTCGGAGCAGATGTAAGGGCCGGGCCGCGCGATGACGTACAGGCCCGCCTCCCGCGCGAGGTCCAGGAATGCGGCGACGTCCCGCCGGCCCTCGAAGGACCAGCGGCCGGGCGCCAACTCGTGGAAGTTCCAGGGCAGATAGACGTCGATGCACTGGTACCCCGACGCCCGGACCTGTGCGAGCCGTTCGCGCCACTGCTCCCTGGGGAGGCGGAAGTAGAACAGGGACGCGCACAGCAGCGTACGGGGACGGCCGTCGATCCACACGCCCTTGCCGTCCACATGAATGGTGGTCACTTCACTCCCGCGCTTCCGCCGCTGATGTCCATCTCGTACAGGTACTTCTGGCCCAGGTAGTAGACGATGATCATGGGCAGGGCGAGCAGGACCGAACCGACCATGACCAGGTTCCACGCCGGTGACTGGCCCGCCGCCGAGGTGCTGGTGATGTACTGGATGCCCAGGGACAGCGGCATCTTGGACTCGTCGTTGAGATAGATCAGCGGCCCCATGAAGTCGCCCCAGGTGTGGGTCAGGGTGAAGATGCCGATCGCGATCAGCACCGGCCACAGCATCGGCAGCATGATCCGCCGGTAGATGCCGAAGAACCCGAGGCCGTCGACCATGGCCGCCTCGTCGAGCTGGCTGGGCAGCCGGGAGACGAACTGCCGTACCAGGAAGACGTTGAAGGCGTTGGAGAAGAAGTTCGGCACGATCAGCGGCAGATAGCTGTTCACCCAGCCCAGGTCCCGGAAGAGGATGAACTGCGGGATCATCGTGATCTGCGTCGGGATCATCATGGTGGCTATGACGATCAGGAACAACGCGTTCTTGCCGGGGGCCCGCAGCCGGGCGAAGGCATAGCCGACCAGTCCGCTGGAGAGCATCTGGCCGGCGACCGAGCAGAGCGAGATGATCACGGAGTTGATCAGGAAGCGGCCCATCGGCAGTTCGGAGCCGAAGACGCGACTGAAGTTCTCCCAGTGGAACTCGGTCGGGAACAGGGTGAAGGAGTTGGTGTTCACCGTCGCGTCGCTGGAGAGCGCGATGGAGCCGACGAACACCAGCGGCATGGTGAGGATCGCCGCCACGATGATCAGCGTCGCGTAGGTGAACGGGGTGGCCCGGAACGCCCGTACCGTGCCGGGTCCCGGTCCCCCACGGGCCTTGCGCTGCGAGCCGTTCCCTCGCGTCCGCTGCGGCGCCGGGGTGGTCAGGAGGCCGGTCATCACTTCACCTCGGTTTCGTAGAACACCCAGCGCCGGGCGGTGCGGAATGCGATCAGTGTGAAGACGAGGACCACGAGGAACAGCAGCCAGGAGATCGCCGACGCGTAGCCCATGTGGTAGTTGCCGAAGGCCTCGTCGAAGAGGTAAGGCACCATCGTCTCGGCCCCGTCGTAGGCGGCGCGCAGCTTGCCCTTCGGCACCAGGATGTACACCTGGGCGAAGACCTGGAAGGCGCCGATCATCCCCATGATCAGGTTGAAGAAGATGATCGGGGTCAGGTGCGGCAGTGTGATGCTCCAGAACTGCCGTACCGCGCCCGCTCCGTCGACCTCGGCCGCCTCGTACAGCTCCTTCGGGATGCCCTTCATGGCGGCGAGCAGCAGCACCGTCGCGGCGCCCGCGCTCCATGCCGACATCACGACCAGTGCGGGGATCGCCCAGTCGCCGTCGAGCAGCCAGGCCGGCCCGGAGACGCCGAACAGGCCGAGGGCGTCATTGAGCGGGCCGTTCGGGGCAAGTACCTGACGAAAGATCATCGCCGTGGCGACGAGCGGCACCAGGGTCGGCAGATAGATCAGGGTACGCAGCAGTTTCCGGGCGCGTACCTGCTTGTTGAGCAGATTCGCCAGCCACAGGCCGAGCACCAGGCCGAGCGGGACGGAGACCGCCGCGTAGTAGAAGGTGTGCCACAGCGTCCGCCAGAACCTGGGGTCGTCGGTGAGCAGCGTGACGTAGTTCTGCAGCCCGATCCAGGTGGGCGCGGTGAACGAGTCCCAGTCGGTCATCGAGTAGTAGACCGACGCGATCATCGGCCCGAACAGGAAGACCAGGAATCCGATCACCCACGGCGAGACGAACAGATAGAACCAGAGCGCCTCACGGCGTCGCCGCTTCGAGGACGTCCCGGTCTTCGGGACCGCCGTCGAGGCCGTCTTCGTCAGGGTCGCCATCGCCGGTCATCCCGCGGACTTGATGATGGACTCGAGGTCCTTCTGCAGGGCGGTCAGCGCCTTCTTGGCGCTCTCCTTGCCGAGCCAGAAGTTCGCCAGGCCGGAGTCGATGGCCGACGTCATCTCGTTCCACTCGGGGATGAACGGCGCGCGGAAGATGAAGTCGCTGGACTCCGCGAACGCCCCCATGTTGACGTCGTTCTTCATCCACGCGGGCTTGAGGAACGCCTCGCTCTGCTGCACCGCGAGGCTGGCCGGCACGTCCTCGCCGTCGTCGATGATCTGCCGCTGCGCCGCGTCCGAGGTGAGGAAGTCGATCGCCTTGAAGGCGTTGTCGCGCTGCTTGCAGGTGCGGGAGATGGCCAGGCCGCTGCCGAAAGCGGACACGGCCTGCTTCTTGCCGCGCCAGATCGGCGCGATGTCCCATGCGAACTTGGCGTCGGTCAGACCGGCGGTGACCCAGAAGCCGTTGGCGTGCGTGGCGCACTTCTGCATCGGGAAGGCCTGGTCGCCGCCGACCTCGGAGCCCATGTCGGCGTAGTCCGCCTTGCTGGGCGCCACCTTGTGCTTGAAGACCAGGTCGCCGGCCCACTGCAGCGCCTCGACGACCTCGTCGCTGTCGACGGCGGGGCGGCCGTCGGCGTCGATGATGGTGCCGCCGTTCTGGTACGCGAGGCTCCACCACTGCGGGAACCACTCGGCGCCCGTGTAACCCCACTGCTTGCCCGGGACGGTGAGCTCCTTGAAGGCGGCGAGCGCGTCGTCCCAGGTCCACTCGGCCGTGGGCGCCTCGATGCCCTTCTTCGCGAACAGGTCCTTGTTGTAGTACACGGTGATCGCGCCGGAGCGGTCCGGGATCGCGTACAGCTTGTCCTCGTACGTGTAGATGGACCCGACCGGGCCGAACCGCTTCCCGGTGTCGAGGCCCGCCTTCTTGGCGAGGTCGTCGAGGGGCAGGAGCTGGTTCTTGCTGGAGTAGGTGTTGACGCTCTCGGCGACCTGCATGATGTCCGGGCCGCCGCCGCCCGCGATCATCGTCTGCACCTTCTGCGCGTACGCGTCGCTGGGTATCAGCTGGAGCTTGACCTTCAGCTCCGGGTACTTCTTCACCAGCAGGTCGATGCGCTTCTGGTACGTCTTGCGGTCGGCGTCGCCGCCCCAGACGGTCATGACCAGCGGGCCGCTCGAACTTCCGCTGCCCGAACCGCACGCGGTGAGCGTCACGACCCCGGCCGCGACTCCGATACCGAGGAACCCTCGGCGCGACATCTGGACCTTGTCTACTGGCATGGCACGACTCCTCGGTGAAAAGGCGAACACGCAGGGAACAGCCCTCGGGAGCCCGGGCCCGGCTTCGAGTGACGGTTAAATTAACCCTCGTCAAATCTCGCTACAAGCCCTTGATTCCTACGAGTTTCAACCTGCACGACTTGAACACGAGCGAGGGCGGGCCGCCTTCGACGCCCTCCGCAGCCCGTCCCCGGAGGTCAGCCCTTGTTCAACAAGCGCCGCAGCCGGGTCAGCGGCCAGGTGTTGATCACGTCGTCCTTGGTGAGCCAGCCGCGCTGTGCCGTGCCGACGCCGTAGCGCAGGTTGGCCAGGTGGACGACGGCGTGGGCGTCGCTGTCGACGGCGAACTTCACGCCGTGCCGCCTCGCCCTCAGGATGTCCTCGTCGCGCAGGTCGAGCCGGTCGGGATGGGAGTTGATCTCCAGCGCGGTGCCGGTGCGGGCGCAAGCGACGAAGACGGCGTCGAGGTCGACGTCGATGCCGGGGCGCTTGCCGAGGAGGCGGGTGGTGGGGTGGCCGATGATGTGGACGTGCGGGTTCTCGCAGGCCCGGACGATCCGTCGGGTCAGTGCGTCACGCGCCTGGTTGAAGTGGGAGTGCACCGAGGCCACGCAGAGGTCGAAGCCGGCGAGGAACTCCGGCGGCCAGTCCACGTCGCCGTCGGGCCCGATGTTCAGCTCGGCGCCGTGCAGCAGCCGCATGCCGCCGCGCCTGCCCCGCTTGCCGTACGCGCCGTCGAGCTCACGGACGCGTTCGCGCTGGGCCAGGATCCGCTCGTCGGTCATGCGCTGCATGGCCATGTCGGGGCCGTGGTCGGTGACCGCGTAGTAGGCGTAGCCGCGCTCGGCGGCCGCGGCGACCATCTCCTCCAGCGGGGCGAGCCCGTCGGTGAGGTCGGTGTGGGTGTGCAGATCGCCGCGGATGTCCTGCTCCTGGACCAGCTCGGGCAGCTCGCCGCGCAGCCCGGCCTCGATCTCGCCGCGGTCCTCGCGCAGGGTGGGCGGGATCCAGGGCAGGCCGAGGCGGGCGTACACCTCTTCCTCGGTCTCGGAGACGATCTTCTTGCCGGTCTCGGTGTCGAAGAGCCCGTACTCGGAGAGCTTGAGCTTCTGGTGTACGGCCATCTCGCGGGTGCGGATGTTGTGCGCCTTCGAGCCGGTGAAGTACTGCATCGCCGCGCCCCAGGAGTCCGGCGGTACGACCCGCAGGTCCACCTGGAGGCCCTTGCTGGTGCGAATCGACGTCTTCTTCGCGCCGTGCGCGATGACCTCCGCGACGTACGGCAGCTCGGTGAAGGCCCGCATGACCGGCTCCGGCTTCTTCGCCGCGACGAGGATGTCGATGTCGCCGACGGTCTCGCGCACGCGGCGCAGGGAACCGGCGTAGGAGCAGCGTTTGCAGCCGGTGACCTGCGACATCTCGGCGACGATGTCCTCGGCGAGGCTCATGGCGACGTCGATCAGGACCCGGTCGCCGGAGGACTGGAGCAGGCCGATGCCGTGCAGGATGTTCTCCTCGGTCTTCGGCCCGAACCCCTTCAGGTCGCGCAGCCGCTCCTCGTGGATGGCGTCCGCCAGTTCCTCGGTCGTGGAGATGCCGAGCTCTTCGTAGATGACCAGGGCCTTCTTCGGGCCGAGCGTCGGGATCGCCGTCAGCTGCCGGACACCGGCGGGGATCTTCGCCCGCAGTTCCTCGACGGCGGACACCTTGCCGGTGGTGAAGTACTCGATGATCTTCTGGGCGGTCGACTTGCCGACGTTGGGGATCTCCTGGAGTTTCTTGACGTCGAGCGTGGACACGTCGGCGTGATAGCCGCCGATCGACCGGGCGGCCTTCTCGTAGGTACGCGTCCGGAACGCGTCTCCTCCGGTGATGGAGATCAGGTCCGCGTACTCCTGGAGGAGCGCGGCGACCTCGTCGTTGGACCGGGCCACGTTTTCAGGGTAGGCGGGGGAGGTGGGTGCCGCGATTGGTCGTCGCCTGTCTGCGGGTTCGTCGCGGCTGGTCGCGCCCGCGCGGCGGAGCCGCATATCGGTACAGCCCCGCGTCCCTTGGCGGCGCGGCCGAACCGTTCTCGACTTGGGCAGGGCCTAATGGCCCAGGGGCGTCGGTGGAGCGGTCGTCGGGTCGGGTTCGGGCAGGTGGGCCGACAAGGGTGGGTGGGCCGGGGTCGCTCGTTCCTTCGTGAGGGCCGCCTCGATCCTGCGGGCAGCGAGGGGGTCGGCCGGAAGCGCGTGTGCGGCGAACCAGCGGGCCGCTTCGGGGGCGGGGGACGGTTCGGTGAACTCGGCGCCCGCGTAGTCGTCGAGCGGGGGGTCGTAGACGTAGCCGGCGACCACGCCGTGGTCGACGAGGCGTTCGAGGAGTGCGTCGCGGTCGTGGACCAGGAGCGGCACGCGGAAGAGGGAGGGCGGGCCGTCGTCGGGGTGATCGCGCAGCGCCTGGGTGGCCCAGGTGGTGCCCGACAGGAGCGAGACGCCGGCCCTGCGTCGGGCCAGATCGCCGTCGAGCAGGGCCAACCGCAGCTCCAACTGGCCCCGGACCAGGCTTCCGTGGCGGGTGCGGAAACCGTGCAGGTCGACCCGTACCCAGGGTTCGTAGGCGGCGAGGCTGGGCGCGTGGTGGGCGCTGCCGGCGAGGCGGGGGGCGTGCAGGGCCATGCGGAAGGCGTCGCGCTCCAGCAGGCCGAGACGTTGCATGGTGCGCCACACGGGGCGCACGAGGTGGAGGGTGCGTACGGCGGAGCGGGCCAGCGGGCGCAGAGTGGTGGACAGGTCGTCACGCAGGCGGCGTGGGGTCAGCAGGTCGTCGCGCAGGAGTTCCAGCTCGCGTCGGGTGCGTGCGTCCTCGACGGCCAGGAAGCCGCCGGCCATGGCCGCCACGTGCTTGGACAGGCTGAACGCGGCCGCGCTTCCGAAGGTGCCGATGGGCTGCCCGTCGACGTGCGTGCCGATGGCGTGGGCCGCGTCCTCGAAGAGGGGGATCCCCAACTCGTCGCAGCGGCGGCGCAGTTCGACGACCCGGTCCGGCAGGCCGTACAGGTTCGTGGTCAGGACTGCGTCCACGTTGCGCCAGGTGGAGTCGGGCACGGCGGCCGGGTCGATGTTCCCGTCCCAGGGGGACACGGGGGCCTGGACGGGGCGCAGTCCCGCCGCGAGGACGACGAAGAGGATCACGTCGTCGTTCACCGGGGACATCAGGACCCGTGCGCCGGGCCTGCACCAGCGGCGCAGCGCCAGGTACAGGGCCAGTCGGGCCGAGGGCGTGTAGACGCATTCGCGTCCGATGCGCCGTGTCATCATCGCGGCGAGCCGCGATCCGTACGGCATGGTCACCTCTTCCGTGGAAGGGTCCGGCGAAGGGTCGCCCTGGGCGGGCTTGCGCGCGCGAACGTCGTTCGGGGCCGCCCGCTCGGGGTGACGGGGACCGCGAGGGGGCGTGGCGGAACGACGGCGGGGCGCGGGAAGGACTCGGAGAAGGGAAGGGCGGGCGGGAGTGGGCCCGTTCAGCGGGCGCGGGCTCCCGCTTCGCCCGAGTGGGTCAGGCCCGAGGTGCGCAGGGTGCCCACGGTCTTCAGCAGCCGGTCCGCGGGCTCGCGCAGCCTCGGGTGGGCCAGGACCGTGTTTCTCAGGCCGCGCACCGGTCTGCGCCACAGCCGGTGCGCCGCAGCCACCGGGTGCGGGCGTACCGCGAATCCCTCGGCCACCCGCAACTCGCGGGTCTTGAGCCAGTCCTTGTACTCCTTCTCGCCGCGCCCCCAGTCCATGAGGGTCACGCCGTCCCGGCCGGCGGCGTCGGCCAGCCGTAAATGCATCATCAGTCCGGGCGAGTAGTAGCCGAACTCGGGGTCGTACGCGGTGAACCAGGCCGCGAAGACCGTACGCGACCTCGGTCCGAAGTGCGCGGCGACCGGCCGGTCCCCGGCGTAGACCACGGACAGGATGCCGGTGAAGTGCTCCTCACGGACCTGGAAGAGATGGTCCACGAGGTCGACGATCCACGGCTTGGAGAACCGGTCCATCCGCCCTGTCCTGCGGTACTGGGCGGACTTCCAGCGCATGAGGGTGCGCAGCATGCGTGGATCGCGCTCGTCGTACACGAACCGCACTTCGCCCACGTCACGGCCCAGGCGGCGCTCCTTCTTCAACGTCGTCTTGGCCTGCCCCGGGTAGGTGGCGCGCAGCCACTCGGCGTAGCTGCCGTCGCCGGGCCGCAGATCGAGCACGGGGGAGGCGAACGTCCCGGTGACGTACGGGGCGAAGGGCTTCTGCTCCTCGACGAGGTGGTCGAACTCGAACACGGACAGTCCGCAGGCCCGCAGGAGTCCCCGGGTGTCCCAGGTGACGCCCGGCCGGTGCACCAGGGCCTGGCAGTCGGAGAGACCGAGGCCGATGGCCCGGCCGACGCCGAGCGGAGTGCGCTCGTACGGGAGGAAGCCGACGGCCTCTCCGTTCTCGTGCAGCACCGCCACCTGCGCGCCGCGGCGGTGTCTGCCGACTCCGGTCGCGAACTCCGGCGCCAGGAAGGGGTTGGCGTACTCGGGCGACTCGTCCATGGCCCGGTGCCACGCCCGGCGCAGCGACTCGTCCAGCTCCTCGGGTCTGTGAATCGTGATGGCGTGCGTGGATCGCATGGCGACCGCTCCCCCCAAAAAATCCCCCAAGAGACGCTTTTTGGGCGCCTCGCCACTGATTCCCCCATGTCGAACTTTGTGGCGAGCTCAAACGTCGCGAAACAGCACGCACACTGTCAAGGTGGATGATGAATCCTTTAGCTGTGCTTGGTAACGCGCGGTCCCGGTCCGGTCAGCGGATCGCGACGAGGACGTGACTGTCGCCGTACTGCCAGACGGCGCCGACGTGACTGAATCCCGCCTGCCGCAGCAGCCGTTCGTGCGCGGACACGGACAGGCAGGGGGCGCCGCCGGTACCGGGGCTCGCGCCGCCGCCGGTGACGGCCGCCTGCCGGCGTCGGCGCTCGGCGAGCAGGTCGGTCAGCTCCGGGTCCCGCGCGACAGCCGTCCACCAGGCGGCCCAGTCCTCGTGCGCCAGGACCTGTCCACGCTCGGCGTGCCGGCGGCCGACGCACCCGGCCAGCGCGGCGAGCGCGGAGTCGTCGTGCGGAAAGTGGTCGCCGTTGACCAGGACGCCCCCGGGGCGCAGCAGGCCCGCGAGCTGCCGGTAGGTGCGGTGCAGGGCGTCCGGGTCCAGGTAGTGCAGGGCCGTCGTCGACACGGCCGCGTCCAACGGGCGGTCGAGACCCAGGGCGTGGGTCCAGTCCGGCGCGCCGATCATCACGTCCACGTAGCGTGCCGCGTCCGCGTGGTGGGTGCGGGCCAGCTCCAGCAGCAGCGGGTCCATGTCCACGGCCACGATGTCGGCGTACGGCATCCTGCGGGCGAGCCGGGCCGCCAGGGAGCCGGGTCCGCAGCCGAGGTCGACGACCGACGGTCGGCCCGGGACTCCCGCCACGGACTGCTCCACCACGTCGGCGATCACCGTGAAACGCTCCTCGCGGTCCACGGCGTACCGCTGCTGCTGACGCTCCCAGCGCTCCACCCACCGCTCCGCCGTCGCCAGGCTCAACCCCATCCCGTAGTGCACCTCGCCGTTCCGCACCTGTCCCGCACCGTCTGCGCCAGACCCTACAGGTGGAAACGGTTCCCATTCCCTCTAATGGCGGTACGTCACCCGAGCGCGGCGAGGACCTCCAGCAGTCGGTCGATCTCCTCGGCGGTGTTGTGGACGTGCAGACTCACCCGCACCGAGCCGGTCCGCTCCCCCGCGCCGCCCTGGCAGTGCTGGTCGGAGCGGACCATGAAGCCGTGGCTGAAGAGGATGAACCCGAGGTCCCCGGAGTCCACGGCGTGGTGGCGGAAGGTGACGATGCCCTGGCGCCGCTGCACGGACGAGTCGGCGGCCAGGCTCTTCTGGCAGCCGAGGATCTCGTACGCGTCGAGGTGGCGCAGGCCCTCGGTGAGCCGGGCCGCCAGGGCGAGAGTCCACCGTTCGATCCGGTCGGTGCCGGCGGTGTCCAGCCAGTCCAGGGCGGCGGTGAGGGAGGCGATCCCTACGGTGTTGGGGGTGCCCGACCAGCCGCCCGGCGCGAAGTGCGGTCCACGTGACTGACGGGCCCAGACGGCTCCCGTGCCGGGCAGTGCCATGGCCTTGTGCCCGGAGAAGACCAGGAAGTCGACGTCGAGGTCGGCGACGGACACGGGCAGATGGCCGACGCTCTGGGCGGCGTCCAGACAGATGACCGCGTCCGGGCCGACGGCCTGGCGGATGCGATGGACGTTCATGTTGCCGCCGTACACGTGGTGTACGTGGCTGACGGCTACGAAGCGGGTGCGTGGGCCCGCGAGTTCCGCGAGCGCGATGTGGTCGTAGTCGCCGGACGACCGCTGGTACGGCATCGGCCGTACGCGGATGTGGACGCCCCGCGCCGCCAGGTGCCGTTGGACCTCCAGCCAGGGCGCGATGTTGGCCTCGTGGTCGGCGACGGGGACGACGATCTCGTCCCCGTCGGCGAGGAGTTCGGGCAGCCAGTCGCGGGCGACGGTGTGCAGGCCCTCGGTGGTGCCGCTCGTGAAGTGCACGGTCGAGCGTTCGGGAGCGGCGTCGTCGAGGAACCGCTTCACCCGGTCGCGGGCCTGCTCGACCAGGTCCGTGGTCCGGTTGGCCCAGGGATAGGTGCCGCGGCCGGCGTTGGCGTTGGTGGTGGTGAGGTAGGAGTGAACGGCGTCCAGCACTGCCTGCGGCTTCTGGGCGGTGGCCGCGCTGTCCAGATAGGCCAGTTCCGGGTGTGCGGTGATGATCGGGAACTGGGCGCGCAGGGTTCGCTGCCACTCGCCCAACTCCACGATGACGGACGCCCCTTCGGTGTCGCTCCCGGGTGTGGTCATGGGCGTCAGTCCCGTACGAGGGGTGCGCCCGCGTCGCGCCAGGCGATGATGCCACCGGTCAGGCTGCGGACGTCCGGGTGCCCCATCCGGGTCAGCAGGGCGGCGTGCCGGGCGGACTTCTCGCCGACCGGGCAGGCCAGCAGGACCGGGCGGTTGCGGCTGAACGGCAGTCCTCCGTGGAGGAGTTCCTCGAAGAGCTCGTCGACGATGTTGACCGACCCGTCGATGTGCAGCGCGGCATAGGCGTGCGGGCTGCGCAGGTCGACGACGAGCGGTGCTCCGGTGGCGATCCACGCCTGGGCGTCGGCGACACCGACGGCCGGTGCCGTGCGGATCTCGGCGGGCGTCAGGTCTGCCGGGGAGTTCCGGCGACGCGGGCGGCCGAAGAGGTCGGGGCGCCGCTGACGGACGTAGCTCAGATAGCTTTCGACGCGGTCGCAGACGATGAAGACCGCCGACTGCCGCTCCGTCGACTCGCCGTCAACAGCGCGCAGTTGTCGTACCGCACCGAAGAACGCGGCGCCTCCCGTGGGTCCGGCGAGGATGCCGCAGCGGCGGTTGAGGGTCAGCATCCCCTCGATCGCCTCGTCCGCGGTGACCGTGTGGATGCTGTCGTAGGTGCCGGGGTCGAACAGGCCCACCTCGTGCGCCTCGTCGATGGTGCGGATGCCGGGGATGAAGTCGGACTTGGCCGCGACCAGGCCGGCGACACGCACGGCGGGGTCGTGTTCGCGCAGGGCGCGGGCGACGCCCGTGGAGGAGCCGGCGGTGCCCACGCAGGCGATGAACCAGTCCGGGGCGCGGCCGTCCAGGTCCTTGACGATCTCCGGGCCGGTGCCGGTGAAGTGGGCCTCGGTGTTGCGCGGGTTGAAGTACTGGTCGGTGTGCAGATACGTGCTGTCGGGTGCGGAGAGGGTGCGGTGGAACAGGGTGAGCGGGTCGTCGGTGGCGGTCGGGTCCAGGCACTCGCTCTGGCCGGGCAGTTCCTCGATCTCCGCGCCGAGCAACAGCAGCAGGTCCTTGATCTCCGGGATGCGCATCCGGTTGGTGACGCTCTTGAAGGTCAGGCCGTGCATGCCCGCGAGGACGGCGAGGGCCTTGGCGGTGTTGCCGCTCGACAGCTCGACGACCTGGCCGCCCCGCTCGGGTGCGGCGGCCTCCAGATGCGGGCGGGCCATGTTCCAGGCGGCGCGGTCCTTGACCGAGCCGAAGGGGTTGAGCAGCTCCAGCTTGGCGTACAGGTCGATGTTTCTCAGGCCGTGCACGGCCGGGTCGATGCGCACCAGCGGTGTGTTGCCGATGGCCTCGGTGATGCTGTCGTACCTCACTGCGCTCCCCCCACGGGTGTGGTCGGCCAGTACTGGTCGTCCAGGCACCAGCGCCAGGTGTCGCCCTCCTGCCAGGCGGCGACCTTGCGCGCGGCGGGCTGGTGCTGGGCACGGGTGGCGTGGAAGTCCATGCAGTATCCGGCCGTGTTGGCGAAGGCCAGCAGGTCGCCCGGTGCGGGGCGGCGGGGCAGGAAGACCGTGCGGCGCGTGATCAGGTCGGATTCCAGGCAGCGGCTGCCGAAGAGGTGCACGCCGACCGGTTCGTGGGCGGCTCCGGGACCGGAACGGGCCCCGGAACCGGTCGCGTGTCCGTCCGTGTCCCGGGGGACGACCACGGGGTCCATGAGTACGCCGTGTTCCTCCAGGGCCACGTCGTCGGCCTTCGCCGCGAGCCGTACGAGGAGGGGGCCGCCGGTGTCCTGGTCGCGTACCTCCACCACCTTCGTCAGGGTGAGCCCGCACTGGTCGAGCAAGGCCCGGCCGGGTTCGGTGTGCAGGTCGTAGAGGTGCTCGAGGAGCAGGGCGGCCAGAGGGCTGCCACCGAGGGACGCTGCCGGGTGCGCGAGCAGTTCGTCGAGGTAGCGGGCGCCGGCGACCGGACGGTGAGCGGGGTACAGGCCGAGCGCGCCGCGCAGGGTGCCGGCCTCGTTGCGCAGTCCGTAGCCGTGGCCGCCGTAGGTCAGCGGTGGGCGGGTGCCCAGGACGGCTTCGGTGAGCCCGGTGGTGTACCGCTCCCATTGGCCGCCGTCGGCCAGGTAGTCGACGCCGAAGCCGCCGCCGATGTCCACGGCCCGGGGCCTGAGCCCTCGGCTTCGGCACTCCTCGAGCACCCGCAGACAGCCCTCGAGCGCCGCGGCCTTCTCGGTGAGGCTGGTGGTGTCCAGGTGGTACGCGACGCCGACCAGGTCGAGCACGTCGCCGTTCCGCTCGACGGACTCCAGGAGTGGGTCCGACTCCCTTACGGCGGTACCGAATCGGCTGCGGCGGCTGAGCACACGTACCCCGGACGTCTCGAACCCCGACAGCCGCAGCAGGACGCGGGTCCTGGGCAGGGCGTGTTTGCGTACCAGCGTGGCGAGCTGCTCCAGCTCGCCACGCGTATCGAGGCTGACGGTGACCGATGTGCGGGCCGCCAGCCACAGGAACTCCGGGTTCTTCGGGCCCGTGGCCGTGATCCGGTCCGGGGTGAGACCCGCCCCCAGGGCGTGTTGCAGCTCGCCCAGCGAGGCGACGTCCACGCCGGCGTCCGTGGCGGCGAGCCGTCGCAGCAGGGCGCTGGACCGGTTGGCCTTGTGGGCGAAGAACACTTGGCCGGAGAGGTGATGGGTGCCGTACACGGAGCGGAACTGCTGGAGATTGTCGGCGAGTTGGTCGGGGACGACCACGTTCAGCGGGGACCCCAGGGCTTCGGTGAGGGTGTGCAGCAGGACCGGCGAGTTCAGCAACGACCGCAGCCGCGATTCCAGCCGCGGTTCGAGATACAAGGGCTGCCCGCCCATGCCCGGCCCCTCCCCAGCGCTTCGGGCCCGACACTCCGGGCGCTGACGACCACTCCCCGCGGTTTGCCGTATAACTCCTTTCCCTGCCCACCGGTGCTTTACGCCCTGTTGCTACCCCCATGGGCGATCAGGTCAGCAGACGGCCGGAACCCGTCGGGGCGGCAGCGGAGCGGTCGGTCATGACGGACCGCTCCGTCGAGGAGCCCGCGCTCAGCCGGCCTCCCCGGCGATGTTGACCATCCAGGTGATGCCGAAGCGGTCCGTGCACATGCCGAAGACGTCGCCCCACATCTGCTTCTCCAGCGGTACCGTCACCGAGGCGCCCTCGGACAGCTTCTCCCAGTAGCCGCGCAGCTCGGTGTCGTCGTCGCCGCTCAGGCTCACGGCGATGTTGTTGCCGGGCCGGTGGTCGTCCGTCGGGGTGTCGGCGCCCATCAGGGTGAGGCCGCCGGGGGACTCCAGCATGCCGTGCATGACCTTGTCGGCCATCGGGGTGTCCTGCTGGCCGTACTCGCCGTAGGTGTTGAGCACCAGGGTGCCGCCGAGGACGTCCTTGTAGAACTCCATCGCCTGCCGGGCGTCACCGGCGAAGGTGATGTACGGGTTGAGACGCGAGGCCATGAATCCTCCAGGAATAGGGCCAACAGCCGACTTCAAGGAAGGTAGCGCGGGCCACTGACAACGGCCCGCGCACACGACCACATGGCCCACAGCACCCCTACAAGGTGCGCTCCAGCCGGTCCGCCACCAGCTTCACGAACCGCGCGGGGTCCTTCGGCTGGCCGCCCTCGGCGAGCACCGCCAGCGTGTGCAGCAGTTCGGCGGACTCGGCGAGCTCCGCGCGGTCCTCGCCGGCCTCGTACGCCTGGTGCAGGCCCTTGACCAGCGGGTGGCCGGGGTTGAGCTCCAGGATCCGCTTGGTGCGCGGCACCTCCTGGCCCATGGCCCGGTACATGTTCTCCAGGGCCGGGGTCAGGTCGTGCGCGTCGGAGACGACACAGGCGGGCGAGACGGTGAGCCGGGCCGAGAGGCGGACCTCCTTGATGTCCTCGTCCAGGCGCTCCCGCATCCAGCCGAGCAGACCGGCGTACTCCTCCGCCTGCTTCTCCCGCTCCTCGTCGGCCTTCTCGTCGCCCTTGCCGTCCAGGTCGATCTCGCCCTTGGCGATGGAGCGCAGCTTCTTGCCCTCGTACTCGCCCACGGCGTCGACCCACACCTCGTCGACGCCGTCGGTGAGCAGCAGGACCTCGATGCCCTTGGCCCGGAACGCCTCCATGTGCGGGGAGTTCTCGATGCTCTGCCGGGACTCGCCGGTGATGTAGAAGATGTCGTCCTGGCCGTCCTTCATCCGCTCCACGTACTGCGCGAGAGTGGTCGGCTCGTCGTCGGCGTGCGTGGTCGCGAACGAGGCGACGGCGAGGATCGCGTCGCGGTTCTCGGTGTCGGTGAGCAGTCCCTCCTTCAGGACCGTGCCGAACTCCCGCCAGAAGGTGGCGTAGCGGTCGGCGTCCTTGGCCATGAAGTCCTTGACCGTGGACAGGACCTTCTTGGTCAGCCGGCGCTGCATCATCCGGATGTGCCGGTCCTGCTGGAGGATCTCGCGGGAGACGTTCAGCGAGAGGTCGGCCGCGTCGACGACGCCCTTGACGAAGCGGAGGTACGGCGGGAGCAGGGCCTCGCAGTCGTCCATGATGAAGACGCGCTTCACGTAGAGCTGGACGCCGCGCTTGAAGTCGCGCGTGAACAGGTCGTGCGGGGCGTGCGCGGGCACGAACAGCAGGGCCTGGTACTCGAAGGTGCCCTCGGCCTGGAGCCGGATCGTCTCCAGCGGCTCACGCCAGTCGTGGCTGATGTGCTTGTAGAGCTCGTGGTACTCGTCGTCGGACACCTCGTCGCGCGAGCGCGCCCACAGGGCCTTCATCGAGTTCAGCGTCTCGGGCTCGGGCGTGGTGTCCCCGTCGGCCGGCTCCGGGACCATCCGGATCGGCCAGGTGATGAAGTCCGAGTACCGCTTGACGATCTCCCTGATCTTCCACGGCGAGGTGTAGTCGTGGAGCTGGTTGTCGGGGTCGGCGGGCTTGAGGTGGAGTGTGACCGACGTGCCCTGCGGCGCGTCGGCCACGGTGTCCAGCGTGTACGTGGACTCGCCGCGCGAGGTCCAGCGGGTGCCCTGGCTCTCGCCGGCGCGCCGGGTCACCAGCGTCATCTCGTCCGCCGCCATGAAGCCGGAGTAGAAACCGACGCCGAACTGGCCGATGAGCCCTTCGGCACCGGCCTCGTCCTGGGCCTCGCGCAGCTCCTTCAGGAAGGTGGCCGTGCCCGAGTTGGCGATGGTGCCGATGAGCTGCCCGACCTCGTCGTACGACATCCCGATGCCGTTGTCCCGCACCGTGAGGGTACGGGCCTCCTTGTCGACGTCGATCTCGATGTGGAGGTCTGACACGTCGGCGGCGAGGGAGTCGTCCCGCAGCTTCTCCAGACGCAGCTTGTCGAGCGCGTCGGAGGCGTTGGAGACGAGTTCCCGCAGGAACACCTCCTTGTTCGAGTAGACCGAGTGGATCATCAGCTGGAGCAGCTGACGGGCCTCTACCTGGAACTCAAACGTCTCGGTCGGCATGGTTTGCGACTACCTCACATCAGTCACCGGAACTGGGTCGCAGTCACTGTAAGACACGAGGTCAGCGCGGTGTGCCGCGATATGGGAGAAGGATTCAGACAAGGTGGGCGAAGACCACCAGGTTCGCCGTGTAGTCCCTGACCTGACGGTCGTAGTTCCCCGCGCAGGTGATCAGACGGACCTGGGCCCGGGGCGTGTCGCGGTAGACGCGCTCGCTGGGGAAGTTGTCCTTGTCGAAGGTCTCGGCGCTGTCGACCACGAAGGAAGCCTTGCGGCCGTCGGCGCGGAGCACCTGGAAGCGGTCTCCCTTCTTCAGGTCGCGCAGGCTCGCGAAGACCGCGGCGGACGTCTTGGTGTCGACGTGCCCGGCGATGATCGAGGTGCCCGTCTCCCCGGGGGAGGCGCCCTTGGCGTACCAGCCGACGAGGTTGGTGTCGTCGGCCGGCGGGGGTTCGAGCTGGCCGGTGCTGCCGATGGCCAGGTCGGTGAAGGGGGCGTCGACGGAGATCTTCGGGATGAGCAGCCGGACCGGCCGGGACCGGGGCAGATGCTTGCCGACGGGTCGCGAGGCCTGCGAGGAGGGCTTGGCCGCACGGGGGACGTGCGACTCGACCGCCGGAGCGGCGTACGGTGCGCCGCGGCCATCGGGTGCCTCGTCGTGGCCGCCGGGCAGGGTCACCACCAGGAACACGGCGGCCACCGCGCTCCAGAGCAGCCCTCCCGCCACGCGTCTTATCCGCCTCGAGCGGGCGGACACGGTGTCGGCACGAGCCGGGTCGTGGTCGGGGGACGAGGGACGGCCGGCGGCCATCGGGCACCACCTCACTCGGGCACAGCAGCGAACACGGCAATGGGGGAAACAGGGAGGACCTGGAGAATCGAGGCAACGGGGTGGACGAACATGGCCGCCGCGACGCGCGGCGCACGTGCGGCGGCCACGGCCGCTATGAGGCAGGGCATGGGTCAGGCCACGGATCCGCCGGCCTTCTTGCGGCGCAGCGCGTACCAGCCGGCGCCCGCGACGCCCAGCATGGCGAGCCCACCGCCGGTGACGCCCGGCGTGGCGAGGCCACCGCCGCCGGTGTGCATACCGCCGCGCGGACCGTCGTGGTCACCGCCGCCGCCCCACGAGTCGTTGTCGTGGTCGCCCTTCCACGAGTCGTCGTCTTCCTTCCACGAGCCCCCGTCGTGCCCGTCGCCCTTGCTGCGGTAGCTGTCCGGGTCGTGCTTCGGGTCCTTGGAGCCGCCCCAGTCGCCGTCGTTGTTCACCAGGGCGAGCGCTCCGCCACCCGTGTGCACACCGCCGCGCGGCTTCTCGTGCTTGCCCTCTTCGTCGTACTTGCCCTCGTCCTTGCTCTCCTCGTCGTGCTTGCCTTCCTTGTCCTTGCCCCCCTTGTCGTGCTCCTCGTCCTTGGAACCGCCCCAGTCGTCGGCCACGAGGGCGAGCGCTCCGCCACCCGTGTGCATGCCACCGCGCGGCTTCTCGTGCTTGCCCTCTTCGTCGTACTTGCCCTCTTCCTTGCTCTCCTCGTCGTGCTTGCCTTCCTTGTCCTTGCCCCCCTTGTCGTGCTCCTCGTCCTTGGAGCCACCCCAGTCGTCGTCGGCCACGAGAGTGAGCGCTCCGCCACCCGTGTGCATGCCACCGCGCGGCTTCTCGTGCTTGCCCTCTTCGTCGTACTTGCCCTCGTCCTTGCTCTCCTCGTCGTGCTTGCCTTCCTTGTCCTTGCCCCCCTTGTCGTGCTCCTCGTCCTTGGAGCCGCCCCAGTCGTCGTCCGCCACGAGAGTGAGCGCTCCGCCACCCGTGTGCATGCCGCCACTGGGCTCGTCGTGCTTGCTCTCCTTGTCGTGATCCTTGCTGTAGGACTTGTCGTGGTCCTTGCTGTAGGAGGAGTCCTCCTTGTCCTTGCTGTGCGACGAGTCCTCGTGGTCCCAGTCGCCCGTCGTCAGGGCGTAGGCTGCGGGCGCGATCGCCAGTGCGGCCGTGGCCGTCGCGGTGGCGAGCAGCATGCGGACAGAGCGCATAGTGAGTCCTTCCGTCACGGCCTGGGCGGCTGACGCTTCATCACCACTGGGACCAGGCCTGACGTGATCCACCGTCAGCCATTCCTTGCGGTCGCACCATTCGGAGCGATCACACGGGTTACGTCCACACCCCTACGGCCCTACGGGCGACGCTTGTGCGCAGGTGAGAGGCCGTGTCCGGCGGGGAGGTTTGCCTCGTCCACGAGTGGTGAGACGCGTGGGATGCCGAAGCACAGCGTCACTGCCGTGGACACCGCTCCCACCGCCGCCACTCCGCCGCGACCTGCGTCTTCGAAGCAGCGGGACGCCTTCTTCGACAACGCCAAGTACGCGGCGATCGTCCTGGTGGCGGTCGGCCATGCGTGGGAACCGTTGCGCGACGGCAGCCGTACCGTGGAGGCGCTGTACATGCTCGTCTACGCCTTCCACATGCCGGCGTTCATCGTGATCTCCGGCTACTTCTCCCGTGGCTTCGACGGCCGCCCGGGGCAGCTCAAACGCCTGGTCACGGGCCTCGTGGTCCCGTATGTCGTCTTCGAGACGGCGTACACACTGTTCACCAGATGGACCGACCGGGCGCCGGAGCGCCCCGTCAGCCTGCTGGACCCGCTGTATCTGACGTGGTTCCTGGCGGCCCTGTTCCTGTGGCGGCTGACCACCCCGCTGTGGCGGCGGGTGCGCCTGCCGCTGCCCCTCGCGCTCGCCATGGCGATGCTGGCCACCCTGTCACCGTCCATCGGTAACGACCTCGATCTCCAGCGCGCCCTTCAGTTCCTGCCGTACTTCGTGCTGGGGCTGCTCCTGAAGCCGGAGCACTTCCGGATGGTCCGGCGCGGTGCGGTGCGGATCGCCGCGGTTCCCGTGTTCGCGGGCGCGTTCTTGATGGCCTACTGGGCGGTGCCGCGGATGACCGGCAGCTGGTTCTACCACCGGGACAGCGCCGAGGAGCTGGGGGCGCCCGCCTGGTACGGGGTCGTGATGACGCCGGTTCTGTTCGCCTGCTCGCTGGTCCTGGTGGCCGGTTTCCTCGCCTGGGTGCCCGGGCGGCGGCTGTGGTGCACGGTGCTGGGGACGGGCACGCTGTACGGCTATCTGTTGCACGGTTTCGTCGTGCGGGGCTCGAAGTACTTCGGCTGGTACGACGCCGCCTGGGTGCAGCGGCCGCTCGGCGCGGTCGTCGTCACCGCCGTGGCGGCCGTGGTCGTGACGCTGTTGTGCACGCCGCCCGTCCGGCGGGTGCTGCGCGGTGTGGTGGAGCCGGACCTGCGGTGGCTGTTCCGGCGGGAGGCGGCGGAGCCGGCGGGCGGGCAGGCCGCCGCTCGCGGGTGACCGCCCCCGATCAGGTCTCCTGCACCAGCCCGGCGATGTGCGCGGTGACCGTGTCGAGGACGGCGGTCCAGGCCTCGTCGTCGCCGAGTACGAGGTAGTTGAGGGTCAGGCCGTCGGTCATGGCGGCCAGGTAGCGGGCCAGGACGGGGACGGGGACGCGCAGCCGGAGGCCCATGGTCTGTCGCAGCTGGTCGATGAGCTCGGCGTACGTCTCGGCGTACAGCTCGTACTGGCGGCGTGCCAGGTGCTCGAAGCCGGGCTGGCGCAGCGCGTACTGCGTGAGCTCATAGGTCAGCATGTGCTCGTCGGGGTGGGCGCGGACGTGGTCCCAGTAGGCCCGGAAACCGGCCCGGACGGTCTCATCGAAGGTGGCTCTGGGCCGTATGGCGTCCTTCACGCGCGTCACGGAGTGCTCGGTGAGGGTGGTGATGACGGACTCGACCAGCTCCTGCTTGGAGTCGAAGCAGTAGTGGAAGACGCTCAGCGAAACGCCTGCCTCGGCGGCGATGGACCGGGTCGTCGTCCTGGGGACGCCGTCCCGGCTCATCGCTCTGATCGCCGCCTCGGTGAGCTGTCGCCGCCGCTCGGCGGACGGCAACCGTGCCATGGAACCCCTCTCGTGGGTGTCAGCTGCCGTGGACGCCGACCTCGTAGAGGGAGTAGCCCCAGTCAGTGCCGCGGTCCAGCCCCTGGATGCGTACATACCTGGCCGGTGTGCCGGGGAATCCGGCCGTGTCCAAGCCGCCGTCGCCGGACGTCGTGGACCAGACGGTCTGCCAGTTCACTCCGTCGGTGGAGAGATCGATGCGGTACGCCTTGCCGTAGGCGCGCTCCCAGTCGAGGGTGACCCGCTTGACCAGGTGCGTGGACCCGAGGTCGACCTTGTACCACTGGTCGTCGCTCCAGTCGCTGGCCCAGCGGGTTGAGCCGTCGCCGTCGACGGCCCGGTGGGGCTGGTAGTCGGTGAACAGGCTCCACTCCGACGAACTGGCCGATGTGCTGGAGCCGCTCGCGAGATTGACCCCGGCCTTGTGGTTCTCCGAGGCCCCCCAGGTGTCGAGGTAGGACTCGGCGCCCCGGAAGAGGTCGTCGACCACGTCCTGGCCGCCGACGCGGCGGATGTCCTCGATCCAGTCCGGGACGAGGCCGTAGTGGGCGGCGCCGTCGGTGTTGAGGTCCCAGGTGCGCTGCCCGGTGGCCTGCCGGTCGATGACGGAGCCGCCGTCGACGCTCTTGAACGGGTACGTCACCTTGTTGGGCGCGTCCGCTCCGCGCGGTCCCGGCCAGCCGCCGACGCCGTTCATGTCGGTGCCGTAGCCGTAGCCCACGCCGTACTTGTCGCGCAGGGCCTCGGTGCGCTTCGCCTCCGAGATGAAGCCCTCGGAGCCGTGCATGTACTGGGCGATGAAGCCGCCGAGGCCGTAGACCCGTTCGGTCCAGTCGAGGTCCATCCAGCTGTGCGAGGAGAGGACGCCGGGGTAGGAAGCGGACTCGAAGATGTCGAGCACCCGGCCGGTGGCCTTGACGCTCATGTGGTCGATCTCCAGCATCATCTTGCGTTTCATCATGCCGCGCACGGCGTATTCGCCGAGGTCGGTGAGGCCGCGGACGTTGCACTGGGCGTCAGCGCCGTACGTGGGGACCTCGACGCCCGCCGGGAGCTCGTCCTCGGCCTGGGCCGCCGTTGCGTTGCCGATGGGGTTGTCGTGCTGCGGGCCCTTGCAGGTCTCGGTCTTCCAGAAGGTGCCGGTCGACAGGAACTGGCCGACGTTGATGGCCGTTCCGAGCCCGCCCGAGTCGAAGCGGACGCCGCACAGGGCGTTGTCGAACTTGTGGCACAGGAACATGCTGCGCACGCCCAGCGAGTACAGCTCGTCCAGGCCCTTGTCGATGTCCTCCTTGCTGCACTGCGCGATGTCCAGGATCTGCTTGCAGCCGAAGGGCTCGGAGGTCTCGACGCCGAGGATGACCGCCAGCTTGCCCTGCTCGATGACCTTCCGGGCCTGGGCGCTGTCGGTGACGATCCGGAACCAGCCCTTCCCGGTGCCGCCGTACATCTTGTCGACGAAGGCCTGCATGTCGTACGTCAGCTTGGCCTGGAGCCGGATGGACGTCATCTCGTCGCAGGAGCGGTCCTTGAAGAAGTACACGGAGCAGATCACGCCGTTGGTGACGAGGTCGTTGACCAGGACGCGCTGGCCGCCGCGCCAGGCCCGTTCGATCCAGGCGTAGTAGTTCTGCTGGTGGGTCAGCGAGTCGTGAGCGGGCCAGTCCTTGAAGGTGGGCCAGCCGACGGGGTCGTGCTTGCCGTCGCCGCCGTGGGTGATGAAGTCGAAGATCGCGAGGGAGCCGTCCGGGTAGTGCTCGGGGCAGTCCTTGAGGGCGTCGGCGACACCCGCCTCGGAGAACGGCTTTCCGCAGATCAGACGGCCGCCGAAGGCCTCGTTGGAGAAGATGTGGTCGTGCGCGTCGACGAATCCGCGCACCTCTCCCTCGGCGTTGGTGCCGGTGAAGGGCTCTCCCCTGACGTTGACCTGGGAGTCCGGCGCGGGCCGTGCGGTCGGGTCCCACCAGTCGGTACCGGCCGCCGAGCTCGGGGTGGGCCCGAGCGTGAGGGACAGCACGAGCAGGAGGAGCGACACCACAGTGACGTGCCTGCGGCTGCGGTACGGGCGTCCGGCACTGGTCACAGCCCACGTCCCTCGGTCGGCGGAAGAGCGGGGTCGAGTTGTCATGACCTCGCACAAGGTGCGACGAGGATGGCCACTTCCGCGTGACGAGTCAAGGGTCCGGGACAGATGACCTACTTCGGGGCGGGCATCGACGGCTGACGGAGTGTCGGTTCACTCCGGGTTGGTGACGCGGATCTTGGACTGACCGTGCGGGAGCTTCTCCCAGTCCGTCATGAAGCGGGCCCGCAGGCCGTGTTTCCCGGCCAGGGCCACGAGGGTCTCGGTGCGGTAGTAGAAGTCCTCGTGCAGGACGTGGTGTTCCCGTCCCTCGGTGCGGTCGAAGGTGAAGTCGAACCAGCCGCCGGGGGCGAGTACCCGGCCCACGTTGGCCAGGCATTCGTCGATCACCGGGAGCGGCGAGTGCGAGAAGACGCTGTGGGCGTGCACGACGTCGAAGTGGGCGTCGGGCAGGAACCGCAGCGTCAGGTCGCGTACCGGGGTGAGCGTGGGGAGCCGCTTCTGCAGGCCCATCTCCACGACGGTGTCCTGGGCGGCGAACAGGATGTCGGGCGAGATGTCGACGCCGTGGTAGTGGCCGGGGTCGAGGTGGCGGATGAACCGCCAGCCGCCGCGCAGGTTCCCGCACCCGATCTCCAGCATCCGGTGCTCGGGGCGCAGACCGTGGCCGACGAGGTAGTCGAACTGCATCGCCCCGAGCGCCAGCCACCGCTCCCGGTTGTGACTGCCGACCGCCGCGTCCGGGTCGGCCCGGGTGTCGGAGCGCATCACGGCGCGGTAGTAGGAGACGTGGTCGGGGTGGCGGCGGCGCAGCCACATGTCGCGGGCGGTGCGGGCCAGATGGCGGGGCACGCGGTCGGGGTGGCGCAGGGCGTAGGCGACGCGATGGCCCAGGGCAGCGCGGTTGGCGGTGAGGTTCTTGGCCGGCATGGGTGGGGCCTCCCTGAAGACGCGGTACCACCGAGGATGCGCAAACCGGCGTCATGGCGCCACAGGGGCGGGCAGGCGGATGCGCGGCCGATGACTTCTCGCCGCCCCGGGAGTCGTACCCGCGACGATCACCTCGGCGGGAAGGCCACCGATGAACTCATGGCGAGAGACCTTGCACCGGTATGTCGACGACGGGAGTGTGCCCGGTGCCGTCGGCCTCGTGGCCCGGGGTGACGACGTCGACGTGGTGACCGTCGGCTCGATGGACGTCGACGGCACCGCCCCGATGGCGAGGGACTCGCTGTTCCGGATCGCCTCCATCACCAAACCCGTCACCGCGGCCGCGGTGCTGATGCTGGTGGAGGATGGGCGGCTCCGTCTCGACGCGCCGGTCGAGGAATGGCTGCCGGAGCTGGCGAAGCCGAGCGTGGTGCGCACCCCGGACGCCCCGGTCGACGACGTCGTCCCGGCGGCCCGGCCGGTCACGGTCGAGGACCTGCTCAGCTCCCGCACCGGCTGGGGCTTTCCGTCCGACTTCTCCCTTCCGGCCGTGCAGTCCCTGCTCACGGTGCAGAAGGACGGTCGGGCTCTGCGGGACTGGCCGGACCCGGCCACCTGGCTGGGCCGCCTCGCCCGGGTACCGATGCTGTACCAGCCGGGCCGGGCCTGGCTGTACGGCACCTCCTCCGACCTCCAGGGCATCCTGGTCGCCCGCGCCTCGGGCCGTACCCTCCCCGAGTTCCTCGCGGAACGCGTCTTCGAGCCACTGGGCATGCCGGACACGGCCTTCGAGGTACCCGAGCCGAAACGGCACCGCTTCACCTCGGCGTACGCGCCGGCTCCAGGAGGAACCCTGGAACTGACGGACGCCCCCGACGGTCAGTGGAGCATCCTCCCCCGCTTCCACTCGGGCGGTGGCGGCCTCGTGTCCACCGCCGACGACTGGCTGGCCTTCGCCCGCATGCTGCTGAACGGTGGCGAGTCGAACGGCCGCCGGGTCCTCACACCCGCCTCGGTCAGCCGTATGACCACCGATCACCTCACGGCCGGGCAGCGCGCCGACGGCACGCTTTTCCTGGAGGGCCAGGGCTGGGGCTACGGCGGCGGGGTCGACGTCACCCGCGCCGACCCGTGGAACGTCCCCGGCCGCTACGGCTGGGTGGGTGGCACGGGTACCACCGCGCACGTCGTCCCGGCGACGGGGACGGTCGCGATCCTGCTGACGCAGGTGGCGATGGAGAACCCCACGCCGACGCCGCTGATGCGGGACTTCTGGCGGAGCGTGGCGGGCGGCTGATACCCGTCCGGCGGGTCGACGGCCTGCCGAGGGCCGTCGACGGAGCCGGGACAGGGGATCCTGGAAGCCGGATGCGGATCGTATGCGCTGTCGCCGTGCTCGCCGTCGCGAACCTGCTGAACAACTGGCTCGCGCGGGGCCCCGCCCTGTACGTGGTCGTCTGCGTGACCTCGACGGCGGCTCTGCTGCTGATCGCGCGCTGGGACGGGCTCAGCCTGGCCGGTCTGGGCCTCGACGCGGCGGCCGTGCGCAGGGGCTTGCGGTGGGCGCCCGTCCTGGTCGGGGTCGTTCTGCTGGTGCTGGTGCTGCTCCTCGCCGCTCCTGCCGGGCGCGAGGCCTTCCGGGACGCCCGGGCCGCCGACCTGTCCGTGGCGCGGCTGCTGTGGGTGACGCTGGTGCGGGTGCCGTTCGGGACCGTGCTGCTGGAGGAGACGGCCTTCCGTGGCGTCCTGTGGGCCATGATCCGACGGCGGCACGGCACGGTGTGGGCCACGGCCGGGTCGTCGCTGCTGTTCGGGCTGTGGCATCTGATGCCGGCCCGGGGCATCAACCGCTCCAACGCCGCCGTCGGCTCCGTCTTCGGAGACGGCGCGGCCGGGGTGGCACCGGCGGTGGCCGCGGCGATCGTCGCCACGGCCGCCGCCGGGGTCGTGCTGTGCGAGCTGCGCCGCCGCTCCGACAGTCTGCTGCCGCCCATGGCCCTGCACTGGGCGGTCAACAGCCTTGGTTACGCGTTCGCCTGGGCGGCGGCCCGCTGGTGGCTGGACGGCTGAGCGGCCGAACGGTCAGAAGTTGATCATGTGACCCGCGAGCCCGTGCACCGCCTCCTTGACCGCCTCCCCGAGGGTCGGGTGGGCGTGGACGTTGCGGGCGACCTCGTGCACGGTCAGGTCCCACTGCTGGGCCAGGGTCAGCTCGGGCAGCAGTTCGGTGACGTCCGGGCCGATGAGGTGGGCACCGATGAGTTCGCCGTGGGTGTCGTCGCTGATCAGCTTCACGAAGCCGGTCGCGTCGCCGAGGCCGTGCGACTTGCCGTTCGCCGTGAAGGGGAACTTGGCGACCTTGACGTCGTAGCCGAGTTCGCGGGCCTGGGCCTCGGTGTAGCCGAAGCTGGCCACCTGCGGCTGGCAGTAGGTGGCCCGCGGGATCATCACATAGTCCAGCTCCATCGTCTCGGCGTCCGCGATGGTCTCGGCGGCGATGATGCCCATGGCCTCGGCGGCGTGCGCCAGCATCAGCTTCGCGGTGACGTCGCCGATGGCGAAGATGTGCGGGACCGAGGTGCGGCAGCGGCCGTCGACGTCGATCGCGCCCCGTTCGGTCACGGCCACGCCGGTCTTGTCCAGGCCGTAGCCGTCGATGTTCGGCTGGAAGCCGATCGCCTGGAGCACCTTGTCGGCCTCCAGGACCTGCTGCGAGCCGTCCTTGGCGGTGACGGTGACGCGCACCTGCGGGCCGGACTCGTCGATGGCGTCGACGCGAGTGGAAGTCAGTACGTCGATGCCCAACCGGCGGTACTGCTTGGCGAGTTCGGCGGACACCTCGGCGTCCTCCAGCGGGGCCATCCGGTCCAGGAACTCGACGATGGTGACCTGCACGCCGTAGTTGTGCAGTACGTAGGCGAACTCGACGCCGATCGCGCCGGCGCCCGCGATGACGATCGACTCCGGCAGCTCCTCGGCCAGGATCTGCTCCTCGAACGTCACCACGCGCGCGCTGCGCCGGGTGCCGGGCAGCAGCTTGGGCGTGGCGCCGGTGGCGATGATGCAGTGCTCGAATCCGATGGTGCGGGTCTCGCCGTCGTAGCCGGCCACCTGGAGGGTGTGCGGGTCGAGGAAGGTGCCGCGGCCGTCGATCTCGGTGATCTTGTTCTTCTTCATCAGGTAGTGGACGCCCTTGACCCGGCCGTCCGCGACCTTGCGGCTACGGCGGAACGCCTCACCGAAGTCGAAGGTGACCTGCCCGTCCACCTTGATGCCGAAGGTCTTCGCCTCGCGCGTGAAGATGTGCGCGAGTTCGGCGTTGCGCAGCAGCGCCTTGCTGGGAATGCAGCCCACGTTCAGACAGACGCCGCCCCAGTACTTCTCCTCCACGACCGCCACCCGCTTGCCCAGCTGGGCGGCGCGGATGGCGGCGACATAGCCGCCGGGGCCCGCGCCGAGGACCACGACATCGAAGCGCTCGTCCTGCTCGACCATGGAGAGTTCCTTCCTGAGTACGACGTCCTGCTGCTGGTGCCGGTGCGTCAGCGGTGACGTCCGGCTTCTTCCAGCATGACCGCATCCACGAGGTTGTGTGGCGATGCGGGAGGGTGACGACGATCTCAGGTGGCGGGCGCTCCGATGAGATTGGCGGGGTGGCGGTCAGGCGGCTCGGTCAGCCGAGGCACACGAGGTTGAGCACGCAGAGCTGCGCCGGCGAGGTCGCTTCCGGGGCGGGGCTGGACGGTGACGTGGCGGTGCCGGAGTCGGAGCTGTCGGTCGCCGACGGGGCCGGCGTCTGCTGCTCGGCCGACGTGCCACCGCTGTCGCCGGAGGCGGATTCGGAGCCGCCCGAGTTCGCGGTGCCGTAGTTCGCGCCGCCGGCGGCGGACGAGACGCTCTGCGACTGCGGAGCCGTGGTCGCCGCGGGGCTCGGGGTGGCGGCGACGTCCGGTCGGGTGAACTCCCGGGTGGCGCGCGGTGTCGTGATGGCCTCGCGCGCCGCGTCGGTGGGTGACGTCTTCGAGGGAGTCGTGTGGGCGCGCGGGGCTTCGCGGGTGTCCGCCGGAGTGGACGCCGGGCGGGTGAGCTCGGTCTCCTGCTGCTCGGCCGCCGCGTTCGGACGTTCCGGCGCGGTGGCCGCCTGGGCCTTGTCGCCGCCCTGCCGGTCCAGCGCGGACACGGTCAGTCCGCCGCCGACCAGGGCGACCGCGGTCGCGACCACGGCGCGGCGCTGGTTCTTCTTCCACCGGGCCCGCTGCCGACGGCGCGCCGCACGGCCCAGAGGGGCGGCGGCAGGTGCGCCTTCCGCGCCGCCGAAGCCTTCCACGTTCCCGTCGCCATCCACGTCCACGTCCTCGGACGCGGCAAGGGGCGCGGTTCCGTCCGAGTCGACGGAAGGCGTCGAAGGCGCCGCCGTCTCGTCCCGGAAGTAGCCGTCGTACCAGGTGTCGGCGGCGGGGGGTTCCCACGCGGCCGTGCCGGGCGCCACCGCGGCGGGCGCGGCCGACACCGTCGGGCCCCCGATCGCGGAGGGAGCGATGTCCGGGGCGTAGGCGCCGCACCCGGGGCACACGAGGGCCCCGTTGAGATGCCGTCGGCACGAGGAGCAGTAGTCCATCTGCGGTCTTCCTGGGGTCGCACGGGAGAATCGAACGGCTCGCAACGCTAACGAGGCTTTGGACGGGCTGTGTGCAGTCCGAGTGATACTCCTGCGCAGATACCCCAGGAAGTGTGTGGGGACCATGACCACTCAGAGCTCACAGCACCCCTCACGGCGCATCCGGCGGCTCACCTCCAGCCATTCCCCGGTCGCGCGCCGTGTTGTCGTGGCGTCGAGGGCGTCGACCAGGTCCGACTGCTCGAACAGCACGCCCCCGCGCAGCACCGCCGCCGTACGGACCAGCGCGGCGAAGTCGGTGAACGGGTCGCCGTCCACGACCGTGAGGTCGGCGAGCTTGCCCTCCTGAAGCGTGCCCAGGTCGGCGTCGGCACCGAAGACCCGCGCGGGCAACAGGGTCGCGGTGCGCAGTGCCTCCGCCGGTGACAGGCCGGCGCGGTGCAGGGCACGCAGGGCCAGGTGCAGATGCAGGCCGACCGGGACGAGCGGTTGGTCGGTGCCGAGCGCGACAAGTCCGCCGCCCGCGAGGATCCGCCGGTAGACGTTCATCTCCCTTGCCAGTGTGGCCAGTTGGGCTTCGGTGGGCGGCTGCCCGGCCTGCTGACGGACGAGCGCGGTGTCCCAGGGCGGCATGAGCCTGGTGACGCGCGGGTCGTCTGCGAGAGCGGGGTCGGCGCCTAGCAGGGCCAGCGCGGTGAAGGGTGTGGCGACGAGATGGAAGTCGGTGGCGGTGTAGATCTCCTCGACGTCCTGGTACGCCCGCCCCGTCGCCGATGTCGCGTGCCCGAACTCCAGCCGTTGGGTCGCCTGGAGGTGGGTCGTCAGGTCCTGCCCCAGCTGTACGCCGGGGCTGCACAGATGGCTGCCGCTGCGCACCCCGAGCCGCTCGTGCGCGAAGTCGGCGGCCTCCTTCATCACCCACCCGGGGGCGCGCACGTACGTCTTCACGAAGTCCCAGTCGAGCGCGGCCCCGCGCGCCAGCGAGCGGTGCAGGCCCTCGCGGGTGCGGTGGGCGCGGCCCATGCTGTAGGCGACCCGTGCCCCGTCGAGGAGTTCACCGGTGGCCAGCAGCCGGGGTCCGGCGAGGTCACCGGCGGCGACAGCCTCCCGGATGCGGGCCTGTTCGTAGGCGAAGCCGCCCAGCGAGACGGCCGTCGTGATGCCGTACGCGAGTTGCAGTGCGGTCTGTCGGCCGCCGTACGTGGTCTGCCAGGGGTGGGTGTGCGCGTCCCACAGGCCCGGGAGCACGGTGCGGTCGCTCGCGTCGACGCGGCGTGCGGCGGGGCGACCGGTGCGGTGCGGGGAGACCTCCGCGATCCGGCCGGCCCGGATCACGACGTCGACGTCCTCGCGGACGTCCTCGCCGGTTCCGTCCCAGAGTCGGCCCGCGTGCACGACGGTGTCCGCGGGCCGGGGTCTGCGGTAGTCCAACGGAACGCGGACGGTACGGGTCCCGCCCCCGCGGAGGTCGACGAGGCGCAGGGCGCCCGCGGAGAGGTAGAGCAGGGTGCGGGCGTCGGCGGACCAGGAGGGGTGGTCGGCGGGTTCGGTGGTGAGTCGGCGCGGCTCGCCGTGCGGGGTGCCGTCGGCCCGGACGGGCAGCAGCCACAGTGCGGACTCCGCGACCACGGCCATCCAACGACCGTCCGGGGACCAGACGGGACCGGAGTCGTAGCGGTCGGAGAGGGAGGTGTGCGGGGCGAGGGCGTGCAGGGCTGCTGCCCCGGTGGTCGTGTCGACGACGCGGATGAGGTTGTAGCCCTCGCGGAAACGCTGGTTGAGGCGGTTGCGGTCGCACAGCGCCAGGTGGCGGCCGTCGGGTGACCAGCTGGGGCGGCCGGGCAGCCCGCCCGCGCCGAGCGGTGCGGCGAGGACGCGTTCGGTGCCGTCGGAGAGGTCGCGGACCACGAGGTTGCCGGACATGTCCAGGCAGGCCAGCCGGTTCCCGTCGGGCGAGAGGGCGGGGAAGACGCGGCCGCCCCCGGCGAGTACGGCCTCCTCCCCCGAGTCGAGGATCCGGCGCCGTACGGCGAACAGTCCGTCGCGGTCGTCGGTGTACACGAGCGCCGTGCCGTCGGGCGTCCAGGTCGGCGCCGAGACATAGCGGGTGGCGGGGACTTGGAGCACCTTGCGGGGTGCTCGGCCGCCCGTCGTCCCGGCGGTCCACAGCGCGTTGAGCGCGGCGAAGGCGACGCTGCGGCCGTCCGGTGACAGGGCGGGCAGGTGCAGCGCGCGGACGGGACGGGCGCCGGTGCCCTCGAAGTCGTACGGCTTGGTGCGGTGGCGGGGCCGGTGCACGGGCAGCGTGGCCGTGAACGGGATCTCCTCGCCGTCGTCCGGCGCGTCCGGGTCGACCAGGCGGAAGTGTCCGTCGACCGTGAGGAGGAGCCGCTCGGCGTCCGTCCAGCGGGGCGGCGCGGGGAGGAGGTCGCCCTGCACGGCAACCGGCGTACCGTCCACGACGAGCGTGCATGAGGCGGCGGGGGCGGCCGTGGTGCGCAGGTGGGCCACGCGTCCGGCGGACGATACGGCGGGGGTCATGAGCTGGGCGCCGGAGTCGTCGGTGTACTCGGCGGTGACGGCGCCCGAACCGTCGGCGGCCACGGACGCGACGGTGTCCGCTCTGAGGGTGCCCGTCGCGGTGACGCGGGCCCGCACGAACAGCACCCGCTCACCGTCGGGCGACCATGCCGGATCGAAGTCCTCCCAACCGCCGTTCTGTCCCGGGCCCTGCTGCCCGGGCCGCCCGGTGAGCCGGGTCGTCGCGCCGGTGCGTACGTCCACGACCCAGATGCGGTACGGGGCGCCGGCCACGGTGTCGCCGCCGCGCTCGGAGGCGAACGCGATCCGGGTGCCGTCCGGTGACCAGGCCGGACCTCGGTCGTCCCACGGACCGTCGGTGAGCTGCCGCAGCCCGGTGCCGTCGGGCCGCAGCGTCCAGAGGTGGAAGCCTCCGCCGCGGTAGGCGCAGACGACGAGGCGGCTGCCGTCGGGCGAGAACTGCGGGCGGGTGGGTTCGAGGCCGGGCGCGGTGATCCGGGCCGCGGTGCCGCCGTCCCTCGGAATGGACCAGAGCACGTTCTGGACCTCGGCGATCAGCCGGTCACCGGACGGGGCGAGGGTGGCGGAACCGCCTGTGGCGGCGGTGAAGGAGAGGGAGGTCCCGGTGGCGGCGGCCGTGGCGCGTGTACCGACGCTGGCGGCCGCCGTTGCCGTGGCGGCCGCTGTCGCGGTGGCGGTGACCTGGAGGAATCTGCGGCGGGAGAGCGGGCCGGGACATAGGGCGTCCGAGGCGGCTGACGTGTCGTCGATGTCCAAGAGAGCTCCCAGGGCGCGGAGTTGACGAGCCGGACAGGAGAGACCCCCGAAGCCTGCCCGGTCACCGGCTGTCGATCGCCTCCGAGCGAAAATTTCGCGCAATCCGGCGACTCTTTCCTGGGGGCGGGCGCCTGGCGCATAGTGAGGGCGCTGTTCTTCGACCCCCGAAGGGACGATTCGTCCCGACGAAAGGACGAGATGACGCGGAAGAAGGCCCTGGTGGTCCGCGGCGGATGGGAGGGGCATCAGCCGGTTCGGGCCACCGAGCTGTTCCTGCCCTTCCTGCGGAGCAACGGATACACCGTCCGGATCGAGGAGTCCACCGACGTCTACGCCGACACAGCCGAGATGGCCGCCACCGATCTCGTCGTCCAGTGCGTGACGATGTCGCAGATCGGTGCCGAGCAACTGGCGGGACTGAGCGCGGCCGTCGTGGCCGGCACCGGCTTCACCGGCTGGCACGGCGGCATCGCCGACTCGTTCCGCGCCTCTTCCGACTATCTCCATCTGGTGGGCGGGCAGTTCGCGACCCATCCGGGCAAGGAGCCCTGCGAACGCGTGGGGGGTCAGGAGGACAACTACCTGTCCCACACCGTCAACATCACGGAGCTGGGCCGCGAGCACCCCGTCACGGCGGGCATCGAGGACTTCGAGCTGCACACCGAGCAGTACTGGGTGCTCCACGACGACCTGATCGACGTTCTGGCCACCACCACCCACCCCGCCCGGCCGTGGCAGCCTTGGCACCGGCCGGTCACCTCGCCGGCGATCTGGACCCGGCGGTGGGGTGCCGGACGCGTCGTGGTGACGACACCGGGGCACAGTCTCGACGTCCTGGAGAACCCGACCGTCCGCACCGTCATCGAGAGGGGCATGCTGTGGGCGACGCGCACCGCATCGGCGTCGTAGGGCTCGGCGTCATCTCCCGCGCGTACCTGGACACGCTCGTCGGCCACCCCCGCCTTCGGGTCACCGCGGTCGCCGATCTGGACGCCGCCCGGTCGGCCGCGGTCGCCGCCGAGGTGCCCGGTGTTCGGGCGCTGACCGTCGCGGAGTTGCTGAGCAGCCCGGACGTGGACACGGTGCTGAACCTCACCGTCCCCGCGGCCCACGCCGAGATCGCCCTCGGCGCCGTCGGGCACGGCAAGCACGTCTACGGGGAGAAGCCGCTGGCCGCGAACCTCGCCGACGCGCACGCCGTGGTCGACGCCGCCGCGAAGGCCGGGGTCGGTGTGGGGTGCGCGCCGGACACCGTCCTCGGCACCGGTGTCCAGACGGCACGGGCGGCCGTGGCGGCGGGGCGCATCGGGCGTCCGCAGTTCGCCACGGCCGTGATGGTCACGCCGGGCCACGAACGCTGGCATCCGCACCCCGACTTCTACTACACGGCGGGTGGGGGCCCGCTGCTGGACATGGGGCCGTACTACCTCGCCTCCCTGGTCCACCTGCTCGGCCCGGTGCGGGCCGTGACGGGCGCGGCCGGCCGGTTGCGCGCCGAGCGCGTGATCGGGTCCGGCCCGCGCGCGGGTGAACGGATCCCGGTGGAGGTGGACAGCCATGTCACCGGTGTCCTGGAGCACGTGGACGGCACCCTGACGACGATCACGACGAGCTTCGACGGCGTGGCGACGACCGCCGCGCCGATCGAGGTGCACGGCGAGACGGGAACCCTCGCGGTCCCGGACCCGAACCGCTTCGACGGCGATGTGCGACTCTTCGAACTCGGTGCCGGCGAGTGGCGTACGCTCCCGCCCTCGGCGGGCTACGTCGACGGCGCCCGGGGGGTCGGACTCCTCGACTTCGTCACCGCCGACGAGCGGCGCGCGCCCCGCGCGAACGGCGAACTCGCCCTGCACGTGCTGGAGACGATGAGCGCGTTGCTGCGGTCGTCGTCCGAAGGGCGCCGTATCGAGCTGACGACCTCGGCGCAAGTGCCCGCGCCAGTGCCGTTGACGGCGGCGGAAACCTGGAAGGGACTCAGCGGCGGCTGATCCAGGGCACCGTGAAAGAACCCGGTCCCAAGCCGGTCCACGGGCCAGGCTGGTCCACGACCTCGATCAGTCCACCGGCCACGTGTGCGCGGCCGCGTTGAGGTGCATGTAGTCCATGTACGTCGTGGTCATCCGCCGCAGCGCCTCGTCCCGGTCAAGGACGCCGGCCTTCTCCAGCTGGTGCACGGTCTCCGCCTGCCACAGGGCCCCGTTACGGGCGACGACGCAGCGCTGCTCGACGATGCCCAGCAGGGGTTCGCGCCACGCCGCGTCCAGGCCGGCCAGCTCCAGGCCGCGATGGGCGAGGGGCAGCAGGCGGCGCAACACCAGTTCCGGGACCGGCACTTCGCCCATGCCGGGCCAGTAAAGGCGGGCGTCGATGCCGTCGCGGGCGGCGGTGTGGAGGTTCTCCTCGGCGACCGAGAACGACATCCGCGTCCAGATCGGCCGGTCCTCGTCGACGAGGGCACGGGTGAGGCCGTAGTAGAAGGCGCCGTTGGCGATGATGTCGGCCACGGTGGGCCCGGCGGGCAGGACGCGGTTCTCGATGCGCAGGTGCGGGCCGCTGTCGGTGACGGCGTAAATGGGCCGGTTCCAGCGGTAGATCGTGCCGTTGTGCAGTGTCAGTTCGCCCAGTTGCGGGGCGCCGCCGTCGTCGAGCGCCCGCTGCGGGTCCTCCTCGTCGCACAGGGGCAGCAGGGCCGGGAAGTAGCGCACGTTCTCCTCGAACAGGTCGAAGACGCTGGTGATCCACCGTTCGCCGAACCACACCCGAGGCCGTACGCCCTGGGCCTTGATCTCCTGCGGGCGGGTGTCGGTGGCCTGCTCGAAGAGGGGGATGCGGGTCTCGCGCCACAGCTCCTTGCCGAAGAGGAAGGGCGAGTTCGCCGCGAGGGCGATCTGCACGCCCGCGACGGCCTGGGCCGCGTTCCAGTAGTCGGCGAAGTCCTTCGGTGCGACCTGGAGGTGGAACTGGGTGCTGGTGCAGGCGGCCTCGGGGGTGATGGTGTCGGCGTACGTCGACAGTCGCTCGACGCCGTCCACCATGATCCGCAGGTCCTCGCCGCGGGCCGCGAAGATCTGCTCGTTGAGCAGCCGGTAGCGCGGATCGCCGGACAGGGCCCGCTCGCCGACGTCCGTCTCCCCCAGGGTCGGCAGGATGCCGATCATGATCAGGTGGGCGCCGACGGCCGCGGCGCGGTCCTCGGCGTGGTTGAGCGCGTCCCGGATCGCCTGCTCCCAGGCGCCGGGGCCACCGGTCGTCAGCTCCCGGGGCGGGATGTTGATCTCCAGGTTGAAGCGGCCCAGCTCGCTCGACCAGGAGGGGTCGGCGATGGCCTGGAGGACCTCGGTGTTGCGCATCGCCGGGCGTCCGGCGTCGTCCACCAGGTTGAGCTCGATCTCCAGGCCGACCCGGGGGCGCTCGCTCTCGAAGGTCGACTCGCGCAGCATCTGCGCCAGCACGTCGAGACAGCTGTGCATCTTCTCCCGGTACCGACGGCGGTCCTCCCGTGTGAACACCAGGGCCGGCACATCACGTCCCATCAGTGCCCTCCCGAGTTCCCTCGGCTGACAGCTCTCGTCCCAGCGTCGCACTTCGGGCGGCACCCGGACAGTCGGCCGACGCGGGCGCGGCCCTTGTCGTCTCCCCCGCGCACGCCTAGCCTGACTTTGTGCCGCTAATAAACAAAACCCGATCGCACAGCGCCGTGCCGGGTATCCCTCCCGACCTGACCCACCTCCGCATCGCCCTGACCACCTTCTTCGCCCTCGACGGCTTCGTCTTCGCCGGCTGGGTCGTCCGTATCCCCGCCATCAAGCAGCAGACCGGTGCCTCCGCCGGCGCCCTGGGTCTGGCTCTCCTCGGCGTCTCCGCCGGGGCCGTCGTGACGATGGTGCTCACCGGCCGCCTGTGCCGCCGCTACGGCAGCCACCTCGTCACCGCCGTCTGCGGCGTCCTGCTCTCCCTCAGCGTGGCCCTGCCCCCACTCACCCACTCCGCGGCGGCCCTCGGCGCCGTCCTGCTGGTCTTCGGTGCCGCGTACGGCGGGATCAACGTCGCGTTCAACAGCGCGGCGGTCGACCTGGGCCGGGCCCTGCGGCGGCCCATCATGCCCAGCTTCCACGCCGCCTTCAGCCTCGGCGGCATGGTCGGCGCCGGGCTCGGCGGACTGGTCGCCGGGGCGATGTCGCCCACGCGGCATCTGCTCGGCCTCACCGTGATCGGGCTGGTGGTCACGGCCCTCGCGGGCCGCGTCCTGCTGCGCGTCCCACCGCCGCGGTCCCCCGAGAGCACGCCGAAAGACGAGTCCGCCCCCCGCCGCCTGGACGCCCGGACCCGTCGTCTGGTCATCACCTTCGGCCTGATCGCCCTGTGCACGGCCTACGGCGAGGGAGCCCTGGCCGACTGGAGCGCCCTGCACCTGGAGCAGGACCTGCACGCCTCACCGGGCGCGGCCGCCATCGGCTACTCCTGTTTCGCGCTCGCCATGACCGTCGGCCGGCTCACCGGCGCCTGGCTGCTGGAGCGCCTGGGACAGACCCGTACCCTCGTCCTCGGCGGCGCCACCGCCGCGGCCGGGATGCTGCTCGGCGCGCTCGCCCCCACCCTCTGGGCGGCACTCCTCGGCTTCGTGATCACCGGGCTGGGCCTCGCCAACCTCTTCCCCGTGGCCGTCGAACGCGCCGGCACGCTGGCCGGTCCCGACGGGGTCGCCATCGCGTCCACCCTCGGCTACGGCGGCATGCTGCTGGGCCCACCCGCCATCGGCTTCATGGCGGACTGGCTCTCCCTCCCGCTCGCCCTCACGAGCGTGGCCGCCCTCGCCGCCACGGCGGCGGTCATCGGCTTCGGCACGCGGCGTGCGACGGCACGCTGAACGGCCAACAGGTGTGGCTGTAAAGGCGAGTTGAGGTCCCATGATTCACATGAGGCGCACGGTGGGGAATAACGTGGGTGTCCACGACCGGCGTTGGCCGGTTTCGTGGTCCTGACCACACATATGCGGGAGTGTCCATGACTGAAGAGCCAGAGAACACCGAGCACGCGGCGCTCGCCAAGATCGACACCTCGGTGCCGCAGTCGGCCCGGATCTGGAACTACTGGCTGGGCGGCAAGGACAACTACGAGGTCGACCGGGTGGCGGGTGACGCGTTCCGCGCGATCTTCCCCGGAATCGAGACCGGCGCCCGCGCCGCGCGCTACTTCCTCGCCCGCGCCGTTCGTCATCTGGCCGCCGAGGAGGGCATCCGGCAGTTCCTGGACATCGGCACCGGGCTGCCCAGTGTGGACAACACCCATGAGATCGCCCAGCGGGTGGTCCCCGAGTGCCGGATCGTCTACGTCGACAACGACCCGTTGGTCCTGGCCCACGCCCGCGCGCTGCTCACCAGCACGCCGGAGGGGGTCACCAACTATGTCGACGCCGACCTGCGCGACCCGAGCACCATCGTGCGGGAGGCCGGGAAGACCCTGAACTTCGACCAGCCGGTCGCCCTGATGCTGATGGGCATCCTGGGCCACATCGAGGACTACGACGAGGCGCGCTCGATCGTGCGGCAACTGGTGGACGCGCTGCCCTCCGGCAGCTACCTGGTGCAGTACGACAGCACCGACACCAGCGAGGCCTACGTCCGGGCCATCCAGCAGTACAACGACGGCGGCTCGATCCCGTACATCCTGCGCAGCCCCGAGCAGATCGCGGGCTTCTTCGACGGGCTGGAGCTGCTGGAACCGGGCGTGGCCTCGTGCTCGCGCTGGCGTCCGGACGCGGGCGCCTGGGGTCTGCCGGCGGAGGTGCACCAGTACGGAGGGGTGGCCCTCAAGCGCTGACCGCGCAGGGCTTTCGGCCTGCCGCCCGCCGACCGCCGGTCCACGCCGCGGATCAGGTTTCCTGGAGGATGCGATGGAGAATCGTCGGCGTCTCGTCCGGCGATTCCGCCTCGACCACCAGGCGGTTCATGACATCCCAGTAGCGCTCGATCTCGTCCGGCCTGTCGGGGTAGAGGGCGGTGGCGAGTTGTTCGAGATAGACCATGTCGGGCAGCAGGCCGCCGGGCAGCCGCAGGATGGTCACGGGTCCGCTCTCCGCGGCGTGGCCGCCGGCGAGGAGCGGCAGGATCTGCACGGTGACCTGCGGGAGTCGGCAGAGCTCGATGAGATGCCTGAGCTGGGCGCGCATCACGTCGAGGCCGCCCACCGGGCGGCGCAGCGCCGCCTCGTCGATCACGGCCCAGAACTGCGCCGTCGGCCGGCGGTGCAGGATCCGCTGCCGTGTCGCCCGCAGCATGCACCGCCGGTCGATCTCCCGCGCACCGGCGCCGGGGTGGGCGAGCCGGATGGCGGCACGGGCGTAGTCGGGGGTCTGCAACAGGTGGGGCACACGCTGGACCTCGAAGCAGCGGATGAGGCTCGCCGCCTGTTCGGCGCCGAGGTAGAGCTGCGCCCAGGCGGGCACGACGTCGCTGTAGTACTGCCACCAGGCGGGGGTGTTGGCCTGTTCGGCCAGGGTCAGCAAGGTGGCACGCTCGGCCTCGTCCGTGACGCCGTAGAGGGTGAGCAGATCCTCCACGTCCCGCGGTTTGACCCCGTGGCGGCCGCCCTCCAGCCGACTGATCTTGGACCGTGAGGCCCGGATGACGTGCCCAGCGGCAACGCGCGAGATCCCCCGCTCCTCCCGCAGTCCGCACAGCCGCGCGCCCAGCACCAGCCGCGCCACCACGGGCCCGGCCGACTCCCCGTCCAGGCCCCTGCCGCCGACCGGGGTACGTGCTGCCTCATCAGGGCGCATGGGCGATCTCCCTGCGACGGACGCGACTTGCGCGCGAACAAGCGGTGCGGCCGCCATCCTAGGGGCTGTCGGGTACATGATCTTCAAGTCCCGGGTACGGCCACCCGGAAGTGCGGTGGCGCGCCGGCGCCGCGGTCCGCATCATGACCGGATGGCGCGACTCCACGACATCGTCATCGACTGTGCGCGACCGGCCGCCACGGCCCGCTTCTGGGCCGCCGCCCTCGACGGTTACGCCGTCGCCCCCTACGACGACGCTGAGCTCGCGCGGCTGCGCGCGCAGGGCATCGCCGATCCGGAGGACGACCCGACCGTGCTCGTCGAACCCTCCGGCGGCGGCCCACGCCTGTGGTGTCAACTGGTGCCGGAGGGCAAGCTCGTGAAGAACCGCCTGCATCTGGACCTGGTCTGCGGCGCCCCAGAGGACGAGCTCGGCCGGCTCACCGCCCTCGGCGCGACGGTCCTTGTCCGGTTCGACGACCACTGGGTCCTCGCCGACCCCGAGGGCAACGAGTTCTGCCTCTTCCCCACCGCGCCCTGAACAGCACTTCCCTTCGACCGCACTCCATCCGGCACACTCACCCCCATGGAGACATCCGACTTCGTCCGCACCCTCGACCACGAGGGCCGGCTGCTGGCGGCGGCCGCCGAGTCGGCAGGGACCGACGCGAAGGTGCCGACCTGTCCGGAGTGGCAGGTGCGGGATCTGGTGAGGCACACGGGGATGGTGCACCGCTGGGCGGCGGCGTTCGTGGCCGAGGGACACATGTCCCCCCGCCCCGACGGGGGCCTGCCCGACCTGGACGGCGCCGAGTTGCTCACCTGGTTCCGCGAAGGGCACCGCCACCTGGTCGACACGCTCTCGGCGGCCCCCGCCGACGTGCGGTGCTGGCACTTTCTGCCCGCTCCGTCGCCCCTCGCGTTCTGGGCCCGCAGACAGGCGCACGAGACGACCGTGCACCGCTTCGACGCGGAGGCGGCACGCGGGGGTACGCCGAGCGGGATCGACGCCGGTTTCGCGGCGGACGGCATCGACGAGTTGCTGTGCGCCTTCCACGCCCGGCCGAAAAGCCGGGTCCGCAGCGCCGAGCCGCGGGTGCTGCGGGTGAGGACGACGGACACCGACGGCGCCGTGTGGACCGTACGGCTGTCGCAGGAGCCGCCGGCGGCCGAGCGGGGCGACACCGCTCGGGCCGACTGCGAGATCACCGGACCGGCCGAGCGGGTGTATCTGTCGCTGTGGAACCGGCAGCCCTTCCCGCATGTGACGGGCGACGAGGCCGTCGCCACGCTGTGGCGGGAGAACTCCGCCGTCACCTGGAGCTGAACCCGGGCCCCGAGCAGGTCAGTTGGCCAGCATCCTCGTCAGCACCGCACGCTGCAGGGGCAGTACCGTGCCGTGCAGCGTGCGCCCCTTCGCCGTCAGGCACACCTTGACGCCCCGCCGGTCCTCCGGGCACATACCGCGCTCGACGAGCCCGTCCTTCTCCAGCCGGGCGATCAGCCGCGACAGGGCGCTCTGGCTCAGATGGACGCGCTCGGAGATCTCCTGCACCCGGTACGACGGGCGCTTGGCGTCCGCCAGCACGTCCAGGACCTCGAAGTCGCTTGCGCACAGGCCGTGTCGACCGAGGGCGCGGTCGAGTTCGCACTGGGTGCGCGCGTGCAGCGCCAGGATGTCGTGCCACTGGTCCACGAGTGCCTGCTCGGGCTTCTTCGCCGCCATGGGCGCACCGTAGCAGAGTTCCGCAATTATTGCATCGGAATTAAATGCGCTTGCATCCCATGCATGCGCATGTAATGTCTCCGTCATGACCTCTCCGCTCACCACACCCGCGTCCGTCGGACGCTGGACCCCCCGGCTGTGGGGCACCCTCCTGGTGCTGTGCGCCGCGATGTTCCTGGACGCGCTGGACGTGTCGATGGTCGGCGTCGCCCTGCCGTCCATCGGCGCCGACCTGGGCCTGTCCACCTCGACCCTGCAATGGATCGTCAGCGGCTACATCCTGGGCTACGGCGGCCTGCTGCTCCTCGGCGGACGCACCGCCGACCTGCTGGGCCGACGCCAGGTGTTCCTCGTGGCCCTGGCCGTCTTCGCGCTCGCCTCGCTGCTCGGCGGGCTCGTCGACTCGGGCCCGCTGCTGATCGCCAGCCGGTTCGTCAAGGGCCTCGCCGCCGCGTTCACCGCGCCCGCGGGCCTGTCCATCATCACCACGACGTTCGCCGAGGGCCCGATACGCAACCGCGCGCTGGCGATCTACACGACCTGCGGCGCCACCGGCTACTCGATGGGGCTCGTCTTCTCCGGCCTGCTCACCGAGGCCAGTTGGCGCCTGACCATGCTGCTTCCCGCACCCGTCGCGCTGATCGCCCTGATCGCCGGCCTGAAGCTGCTCCCGCGCACCGAGCGCGAACGGACGAGCGGCGGCTACGACATCCCCGGCGCCATCCTCGGCACCGCCTCGATGCTGCTGCTCGTGTTCACCGTCGTCGAGGCACCGGAGGCCGGCTGGGGCTCGGCCCGCACGATCCTGTCGTTCGTCGCCGTCGTCGTCCTGCTCACGGCCTTCGTCCGCGTCGAGCGACGCAGCCCGAGCCCGCTGATCAGGCTGGGTGTGCTGCGCTCCGGGGCCCAGGTGCGGGCGCAGCTCGGCGCGTTGACGTTCGTCGGCAGCTACATCGGCTTCCAGTTCCTGGTCACGCTGTACATGCAGCAACTGCTCGGCTGGTCGGCGCTGCACACGGCGCTGGCCTTCCTGCCGGCGGGCGCGCTCGTGGCGCTGTCGGCGACGAAGGTCGGTGCGATCATCGACCGGTTCGGCACGGCACGGCTGATCGCCATCGGGTTCGCCGCGCTGGTCGTCGGCTACCTCCTGTTCCTGCGGATCGACCTCGACCCGGTCTACGCCGCGGTCATCCTGCCCACCATGCTGCTGGTGGGCGCGGGCTTCGCGCTGACCTTCCCCTCACTCAACGTCCAGGCCACCAACGGCGTCGACGAGCACGAGCAGGGCATGGTCTCGGGCCTGCTCAACACCTCGGTCCAGGTGGGCGGCGCGCTGTTCCTCGCCGTCGTGACCGCGGTCCTGACCGCGAACAGCCCCGAGGAACCCGCGTCCCCCCAAGCGGTCCTCGACAGCTACCTGCCCGCCCTGGTCGTGACCACGGTGATCGCGGTCGCGGGCCTCCTGATCGCCCTCACCGGACTGCGTACGCGCCGCGAGCAGCGGACCGTCGTGGTCACCAGGTCCACCGCGAAGGAGGCGGAAGCGGAGCCCGTTGCGGTCCGCGACTAGGGGGACCGCCTCCCGGGGGCGCCCGGCGGAGCCGCTTGCTCCGCCGGGCGCCCCCTGTTTGACTCCAGGTATGGAGAACTACGGGGGACGGCGCCGTCAGGCCGAGCGGGACGCGATGACCGTCGAGATCGGATACGCGCTGTTCAGTGCCGCGTTCGCGGCGGCGGTGCTGTTCGGGGCGATCGTCGGGCCGGCGTTCGTCTTCGACGTGTCGGACGCTGCGCGCGACGCCCTCGCCGGCGTGGGCGCCGCGGTCGCGGTCGTGCTGTTCCTCGCCCGGGTCGTCAGCGTGCTGACCCGGTTCCGGCAGGAGTCTCAGCCCAGCCAGCCCGGCCGTACCAACCCCGACTCGTAGGCCAACACCACGAGTTGGGCCCGGTCCCGGGCGCCGAGCTTCACCATGGTGCGGCTGACGTGGGTCTTCGCGGTGAGCGGGCTGACCACCAGGCGCCGGGCGATCTCCTCGTTGGACAGGCCGATGCCGACCAGCGCCATCACCTCCCGTTCCCGCTCGGTGAGTTCGGCCAGGGCGCCCGCGGCGGCCGGCTCCTTGGAGCGGGCGGCGAACTCGGCGATGAGCCGCCGGGTCACGCCCGGCGACAGCAGTGCGTCGCCCTCGACCACCGCCCGTACGGCACGCAGCAGTTCCTCCGGCTCGGTGTCCTTGACCAGGAAGCCGGAGGCACCCGCGCGGATGGCCTCGAAGACGTACTCGTCGAGTTCGAAGGTGGTCAGCATGACCACCCTGACGTCCTTCAGTTCCACGTCCTCGGTGATCCGGCGGGTCGCGGCGAGACCGTCCATGACCGGCATGCGGATGTCCATCAGGACGACGTCGGGCCGCAGTTCGCGCACCTTGCGCAGCGCCTCCTCGCCGTCGGAGGCCTCCGCGGCCACCTCGATGTCGGGCTGAGCGTCCAGCAGCGCCCGGAAGCCGGCCCGCACCAGTGACTGGTCGTCGGCGAGCAGTACGCGGATCACCGGTCCTCCTTGTCATGAGCGTTCTTCAACGGCAGTACGGCGAGCACCCGGAACCCTCCGTCGGCACGCGGGCCCGCCTCGATCGTGCCACCGAGCGCGGCCGCCCGCTCCCGCATTCCGGCGAGTCCGTTGCCGCTGCCGCCCGCGTCGGCGCCGGTCGCGGGACCGTCGTCGTCGATACGCAGCCGCAGCGTCGTCCGGTCGTCGTGTTCGAGGCGCACGCGCGCGTGCCGCGATCCCGAGTGGCGTACGACGTTGGTGAGGGCCTCCTGGACGATCCGGAAGGCGGCGAGGTCGGTGCCGGGCGCCAGGCGGGGCGGCTCGCCCTCGACCTCGACGGTGAGGCCGGCGCTCGCGGCCTGCTCCACCAGTTCTGGCAGCCGGTCCAGGCCGGGCGCCGGGGTGCGCGGGGCGTCGCCGGGGGTGCGCAGGGTGTCGAGGACCTGGCGGACCTCGCCGAGCGCCTCCTTGCTCTTGGCCTTGATGGTGGTGAGTGCGGTGCGGGCCTGTTCGGGGTCGGTGTCGAGGAGGGCGAGGCCCACGCCCGCCTGCACATTGATCACGCTGATGCTGTGCGCGAGGACGTCGTGCAGCTCGCGGGCGATCCGCAGCCGCTCCTCGTCGGCCCTGCGCCGCGCCGCCTGCGCCCGCTCGGCCCGCTCCTTCGCCCACTGCTCGCGCCGGGTCCTGGCCAGTTCCGACACCGCCACGATCGCCGCCACCCACGCGGCGATCACGCCCTCCTGCCCCCAGGGCGCGGCCGAGTCACCGGACGGCGGCAGCCACTGGTAGAGCCAGTGCGCCACCAGGGCATGCCCCACCCAGAACACCCCGACCGCCGCCCAGGCGGCCTTGCGGTGCCCCAGGACGATGGCGTTGAAGCAGGCCAGCGCGACGGCCACGAAGACCGGCCCGTACGGGTATCCGGCGCCCAGGTAGACCGTGGCGGCCGTCGCCGTGCCGAACGCGACGGCCACCGGGTACCGCTTGCGCCACAGCAGCAGGGCCGACGCCACGAACAGCAGCGCTCGGGCGAAGGGGTCGAGCGGCGCCCGGTCGTCGAGCTGGCCCTGGGCCGCGAAGTTCGAGCCGGCCATCACGAAGAAGGTGACCAGCAAGGTGGAGCGCCAGGGCCAGCGAGGAGCGCGCCCCTCGTCGGCCCACCGGTTCCACCCCGGCGGCCCGTGCCGCCACCACGTCCGCGGACCGCCGCCCCGGCGCGCCTGCTGCTCGTCCATGTCCGCCACGCTAGACGCGATGACGGCCGGGCGGCGTCACCCGCGCGTGGTGATCACACGTACTCCCCGCGAAGTACGTCCGCCGCCTCGGGCCCTCTGATCCACAGCCGCGCAGCCACCGCGGCACCCACCGGTTCGCGCGCCCGGCGAGCGGCATCGTGATCAGGAGACCGGCACTGTTGGCGGCAGCAGTGCCGGGTCCTGGCGCACGACTCGCGCGGGTCTACCCCTGTCCGTCCACCAGGCCGACCCCGTGCGCGAGCCGGATCACCGCATGCCGGAAGAACCCCTCCCGGTCCTCCACGACCCGGTTGAACTGCCCGAACAGCTCGAACCCGACGAGCCCGAAGAGCTCGGCCCAGGAGGCGACGAGGGCCGCGACGTTGACCGACGGGAGGTCGGGGGCCAGGTCGGCGGTCATGCGCTCGGCCTCGGGGCGGAGTTCGGCGGGCAGGGGTGCCGGTTCGGTGAGGCCGGAGGTCACGTGGGCCTCGCGCAGGATGCCGATGAAGACGAGGCCGACGCGGGAGGCGGGCGGGACCGTGGTGTCGGGCGCGGTGTACCCGGGCACGGGCGAGCCGTAGATCAGCGCGTACTCGTGCGGATGGCGCAGCGCCCAGTCCCGTACGGCCTGGGCCACCGCGGTCCACCGCTGGACGGGTCCGGCGTCGACGGCCTTGGCGTGCGCGGCCTCGGCGCTCTCGCCGAGGGAGTCGTAGGCGTCGATGATGAGGGCGGTCAGCAGGTCGTCGCGGCTGGGGAAGTAGCGGTAGAGCGCGGAGGAGACCATGCCGAGCTCGCGGGCCACGGCACGCAGGGAGAGCTTGGCGGCGCCCTCGGCCGCGAGCTGTCTGCGGGCCTCGTCCTTGATGGCCGCGGTGACTTCCATCCTGGCGCGGGCGCGTACGCCCTTTGCGGTGCTGCTCATGTGGGCCAGTCTTCCAGAAGAACAGAGCGGTGCACACATTCGAGAGCACTGCTCTTGCTTTGGATCACCGTTCGCGTGCACACTGCTCTCAAGCGAGAGCAGCGCTCTCTGAACACAAGGAGTCTCCATGTCGTCGCCGTACTACCTCAAGGGCAGCCCGCTCAACGTCCGCCTCAACAGCGTGATCGGCTGGCTGGCCCGGCACGGGCTCAGCATCGCGGGCACGGCGGAGATGTCCGTGCGCGGACGCAAGAGCGGCAGGATGCAGCGCATCCCGGTCAACCCGCACAGCCACAACGGCGCGCAGTACCTCGTCTCGGCCCGCGGCCACTCCCAGTGGGTGCGCAACATGCGCGCCGCCGGCGGTGGGGAACTTCGCGTGGGACGCAAGGTCCGCGAGTTCTCCGCGGTGGAGCTTCCCGACGAGGAGAAGCTCCCGATCCTGCGGACCTATCTGGAGAAGTGGGGCTGGGAGGTCAACCAGTACTTCAACGGGGTCACCGCGAAGTCCTCCGACGAGGAGATCGTCGCGGCGGCCGAGGACCACCCGGTCTTCCAGATCACCGTCAAGAAGTGACGTCGTCGGCCACGGGCTCCGCACGGCGGTCCATCGCGGTGAGCGCGCGGTGGGCCATCGGGTGGGTACGGACGATCTCGGCCAGTGACGTCGAGCCGCGGGTGATGTCCACGAACGCCTTCCAGGCCGGCCGGAAACCGGTCAGCGTGGCGTGGAAGAGGCCGGGACGGCGCTCGAACACGGTCAGCAGCCGCTTGCCGACGCTCATCTCGACGCCGAGTCCCGCCTTGATCGCGAAGGCGTAGTTCAGGGCCTGGCGCCGGGTGTCCACCGCGTCGTGCGCCTCGGCGATCCTGACCGCCCACTCCCCCGCGAGCCGTCCCGACCGCAGCGCGAACGAGATGCCCTCGCGGGTCCACGGCTCCAGCAGTCCCGCCGCGTCCCCGCACACCAGCACGCGCCCGCGTGACAGCGGCGAGTCGTCGGCACGGCAGCGGGTCAGGTGCCCAGAGGAGATGCTCGGTTCGAACCCGGCGAGGCCGAGCCGCCCGATGAACTCCTCCAAGTACCGCTTGGTGGCGGCCCCTTCACCGCGCGCCGAGATCACGCCCACCGTCAGGGTGTCCCCCTTGGGGAACACCCAGCCGTAACTGCCGGGAATCGGCCCCCAGTCGATGAGCACCCGCCCCTTCCAGTCCTCGGCGACCGTCTCCGGCACCGGGATCTCCGCCTCCAGGCCCAGATCCACCTGGTCGAGCTTGACCCCGACATGGGCTCCTATCCGGCTGGCGCTGCCGTCCGCGCCGACGACGGCCCGCGCGAGCAACGTCTCCCCGCCCTGGAGGACCACGGCGACGCTGCGCCGGTCCGGCACCGCCGAGCCGTGCTGCTCGACGCGCTGCACGGTGACACCCGTGCGCAGCTCGGCGCCCGCCTTCTGTGCGTGCTCGACGAGCTGATGGTCGAACTCGGGCCGGTTGATCAGCCCGAAGAGCATCTGCTTGGAGCGCCGGGTCCGGGTGAAGCGGCCGTTGTTGGAGAAGGTGACCGCGTGCACGCGGTCGCGGAAGGGCAGCTCGAAGCCGGGCGGGAGCGAGTCGCGCGAGGGGCCGATGATGCCGCCGCCGCATGTCTTGTAGCGCGGCAGTTCCGCTTTCTCCAGCAACAGCACGCGCCGCCCGGCGACGGCCGCCGCGTACGCGGCCGAGGCCCCCGCGGGTCCCGCGCCCACCACGACGACGTCCCACACCTGCCGCACGTCGTCCGCCGAAGAGTTCTCGCTGCTCACGATGGTCTACTGCTCCCGATCAAGCCGCCGCCTGCTGCTGTCCCCCGCATCCTACGGCGGGCATCGTCGCAGGCCGCTGTGGGAGGATCACAGCACTCACAGGTACAACGTCGCACCCACAAGGAGCGTGCCCATGTCGTCGAATCCGCTCGCCGAGACCGTCGCCTCGCTGATGCCCAGGGCGAAGGCGGAGCTCACCGAACTGGTGGCGTTCAGGTCGGTGGCGGACTTCGACCAGTTCCCTAGGAGCGAGAGCGAGGGCGCCGCCCGCTGGGTCGCCGACGCACTCGGCGCCGAGGGCTTCCAGGACGTGGCCCTGCTCGACACCCCGGACGGCACGCAGTCGGTGTACGGCTACCTGCCGGGGCCCGAGGGCGCGAAGACGGTCCTGCTGTACGCCCACTACGACGTGCAGCCCCCGCTGGACGAGGCCGCCTGGAGCACGCCGCCCTTCGAGCTGACCGAGCGCGACGGCCGCTGGTACGGGCGCGGGTCCGCCGACTGCAAGGGCGGCGTGATCATGCATCTGCTCGCCCTGCGCGCGCTGAAGGCGAACGGCGGCATACCGGTCCACGTCAAGGTGATCGCCGAGGGCTCGGAGGAGATGGGCACGGGCGGTCTGGAGCGGTACGCCGAGCAGCACCCGGACCTGCTGGAGGCCGACACCATCGTGATCGGCGACGCGGGCAACTTCCGCGTCGGCCTGCCGACGGTCACCTCCACCCTGCGCGGCATGACCCTGCTCCGCGTGCAGATCGACACCCTCCAAGGCAACCTGCACTCCGGCCAGTTCGGCGGGGCCGCGCCCGACGCGCTCGGCGCGCTGATCCGCGTGCTGGACTCACTGCGCGCCGAGGACGGTTCCACGACGGTGGACGGGCTGACCGGCGAGACGTCGTGGGAGGGGCTCCAGTACGCGGACGAACAGTTCCGCCAGGACGCCAAGGTCCTCGACGGCGTCGAGCTGATCGGCTCCGGCACGGTCGCCGACCGTATCTGGGCGCGCCCCGCCGTCACGGTCCTCGGCATCGACTGCCCGCCGGTCGTGGGCGCCACCCCGTCCGTGCAGGCGAGCGCGCGTGCGCTGATCAGCCTGCGGGTGCCGCCGGGCGTGGACGCGGCCGAGGCGACCAAGCTGCTCCAGGCGCACGTCGAGGCGCACACGCCGTGGGGCGCCCGGGTGCGCACCGAGCAGATCGGCCAGGGCCAGGCGTTCCGCGCCGACACCGGCAGCCCGGCGTACCAGGCCATGGCGGACGCGATGGCGGTCGCCTACCCGGGCCAGGAGATGCAGTACGCCGGCCAGGGCGGCTCGATCCCGCTGTGCAACACCCTCGCCGCGCTCTACCCGCGCGCGGAGATCCTCCTCATCGGCCTGAGCGAGCCGGAGGCCCAGATCCACGCCGTGAACGAGAGCGTGTCCCCGCAGGAGCTGGAGCGGCTGTCGGTGGCCGAGGCGCTGTTCCTGCGTAATTACGCGGCGAGTTGAGGAGCCGCGCGCTGGAATCGGGTCCATGACCCACACCGCGCGGCACGCCGCCCACACCGATGTCGCCATGTCCCTCGCGCTCCTCTCCGACCACGATCTCGCGGCTCTCGTGGCGGAGGGGAGGCCGATGGGGACCGGGATCGGCGGACGGGCGACGCTGGTCGAGGTCGACGGCGTCCAGGTCTTCGTGAAACGCGTACCGCTCACGGACGCCGAGCGGCTTCCCGAGCACGTCCGCTCCACCGCGAACCTCTTCGGGATGCCGCCCCACTGCCACTACGGCATCGGCAGGATCCCCAGCCCCGGCTTCGGCGCCTGGCGGGAACTCGCCGTGCACACGATGACCACGAAGTGGGTGCTGTCGGACGCGTTCCCCGGCTTTCCGCTGATGTACCACTGGCGGGTCCTGCCCGAGCCCGTGCGACCGCTCCCGGGCGAACTGGCCGACGTGGAGGCGGTCGTGCGCTACTGGGGCGGCGCCCCGGGGCTGCGTGAGCATGTCGAGGCCCGGCGGGCCGCATCCGCGTGCGTGGCCCTGTTCCTGGAGTACGTCCCGCACACCGTGCACGACTGGCTCCGCGCCCGGCTCGCGGTGGGCGACGCGCAGGCCGCCTGCCGGCTGGTGGAGCGGGGCCTCGATGCCACCACCTCCTTCCTTCGCTCACGGCAACTCCTGCACATGGACGCCCACTTCGGGAACTTCCTCACCGACGGCCACCGGCTCTACCTGGCCGACTACGGCCTGGCCCTCTCCCCGCGCTTCCGCCTGGCACCGGACGAGCGCGACTTCCTGGACCGGCACCGTGACTACGACCGCGCCTACACCTCCCTGTACCTGGTGCTCTGGCTCGTCACCGAGTTGTACGGGCACCGAGGGGAGGAACGGTCCGCGTTCATCCGCGCATGCGCCGACGGCGCCCGACCGGAGGGCATCCCGGAGGCCGCCGCCGCGGTGATCTCCCGGCACGCGCGGACGGCGGCCGCGATGGACGACTTCAGCCGACGGTTTCAGGAACGGGTCACGACGTGGGAACACCCGCCTCCAGATACAACGCCGCCCCGCGTTCCCGGGCCCTGAGCGCCCACCGCAGCCGCTCATAACGCACCGGCGGCAGCAGATCGGCTGCCTCCTGCTCGGTGACGAACCGGCAATCGCGCAGTTCGGGGCCGGGCAGCAGGAGGCGTTCGGCCTCCGTGGAGTCCAGGCGCCCGCCGTCGAAGAGGAGGCGCAGACCTCCGTATCCCGGGGGCGAGGGCCGCTCCCAGTCGACCACGAGGAGCCGCGGTACGTCGTCGAGCCGTATCCCCGTCTCCTCCGCGACCTCCCGGATGCCCGCCCGCGCGGGCGCCTCACCCCGTTCGACGACCCCGCCGGGGAACTCCCAGCCCGCCTTGTAGGTGGGGTCGACGAGCAGCACCCGGTCCTCCTCGTCGAAGAGCAGGACGCCCGAGGCGACCGTCTCGGCGGTGGGCTCGGGCGTCTGCACGATGTCGCAGACCGGGACCGCACCGCTGCCGACCGCCTCGGCGATGCGGACCGCGGTTTGGTACGGGGTCAGCAGGCCGTTGTCGACGGGATACGCGTCGGCGGTGAGCCAGGCGGCGAGTGCGGTGCGATACGGCTCTATGTGGTCGTACGACCACTGCCGGACCCGTATCTCGCCGTCGGGCAGCTCGGGCGGGATCTCCCGTCCGGCTATCCGCTCGCGCAGGATCGTTTCCGCCGGGGCGAGGAGCACATGCCTCACGGTGATGCGGCGGGCTGCAAGGCCGCCGAAGATCTCGTCCCGGTACTCCTGGCGCAGCAATGTCATCGGGACCACGAGGGTCCCGCCGAGCTCGGCGAGCAGCGCGGCCGCCGTGTCGATCACGAGACGCCGCCAGATCGGCAGGTCCTGGAAGTCACCGACCTCGGTGAGGTGTTTGGGCGGGAGCAGGTGGGTGAGTGCTCCGCCGATGACCTCGGGGTCGAAGAGCGTGCTGTTCGGGATCAGCTCGATCAGTTCGCGTGCGGTGGTGGTCTTCCCCGCACCGAACGCGCCGTTGATCCAGACGATCACGTTTCCCCCTCTTCTGTTGGCCCCCTGTGGCTTGCCCGCTCCACCCTGCCACGGAAACCAGCTCCCGTAGAGAGCGCATGACAGCGGCGCCGGGCCCCCTCGGATGCGGGGGTACGGCGCCGAGGTCGAGTCGGGGGGCTCGTCAGCCCTTCTTTGCCTTCTTCCCGTGCGGGGCGTCGTTCACAGCCCGCTCCGTCTCACGGTTGATGGCCCGGCCGACGGTGTCCAGGGCCTTGTCGACGCTCACACCGCCGAGCTTGGTCTCGGCGCCGGCCGGCAGCCCGGCGTCAGGGGTCCCGGTGGCGGGGGAGCCGGTGACCGGGAGCTCGATGGCGTGGGACGGGGTGACCGCCGCGACGACGAATCCGGTGGCCAGGGAGGCGATGGCGAGCATGCTGCGCTTCTTCATGACCGTTTCAACTGTGAAACGGAGGCGGGAGTCACGCTCCACCCCGGGGCGATCGGGACGGCGACGCGATTTCGGCCCCCGGCCGCGCCTTCTTGAGCCGACGCCGCACGCGCCGTACGAGATCGTCCGCCGCCTCCGGCCACCGGGCGTACTCGAAGTCGAACCCCTCGTCGAGCAGCCGGCCGGGCGTGACACGGCGGCTCTTCAGCAGGAGTTCGGTGTCCGAGCGCAGCGCGAACGCGCCGATCTCGGCCATCCACTTCGTCGCGGGCAGGCCCACGGGGACGCCCCACGCGGAGCGCAGTGCCCGCATGAAGGCACGGTGCGGCAGGGGTTCGGGAGCGGCGAGGTTCACCGGACCGGTGAGATCCGGCCGATCCACCAGGAACTCGACCGCGCGGACGAAGTCCCGGTCATGGATCCAGGAGACGTACTGTCCGCCGCCCGCCACGGGCCCTCCGAGTCCCAGCCGCGCCAGTCGCAGCAGGACGTCGAACACGCCACCGCGATCGGGGCTCATCACCATGGCGGAACGCAGGGCGACCTTCCGGGTGTGCGGTGTGTCGGCCTCCTCCTGCGCCCGCTCCCAGGCCTTGGCGATCTCGACGCTGTACGCCCAGTAGTCCGGCACATCCGGTTCGCCGCCGCCGATGACGCCTGTCGCCTCGTCGTGAGGCGCGTCGAACCGGTGGGCGTAGATGGTGGCCGTGCTCATCTGGAGCCAGACCCGCGGCGGCCGGGCGGCGCGGTTGATCGCCTCTCCCACGGCCCGGGTGGAGTGCACGCGCGAATCCATCATCGCCCGCAGATTGGGCGCGGTGTAGCGGCAGCTGACACTGCGCCCGGCCAGGTTGATCACGATGTCGCTGCCGTCGATCGCGGCGGCCCAGGGACCCAGCGTCTCCCCGTCCCAGTGCAGTTCACCCTTGTGCGAGGGCCGCCTCGTCAGGACGACGACCTCGTGTCCCGCGCCGCCCAGCGCGCGGTTCAGCACCGTCCCCACCTGCCCGGTTCCCCCAGGGATCACTATCTTCATCGACTCCCCCTCGTGTGTGGGAACGAGCTTAGCGCAGATTCTTGAACATGTTCAAAACCATGACTCAAAACCATACACAGGACCCCGCACACCGCCCGACGACTTCCAACACGCTTCCAACACACTCCGACAGGTTCTACCGTGAGCTCCACCATGACGCGTACATGACGTCATCCCGATCTCGCAGGTACGGAGGAACGTAACGATGCGTCACCTTCACACCCGCACAACCCGTCGCAGAGCGGTCGGAGCACTCGCCGCGGGCCTGCTCTGCGCGGCGGGACTCGCCACCCCCGCCGCCGCGGCCCCGTCCCCGGCGGCTCCTGTCGCGCCCGCCGTGGACGACGGTCTGGCCCTCACCCCGCCCATGGGCTTCAACAACTGGAACTCCACCCACTGCCGCGCCGAGTTCAACGAGTCCATGGTCAAGGGGATCGCGGACATCTTCGTCGAGAAGGGCCTGAAGGACGCCGGATACCAGTACGTCAACCTCGACGACTGCTGGGCCCTGCCGTCCAGGGACGCGAACGGGAAGCTGGTACCCGACCCGGTCCGCTTCCCAGGCGGGATCAAAGCGGTCGCCGACTACGTCCACGCCAGGGGGCTGAAGCTCGGCATCTACACCAGCGCGGGCACCAAGACCTGCAACACGGCGGGCTTTCCGGGCGCCCTCGGTCATGAGTACAGCGACGCCCGGCAGTTCGCGGACTGGGGCGTGGACTACCTGAAGTACGACAACTGCAACAACCAGGGCGTGGACGCCAAGCAGCGCTACACGACCATGCGCGACGCCCTGAAGGCCACCGGCCGGCCCATCGTCTACAGCATCTGCGAGTGGGGCGAGAACAAGCCGTGGGAGTGGGCGGCCGACGTCGGTCATCTCTGGCGCACGACCGGTGACATCAGCGACAACTGGGGCTCGATGCTGTCGATCCTCAAGCGCAACCTGCCGCTCGCGCCGTACGCGGGCCCCGGCCGCTGGAACGACCCCGACATGCTGGAGGTCGGCAACGGCGGTATGACGGACACCGAGTACCGCTCGCACTTCTCGATGTGGGCGATGATGGCCGCGCCCCTGCTCATCGGCTCCGATCTGCGGTCGGTCTCCGAGGAGACCTTCGAGATCCTCGGCAACCGCGAGGTCATCGCCGTCGACCAGGACCCGCTGGGCGAGCAGGGCGCGGTGATCTCGTCCGAAGGCGGGCGCTGGGTCGTCGCCAAGGAGATGCGGGACGGCAGCCGCGCGGTGGCCCTCTTCAACGAGTCCAGCTCGGCCCAGCGCATCGCCACGACCGCCGACGCGGTCGGCCTGGCCGACGCCGAGGCGTACACGCTGCGCGACCTGTGGCAGCACCGCAGCTACAACACGGCGGGCACGATCTCCGCGACCGTCCCCGCCCACGGCACGGTCCTCCTCCGGGTCGCCGCCGACCCCAGGTGGGCCCAGCACCCGCCCGCCGTCGAACTCGGCCTGGACGGCGACTCACTGGTCGAGGCGGGCGGAACGACCACGTGGACGTCGACGGTCACCGACCTCGGGCGTACGGCGGCCAGGCGCGTGTCCGTCGCCCTGACCGGGCCGGACGGGTGGACCGTGAAGGCGACGTCACCGGCCGCCTCGCCCGCACTGCCGCCGGGCCGTACCCTGCGCACCACATGGACCGTCACCGCGCCCGAGGGCACGCCGACCGGGTCGTACGACCTCACCCTCAGGACCAGTTACCGGTCACCGTCCGGCGTCCGCGTCGACAACGCGCTCCCCTTGACCGCGACCGTGGTGACGCCGCCGCCCTCGGGGACCTCCGGGCTCGGTGACCTCGCGTGGCTGTCGGCCGCCAACGGCTGGGGACCGGTGGAGCGCAACACCAGCAACGGCGAGAGCGCCGCGGGCGACGGGAATCCGATCACCGTCGGGGGTGTCGTGTACGGCACGGGGCTCGGTGTCCACGCCGAGAGTGCCGTCGAGTACTACGCCGGCGGCGCATGCGAGACGGTGACCGCCGACGTCGGTGTCGACGACGAGAAGGGCGCGAACGGCACGGTCGCCTTCGAGATCTGGGCCGACGACACCAGGGCCGCCGCCACCGACGTGCTCACCAACGCGACGCCGGCCCAGCCGCTCACGGCCGACGTGACCGGCGCCCGGGTGGTCCGGCTGGTCGTCACCGACGGCGGTGACGGCATCGATTCGGATCACGCGGACTGGGCGGCGGCGCGGATGAGTTGTTGACATTTGTCACTGCCCTCGGCCCGCCGACTCACCCGAACCTGGGGGGAGTTGATGCCGGAGCGAGGGAACAGGAGCAAGGGTGACGGCGACAGAGCGGGTACCGGGGTCCGTGACCGCCGGGCCGACCAGGTTCGGTGTCGTAGGCGTCTGGGCCAGGTCCCTGACGGCGGTGCTGGTGCGGCGTGGGCCGGTGCCCGGGCTGCGGCACTCGGCCGGGGTGCGGCAGCTGGTGCTGCCCCTGGTGGCGATGGAGATCGTGGTGGCCTTCTTGCTGTCGTCGATGCTGCCGCCCGCGGCCCGGCCGGTACACGCGGCGTTCGAGGCGCTGCTGGTGCTGGCCGGGCTCGGGCTGGTGGCGGTGGTGCTCCGGCATCCGCACGAGGTGGACGCCGAGCGGGTGGTCCTGCGGACCGGCTTCCTCGGAGAGGTGACGTTGCCGCGCTCGGCGGTCCGCTCCGTTTCGTCGGTGGTCCGCACGGTTCCGGGCCGGGGGCCACGGCCCGTGCCGGGCGAACCGGGCGCGGTGGCCTGCTCCGTGGGCAGCTCACTGAACGCGGCCCTGCGCCTGGACCCGCCCGTCCGCCTCGACCTGGGCACGACAGGACTGGTGGACGCGGCGACGGTGTACTTGTCGGCGGACTCCCTGCCGGACCTGTCGGCCGCGCTCGGAACGACCTCGCCGCGCCAGCGACGCCGGCATGCTCCAGACGACAAGGCCTAGGAACCGGCCGCACGGTCCGGGCCCGTCACGTCCCGGCCAGTTCCGTCACTCCCGTCCAGTTCCGCTCCGTTCCGTTCCGTTCCGTTCCGGCGAGTGAACGTTCCTGCCTCGCCGCGCCCCGACACCCGGCAGGCCCTCACACCCCCGCCGTGGTCGCCCCGGCCCTCCCCGCGAGCGCGGCCGCCGCGGCCCCCACCAGCCCGGCGTCCGTGCCCATCTGGGCCGCTGTGACGGTCAGGCGCTGGACGAAGGACAGGGTGGCGTAGTCGCTCAGCGCCTTGCGGAGGGGCGTGAAGAGGACATCACCCGCCTTGCCCACTCCCCCGCCGATCACGGCGATGTCGATCTCGACGAGGGTCGCGGTGGCCGCGATCCCGGCGGCAAGGGCCTGCGCGGCGCGCTCGAAGGAGGCCACGGCGACCGGGTCGCCCTCCCGGGCGGCGGCGGCCACCGCGGCGGCGGAGGTGTCGCCGTCCGGGCCGGGCTGCCAGCCGTTCTCGATCGCCCGTCGCGCGATGTTGGGGCCGCTCGCGATGCGCTCCACGCAGCCGCGCGAACCGCAGGGGCACGGGTCGCCGTCCAGTTCGACGCTGATGTGGCCGATGTGCCCGGCGTTGCCGGTGGGGCCGGGGTGCAGTCGGCCGTTCAGCACCAGACCGCCGCCGACGCCCGTGGAGACAACCATGCAGAGCGCGTTGTCGTGCCCCCGTGCGGCCCCCTGCCAGTGCTCGGCCGCCGTGATGGCCACACCGTCGCCGATCAGCTCGACGGGGAGGCCGCCGGCCGCCTCCCGGGCCCGCCGGACCAGCGGATAGTCGCGCCAGCCGGGCACGTTCACCGGGCTCACGGTGCCCGCGGAGGCGTCCACCGGTCCCGCGCTGCCGATGCCGAGGGCCGTGGCGCGGTCCCACAGGGGCGACGCGGTGAGCTCGCCGACGACCTCCTCGACGGCCCGCATCACCGTCTCGCCGTCCTCCCGCGCCGGCGTCGCGCGCTGAGCCCGGGCAACGATCGTGCCGTGGCCGTCCACCAGCGCTCCGGCAATCTTGGTGCCGCCGATGTCGAGCGCAGCCACGAGGTCGGTGTGCATCAGTGTCAGTTCTCCCCGTCAACCATTCGGATCTCCCCGTCAACCACGGGAACTGGGCGAGCCGGTCTCGCGGTGGGGGCGCAGGCCGGAGATTGCGGTGGACAGTGTCCCCTGGATCTGACAACGTTGTCCAGGCTCTATGCTCGACGCCACATCCTCATACAAACCCATGGACCGACGCATCCCCGTGGACCGACGCTTCCCGTGGACGACAGGACAGGACGCCGCATCGTGCCCGAGACCATCCGCCGATCCGACCGCGCACCCGAGCACCGCTACGGCAACCGTCCGACCATGAAGGACGTCGCGGCGCGGGCCGGAGTCGGTCTGAAGACCGTCTCGCGCGTGGTCAACGGCGAGCCCGGGGTCACCCCGGAGACGGAGCGGCGCGTCCAGGAGGCCATCGACGCCCTGGGTTTTCGCCGCAACGACAGCGCCCGGGTGCTGCGCAAGGGCCGTACGGCGAGCATCGGCCTGGTCCTGGAGGATCTCGCGGACCCCTTCTACGGGCCGCTGAGCCGTGCGGTCGAGGAGGTCGCCCGAGCGCACGGCGCCCTGCTCATCAACGGCTCCAGCGCCGAGGACCCGGACCGCGAGCAGGAGCTGGCGCTGGCACTGTGCGCGCGGCGCGTGGACGGGCTGGTGATCATTCCGGCCGGTGACGACCACCGGTACATGGAACCCGAGCTCAAGGCGGGCGTCGCCACGGTGTTCGTGGACCGGCCGGCCGGGAGGATCGACGCCGACTGCGTGCTGTCCGACAACTTCGGCGGTGCCCGCGACGGCGTCGCCCACCTCATCGCGCACGGGCACCGCAGGATCGGCTTCGTCGGCGACATGCCCCGCATCCACACGGCGGCCGAGCGGCTGCGCGGCTATCGGGCCGCCATGGAGGACGCGGGGATACCGGTGGAGGACTCCTGGATGTCCCTGGGTGTCACCGACCCCGAGCGGGTGCGCCGGGCGGCCGAGGAGATGCTCTCCGGTCCCTCCCCCGTCACCGCGATCTTCGCGGGCAACAACCGGGTGACGGTCACCGTGATCCGGGTCCTCGCCGATCAGAGCCGCCCCGTCGCCCTGGTCGGCTTCGACGACATCGAGCTCGCCGACCTGCTCCAGCCGGGCGTCACGGTCGTCGCCCAGGACGCCGCGGCCCTCGGCCGTACCGCTGCCGAACGCCTCTTCCGCCAGCTCGACGGCACACTGGTCACCCCCGAACGCATCGAGCTGCCGACACGGCTGATCACCCGTGGCTCGGGTGAACTGCCGCCGGCGGACTGAGCGGCCCATGGAGGACCTCACGACCGGCACGTCGCGCCACTCGACCCCGCACAGCCGCACGCTGGAGGCGCTCGGCCTGGCCGACGCACCACGTGACCAACCGCTCCTCTACCCGGGCGCCTGGCCCGCGGACTCCGGGCTGCTCGACGGGGACCAGTTGCTGCCCCTGGACCGGCTGGTGCACGACGACCGCGTGCCCGTCCTCGCGGTCGGCTCCAACGCCTGTCCCGGCCAACTGCGGCACAAGATGGACGCGTTCGGGATCACCTCCCCCATCCCGATGGTGAAGGTCCAGGTCACCGGCATCGACGTCGGCGTCTCCGCACACGTGAGCCGCCTCGGATACGTCTCCGCGTCGCCCTTCGAAGCCCCCGGCCACGTACAGGAGTTGTTCATCACCTGGCTCGACGCCGAGCAGCTGGAGGTGATCGACGCGAGCGAGGGCGTGCCGGTGCCGCACGGCAATTACGACCGGGTCTGGCTGCCGGCGCCCGACGTGCGGATCGACCTGGCCGACGGTGGCACCCTCCCGGGCACCTTCGTGTACGTCAACCGCCACGGCGTCCTGCACGGCGGCACCGGCGCGCCGCGCACCCACCCCGGTCAGCGGGCGCTGATCACCGAACTCCTCACGGGCTCGGCCCGGTTGCGGGAGCTGTTCGGTGACACCCCTGAGGAGTTCTGCGCGCGAGCGCGGGCCGACGCCCGGCTGTGCGAGCGCGGGACCCGGCTGTTCGCGCAGGAGCGGATGGTGACGGCCTCCGGGCTGGAGAAGTACGTCGAGGTGCGGCGGAGCTGAGGGTCAGCAGACGGGGAGTCCGGGCACCGGCTCGTCGTTGTTGCCGCCCTGGATGTACACGTCGCTGATGAAGACGCCGGTGTTGCCGCGGTCGTCGTCCGTCTTGGCCCACCAGACGTTGGTCCACTGCCCGGACGTCTCGCGTCGGCCCAGGTTCTGCTGGCAGTAGAAATAGTTGGTGCCGGCGTTGAGGACGCCCACCTCGGTGCCGGAGGCGGTGTACGACTTGGCCTGCGTCCAGACCTGGCAGTTGTACTTGCCGCCGCCGATCGACTGGCAGGCGTCGGGCTGGGTGGTGCTGCCACCCCCGCCCGTGGTTCCGCCGCCGCCTGTGGTTCCTCCCCCACCGGTGCCGCCGCCGCTGCCGGAACCGCCGCCCGTGGTGCCTCCGTCGGTGCCGCCACCGCCCGAGGTCTTGGTCGGGGACGCGGCGGTGGGCTCGTCGGTGGCGTCGGCCTTCGCCGTGCCGCTGGGGGACTTGGTCGCGTCAGGGGACTTCTTGTCGTCGTCCGTGTCGGTCAGGCCGGCCTCGCCCGAGGGGCGGGAGTCGGGGCTGCCGGTCGCCTGGGCAAGGGCGCCGGTGGAGGTGGTGGCCGAGGTGTTCTGCGCCTCGGTCTTGGACTCGCCCTCGTTGTTGACCAGGGCGGCCGTGACGCCGGCCGCCGCGAGGACGACGGTGACGGCCACGGCGGCGAGCAGGGCGCGGCCCTTGCGGCGGGCCGGGGTGGCGGAGGACGTGACCATCGGGCCCGTGGCGTCCGGGTCGTGCGGCTGCGGGGGCGGGCCGCCGTACGGAGACACGGCCGGGTGCGCCGGGGCGCCGTATCCGTGTCCCTGGCCCGTCTGTCCCGCCGAGCCGGGACCGGCGACGCCGAAGCCCTGGACGGGCGGTGTTCGGTGTCCGGGGGTCCCGGGTTGCTGGGCCGCCGACGCGCCCTGTGCCGCGCCCCCGAAACGCGGAGCACCTGGCAGGTCGGAGGCGGGTACGCCTTGCTGCCCGACGGGGTTCGCACCCGCCGTGGGCCCGAAGCCCGGCGGTGGCGAGGGGACGCTGCGCTCCGTCTCATCAGGGACGGGCCCGGCGCCGACCGGCCCCCGCAGCGCGGCGGTCGCCGTGTCCGTGCCGCCCGACTCCGCCACGGTCCGGAGGAGTTCGCATGCCTGGTCGGCCTCGGGACGGGACTCGGGCCGCTTGTCCATCAGCCGTTGCAGAACGGGGCCGAGGGCTCCGGCGTTGCGGGGCTCCGGCAGGGGCTCGCTGACGATCGCGGTGAGCGTGGAGAAGGTCGACGTGCGGCGGAAAGGTGCGGAGCCCTCCACCGCCGCGTAGAGCGTGGCGCCCAGCGCCCAGACGTCCGAGGAGGGGCCCGGGTCGGCGCCCTGGGCGCGCTCGGGGGCCATGTAGTCCAGGGAGCCGACGAGGTGGCCGGTGCGGGTCAGATGGGTGGCCGAGCCGTCGGCCGGGTCTTCCATGGTGGCGATGCCGAAGTCGGTCAGGACGACGCGGCCGGAGCGTTCGAGCAGGATGTTGCCCGGCTTGACGTCGCGATGCAGGACGCCGGCCCGGTGGGCGGCCGCCAGCGCGTCCATGACCTTGGCGCCGATGCCGGCGGCCTCCCGCGGGTCGAGGGTGCCGCGCTCGCGCAGCAGCGCCTCCAGGGAGGGGCCGTCGACGAGCTCCATGACGATCAGCGGGCGGCCGTCGACCTCGGCGACGTCGTGCACGGCCACCACGCCGGGATGCTTGACCCGGGCCGCCGCGCGGGCCTCGCGCTGCATCCGCAGCCGCAAATCGGCGAGTTCGGGACCGTCGGCGTCCGAGTAGGTCCGCAGCTCCTTGACGGCGACCTCGCGGCCCAGCACCTCGTCGACGGCCCGCCAGACCACGCCCATGCCGCCGCGTCCGAGCTGCGCCAGTACGCGATAACGCCCGGCCAGCAGCCGACCGGTCTCGTCCGCCTGTCCGTTCTCCCCCGATGACACCGCTGCCCCGTTCCTGTGACACCACTGACACGTCGATGCGTGGCGTACAGACTACGGGGCGGCGGTGACAACACCAGCCGGTGGTTGCGAAAGTGACAGGTCCGCTACTTCGCGGAAGCCGTCAAATCGCCCCTCCTGGGCGCCGCGAAGCCCTCCAGATCGGCGCGGGTCAGACCCGTGAGCCGGGCGACCTCGCCGATGTCGAGAGCGCCGCAGTCCAAGCCGCGCAGCAGGTAGCCGCTGAGGGCCTTGGCGGTGGCGGGCTCGTCCATGACGTCACCGCCGGCCCGGTTGGCGTATCGGGCGAGACGGGCCGCGGCCTGCTCGAAACCTTCACGGTAGAAGGCGAAGACGGCCGCGTACCGGGTGGGGATGTGGCCGGGGTGCATGTCCCAGCCCTGGTAGTAGGCGCGGGCCAGGGCGCGGCGGGTGAGGCCGTAGTGCAGTCGCCAGGCGTCGTGGACCTTGGCGGTCGTACCGACCGGCAGGACGTTCGTCGAGCCGTCCGACACGCGTACGCCGGTGCCGGCCGCCGCGACCTGCATGATCGCCTTGGCGTGGTCGGCGGCGGGGTGGTCGCTCGCCTGGTAGGCGGCGGAGACGCCGAGGCAGGCGCTGTAGTCGAAGGTGCCGTAGTGCAGGCCGGTGGCGCGGCCCTCGGCGGCCTGGATCATCCGGGCGACGGTGGCGGTGCCGTCGGTGGCGAGGATGGACTGGCTGGTCTCGATCTGGATCTCGAAACCGATCCGGCCGGGCTCCAGCCCGCGCGCCTTCTCGAACTCCTCCAGGAGCCGCACCATGGCGGTGACCTGCTCGGGGTACGTCACCTTGGGCAGGGTGAGGACGAGGCCGTCGGGCAGGCCGCCGGCCTCCATCAGGCCGGTGAGGAAGATGTCCAGGGTGCGGATGCCCCGGTCGCGTACGGGCGCCTCCATGCACTTCATGCGGATGCCCATGTACGGGGCCGACGTGCCGTTGTCGTAGGCCTCGGCGATCAGCCGTGCCGCGCGGGCGGCCGACTCGTCCTCCTCGGCGTCGGGGCGCGGGCCGTAGCCGTCCTCGAAGTCGACGCGCAGGTCCTCGATGGGCTCGCGCTCCAGCTTGGCGCGCACGCGCGCGTGGACGGGCTCGGCGAGTTCGTCGGAGAGGCCGAGGACAGCGGCGAAGGAGGCGGCGTCCGGGGCGTGTTCGTCGAGCAAGGCGAGGGCCTGGTCGCCCCAGGAGCGGATGGTGTCGGCGGCGAAGACGTCGCCGGGCACGTAGACGGTGTGGACGGGCTGGCGGCCACCCGGGTCCCCGGGGTAGCGGCGCTCCAGCTCGGCGTCGACCGGCGCGAGGGAGGCGCTGATCTCCTCGCTGACGGCGCCCGCGAGGCTCGTCGCCACCTTCTCCTGCTGGCCCTGACCCATCCCACACCCTCCTATTTTCCGCTATACGGAATCAACAATCCGTAGAATGAAGTTATCTGGGGACCTTCCGACTGGTCAACACCATGTCCACGGGGAGCCACTCCACCATCTCGCCATGTTCACGCTCATCTCAGGACGCGGTATCACACTTCCATACGCACGCCCCCGCACGACTCGTCCGGCCGTTCCCACCGAAGGAGCCCCCGTGCCGAACCACAGCCGAGTCACGCGCCGTCTGGGCCTGAAGGCCGTGCTGGCCGCCGCCGTCACCGCACCCCTCTCCAGTACAGCACTGCCCACGTCGTCCGCCTCGGCGGGCGAGCCCGCCCCCCGTGGCCATCTCCGGACCATGTCCTTCAACCTGCGCTTCGCCAGCACCGCCGAGCCCAACAGCTGGGCCGCCCGCAGACCGGTCATGCGCGAGCTGCTGCGCCGCGAGGCCCCCCATGTCATCGGCACCCAGGAAGGCGTCTTCGCGCAGCTGCTGGACATCGACTCCGACCTCGGCCCGCACTACGACTGGCTGGGCACCGGCAGGCTGCACGGCAGCCGCGACGAGGCCATGGCGGTCTACTACGACACCCGGCGACTGCGCCCGACCGAGTACGACCACTTCTGGCTCTCCGACACCCCGGACGTGATCGGCTCCAACACCTGGGGCGCGGCCTTCGCCCGCATGGTCACCTGGGTCCGCTTCCGCGATCTCGCCGACGCCGGAGGGCAGTTCTACGTCCTCAACACCCACTTCGACCATGTCAGCCAGTACGCGCGCGAGCGCAGCGCAGCACTCGTCGCCGCCCGGATCACCGGGTTCGACCGCTCGCTGCCGGTCGTGGTGACCGGGGACTTCAATGTCGCCGCCCACAGGAACACGGTGTACGACACCCTGCTCGGCGCCGGTCTCGTCGACACCTGGGACACCGCGCGCGAGCGCAGCGCGCTGTACGCGACCTTCCACGGCTACAAGCCGCTGACGCCGAACGGCGACCGCATCGACTGGGTCCTGACCACACCCGGGGTCACCGCGCACCGGGCGGCGATCAACACGTTCTCCGCCGACGGTCAGTTCCCGAGCGACCATCTGCCCGTGCAGGCGTTCCTGAGCCTGGGATGACACGAGGCCCCCGTGACCGCCGGACGGTCACGGGGGCCTCGATGTGCCCGATGGGGATCAGCCCTTGCGGGTCTTGATCTCCTCGGTCAGCGCCGGGACGACGTCGAAGAGGTCGCCGACCACGCCGTAGTCGACCAGCTCGAAGATCGGAGCCTCGGCGTCCTTGTTGATCGCCACGATCGTCTTCGAGGTCTGCATGCCCGCGCGGTGCTGGATCGCGCCGGAGATACCGGAGGCGATGTACAGCTGCGGCGAGACCGACTTGCCGGTCTGGCCAACCTGGTTGGTGTGCGGGTACCAGCCCGCGTCCACCGCGGCACGCGAGGCACCGACGGCCGCGCCGAGGGAGTCGGCGAGCGCCTCGATGATCGCGAAGTTCTCCGCGCCGTTGACGCCACGGCCACCGGAGACCACGATCGCGGCCTCGGTCAGCTCCGGACGCCCGGTCGACTCACGCGGCGTGCGCGCGGTCACCTTCGTGCCGGTGGCCTGGGCGGAGAACGTGACGGACAGGGCCTCGACCGCGCCCGCGGCCGGGGCGGCCTCCACGGTGGCCGAGTTCGGCTTGACCGTGATGACCGGGGTGCCCTTGGAGACACGGGACTTGGTGGTGAACGACGCGGCGAACACCGACTGGGTGGCCACCGGGCCCTCGTCGCCGGCCTCCAGGTCGACGGCGTCGGTGATGATGCCCGAACCGATGCGCAGCGCCAGACGCGCGGCGATCTCCTTGCCCTCGGCGGAGGAGGGGACCAGCACGGCGGCCGGGGAGACGGCCTCGACGGCGGCCTGCAGCGCGTCGACCTTCGGGACGACCAGGTAGTCGGCGTACTCGGACGCGTCGTGGGTGAGGACCTTGACCGCGCCGTGCTCGGCGAGCGCGGCGGCGGTGTCGGCGGCGCCGTTGCCCAGGGCGACGGCGACGGGCTCGCCGACGCGGCGGGCCAGGGTCAGCAGCTCCAGGGTGGGCTTGCGGACGGCGCCGTCCACGTGGTCGACGTAGACGAGAACTTCAGCCATGGGATTGCTCTCCTGCGGAATGCGAAGTCTTGAAGGGCGGAAGGGGGTTGAGCCTCAAGCGGGCCAGAGACCCTTAGATGAACTTCTGGCTCGCGAGGAACTCGGCGAGCTGCTTGCCGCCCTCGCCCTCGTCCTTGACGATCGTGCCGGCGGTACGGGCCGGACGCTCGGTCGCGGCGTCCACGACGGTGTACGCACCCTCCAGGCCGACCTCCTCGGCCTCGATGTCGAGGTCGGACAGGTCCCAGGACTGAACCGGCTTCTTCTTGGCGGCCATGATGCCCTTGAAGGACGGGTAGCGCGCCTCGCCCGACTGGTCGGTGACCGACACGACGGCCGGCAGGGAGGCCTCCAGCTGCTCCGAGGCGGCGTCGCCGTCCCGGCGGCCCTTGACCGTGCCGTCCTCGACGGAGACCTCGGACAGCAGGGTGACCTGCGGGACGCCCAGGCGCTCGGCCAGCAGGGCCGGTACGACACCCATGGTGCCGTCGGTGGAGGCCATGCCGGAGATCACCAGGTCGTAGCCGGCCTTCTCGATCGCCTTGGCCAGCACCAGCGAGGTGCCCAGCGCGTCGGTGCCGTGCAGGTCGTCGTCCTCGACGTGGATCGCCTTGTCGGCGCCCATGGACAGCGCCTTGCGCAGCGCGTCCTTGGCGTCCTCCGGGCCCACCGTCAAAACGGTGATCTCCACGTCGTCGTCGGAGTTCTCGGAGATCTGCAGCGCCTGCTCGACCGCGTACTCGTCCAGTTCGGAGAGCAGACCGTCCACGTCGTCCCGGTCGACGGTCAGGTCATCGGCGAAGTGCCGGTCGCCAGTGGCGTCGGGCACGTACTTCACGGTGACAACGATCCTCAAGCTCACGCCGGCTCTCCTACTGCGTCGACATTTCTCTGCTGCCTACTTGCAGGCAGCATAGGCGCCCCAAGCGGCCGATCCCGATCGGGGCGACCTGCGCTCCGAGCGAAATATTACTCGTCAGTACACCCAGTTCATGCCCGCTAAGCAAGCGCTTTGAACTGTGACCTTTGCAACGCAGCGTAATCGGAAACCGACGGCTCCGCAGAACAGCGGGCGGCCGTTTCCGTCACACAGGTCCGGTGAGCTCAGTCACGCAGGCCGTTGAACCGGCCCTGGTGGTACAGCAGCGGGCGCCCCGGTCCGGTGGAGTCACCGAGGAGGACCTCGGCCAGCACGATGCGGTGATCGCCGGCGGGCACGCGCCCGATGACCCGGCACACCATCCAGGCGAGAACCTCGTCGAGGACGGGGACGCCTTCGGGGCCCTCGCTCCAGAGCGTGGGCGGGCCGAAGCGGTCGGCGCCGCTGCGGGCGAAGGTGGCGGCCAGGTCCTGTTGGTGCTCGCCGAGTATGTGGACGCCGACGTGGTCCGTCGCGGCGATCGCCGGCCAGCTGGAGGCGCCCGTGCCGATGCCGAAGGAGAGCATCGGGGGCTCGGCGGAGACGGAGCTGAGGGAGGTGGCGGTGAAGCCGACCGGGCCCGTCGCGCCGCGGGCGGTGATCACGGCCACACCGGCGGCATGCCGCCGGAAGACGGAGCGGAGCAGATCGGGGGAGGCGAGCCTTGATGTGCCGAGGCCGGACGTGGCCGTCATGGAGTTGTCCTTCTGCGCGGGGATACGTGCGGGCCGGTGGCTGTTCAACAGCCCGGACAGCGCGCGCTCGCGGTGCGGGCCAGATCGACGTGGGCCCGTCCGAAGAGAAGGAGTTCCTCAGGCATTAGGTCAGGCTGACGATAGGTGGCGCACACAGTCAAGTGTGTTCCGGCATGTGGGAGATGACTCACCCTCGGCATCACGGCCCTTCAGACCGCTTCGCCCAGTGCCGCGATCACATCCGCCTTGCGCGGCTGCCCGGTGGCCCGCCGTACGACGTTCCCGTCGGCGTCGAGGACCAGCACGGTCGGCGTCTTGAGGATGTCGAGGCGGCGTACGAGGTCCAGGTTGTCCTCGGCGTCGAGCTCGACGTGGGTCACGCCGGGGATCATGCCGGCCACCTCGCCGAGCACCCGTCGGGTGGCCCGGCAGGGCGCGCAGAAGGCGCTGGAGAACTGCACGAGGGTGGCGCGTGCGCCCAGTTCGCCGCCCAACTCGGCCGCCGCGAGCCGCTTTCCGTCGTCCCGCCCACGCACCCTTACTCTCCCGCTCCGCCGCCGTTGCAGCACTCCGTAGGCGCTCGCCACCGCGAGCACCACCGCGCACACCACCAGTCCGGTCATCACCGTCCTCAACCCTTCACGAGACTGCAAAGATTCCCGACGCCCTGAATCCTGTCCGTTACGGAATGCTTGATTCATGGACATCGATGTGAGGGGGCCGCGCTTCGGGGCGGCCGTGACGACCGCGGTGCTGGCGGTCGTTCTGGTCACCGGGAGCGCCTGGCTGCTGGCCTGGCAGACGCTGGCGTTCGCGCTGGGCGCCGCGGGCGGGGTGAGCCGTTCGCCGTACGGCTGGGTGTTCCGCACGGCCGTACGGCCGCGGATCGAGCCGCCGACCGAGTTCGAGGCGCCGGAGCCGCCGCGGTTCGCGCAGGCGGTGGGCCTGGTCTTCGCGGGCCTCGGGCTGATCGGCTACACGCTCGGCCCGGACTGGCTGGGGCTCGCCGCCACCGGGGCGGCCCTCGCGGCCGCCTTCCTGAACGCCGTCTTCGGGTACTGCCTGGGGTGCGAGATGTACCTGCTCGTGCGGCGGATGACGGTGCGCGCCGGGTAAAGGGCGCACAAAAGACCAAGGTGGATCACGGGGCGACGTGACGAGGATCTCGCGGTTCCCCGGCACTTAGGCTTGGCCGTCGGCCGTTCTTGGGGCACGATCTGCGGCATGCCGTAAACCTACGGCTGCGTAACTTTTCCACTGGGAACCCCCTTCCCAGGCAGAGAAGGAAGGGTCCACCCCGTCCATGGCAGAGCTTGTCTACCGTCCCGTCGTAGGTTTCGCCCAGGCGTTGTTCAAGGCGTGGGACCTCAAGATCGACTGCAAGGGATCGGAGAACATTCCACGCTCGGGCGGCGCCGTGCTGGTCAGCAACCACATCAGCTACCTGGACTTCGTCTTCAACGGGCTGGCGGCCCTCCCGCAGAAGCGTCTCGTGCGCTTCATGGCGAAGGAGTCGGTCTTCCGGCACCGGATCTCCGGCCCGCTGATGCGGGGCATGAAGCACATCCCCGTGGACCGCAAGCAGGGTGAGGCGGCCTACGCCCACGCGCTGGACTCGCTGCGCTCCGGCGAGATCGTCGGGGTCTTCCCGGAGGCGACGATCTCGCAGTCGTTCACGCTGAAGAGCTTCAAGTCGGGCGCCGCCCGGCTGGCCCAGGAGGCCGGCGTGCCGCTGATCCCGATGGCCGTGTGGGGCACGCAGCGGCTGTGGACCAAGGGCCACCCGCGCAACTTCAAGCGCAGCCACACCCCGATCACCATCCGGGTCGGCGAGGCGATCGAGGCCTCCAAGGACAAGTACGCGGGTGCGATCACCCGGCAGCTGCGCGAGCGCGTCCAGGAGCTCCTGGAGGCCGCGCAGCGCGCCTATCCCGTCCGCCCCAAGGACGCGCACGACACCTGGTGGATGCCGGCCCACCTCGGCGGCACGGCGCCCACGCCGGAGCAGGTGCGCGCGGCGGAGAGCTCCGCTTGACAGTGCCGGGACGGCTTGGTGGTCGAGTGCGGCGCCGCCGGCGCTGGTCGCGCCCGCGCGGCAGGGCCGCAGATCGATACAGCCCCGCGCCCCTGAGGTAGGTTCCCGAACCGCCTCTATCGACGGACTGCGATCTGGGCTCCCGGGCTGAACTTCTCCAGGAGTTCGGCCAGTTCGGCGGCCGCCTGTTCGGCCTCGGCCGGCGGCATCGGGGACAGGGTCTCCAGCAGGAAGATGCCGGAGACGGTCTGCTCGGTGAGCCGGGTGCGCGGGCCCTGGCGCCAGTTCCAGCGGCGGCAGGTGATGCCCGCCTCGTCGCGCCATACGACCTCGCCCGCGTCGGGGTGTTCGACGACCTCCTCACCACCGGCGACGGTCACGAAGTCCTCCTCGCCGGTGGCCCGCACCAGGCGCATCCCGCCCTCGATGCGGTCGATGTCCTCGCCGCCGACGGGGACGAGGTGGGCGACGCTGATCGCGTTGTAGACGTCCACCAGCAGATTGATCCGGGGCAGCCCCGCCTCCGTCAGGGCCCGCTTGGCCAGCGCCTCCGCGGAGTTGCGGGTCCTGGAGGGCTTCGATCCGAACGCCGTGTAGACCTCACGCCAGGCCGCGATGTGCGCGTCCTGGTGCGGAGCGCGCCCTTCCAGACGTACGGCGAGTCGACGCGCCGCGTCGTCGAGGAGCGCGGAACTCTCCTCGGTGCTCGGCCCGTTGACCAGGCCGTGCGCCTCGACGGCCACGTGGGTGAAGCCGGGCGCCAGGGCGCGCACCTCGTCGGAGACGGTCAGTGAGAGGGCCATGGTCCACCTTGCGTCGAGGATCAGATCGTGGTGCAGCATACAGGACTGCAGAGTTCATCTCATTGGACGCCGGATCGGGTGACGGGTGAGATGGAACGGCTGAACATCGCCGCAACCCTGTAGCCGGTCTACAACCCCTCCCCGGTCCCGCGGGTCTCGGCCACCGACCGCTCATCGACAAGGGGGAACCATGAAACATCGCCTGCTCGCGGCCGCGCTCGCCGGCTGCGCCCTGACCACGGTCGGGGCCGGGCCCGCGCGCGCCGCGTCCGACCAGCTGTGGATCAGCGCCCCGTCCGAGACGGTGCTGCCCGTGCCGGCCGCCGGCGGTGAGGCGTCCGAGCGGACCCTCGATGTGCGGGTCACCCACGACAACACCGAGAACGGGGTACCGGCCGGGCGACTGACCGTGGACGTCGACGGGATCGCCACCTTCGCGCAGGTGTCGTGGCCCGCGAACTGCGCGCCCGAGTCGGCGGTCCGGGCGGTCTGCGACTTCGCCGGGATGCCCGCCGGGACGGACAGCACGGCGGCCGCCCTGCTGGGACTGCGCGCACTGCCGGACGCGGAGCCCGGCGCGTCCGGGTACGTGCGGTACTCGGCCGTCGCCGGGGAGCTGACGGCCTACCCGGCGGAGACCATGGTCAGCCTGGGCGACGGCCCGGACCTCGGGCTCAGCCAGGCCGAGAACCAGCGCGGCCTCAGGCCCGGCACGAACACCCGGGTGCGGGCGACGGTCGCCAACAGCGGCAGCCGCGCCGTGGACCGCACGCTGGTGTCGCTCTTCGCGTCCTACGGCCTGCGGTTCCAGGAGCGGAACTCCAACTGCGAGTACCGCGACCACGCCATCGGTACGTTCGCGCTGTGCGTGCTGGACGAGACGGTGGCTCCGGGCGAGCGGTACGAGTTGTCCAGCCCGCTGCGCGTGGGGCGCCAGGCGCTGTACGAGCGGTTCGACCACTCCGTACTGCCGTATTCGGACGCGGCGCTGGAAGAGGCTCGCGGCGGGGAGACGTGGACCCCGGGCACGGGTCCCGAGCTGGATCTGCGTCCCCTGGCCTCGCGGCAAGCCGCCGCCGGGGGCGAGGACCTCGATCTGTCGGACAACTACGGGTCAGTCATCCTCGACGCCCGCAACACCGCCGATCTGAAGGTCACCGGCAGCAAGGTGCGCGGGGCCGCCGGGGACACCGTGACCGCGCGGGTCACCGTGACCAACCGGGGCCCGGCGTGGGTGGCGTCGCTGGGTGCGGGCGCGGCCGTCGCCACGCTGCGGTTCCAGGCGCCCAAGGGCACGACGGTCGTCGGCTGGCCGGAGGAGGAGTGCGCGGAGGAGTTGCCGTCCGAGGAGGGGCCGGCCGTCGCGACCTACTTCTGCCGGACGCCGATCCACCTGCGCGAGAAGGCGTCGCACAGCTTCGACGTGCGGCTGCGGATCGACGAGGTGGTGCGCGGGGCACGCACCACCGTCGAGACCCTGAACGACGATCCGGAGCTGTCCATCAGGAAGTTCGACCCGAATCTGCGCAACAACAGGGCGTGGATCGCCGTCAACTGACGAACCGCTTCCGCTAGCGCGCCATCTCCTCCTTCAGCGCCGCCACGAACGCGTCCACGTCGTCCTCGGTCGTGTCGAAGGCGCACATCCAGCGCACGACTCCGGCCGCCTCGTCCCAGAAGTAGAACCGGAACCTCTTCTGGAGGCGCTCGCTCACGTCGTGCGGGAGCTTGGCGAAGACGCCGTTGGCCTGCACGGGGTAGAGGATCTCCACCCCGTGCACGGCGCGTACGCCCTCGGCGAGGCGCTGGGCCATCTCGTTGGCGTGGCGGGCGTTGCGCAGCCACAGGTCCTTGGCGAGCAGGGCCTCCAACTGCACCGACACGAAGCGCATCTTGGATGCCAGCTGCATGGACAGCTTGCGCAGGTGCTTCATGTGGCTGACGGCGTCCTGGTCGATGACGACGACCGCCTCGCCGAACAGGGCGCCGTTCTTGGTGCCGCCGAGGGAGAGGATGTCGACGCCGACCGCGTTGGTGAACGTCCGCATGGGCACGTTCAGGGAGGCGGCGGCGTTGGCTATCCGGGAGCCGTCCAGGTGCACCTTCATGCCGTGCGCGTGGGCGTGGTCACAGATCGCGCGGATCTCGTCCGGCGTGTAGAGCGTGCCGAGCTCGGTGCTCTGGGTGATCGAGACGACCTGGGGCATCGCCCGGTGCTCGTCGTCCCAGCCGTACGCCTGCCGGTCGATCAGCTCGGGGGTGAGCTTGCCGTCGGGGGTGGGCACGGTGAGCAGTTTCAGGCCGCCCATGCGTTCCGGGGCGCCGCCCTCGTCGACGTGGATGTGCGCGCTCTCGGCGCAGATCACCGCGCCCCAGCGGTCGGTGACCGCCTGGAGCGCGACGACGTTGGCGCCGGTGCCGTTGAAGACCGGGAACGCCTCGGCGGTGGCGCCGAAGTGGCTGCGGACGATCCGCTGGAGGTTCTCGGTGTAGTCGTCCTCGCCGTACGCCACCTGGTGCCCGCCGTTGGCCAGGGCCAGGGCGGCGAGCACCTCCGGGTGGGCGCCGGCGTAGTTGTCACTGGCGAAGCCGCGGACGTCCGGGTCGTGGTGGCGCCGGGCGTCGGTCTTCGGAGGGTTCACGGCTTCTCGGTCAGCCACAGACGGTTTCCGTTCACTTCGGCGGCGGGCTTGTCCCAGACGTCGACGATGGCCTCGGCCAGGTCCTTGACGTCCGTGAACCCCGCGAACTTCGCGTTGGGGCGGTCGGCGCGCATCGCGTCGTGCACCAGCGCCTTCACCACCAGGATGGCAGCCGCGGACGTCAGCTCCTCGCCGCCCCCGGCCTTGCGGAAGGCGTCGGCCAGCGCGAGCGTCCACGCCTCGGCGGCGGCCTTGGCGGCGGCGTACGAGGCGTTGCCCGCGGTCGGCTTGGTGGCGCCGGCGGCGCTGATCAGCAGATACCGGCCGCGGTCGCTGCGCTGGAGGCCCTCGAAGAAGGCCAGCGAGGTGTGCTGCACGGTGCGGATCAGCAGCAGCTCCAGGAAGTCCCAGTCGTCGAGGCTGGTCTTGATGAAGGTCTCGCTGCCGCGCCAGCCGCCGACGAGGTGGACCAGGCCGTCGACGCGGCCGAAGTCCTTCTCGATGTGGTCGGCCCAGTCGCGGGTGGACTGGAGGTCGAGCAGGTCGACGGGTTCACCGGTGACGGTCGCGCCGCCGGAGGCGTAGCGGGCCGCGTCCACGGCCTCCGCGAGCCGCTCGGGATCGTTGTCGGCGGCGGCGACGGTCGCCCCCGCCTCGGCCAGTCGCAGGAGTGCCGCCCGGCCCGCGGGTCCGCCCGCGCCGGCCACCGCGATCACCGCACCGCTGAGAGCTCCGTTCCCCGCCATCTTCTTCGCCTCCTGAGCAGTGTTCTGGGTACCGCGGTCGCTCACGCGGCGATCCGCTCGGCGCTGTCCGCCGTGATGCCCTTGGTGGAGGCGATCACGTTCTTCAGCTTCTTGGACAGGGCCTCATAGAACATGCTCAGCGGAAACTCGTCCGGAAGCACGTCATCGACGAGCTTGCGCGGCGGCTGGGTCAGGTCCAGGGCGTCCGGGCCCTTGGCCCAGCGGGAGCCGGGGTGCGGGGCGAGGTAGGTGGAGACGAGCTCGTAGCCGGCGAACCAGTGGACGAGCTTCGGGCGGTCGATGCCGTCGCGGTAGAGGTTCTCGATCTCGGCGCACAGCTGGTTGGTGACCTGCGGGGCGCGCTCCCAGTCGATGTCGAGCTTGTTGTCGGTCCAGCGGACGACTTCGTGCTTGTGCAGGTAGGCGAAGAGCAGCTGGCCGCCGAGGCCGTCGTAGTTGCGCACCCGCTCACCGGTGACCGGGAAGCGGAACATGCGGTCGAACAGCACCGCGTACTGCACGTCACGGGCCTGCGGGACGCCGTCGGCCTGGAGCTTCACGGCCTCCTTGAAGGCGGTGAGGTCGCAGCGCAGCTCTTCGAGGCCGTACATCCAGAACGGCTGGCGCTGCTTGATCATGAACGGGTCGAACGGCAGGTCACCGTGGCTGTGGGTGCGGTCGTGGACCATGTCCCACAGCACGAAGGCCTCCTCGCAGCGCTTCTGGTCGTGGACCATCGCGGCGATGTCCTCGGGCAGGTCGAGGCCCAGGATGTCGACGGCGGCGTCGGTGACACGGCGGAAGCGGGCGGCCTCGCGGTCGCAGAAGATGCCGCCCCAGCTGAAGCGCTCGGGCGCCTCGCGCACGGCGATCGTCTCGGGGAAGAGCACGGCGGAGTTGGTGTCGTAGCCGGCCGTGAAGTCCTCGAACTTGATGCCGCAGAACAGCGGGTTGTCGTAGCGGGTGCGCTCCAGCTCGGCCAGCCAGTCCGGCCAGACCATGCGCAGGACGACCGCTTCGAGGTTGCGGTCGGGGTTGCCGTTCTGCGTGTACATCGCGAAGACGACCAGGTGCTGGAGACCGTCCGCGCGGCTCGCGGCGGGCTGGAAGGCCAGCAGCGAGTCGAGGAAGTCGGGCACCTCGAAGCCGCCCTCGGCCCAGCGGTGCAGGTCCTTCACGAGCGCCTGGTGGTACGCGGCGTCGTGCGGCAGCAGCGGGGAGAGCTCCTCGACGGCGTCCACGACACGCCGTACGGCGGCCTCGGCGTCCGCGCGCTCGGGCGCGCCCTCGGCGTCGAAGTCGATCGATCCGTCCTTGGACTGCCATGGCCGGATCTGCTCCACGGCATCCTTGAGCACCGGCCACGCCGGGTGCTCCACCACCCTGGTCGCCGGAGGAACCCGCTCCCCCGAAGCCGCCTGCACAAGAATTTCCGTCATGTCCCATCCTCCACGGGAGAACCTCGCGTAAGGAGACCGTATACACACGAGGTTTCTCCCAGCAAGAGGAGCTTCGGGAAATTATCCTGCGCACCCCCATGGTCACCGAACTTTTTCCTGTCAGTCATGCGGACAGCGCATACTCCGGCCACCGCTGGGCATACGGGACGCCGGACAGGCGCCGGAGCCCGGCGCGGCAGCCCGTAGCGGTCGGTCAATCCGCGCGGGACTCGCCCACGCCAGGGTGACCACCGCGGGGCGCGCATTCCAGGCACGCCAAGTCCACTGGCGCAAACCCTGTGCACACGTGGGGTTCATCACGCGCCGGGGCCACTAGGCTGCGGATCTGCCGCGCGAACACCCCGCTCCGGTTTGCGCGCGCGCCGAGCCGCCCGTCGACGGAAGCGAGTTGAACCTTGAACTTCCTTACCATCGGTCATCGCGGAGTCATGGGTGTCGAACCCGAGAACACCCTCCGTTCCTTCGTCGCCGCCCAGCAGGCCGGCCTCGACGTCATCGAACTCGACCTCCACCTGAGCAAGGACGGCGCCCTCGTCGTCATGCACGACAGCGACGTGGACCGCACGACCGACGGATCCGGCGCCATCGCCGACAAGACCCTCGCCGAGCTGCGCGCCCTGGACGCGGGCCGCGGCGAGCGCGTACCGGTCTTCGAAGAGGTCCTGGACGCCGTGAAGTCGCCGCTCCAGGCGGAGATCAAGGACGCCGCGGCGGCCCGGGCACTCGCCGAGCTGATGAACGACCGGGACCTGGCCCCCCGGGTCGAGGTGTCGTCGTTCCACGACGACGCCGTCGCGGAGATCACCCGCCTCGTGCCCGGGGTACGGACCGCACTGATCGCCAGCCGCTACGGCACCGACGTCGTGGACCGCGCGGTCGCTGTCGGCGCCGCGACCGTCTGCCTGGACATCCGCCGCCTCACCCTGGAGGTCGTGGAGCACGCCCGCAAGGCGGACCTGAAGATCGTCGGCTGGGTGGTCAACACCCAGGACCATCTGCGTCTCGTTCGGGCCCTGGAGCTGGACGGCGCGACGACCGACTACCCGGAGATCAAGCGCACCGGCCGCTTCACGGCGTGAGCGCTCCGCTGGGTGATCAGGCAAGCTCCTTGACCAGCAGCTCGAACTGAAGGTCGTCGCGCTGCGGGATGCCGAAGCGCTCGTCGCCGTACGGGAACGGGGTCATCCGTCCCGTACGGCGGTAGCCGCGCCGCTCGTACCAGGCGATCAGGTCGTCGCGTACGGAGATCACGGTCATGTGCATCTCGGTCGCGCCCCAGGTCGCGCGCGCCTGCCGCTCAGCCTCCGCGATGATCACCTTGCCGAGGCCGGCGCCCTGGAGTGCGGGGCTGACCGCGAACATCCCGAAGTAGGCGTGGGTGCCGCGGTGCTCCAGCTGGCAGCAGGCGACGATCGCCCCGTCCCGTTCGACGGTGAGCAGCCGGCTGTCGGGCGACTTGATGACCTCCAGCACGCCCTCCGGGTCGGTCCGCTGGCCTTCGAGGATGTCCGCCTCGGTCGTCCACCCGGTCCTGCTGGAGTCCCCGCGGTAGGCCGACTCGATCAGCACGACCAGCGTGTCCACGTCGGCGTCGATGGCGTCGCGGAAGGTGAGGCCGCCGGCGGCGGTGGTCGCGGCTGTGTCCATGGGGTGCTTCTCCACTTCTCGGGCACGACTCGGCACCGCAGAGCGTAACGCGCCGCTAGGATCCGGCTGCATGGTGCACGTACTGAGCGGACGGACTCTGCTCCACCCCTTGGACCCCGAGCGCTCCCGCGCCTTCTACGGCGAACGGCTCGGCCTGGCCGTCTACCGCGAGTTCGGAACGGGGCCGGAGCGCGGCACCGTCTACTTCCTCGGCGGTGGCTTCCTGGAGGTCTCCGGCCGATCCGACACCCCGCCGTCCCCGGCCGTCCAGCTGTGGATGCAGGTCGCGGACGTGGCCGCGGCCCACGACGAGCTGCGGGGCAAGGGCGTCGAGATCGTACGGCCACCCGTGAAGGAGCCGTGGGGGCTGATCGAGATGTGGATCGCGGACCCGGACGGGACGCGGATCGTGCTGGTGGAGGTCCCGGCGGATCATCCCCTGCGGTACCGGCCGGGGATCTGAGTCACTCCGGGCGGTGTTCCCAGCGCCGGTCGGTGCGGGTCAGCTCGCGGAAGCCGGCCGAGGTGAGGCGGTCGATCATGGTGGCGTCGTCGGCCGCCTCGTAGGCGAGGACGCGGTCCACGCCGCACAGCCGCAGCCAGTCGGCCGCCCGGCCCAGCAGTCGGCGCTCCAGGCCCTGGCCGTCCGCCGACGGGTCGATGTGCAGGTTCCCGATGTCGGCGAGGCCCACGCCGCGCGTGTGGCGTTCGGGGCGGGACAGCGAGGTGTCGACCTCGACGAAACCGAGGGCGCTTCCGTTGGCGTACGCCGTGAATCGGGTGCCGCACTCCCCCAGCGTGCGGTCGACGGTGACACCCGGTCGCGGCTCGTGGGGCGGCAGGTCGGCGACCCTCGCGATGAGGATCACCTCGGTGCCCCCGGTGTGCCGGAAGCCCGCGCGTTCGTAGAGGGCGCGAATGTGCGGCCAGTTGCGGGGCAGGCCGTAGACGGCCGGGGCGGGGAGTTCGCCGCTCGCGTACCGGGCACGTACGTTCCAGCGGGCGAGCTGGGCCAGGCAGGCGTTCATCAGCAGGTCGGCGGCCTCGTCGGAGTCAGGCCGGAAGGAGGCCGGCGGACGGCGGACGAACCAGTCGATCTCGCCGATGTCCCGGTACTCCGAGCCGACCTCGTCGTCCGCCCGGTAGCGCAGCAGATGCGCGGCGGCCACGACATGGTCACGCTGTTCGGCGACGAGGGTCACGCGCTCGCTCACCCAGGGGTCGGTGATGAACTCGTCCGGCTGTCGCTCCAGAGCGCTGAGCACCGTGTTCACGGAGACGGAGACGCCGGGGACGACGGCGGCGACGTGCGCGTTGATCAGTTCGGTGAGCTGGTCGCGGTCGGCGCGACGGAAGGGGCGTACGTGGAGCGCGGGCATGCGGGACCTCCGGTCGAGAACGGTGTCTGGAGGCCGCCATGCGATGCGGTACGGGGTCGAGGGTACGTCGGCGGCGGCCCCGCCTCCAGTGGGTTTCGCCGGCCGGATGGCCGGGGTCCGGTGCCTGGCTTAGCGTGCTGGAGAGGGTTTCCCTGCGGGAGGAACGCCATGAAGCTCGACAAGCCGGTGACCGGCGGGCCCTGCTGGACGGAGTTGGGCACCAGCGATCTGGCCGCGGCGAAGCGGTTCTACGAGGGGCTGTTCGGCTGGCGTGCCGAGACGGATCCGCGAGGCGAGGCCGGTGGCTACTCGATCGCGCACCTCGGGGACGCGGCGGTGGCCGCGCTGACACCGCTGTACCAGGAGGGTCAGCCGGTGGCGTGGAACGTGTCGTTCGCGGTGCCGGACGCGGATGCCGCGGCCGCGCGGGTCACCGAGGCCGGCGGGACGGTGCTGGTCGGCCCGATGGACGTGTTCGACGTGGGCCGCTTCGCGGTGGCCGTGGATCCGACGGGGGCGGTCTTCCAGCTGTGGCAGGCGCGGTCGTTCCCGGGCGCGGGGCTGCTGAGCGCACCCGGCGCGCTGGGCTGGGTGGAGTTGCTGACCCGGGCCCCCGAACGGGCCGTGGAGTTCTACACGACGGTGTTCGGCTGGAGTGTCAACGCCTCGGAGCACTACACGCAGTGGGGCCTCGACGGCGCCGACTTCGGCGGCATGGTGACGATGGACGACAAGTTCCCGCACGAGGTGCCGGCGCACTGGCTGCCGTACTTCGCCGTCGAGGACGTGGACACCACGTCGGCGGACGCGACGCAGGCGGGCGGCGCCGTCCTCATGGAGCCCACCTCCGTCCCCGACGGGCCGCGCATCGCCGTGCTGCGGGACCCGCAGGGGGCGGTGTTCGGGGTGTACCGCGCGGCGGACGAGAAGTGACGGGCCGCGCGAACCGGCCGGGTCGGATCAGCCGCGCGGCACGCCCAGGCGCCCCTCCAGCTCGCCGAGCAACTCGCCCAGCAGAGCGGCGAGTTCACCCTTTCCCCGCGGGGCGAGGCCGGACAGTACGGTCGTCTCGTACGCGAGCTGTTCGGGCAGGATGCCGTCGACCAGGTCCCGGCCGGTGTCGGTGAGGCGGACGTGGGCGACACGGCGGTCGCGGGTGTCACCGCGGCGTTCCACCAGGCCGCGCTCGGTGAGCTGCTTGAGGCGCTTGGTGACGGCGGCGCCCGAGGAGAAGGTCTCGCGGGCGAGTTCACTGGGCGTCAGTTCATGGCCGGTGCGGCGCAGCGCGCCGAGCAGGTCGAACTCGGGGCGGCTGAGGCCCGCCCGGCGCAGCGGAGCGTCCTCGGCCTGCTGGAGCAGAGCGGCACAGCGGTTGATCCGGCCGATGATCTCCATCGGGGCGGTGTCGAGGTCGGGGTGGACGCTCTGCCACTGCCGGACCACGGCGGCCACCGTGTCCTGTCTCGTCCCGGTCGGCCCGCCGTTCGTCGCCGTCATGGCCGTACGCCCTCCGTCGTCTCGCCTGTGCGTCGGTCCGGGCGTGGTCCCTGACTCCGCCCCGTGGCCGCGAGCGTACGGGGTCCGGTCCGCTCGGCGCGCACGACCCGCTGCCACCCACGGTCCGGTACGGCCAGGGCGGCGACGAGGCCGACCAGTGCGCCGACGAGGGTGTCCACGACCCGCTCCGTGATCAGCCGTCCGGGTTCCTGGAATCCGGCGAACTCGGTGATGAGCAGCGCCATGGGGGTCACGCAGACGCTGCCGAGCCAGTAGTTGCGGGCGATCAGCGCCTCGGCCCCGAAGTTGAGGGCCAGGCAGCACAGGACCAGTGCGACCTCGCCGGTGTGGGCCAGCGGCACCAGGGCGGCGAAGACAAGGACGCCGAGCAGGTTGCCGACGACGCGCTGGACGCCGCGGCCGCAGGTGAGGGTGAGGTTGGCCTGGTACAGGGAGGCGGCGGTGACCAGGGCCCAGTAGGGGCGGCCGGTTCCCAGGGCGAGGGAGGCGTATCCGGCGAGGGCGCAGCCGAGGGCGGTGCGGACGGCGAGCGGGGCCAGGGGGCGCAGGCGCGGCCACAACGGGCCGTGGGGCGAGGCGGGTTCGGTGCCGATGCCGGTGCGGCCGGTGAGGTCGTCGACCTCCGGCACGGGGCGGTTTCCGCGCACCTGGCGGGCCCAGGTGCGCAGCAGGACCGGGTCGGCGTCGGCCGGGGCGGCCAGGGCGACCTCGGCGCGGACGACGAGGCGTTCGAGGGCGGCGCGGGTCTCGCAGGGGCGGCGTGTGGAGAGCAGGGCGTGCCGGGCGGCCTGTACGGCGGCGGTGGCGTGGGCACGGGCGGTGCCGTCGGTGCCGTCGGTGCCGTCCTCGGTCGTGTCGGCGGCACCGGATGTCTCGACGTACGCGGCGCTCGCGTTCAGCGCGCCCGAAGCGGCCCGGCGCTCCGGGCCGTGCGGACGCAGCAGTCCGGGGGCCATGCCGACGAGCCAGGCCCAGGCGGCGGCCGCGGCGGCCAGGGCCAGGTGGCCGGGGATCCGGTCCGGGGTCTGCGGGGTGAACAGGGCGGCGGAGCTGATGAAGGTGAGGACCACGTTGCCGGGCGGGCCGATGCGGGTCGCGTCGCACAGCGCCTTCTGCGCGGCGGCCAGCACGGCACCCACGGTGACGAGGGCGACGGCACTGCCGGTGAGCGAGGCGGCGACCAGTGCGGTGGCGAGGCCGACGAGCATGCCGAGCGCCACCCACGCCAGGGCGCGGGCGCGGGCCGCGTAAGGGCGGTTGTGGGCGTAGAGCGCGCACAGTGATCCGGCCATTGTGTACATGGCCAGGTCCAGCCGGTCGAGGACGAGCAGGGTGAGGTTGGGCGGGGCGACGGCGGCGACCACGCTCAGGGCGGGTTTGAACCAGATGTCCGAGGGCCCGCCGAGACGCAGCACCCCGGCCAGGGGAAGGCGGTCGCTCATACCCGTCACCAGTTTCATACGGCACACGTTAGCAAGTGTTTTACTTGTAAAACATATACGGTGACCTGCCGCGCTCCGTCGAATGCTCCCCGTGTACACCCTTGCGCTCGCGTGCGCGCCCGATCGCCGGGGCATCGACGGACTGTCCGGGACCGTCGAGCGGGGAGGTGCGCGTGCACGGACCGGCTTCACTCGGCTGGTTGCTGGTCGCGCTGTGTGCGGCGACCGGCGCCTACTGTCTGCTGCGGATGCGCAGCCAGGTCGAGGAGCAGCGCCGGGCCGCCGGCGGCGAGGCGCTGATGGGCTTCGGGATGGCCGCGATGGCGGTGCCCGCCGCGGTGTTCACGCCGCCGACGTGGGCCTGGCCCGGCTACGCGGCCGTGTTCGGCGCGGCGGCCCTGCACGCCCTGTGGTCGGCACGCGAGGGCGTGCACCATCTGCATCACCTGGTGGGGGCCTCGGCCATGGTCTACATGGCAGTCGCGATGGCCGCCTCGCCCGACGGTCACGGCGGTCACGGCGTCCCGGGCATCCCGCTCCTGACGGGCACCCTGCTCCTGTACTTCACGGGCTATGTGCTGCTGTCCGGCGTGCGTCTGGTACCCGTGGCGGGCGGGGGCGGGGGCGGGGGCGCCGGCTGGGGCGACCGCCCGGAGCTGGCGCGGGCCTGCCGGCTGTCGATGGGGATCGCGATGGTGGCGATGTTGTTGGCCCTCTGAAAACCTGCCAGGCGTCGCAAAGGCACCCCCGCATTGGCCTCTCGCCCCATCCGTCGGCGAGGATCGCAGTATGCACACCCAGTCCGTCGATTCCCCGCCCCACCCGCCGGCCGAGCGCAGGCCCACCCTCTGGGCCGGCGCCCTGACGGTGGGCGCCGTGCTGCTGCTCGCCCTGGTCGCGGTCCGGTGGCACCCGCTGATGACCCTCGACGGTGACGTCGCCGAGACCACGCACCGCTGGGCGGTCGAGGAGAGCGGCGTCACGCACACGTTCCGCATCCTGACGGACTGGGTCTGGGATCCGTGGACGATGCGCATCCTGACGTTCGCGGTCGCGATCTGGCTCGTGTGGCGCAGAGCGGCGCGCTGGACGGCCGTATGGCTGGTGGCCACCTGTCTGCTCGCCACACTGGTCCAGCAGACCCTCAAGGCCTTGGTCGACCGCCCGCGTCCGGTCTGGCCCGACCCCGTCGACTCCGCCCACTACGCGGCCTTCCCCTCGGGCCACGCCATGACGGCCACGGTGGTCTGCGGCCTCCTGCTGTGGCTCCTGCACCACTACGGCGCCGGCCGCGTCCTGTGGCGTACGGCCGTCGCCGTGGCCGCGATCTCGGTGGCCGGCGTCGGGCTGACCCGGGTGTGGCTCGGCGTCCACTGGGCCACGGACGTCGTCGGCGGCTGGCTGCTAGGCGCCCTGGTCGTGGTGCTGGCGGTGGAGGTGCACGCGCGGCAACGGCGCTGAGCGCGCGGCCGGTTCGGTACGCGGGCCGCGCGATCTTCCCGCGCGGTGGCACGAGGCCCCGTAGGATCCGACCATGACCGCCATCCTGTTCGATTTCTCCGGAACCCTCTTCCGTGTCGAGTCCACCGAGTCCTGGTTGCGCGGCACACTCGCCGAGGCCCAAATGGACTTCGACGAGACCGAGTTGATCGAGGCGGCGCAGGCGCTGGAGACCATGGGGGCACTGCCGGGCGGGGTCGATCCGTCCTGGCTGCCCGAGGACGTCGCGAGCGTCTGGGGAGTCCGGGACCAGAGCGCCGAGCTGCACCGGGCCGCCTACACCGGGCTCTCACGGCATGTGCGGCTCCCCGACGACCGGTTGCACGACATGCTCTACGACCGCCACATGGCGCCGGCCGCGTGGACGCCGTACCCCGACACCGCCGAGGTGCTGCGGACGCTGCGCGAGCACGGCATCGGGGTGGGGGTCGTCAGCAACATCGGCTGGGATCTGCGCCCGGTGTTCCGGGAGCACGGCCTCGACCCGTACGTGGACACCTATGTGCTGTCGTACGAGCACGGCATCCAGAAGCCCGATCCGCGGCTGTTCGCGGTCGCCTGCGCGGCACTCGAGGCCGATCCGCGCGATGTGGTCATGGTCGGCGACAACCGGCGGGCCGACGGCGGTGCGGCGGCCCTGGGCTGTGCGGTGCACTTCGTGGACCATCTGCCGGCCGAACAGCGGCCCGACGCGCTGCGGCCGGTGCTGGACCTGGTGAGGGCCGTGCCTCGGGCGAACGGGGTCGACCTGCGACAGGAGACACCGGAGAACAAGTAGCCTCCGGCGACCACGCGAGGGGGGTCGGGTCCACCCTGGACGATCCCCCGCGTCGCCCAGGGCAGACGGCAACCCCGACCAGGCCGAATCACGGCCGGGCCGGAAGCGCTGAGTATAGTTGGCTGGCAGCCAGTCAACGCAGGAGTTACAGGATGTCCCCGCGCAGCGCCTCGGTCAATGAAGAGTTGCGGCGGCGTTCTCGGGAGCGGCTTCTGCAGGCAGCGGTGGAGCTGGTCGGCGAGCGGGGCTACGAGGCGACCACGCTGGGGGACATCGCGGACCGGGCGGGCTCGGCTCGCGGACTGGTGTCGTACTACTTCCCGGGCAAACGACGGCTCGTGCAGTCCGCCGTGCACCGGCTGATGCACCGCACGCTCCAGGAGGCACTGGAGCGCGAGCCCCGCACCGAGGACGGCCGGGAGCGGATGGCCAGGGCCATCGACGCGATCCTCGGGCTCGCCCGGGACCGGCCCGTGCTGATGCGCCAGCACATGGCGGGGATCCTCCAGGCCGAGGGCTTCGTGCAGTGCCCGGAACAGCAGCGCCTGGCCGAGCTGCTGCGCGAGGTCTGCGCGGGGGCCGGCTCGCACGACGTCGACGCCGACTACCCGATGTTGCGCTCGCTACTCATGGGCGCCGTCTACGCGGCACTCGTGCCCGGGGTGCCGATGCCGTTGCCGGTGCTGCGGGCCGAGTTGTTCACGCGCTACCGGCTCGATTGGGACATGGGAGTCCCGCCGGACTCGGTGGCCGTGCCCGGCGGGACGTGCGACACGGATCTGTCGCGGTTCTTCGCTACCGGGTCCTCACCCGGCTGCCCGGACGATCAGTCGAAGTAGTCCGGCTGCGTCTGGACGTTGAGTTCGCGCATGTGGACCCAGCGGGCCGGGTTCGTGCGCCGGTCGTCGATCCTCAGGACGTCGAAGCCCCTGGCCATCTCGTTCGAGTAGATGTAGCCGTTGTAGTAGTACGCCGACCACGTGCCGGCCGAGCTGATCGTGTCCGTGGTCAGCGGGCCGCGGTCGAAGTAGGCGATCTCCTTCGGGTGGGCCGAGTCGGTGAAGTCCCAGACGGAGACGCCGCCCTGGTACCAGGCCTGGACCATGAGGTCCTTGCCCTTGACCGGGATCAGCGAGCCGTTGTGGGCGACACAGTTCTCGGTGTCCGCCTGGTGGCGGGGGATCTTGAAGTAGCTGCGGAAGACCAGCTTGCGCTTGTCGCCCTTGCCGACGATGTCGTAGATGCCGTCGGCACCGCGGTCCGGGCCGATCTCCGCGTTGCAGGTGGCCGCTCCGCCGCCGCCCAACTCGTCGGTGAAGACGACCTTGTTGGCCTTCTGGTTGAAGGTCGCCGAGTGCCAGAACGCGAAGTTCACGTTGTCCTGGACCCGGTCGATGACCTTCGGGTGCTCCGGGTCCTTGATGGAGAACAGGATGCCGTCACCCATGCAGGCACCGGCGGCCAGGTCCTTGTCCGCGAGGACCGTGATGTCGTGGCAGCCGGTGGTCTTGGAGACGCCCGGGTTGGTGGGCGAGCCGGGGTTGCCTCCGCCGTCCGGGCCCTCGCCGGGGAAGAGCACCGGGAAGCCCACGACCGCCGCCTTCTCGGGGGCCTTGCGCGGCACCTTGATGACGGAGATGCCGTCGTGCGGGGGCTGGCAGTCGGGGTAGGTGGCGCTCGGTGAGTACGAGGAGACGTAGACGTAGACGTTCCTGCGCTCGGGCACCAGCGTGTGGGTGTGCGAGCCGCAGGCGGTCTCGACGGCGGCGACGTAGCGGGGGTTGCGCTTGTCGCTGATGTCGAAGACCTTCATGCCCTCCCACGAGGACTTCTCGGTCGCGGGCTGGGTGGTGCTGTTGCAACTGCTGTCGCTGCGCGAGGAGTCGGTCGACAGGAACAGCAGGTCGCCGGAGACGGAGATGTCGTTCTGCGAGCCCGGGCACAGGACCTGGGCGATGGTCCTCGGCGCCGTGGGCTTGCTGATGTCGAAGATGCGGAAGCCGTCGTAGTTGCCCGCGAAGGCGTATCTGCCCTGGAAGGCGAGGTCCGAGTTGGTGCCCTGGAGGGCGTCCTTGGGGATGTTGGCCAGGTGCTTGATGTTGTCGGAGTGGACGATCTCGTCCTTGCCCGGTATCTCACCCTCCTTGAGGGCCTTCCGCACCTCGGCCCGAGTGCTGTCGGAGACCTCCTTCTCCGCGACGGGGCCGTCCCCGGGGTCGGGGATCGCTGCGGCCGGCTGCGCGGTCAGCAGCGCGGCGAGGAGCCCGGCGGCGGCGGCGCCAACTCCCAGACGTCTGCGCCGCGTTCGAGGATTGCTGAACAGGATCACTGTTTTCCTCCCTTGTGCCGTTCACACTGGAACGGTTCACGCACGCCCGAGTATGGTCTCTACCATGCACATTTCAAGAGCGTGCCATGAACATGTAACGAAGACGCAGTTCCGTCGGGCGCGTCCTGTTACGGCCTCACTGGCCGCCTTGGCCGTGCTCGCGCTCGGAGGCTGCGACTCCGGATCCGGCTCCGACTCGGACGCGCAGGACGGGCCTTCGGTGATCGTGCCGGGCAAGCCGGGCGAGTCGAACCAGGTGCTGTCCGCCGAGGAGGCCGCACGGCAGCGCGCCGAGGACGACTCCCCCAACTCGGCGGACGTCGCCTACGCGCGGATGATGATCGAACACCACGAGCAGGCTCTGACGATGACCGAACTCGCCCCGGCCCACGCCGAGTCGACGAAGGTCAAGAAGCTCGCCGAGCGGATCTCCGCCGCGCAGGGGCCGGAGATCACCGCCATGAAGGGCTGGCTGAAGAGCCACGGCAAGTCCGAGAAGGGCGAGGGCCATGACCACGGCTCGATGCCCGGCATGGCGACCGAGGCACAGCTGGCCAAACTGCGTGCCGCGCAAGGGAAGGCGTTCGACGAGCTCTTCCTCACGCTGATGATCACCCATCACAACGGCGCGATCACCATGGCCACGGATGTGAAGGGGCAGGGCAACAACATCCGGATCGAGGAGATGGCCGACGAGGTGGTCGCCCAGCAGACGAGCGAGATCTCGCGGATGCGGGACATGCTCTGACCGCTGTCCGGGACATCGCCAGGGCGGCACTGCCGCTGTACCTCAGCACCCTGGCCGCCTCGGCGGGCGCGCTCGTCGACACGGCCCTGCTCGGACGCCACGCGACCGTCTCCCTGGCGGCCTTCGCGGTCGCCGTCGCCGTGTTCGCTCCGGCCACCGCGACCGTCGCGGGCGCGTTGCGCGGCGTCATGCCGTTCGTCGTGCCCTGCAAGAGCGAGCCGGACGCGCTGCTGCCGATCGTCCGGAACGCGATGTGGCTGGCGTTGGCCGTGGGCGGGGTGTGCGCGGCGGCCGTCGCCTCGGTGCCGCTGATCGGCGGTGCGGCAGGAGTGCCCGCCGCCGTACTGGACCAACTGGGCGTATTTCCGTGCCTGTTGGCGGGCAGCGTGCTGCTCGTCGCCGTCGGCCAGTCGGCGACCTCGGTCCTGGTGGCCCTCGGCCACAGCGCCCAGGTGATGCGCGCCGGGCTGCTGAGCACCGCCACGTCCGTCACGCTGTCGGTCCTGCTGGTCGGCGCGCCCGGCCCCCTTCCCGGGTACGGCCTCACCGGGGCCGGCGTCGCCATGCTCGCCGCCGCCCTGGTCGGCGCGTGGGCCAACCAGCACACCCTGCGCCGCCGTACCGTCCTGGCCGGCCGCCCGCTGCACCCCGGACGGCCCGATCCGCGCCGGGTGCTGCGGCTGGCCACGGTGGGGATCCCGCTCGCCGGGACAGTGCTGATCAAGTTCGCGGTCCTCGGTGTGCTGACGTTCGCCGCCGCCCGGATCGGCACCGACAGCGCGGCCGTCCACGGCGTGTCCGAGTCGCTGGTGAACGTGATGTTCACCGTGGCGGTGGCAGTCGGCCAGGCCATGATCCCGCTGACCGCCGGCGCCGCGAACGAGGGCGATGTCGCGGGCATACGCCGAAGTCTGTGGGCGGGCGTCTGCGTGACCCTCGGCGCGATCACCGTGCTCGGCGCCGCCCTGCTGCTCGGCCGGCACTCCGTCGTAGCGCTGTTCACCTCGGACGACGCGCTGCTGCCCCAGGTGGTGCGCCAACTGCCCCTGGTAGTGCTGGTGGTGGTCACCGACGCCCTTCAGGCGGTCGCGGGCTTCGCGCTCATCGGGCTCCGGCGGACCGTGCCGAGCCTCGTGTCCACCGCCGTGTGGTTCGGGGCCCTCGCGGCGGTCGCCGTCCCCGTCGCCGAGGCCGGCGGGCTCACCGCCCTGTGGGCGGCGCTGGCCGGCGCGAACCTGCTCCAGGCGGTGACCAAGTGGGCCTCGTTCCACCGCCACAGCGCGGGCGTCGGCGCGAGCGCGGCCTCCGGGTCAGTGGCGGGCTCGACGCCTCGTCAGGAAACCGGCGTCACGGGCCTGGCCGATCAGCCGGAGTGACTTGCGGCGGCCGAACCCCGTGGCCGTCATGACGGCGAGAACGGGGTCGGTCCCCTGGTCCTGAGCCGCGCGGTACTTCTGCGCCACCAGCCACTGCCCCTCGATACCGCGCGGCCAGCCCGACCCGGCCAGGCACGGGCCGTCGGCCTGCTCACCGTCCGGTTCGTCACCGTCCGCGCCGATGCTGTCCGGTCCGGGATCCGCGTCCGGTGCGGCCCCGATGCCGCAGGCCTCCGAGAGCGGCTCCTCGATCCAGTCGGCGAGCGCCGCCAGGTCGTCCAGGGAGAGCGCCGGCTCGGCCCGTACGTCCTCGATGGAGACGCACCCCTCGGACACCACGGCGACCGCGTCGACATGGGCGCCGTCGCCGAACTCCAGCCGGAGCGCGAACCAGGCCGTGGCCCCGGTGCCGTCCCGCACTTCCCACGCGGGCCACACGGACACGGCACCATCCGTCGCAAGGCGATCGGAAAGATTAAGAAAGGATGCTTCCAGCACACACGCAACGTAACCGCATGATCACATTCCATACGAACGAACACGCGTCCCGTACGACGCACAGCACCCTGTCAGCGGAGCGGCGGCGGTGCGATGCTGGACTCGAGAGCGACTCCCGAAGATCCTCAAGATCCCCGAAGGCCCCTGAAGGCCCCTGAAGGTCCCCGGACGAGGAGTTCCCCGTGCTGCGTGTCGCCGTCGTCGGCTCCGGACCGGGCGGGTGCTACACCGCCCAGAACCTCGTGCAGCAGGCCCCCGACGTACTCGTCGACGTCCTGGACCGGCTGCCGTGCCCGTACGGCCTGGTGCGGTACGGGGTGGCGCCGGACCACGAGAAGATCAAGTCCCTCCAGAACAACCTGCGAGCCGTCCTGGAACACGAGCGGGTGCGGTTCCTCGGCGGGGTCCAGATCGGCCCGGGCGGGGTGCCTGCCGACCGGCTGCGGGAGCTGTACCACGCCGTCGTGTACTGCGTGGGCGCCGCCACCGACCGGCACCTCGGGATTCCCGGCGAGGACCTGCCGGGCAGTTGGTCGGCGACCGAGTTCGTGTCCTGGTACAGCGCCCATCCGGACGCCATGGAAGACGGGTTCGTACTCGGCGCGCGGTCGGCGGTCGTCATCGGCGTCGGCAACGTCGCCGTGGACGTCACGCGGATGCTGGCGCGGGGCCCGGACGAGCTGACCCCCACCGACATGCCGCAGGCCGCGCTCACCGCGCTCGCCGCGAGCCGGGTCACCGACGTCACCATGGTCGGGCGGCGCGGCCCGTCCCAGGCGCGTTTCACCACCAAGGAGCTACGGGAACTGGGGACGCTGCCCGACACCGCCGTGGCCGTGGACGCGGAGGAACTGCCACTGGACCCGGCCTACGCCGACCCCTCCGGGCTGCCCGCCCCGCAGCGCCGCAACGTGGAGGTCCTGCGCGGCTGGGCCGAGAACCCGCCGCACGAGGCCGGTCACCACATCCGGCTGCGCTTCTTCCTGCGTCCCGTAGAACTCCTCGCCGAGGGCGGGCGCGTGGGCGCGGTGCGTTTCGAGCGGACCGTCTCCGACGGAGAGGGCGGCGTGACGGGGACGGGCCGGTACGAGGAGGTCGAGGCCCAGTTGGTGCTGCGTTCGGTGGGCTATCGCGGGGTGCCGCTGAAAGGGCTGCCGTTCGACCCCGCCACCGGCACGGTGCCGCACCTCGCCGGACGCGTTCTGCGCGAGGGTCGCGTGGCGCCGGGCGAGTACGTGGCCGGCTGGATCAAGCGGGGCCCGACGGGCGTCATCGGCACGAACCGTTCGGACGCCAAGGAGACGGTGACGGCCCTCCTGGCGGACACCTCCGTACTCGTACGCCAGGACAGGCCCGAAGACCCCCTCGCGGCCCTGCGCGCCGAGGGCGTCGAACCGGTCGAGTGGACGGGCTGGTGCGCCATCGAGCGGGCGGAGGCGGAGCTGGGGGCGTCACTGGGGCGCGGGGTGGTCAAGCTCCCGGACTGGCAGTCGCTGATGACTGCCGCGCACGAGAGCACCCCGTAATGGGGGTGCGGGGCGGCACCGCGGTTCAGGCGCCGTCGAGGCGGGCGGCCTGACGGTCTGCGGCGTCGAGGAGGCAGTCGAGGAGTCCCGGGAAGAGGCCGTCCAGGTCGTCCTTGCGCAGGCCGTTCATCTTGGCCGTGCCCCGGTAGACCTGCTGAAGGACACCGCTCTCGCGCAGCACCCGGAAGTGGTGCGTGGTGGTGGACTTGGTCACGGGCAGGTCGAAGTGCGAACAGGAGAGCTCGTCACCGACGGCGGCGAGCTCCCGTACGATCCGCATCCGCATCGGGTCGGACAGTGCGTGCAGCACGCCTTCCAGCCGGATCTCCTCGCGCGTCGGGTGCGGGAGGTCACGGCTGCTGACAGCGGGGCTGGTCACGGCGGCTCCACTTCGTCGGGTTCCCTCACTCGGGAGTCCCCCTGCTCGGATTCCCTCATTGTACGAGACCTCTCGTAGTTTGACACTTCCCGTACTACGATGTCTATCGTACGAGTCGACCGCTGGTCCCCGTGACGAATGGAGTCCGCCGTGAGTGCGCTCTTCGAGACCTACACCCTGCGCGATGTGACGATCCCGAACCGGGTGTGGATGCCGCCGATGTGCCAGTACTCGGCCGCGCCCGAGGGCCCCGAGACGGGCGTCCCCAACGACTGGCACTTCGCGCACTACGCCGCCCGCGCGGCCGGCGGCACGGGGCTGATCATCGTCGAGGCCACCGGGGTCAGCCCCGAGGGCCGGATCTCACCGTACGACCTGGGCATCTGGAACGACACACAGGTCGAGGCGTTCCGTCGGATCACGCGCTTCCTGGTGTCGCAGGGCACCGTGCCGGCGATCCAGCTTGCCCACGCCGGGCGCAAGGCGTCGACGGACCAGCCCTGGCGGGGCGGCGCCCCGGTGGGCGCGGACGCGCACGGGTGGCAGCCGGTGGCACCCAGCCCGGTCGCGTTCGCCGACGGGCACCCGGTGCCGAGTGAGCTGACGGTCGCCGAGATCCAGGAGACCGTGGGGCAGTTCGCGGACGCCGCGCGCCGTGCTCTCGCGGCCGGCTTCGAGATCGCCGAGATCCACGGCGCCCACGGCTATCTGATCAACGAGTTCCTGTCCCCGTACTCCAACCACCGCACCGACGAGTACGGCGGCTCGTACGAGAACCGCACCCGTTTCGCCCTCCAGGTCGTGGACGCGGTACGGGCGGTGTGGCCGGACGACAAGCCGCTGTTCTTCCGGATCTCGGCGACGGACTGGCTGGAGGAGCAGGGCTGGACCGCTGACGACACGGTGCGCTTCGCGGCCGACCTCCAGGCTCACGGCATCGATCTGCTGGACGTCTCCACCGGCGGCAACGCCGCGGGCGCCCGGATCCCCGTCGGGCCGGGCTACCAGGTGCCGTTCGCGGCACGGGTGAAGGCCGAGACCTCGTTGCCGGTCGCCGCGGTGGGGATGATCACCGAGGCCGAGCAGGCCGAGAAGATCGTCGCGAACGGAGAGGCGGACGCGGTGCTGCTCGGCCGGGAGTTGCTGCGCCGGCCGTCGTGGGCTCGGGAGGCTGCGCGGGAGTTGGGTGGGGACGTGCATGTGCCGGACCAGTACCACCGGTCCGTTTGATCGCCTACTCGTCGGGATGGCTTGTCCCGTCTCGCGCCTGCCGGTTCGTGGGGGGGGCTCGCGCAGTTCCCCGCGCCCCTGGGTTGGCAGACTCAGCTCGGCCGAGATCATCCCGTTGGCAGTTGCCGGCGGACGGCCCGCTCCAGGTATGGCAGGGCCCGCTGCCCCGACACCGCCAGCGCGATCGACGCGGCTACGCCCGTCCAGGCGAGCGGCCCGAGCGGGGTGCAGCCGAAGAGGTTGCTGAGGCCGGGGGTCTCGACCAGGACGAAGAGCACGGCCGCGGAGCCGAGGGCGGTGACCCGGACCAGGGGGCTGCCTCGGCGGTCGGCCAGGGTCTGGGCGAGCTGGGTGCCGACCACGGCGCACAGGGCCATGGTGGTGGAACGGCGGGCGGTGCCCGGGGTGAAGCGGCCGATCAGCCAGGCGGACGTGGCGCCCAGCGTGGTCGTCAGGGCACGGTGCCGGATCTTGCTGGTCAGGGGTGCGCCGAGGAGTGAGGTACCCAGGGGTTCGGTGCCTTCGGTCCCGGCCGCCGCAGATTCCGTGTCGGTTCCCTCCGTTCCCTCCGGCTCCTTCGGCGTCACCGCCACCGCCATCGCCGGGAACAGGTCCGTGAACAGGTTCACCAGCAGCATCTGACGGGTGGACAGGGGCGCCGCGCCGGACAGGAGGGTGCCGAGGAGGCCGAAGCCCACCTCGCCGGCGTTGCCGCCGATCAGGATGGCGATGGCGTCGGCGACGCTGTGCCACAGGGCCCGGCCCTCGGCGACCGCCTCGATGAGGACCGTCAGGTCGCCGTCGGTGAGGACGAGGTCGGCGGCGTTGCGGGCGGCGGCCGAGCCGCGGGCGCTGATGCCGACGCCGATGTCGGCGGCGCGGATGGCCGCCGCGTCGTTGGCTCCGTCGCCGACCATGCCGACCACTCGCCCGGCGTCCCGCAGCGCCTCGACGACCTGGAGTTTCTGCTCGGGCGCCACCCGGGCCACCACTCCCATGTCGCGCAGCATGCGGGCGCGCTCCTCCCGGTCCGCGGAGGCGAGTTCGTCGCCGGTGACGACGCCGGTGTCCTCGGGCCAGCCCAGTTCGGCGGCGATCGCGCGAGCGGTCTGCGGATGGTCGCCGGTCAGCATGACGGGCCGTACGCCCGCCTTGCGCAGGCCCTCGACGAGGGCGGTCGAGGTGTCGCGGGGTACGTCGGCGAGTGCGAGCAGGCCCGTGAACTCCAGCTCGCCCAGCGGCTGTTCGAGGACGTCCGCCGCGTCGTCCGCCGCGCCGAGTCGGCGCCGGGCCACGGCGAGGACGCGCAGTCCGTCGGCGGCCAGGTCGTGCGCGGCCTCGGACGCCGAGGAGGGCAGGTCGGCGCAGGCGGGCAGCACCGTCTCGGGGGCGCCCTTCACCACGAGTACGGCGGTGCCGTCCTGCTCCTCGCCGACGGCGGCGGCGTAGCCACGGCCGGCCTCGAAGGGCAGTCCCTCGGTCTGGGACCACTCGGGGTCGGGTCCCGCCGCGTCCAGGACGGCCTCGTCGGTGGCGTGCACGGGCCGGTCCGAGCCGCCGTTCAGCTGGGGGCAGGCGCGTGCCGCGGTGCGCAGCGTGGGGTCGTCCGCGTCCGGTTTGCGGACCGTGCCGTCGGCGTCCGTGAGGCGGACGAGGCGGAGCCGGTTCTCGGTGAGCGTGCCGGTCTTGTCGAAGCAGACGGTGTCCATCCGGCCGAGCGCTTCGAGGGTGCGCGGGGCCCGGACGAGGACTCCGTGGCGGCTCAGCCTGCGGGCGGCGGCCAGTTGGGCCACGGTCGCCACCAGCGGCAGCCCTTCGGGGACGGCGGCGACGGCCACCGCGACGCCGCCGCTGACCGCCCGGCGGATGGGGGTGCCGCGCAGCAGTGACAGTGCGGTCACCCCGGCGCCGCCCGCCAGGGTCCAGGGCAGTGCCTTGTCGGTGAGTTCCCGGAGCCTGGCCTGGACTCCTGCGGACGGGGGCGTACGGGCGGCGAGGGCCACGGCCCGTGCGGCCTCCGTCCGCTCCCCGGTGTCGACGACGACGGCCCTGGCCTCCCCGGCCACCACGGTCGTGCCCTCGAACACCATGCAGCTGCGGTCCGGCACGGCGGCGTCGGGCGTCGGGTCGACTCCCTTGTCGGCCGCCAGGGACTCCCCGGTCAGCGCGGACTCGTCGACCTCCAGGCCGTCCTCCCACACCAGTCGGGCGTCGGCGGGCACCACGTCGTCCGCCCGGAGTTCGATCAGGTCGCCGGGGCTGAGCTTGGCGGCGTCCACGAGACGCGGGCGGGCCTTCGGCTCCTCGGCCGTGACGCGTGCCTTCTGCGTCTGCTTCGCCAGCAGTCCGGACAGTGCCCGCTCGGCCCGCATCCGCTGGATGCCGCCGACCAGCGCGTTCAGATCGAGCGCGCCGACGACCAGCAGGGCGTCGACGACCGAGCCGAGGATCGCCTCGGCGGCCGAACCGACGGCGAGCACCGGGGTGAGCGGGTCGTCGAGTTCGCCACGCACGGCGCGGGCGAGTTGCAGCGGCGCGGTCAGCGGGGCGAACACGCGTTGCCGGCCCATCGCCTGAACTGCCTTGCGGGCACGGCCCGTCGCCTGCTCGGGCAGAGTCTGCTCCGGGCCCGGTTCCTGCTCCAGCCGTTCGCGGACCTCGGTGTGCTCCAGTTCGTGCCAGGCGACGCGCGGCCGGGGGTGCGGTGCGCGGGCCGCTGCCACGCCGAGGGCGGCGCGTGTGCCGGTGAACAGGGCCCAGGTGGCGCTCGCGTCGACGGGTGTGTGCCGCAGCCCGGGCCACGGTGTGGGGCGGCCGCGCCGGGACTTGCCGATGGCGACCAGGAGCCCGGACAGGGCGGCACCGGACCGGGCCAGGGTCTGTGACCTGTGGCCGACCTTGCGCGCGGCCGGGACCGCCCGCAGCAGCCGCCACACATCGGCCAGCCCGTGCAGGGCCAGCACGTCCGCGCCCCAGACCACCGCTCCGTCCCGGTCGGTGAGGGCGACGGCCACATCACCGGCGAGCAGCCCGGCGAGGATGTCCTCGTCGTCCTCCCCCGGCCGGGCGACCGTGACGACGGCGCCGTCGTTCTCGGCGCGCAACGCGTTCACGACCTCGCTCAACGACCGTTCGTCGCGCACCACTTGGTCGGCGAGATTCGTGAAGTCGGCCAGGGCGGGGTCGTCCACCATGACGACCCGCAGGCCCGCGCGTCGCGCCGCGTCCAACACCGTCTCCGCCCACGGGTCCGCGTCGGCACCCGGAGTCCTGAGCGCGCTCGGGTGCAGGACGACCGTGTCGGCCATCTCCAGTTGCCTCAGCCGCTCGGTGTCACGCACCAGGACGCCCGCGCGGGACAGCGCGGAACTCAGCACGGCGTGGAAGGCGGCCGGACCGTAGCGGGCGGCCTTGGGAGAGCCGGCGAGCACGGCCTCCGCCGCCTCGGTGCCGTCGTGCTTGACGAGCAGCGTGGCGACCGCGCCGACGAGGCTGCCGGTCTCGGCGTGTGCGGCGTACTCCTGGGCCGGCGAGGTGCGCAGCGGCGGGCGCGGATGCCGGTCTCCGGCGACGCTGCCTCGCTCCGGCGCGCAGACGTCGTCGTGGACCAGGTCGAACGCCGCCGCGCGCGCGACCGTCTCCGCGAGCTGGAGCGAGCGCAGCGCGCCGTCGAGCACGAGGGCGGTCGGGGTCCGGCCGGCGCCGTGGGCGGCCGCGTTCGCCATGGCCAGCAGCATGTCCATGCGGGAGCGGCCGACCCGCGCACGCAGCCATCCTCGGAAGCGGGGGTTCTCCCGCAGCAGCGTCACCAGTGCCGTCACCGAGCGGGGCGAGGCCGGCAGCCGCAGGCCGTACCCGATGAACGCGGCGGCGATGCCGAGCCCGTCGGCGGCGAGCGTCAGAGCGGCGTCCCGTACTCCGGCCCGGTTGGCCGGGTGGGGGATCTCCTCGACCTCCTCGTCCGTACGGGCCAGCCCGTGCCGGGCCGCGAGCTCGCTCGCCCTCTCCAGCACCCGGTCGCCGGCCGACTCCTCGACGGCGGTGATCACCAGCCGGCGCAGTCCGCCGTCCCAGTACGCGAGGGCCACGTCGGGCCGCTCCGCCAGTGCCGCGGCGACCTTGCGCGCGGCCCGCTCGATCCCGCCCTCCCGCCGTACCCGCTCCGGTTCCTCGGGCCGCAACGCCACGTGGGTCCGGGTGCCGGACCGCCAGGGGTGCGGTCGCCCGGGCCAGGTGTCGCGGGCGACCCGTACGACACGTGCCGCGGTGTCGGCGCCCCGTACCCCGGACCGGGCCGCCCCGGCCACCGCCCCCGCGGCGGCTCCCACCGCGGGGGCGGCCCCTCTGGCGAGCAGGCGGGGCCCCGCCGCGAACAAGCCGGCCACGGCGGGTGTTGGGAGTGGAAGGAATCCCAAAAACACCGCCCTCCCCCCCCCCCCCCCTTCCACATCTCCCCTCGTTTGGGACGGGTTCCCGCAAAACGGCATGTCATCCGCGTACGGGAACCTGTCGCGCTACGAGGTCCGGGAAGGTCAACCGACCGTGCAGGCCGTCCCGCCCAGGGTGAAGGCGCCGGGCGCCGCGCTGTTCCCGGTGTGGTTGGCCTGGTACCCGACGCTGACGCCGGCGCCCGGCGCGAGAGCCGCGTTGTAGGCGGCGTTGGTCGCCGTCACCGCGCCGGACGCCGGGGTGTACGTGGCCCCCCAGCCGTTGGTGATCGTCTGGCCGGCGGGCAGGGTGAAGCCGAGTTGCCAGCCGTTGATCGCCGTCGTGCCGGTGTTGGTGATGGTCAGGGAGGCGGTCAGGCCCGTGCTCCAGGCGTTGGTGGTGGCGTTCACCTTGCAGGCGCCGGGCTGGGGCTGAGGTGCGGGGCCGCCGCTGTCGAGGCCGAAGAAGGTGAGGACGCGGGCCGCCATGCCGTAGCCGTACAGGTTGTGGCCGACGCCCTGGAGGCTGATCGCCTCGACGGGGGCCCGGTCACCGGTGCCGCCATAGCGGGTGCGGGTCCAGCCGGACTGGGGTGTGTCCGTGGCGGCCGGGGTCTGGCTGACGCCCTGGACGTCGGTCCACTGCTTGATCATCTCCCCGAAGTTGGGGTAGCGCAGGACGTCGTCCTCGGTGCCGTGCCACAGCTGCATACGGGGACGGGGGCCGGTGTAGCCCGGGTAGGCGCCGCGGACCAGGTCGCCCCACTCCTGCGGGGAGTGGGTCACGGTGCCGCCCGCGCACGCGCTGTTCCACTCGGAGCCGTCGGTGGTGGCGAAGCAGCCGAAGGGGACGCCCGAGAAGGCGGCGCCGGCCGCGAACACGTCGGGGTAGTCGCCGAGCAGGACGTTGGTCATCATCGCGCCGGAGGAGATGCCGGTGGCGAAGACGCGGCTCTGGTCGGCGTCGTAGGTGCGGGTCACCCAGTCGATCATGGACTTGATGCCGACGGGATCGCTGCCGCCGCCCCGCTTGAGCGCTTGCGGCGAGGAGACGTCGAAGCACTTGCTGCTGCGGGTGACGGACGGGTAGAGCACGATGAAGCCGTACTGGTCGGCGAGCGTGTCGTACTCGGTGCCGTTGTACATGTCCGGGCCGGAGCCGGTACACCAGTGCACGGCCACCAGGACGGCCGGGGCGGCGGTGACGCTGTCCGGCACGTACACGTACATGCGCAGATCGCTGGGGTTGGTGCCGAAGTCGGTGACCTCGGTGAGTGTCGCGGTGGGGACGACGTCGGCGGCCTGGGTGCGGGCGGCCGCCGTGGGGGCGGTGGCGAGCAGGGTCGCGAGCAGTGGAAGGAGCGCTGCGAGGAGGGCGACGAGTAACGGGATCGGTCTTCTCGGGGTGGTGCCGATGGGGGTGGGCACGTCCTTGTCCCTTCTGGCGCTGTCGGTGCGGGTCAGCGGGCCGGGCTTCCGCGCCCTGAAGGGGCGGGAACAGCGCGACGGGCCACGATGGCGCGGCAGACGGTCACGGCCGAATCGAGCACCAGGCCGCTGATCGACGTACGCATACGTGGAGTCGGCATCGACTCGCCCTCTCGCAGGGAACGCGTCCGGAGGGCATCGTGGCATGGACACGCTCACCATGGAAGCGCTCCCACTCCACTCCCCGGTTGACCGCACAGAGAGCCCTTACGCCCGCCAGGGCTGACGGAATTCTTCCGCGCAAAGCGTTGACCAGAAAGCGCTTGCCCTTTACGTTCCGTTCAGCAGGGTGACCGAGCCGCACTGCTACACCCCCCACACGGCCGCCCCGCTCGCGCACGCGTTCAACATGAAGCACATCGTTCACATGCATGATCGATCGGCTCCTCCGAAAGGACGCATCCGCATGCGTACGCTCCCCCCACGTGCACGCCCGCAAAGAACCGCACTGCTGACGGCCGCCGCGGCCGCCCTCGCCACCGCGGCCGCCCTGGCCCTGCCTCAGTCCGCCGGCGCCGCCGAGACCTCACCGATCGGATTCGGCGCCGGGACGACCGGCGGCGGCAGCGCCTCGGCGGTCACCGTCTCCACACTGAACGCCTTCAAGACAGCGGTCACCGGCAACTCGGCCAAGGTCGTCCGGGTCAACGGCCTGATCTCGCTGAGCGGACAGGTCGACGTCGGCTCCAACACCACGGTGCTGGGCGTGGGTTCGTCGTCCGGGTTCACCGGAGGCGGGCTGCGGCTGAAGAACGTCACCAACGTCGTCGTCCGCAACCTGAACATCAGCAAGCCGGTGGCACCGGCCGACGGCATCACGGTCCAGGCGTCGACGAAGGTGTGGATCGACCACAACTCCTTCTCGGCCGACCGGAACCACGACAAGGACTACTACGACGGCCTGCTGGACATCAATCACGGCTCGGACAACGTCACGGTGTCCTGGAACACCTTCAAGGACCACTTCAAGGGTTCGCTCGTCGGCCACAGCGACAACAACGCGAGCGAGGACACGGGCCACCTGAAGGTGACGTACCACCACAACCAGTTCAGCAACGTCTACTCGCGCATCCCCAGCCTGCGCTTCGGCACCGGACACTTCTACAACAACTACGTGGCCGGCGCGGACACCGCCTGCCACTCGCGCATGGGCGCCCAGATGCTCGTGGAGAACAACGTCTTCCGCGACACCAAGATCGCCGTCACCACGAACCGCAGCAGTGACGTCGACGGCCACGCCAATCTGCGCGGCAACGATCTCGGCGGGGCCGCGACCGAGATCTCCCAGGTCGGCTCCTTCACCGCGCCGCCCTACAGCTACACCGCGGAGTCCGCGTCCACCGTCGTCGCCTCGGTGACGTCCGGCGCGGGCGCCGGAAAGATCTGACCACCCCCCAACTGGAGGAAGGCATCCGGGACATGACTTCACCAGCAAAGCCCCGCACCCGCCGGCGCGCAGTGACCGGCACCCTGACCGCACTCGGGCTCTCTTCTGTCATGATCACGACACTCGGGGCCCCGCCGGCGAGCGCCGCCACCTGGCCGACACCCAGCAGCAGCCAGCCGGTGAGCTCCACGATCAACGTCTCCGGTGTCCGGGACGGCGGGATGGTCCGCTACTACGGCAGCGGCGACCTGGCCGGCGACGGCCAGGAGGAGGGCCAGGACCCGATCTTCAAGCTCGCGGCCGGCGCGACCCTGAAGAACGTCATCATCGGCGCACCCGGCGCCGACGGCATCCACTGCGAGGGCAACTGCACGCTTCAGAACGTGTGGTGGGAGGACGTCGGCGAGGACGCGGCGACCTTCCGGGGAGGCTCCACGTACAACGTGATCGGCGGGGGCGCGAAGAAGGCCGCCGACAAGGTCTTCCAGCACAACGGACCGGGCACGGTGAACATCTCCAACTTCGCGGTCAGCGAGTTCAAGACGCTGTACCGCTCGTGCGGAGACTGCTCGACGCAGTACACCCGCAAGGTCAATCTCAGCAACATCGAGGTGACCGGCACGGGGTCGACCGCACGCCTGGTCGGCATCAACGTCAACCGCAACGACGTGGCGACACTGCGCGGCATCACGATTTTCAACGACGCCGGTCGCAAGGTCGTCCCGTGCCAGAAGTACAACAACAACGACGCGGTGGGGACGGGGCCGGACAGCACCAACTGTCGGTACTCCACGTCGGACATCACCTACCGGTAGGGCTCGCCCACATGTGGGTCTCACACATGGGTGGGTCTCACACAGGTAGGCCGCGCACATAAGTGGTCCCCCCACGGGGAGGGCGGCCGTATGCAGCGCCTCCGCACGGGGCTTCGTACGGCCGCCTCGTCATGTCCGGCGGGCACGCGCGCGTGGGGCCGCGCCTGGGGCTTCGACGGCGCCCCGGTCGTCACGCGCGCGTGGGTCGCCGGACAACTCCCGCCGGTAGTCCGCGTACGCGGCCCGCAACCGGGCACCCGGCCAGTCGGCCGGAAGGAGCTCGGGGGGCAGCATCGGGTCGGCGAGCAGGTGCCGTACGACGGCCGCGAAGGCGGTGAAGCGGTCGGACGGCCGACGGACGTGGGCGACATGGGTGAGCAGGGCGCGCCCCGTCTCCGCCCACGTGTCCAGCGGCCACAGGGTCGCGGCGAGTTCGCGTGCGGGGCGGTCGGGGCGGGCCGTGCAGCGCTCGGCGACCCGGTCGAGGGCCTCCGGGAGGGGGCGGAGCAGGTTGGCCGGGCGCAGCCAGACACCCTCCCGCAGTTCCGCGAGCCGGAGCCGGGTCAACTCGGAGCGGAGTTCGGCGCGTTCGGCGGGCTCGCGGCCCGTGGCGGTGACCACGACCATCTCCCAGCCGCCGTCCCAGGACCGGGTCCCGGGGTGGACGGCGTCGTCCTGCCGCCGCTGGCGCTCCAGCAGCCGTTCACTGAGGCCGTAGACCGTGTCCGCGCGCCGCAGGTCACCGGTCGCCACCATCCGGCTGAGCGCGGCCCGCAGGGTGGATCCCGCGATCCCGAACGGCTCCACGCTGCGCACCAGGTCCTTCACCGGCAGCTCGGGCGGATGCAGGCCCAGCAGCAGGCTCAGGACGACCGACCGGGCGGAGAGCGGGCGCAGCTCCACCTCGTCGGCCTGCGGTGACGCGTCGTTCGGCATGGTCACGACTGTACGGGGCACGGCGACGGTGACGTATTACAGAATTGATGCGACCGCAGCGTTGATGCAACACTGACGGCATGGTCTCGATACCCGCACAGGAGCGGCCCGCAGTCGCACAGGAGCACGCCGGGCGGTACGCCACCCACGACGTCACCAACCAACCGCCTCCACTGGCCCCGTACGACGCGTCGGAGGACACGGCCCTGTTCGAGGGGCTGCGCCGCGAGGGGGCCGGCTGGGCCGAGGAGGGCATCCGGCGGCTCGGGCTGCGGGCCGGGAGCGTCGAGGCGCAGGAGTGGGGTGAGCTGGCCAATCGGAACGAGCCCGAGCTGCGGACGCACGACCGGTACGGCCGGCGCCTCGACGAGGTCGAGTTCCACCCGAGCTGGCATCATCTGATGCGGGTCGCGGTCGCCGAGGGGCTGGCCGGGGCGCCGTGGGCGGACGAGCGGCCCGGGGCGCATGTCGCCCGGACCGCGGGCGGGCTGGTGTGGGGGCACACCGAGGCCGGCCACGGCTGTCCGACGTCGATGACGTACGCCGCCGTCCCCGTACTGCGCCGCCAGCCCGAGCTCGCGAAGGTGTACGAGCCGCTGCTGACCAGCCGGGAGTACGACCCGCAGCTGCGCGTGCCGACCGAGAAGCGGGGTCTGCTCGCGGGCATGGGGATGACCGAGAAGCAGGGCGGCTCAGACGTCCGTACGAACACCACCACGGCGACGCCGACCGCCGAGCCCGGCGTGTACACGCTGCGCGGGCACAAGTGGTTCACCTCGGCGCCGATGTGCGACGTCTTCCTGGTGCTGGCGCAGGCTCCCGGCGGTCTGTCCTGCTTCCTCGTGCCGCGCGTCCTGCCGGACGGCACCCGCAACGCGTTCCGCATCCAGCGTCTGAAGGACAAGCTGGGCAATCGCTCCAACGCGTCCTCCGAGCCCGAGTTCGACGGGACCGTGGCCTGGCTGGTGGGGCCGGAGGGGCGGGGTGTGAAGACGATCATCGAGATGGTCAACTGCACCCGGCTGGACTGTGTGATGTCGTCGGCGACGCTGATGCGCAAGACGCTCGTCGAGGCGGGGCACCATGTACGCCACCGCAGCGCGTTCGGTGCCCGGCTGATCGACCAGCCCCTGATGCGCAACGTCCTGGCCGACCTGGCGCTGGAGTCCGAGGCGGCGACGACGCTCACGCTGCGGCTGGCCGGGGCGGCGGACCGTGCGGTGCGTGGCGCCGACCCGGACGGGGCCGAGACGGCGTTCCGCCGCATCGCCACCGCCGTCGGCAAGTACTGGGTCACCAAGCGGGGGCCCGCGTTCACCGCGGAGGCCCTGGAGTGCCTCGGCGGCAACGGCTACGTCGAGGAGTCGGGCATGCCCCGCCACTACCGCGAGGCTCCGCTGCTGTCCATCTGGGAGGGCTCGGGGAACGTCAACGCCCTTGACGTGCTACGGGCGTTGAGCAGGGAAGCGGGCACTGCGGAGGCCCTGTTCGCCGAACTCGCCCTGGCGCAGGGGGCGGACGCCCGGCTGGACGCTGCCGTCACCCGACTGAAGGGCATGCTCGCAACCGGCTCCGAGGCCGGCGCCCGCCGCCTGGTCGAACTGATGGCCCTGACCCTCCAGGCCTCCCTCCTGGTCCGGCACGCCCCCGCGGCGACTGCCGACGCTTTCTGCGCCAGCCGGTTGAGCGGCGACTGGGGGCACGCGTTCGGGACACTGCCCGACGCGGCCGACCTGGACGGGATTCTGGGCCGGGCGTTGCCGGGTTCCACGGCAGCCCGCTGACGCCCGGGCCCCCGCCGCCCCTCCGCCACCGCTCCCGTCCCACCGTCACCCCGTCGTCCGCCCGCCCCACAACGGCCCGAACCGTGCCCACTCGTAGCCCCACCGGTCGATACGTCGGGTCTCCAGGCGGCTGCGGAGGGCTCGGCCCGCGACGAAGGGGACGCATGCCGCGCAGACGCCCGCGAGGCCACCGACCAGGGCGGCGCGGGTGTGTGCCTCGGAGGGGGTGGCGGGCTGCGTCACCATGCGGCCCTGTCGGTCCGTCCAGACGGTGACCGGGGTGCCGACGCCGCTGCCGGGGCGGACCCGGGCCTGACCGGTGTGCGGGGAGCCGTCGCGCGCGCTCCAGCGGACCTTCGCCCACACCTGCTCGCTGCTCGACACCCGGGCACGCGAGTCCGTCGTGCCCGGAGCATGCTCGGTGAGCAGGGCCACCACGGGCCGCCACTCGACGCGCTCGCGGGCCATGCCCTGCTCCACGGCGCGGGCGGTCGTCATACCGGCGAGCACTCCGGCGAGGACGGTGACCGCCCAGGCGGCGAGCAGCACCCAGGCCTCCACCCAGTCGGCCCGGCGCTTGAGCGGATTGCGCCGCCACCGCCACAGCCACACCTTCGGACCACGGAACGCCATCGAAGGCTTCCTCCTCATGAGCGCACGAACAAGCCGGACCCACCGCCCTCCCATACGGGAGACGGCGGGCGGATACTCACGGCAGCTGCCGGGATCGGTCGTGGCACGGGTCACGCATTCCCGCGGGCGTCTGCGCGAAAGCGGCCCGCGGCCGGCGGCCGGAAGCAGCCCTCGCCGCTCTGACCTGCGACGCAGGCCATTCCAGAGGTGACTGTCAGTGGCGAGGTGCAGACTGGCCGGTACCTGAGACAAAGACGTCGCGGAGGTGATCGGCATGACCGAGGTACTGCTCGCCGTGGGGACCCGCAAGGGCCTGTTCATCGGGCGGAGGCGAGGTGACACCTGGGAGTTCGACGAGAGCCCCTACTTCAACGCCCAGGCCGTGTACTCGGTCGCCATCGACACCCGGGGCGAGCGCCCGCGGCTGCTGGCCGGCGGTGACAGCGCGCACTGGGGCCCGTCCGTGTTCCACTCCGACGACCTGGGCCGCACCTGGACCGAACCGGCCCGGCCGGCCGTGAAGTTCCCCAAGGACACGGAGGCTTCCCTGGAGCGGGTGTGGCAGTTGCACCCGGCGGCCGCGGAGGCGGACGTGGTGTACGCGGGCACGGAACCGGCCGCGCTGTACCGCTCCGAGGACCGCGGTGAGACGTTCGAGCTGGTCCGCCCGCTGTGGGAGCACTCGACCCGGTCGAAGTGGGTGCCGGGCGGTGGCGGTGAGGGGCTGCACACCGTGATCACCGACCAGCGCGACCCGCGGGCCGTGACGGTCGCCGTCTCGACCGCCGGGGTGTTCAGGACCGCCGACGGCGGGGCGACTTGGGCGCCCTCCAACTCCGGTGTCTCCGCGGTGTTCCTGCCGGATCCGAACCCCGAGTTCGGTCAGTGCGTGCACAAGATCGCCCAGGACGCGACGACGGCTGACCGCCTCTATCTCCAGAACCACTGGGGCGTGTACCGCAGCGACGACGCGGGCGCGCACTGGACGGACATCGGCGAGGGCCTGCCGTCCACGTTCGGCTTCGCCGCGGTGGCGCATCCCCACCGCGGTGAGACGGCGTACGTGTTCCCGATCAACGCCGACTCGGACCGCGTACCGGCCGACCACCGCTGTCGCGTCTTCCGTACGGCGGACGCGGGCAAGAGCTGGGAGCCGCTGTCGGCGGGACTGCCGCAGGAGGACCACTACGGCACGGTGCTGCGCGACGCGATGTGCACGGACGACGCGGACCCGGCGGGCGTGTACTTCGGCAACCGCAACGGCGAGGTGTTCGCGTCGGCCGACGACGGCGACAGCTGGCGACAACTGGCCTCGCATCTGCCGGACGTGCTGTGCGTCAGAGCCGCGGTGGTCGGCTGAGGCGTCGGGCCCCACCGGGACGCGTTGCCGAGCGTACAGGCGCTCGGCGGCGCGTCCGCGTCGGTCCTCAGGGGGCGGTGCCCGGAGGTCGGTTCCGGGGTCGGGATCGGGGTTTTCTGCGGTTGCCGCGGTTCACGTGCCGGGTTACGACGTGACTACTGCGTTCTGCCGTGACCGCAGCAAGCCCTGGGAGGATCACATGGCAGTGGAGATCGAACCTCTGGTGAAGCCCTCGAGGTTCCGCAGTCGCGCGGGTCTGCCGGGCGAATGCATGTCGGAGTTCCTGGGGACGTTCGTCCTCATCGCGTTCGGCACCGGTGTGGTGGCGATGGCGGTGGCGGCCCTGCCCGGCTCCGGCCGCACCGAGGGGCCCACCACGTTCTTCCTCGGCGCCGGTGACTGGCTGCTGATCACCTGGGGCTGGGCCATGGCCGTGGTCTTCGGCATCTACGTGGCCGGCGGCATCAGCGGAGCGCACATCAACCCGGCCGTGACGCTGGCCTTCGCCGTACGCCGCAAGTTCCCCTGGGCCAAGGTCCTCCCCTACTGGGCGTCCCAGGTGCTCGGCGCTCTGGCCGGGGCGGCGCTGGTCTACGGGGTGTACCACGACGCCATCAACACCTTCGACGACGCCATGGAGGGTCCCAAGACGGGAGGACACACCCTGGCCTCGTTCTCGATCTTCGCCACCTTCCCCGCGCCGTACTTCCACGGCGGGATCTGGGGTCCGCTGATCGACCAGGTCGTCGGTACGGCCTTCCTGGTCATGCTGGTGGTGGCGATCATCGACCTGCGCAACACGGCCGTGAAGGCGAACCTGGGTCCGCTGGTGATCGGGTTCGTGGTGGCGGCCATCGGCATGTCCTTCGGGGCGAACGCGGGGTACGCCATCAACCCGGCCCGCGATTTCGGTCCGCGTCTGTTCACCTGGATGGCGGGATGGCAGGACCTGGCGTTTCCGGGCAGCCTGTCGGGGGCGTTCAGCGGCTACTGGTGGATTCCGATCGTCGGACCGCTCGTGGGCGGTGTGATCGGGGTGCTGGTCTACGACCTGTTCATCGGCGACGTGCTGCACGCCCGCGCGCAGCAGGGCGAGCTGGAGCCGGAGCCCGGCCGGACGCGCCCCACCACTTCGGACGAGGAGTAGCCCGGCGGGGCGGAAGCCCGCGGAGGGGCGTTCACAGCACGCGTTGAGCCACCTGCATCGCCGTCAGCGCACCGGCGGTGGCCGCCCCGGCGCCGACCAGCCAGCCGGTGCAGGCCCGCAGCCCGGCGATTCCGTACAGCCCGCTCTGCGTCAGCCGGAGAAGCTCGTGGCCGAAGACGCTGAAGCTGGTGATGGCCCCGCCCAGGAGCACGTGGACCGATGCCGGCTTGTCGCTCGCGATCAGGTCACCCAGGAGGAGACCCAACGCGAAGCAGCCGCTGAAGTTCACCGCGAACGCGACCCATCGAAACGGCTCATGGGGCCATACCTTGAACAGCGCCCTCTCGAGACCGAAACGCAGTGCGGCTCCGCCGACTCCGCCCAGGAACAGCATCAACGGCATCACGGGACGCGGTCCTCTCAGCGACGTCCCGACTCGTGCCGGAACGGGCGGCCTACCGGCTTGGAGTGTGGTCGAGCGGTGCACTCCAGGCCGGGAGTGATGGCCGAGATCGCGCGGGACATTCACCCGAACTGCGCAACGCCGCGCGGCCGGCGTCAGCCGGTGATGCACCGGTCGCCCTCGACGTACTCCCGTCCGAGGGCATGGGCAGGGCAAGCCCACGCCTGGGAATTCTCGCCTGCTGACAGCCGTACTGCGATGAGCCGCGGCTCTACGGCAGGCGCCACTCGACGGGCTGGCCGCCCTGCCTGATCAGCAGGTCGTTGGCCCGGCTGAACGGGCGTGAGCCGAAGAAGCCGCGGTCCGCCGACATCGGGGACGGGTGCGCGGACTCGATCGCCGGAAGGTCTCCCAGCAAAGGCCGCAGATTGCGGGCGTCACGCCCCCACAGGATGGACACCAGCGGCTTGCCGCGGCCGGCGAGCGCGCGAATGGCCTGCTCGGTGACCTCTTCCCAGCCCTTGCCGCGATGCGCCGCCGGCTTGCGCGGGGCCGTCGTCAGCGCCCTGTTGAGCAGCAGCACGCCCTGCTGGGTCCACGGTGTCAGATCGCCGTTCGACGGCCTGGGCAGTCCGAGGTCGGTGTGCATCTCCCGGAAGATGTTCTCCAGGCTTCCCGGCAGCGAACGCACCTCGGGCGAGACGGCGAAGCTCAGCCCGATGGCCATGCCCGGTGTGGGATAGGGGTCCTGACCCACGATCAGGACCCGGACGTCGTCGAAGGGCTGTTGGAAGGCCCGCAGGACATTCGCCCCGGCCGGCAGATAGGTGCGGCCCGCCGCTATCTCGGCGCGGAGGAAGTCCCCCATGGCCGCGATGCGTCCGGCCACAGGTTCGAGGGCCTTCGCCCAGCCGGCTTCAACAAGTTCATGCAAGGGTCGTGGTGCCACGGCGCGTCACTCTACTGGTACGTGCCACGGCCCCGCACAGGCGCCGAAGCACCCGCCCGCGCCGGTGCTCCTGGCGCTACTCTTCCTCCTCGTCGAGATCTTCGACGAGATCTTCGTGCCGGTCCAGCGGACCTCGCGGCAGCCGGTCACCGGGAAGACAGGGGAACCCATGCCCGACGACCACGGCTTCCTCGCTGTCGACTCCGGAGGGTCCGGGATGCGGGTCGTCGTCGGCACCGTCGACCGCGGCGGCCTGGCCCGACGGGAATCCCGTGAGCCCGTGCGCACCGGGGGCCGGGGTATCGACCCCGACCACATGATGGAACAACTGGTGCCCATGGTGCGGGCGTTGACGGCCGAGACCGGGATCGCCCGGCCGGTGGCGGCCGCGGTCGGCGCCGCCGGACTGGCCAGTCTGGGCGCTGCCCTGCGTGCCGAACTGCCGGGCGCACTTGGGCGGGAGTTCGGCATCGGGCACGTCGCCCTCGCCGCCGATGCGGTCACCGCCTATGTCGGCGCCCTCGGCTCCCGTACCGGTGCCGTGGTCGCCGCCGGTACGGGGCTGATCGCGATCGGCACCGACCTGGCGTGCTGGCGCCGCGCGGACGGCTGGGGGCATCTGCTCGGCGACTGCGGCGGCGGTGCCTGGATCGGGCGGGCCGGGCTGGAGGCGGCGATGCGCGCGCACGACGGGCGGCCGGGCGGCTCGGCCGGGCTGCTGGCCCGGGCCGAAGAGCTGTTCGGCCCGGTCGAAGGACTGCCCGGCAAGCTGTATCCGCGCCCGGACCGCCCCGCCGTCCTCGCTTCGTTCGCCCCGCACGTGGCCGCCTGTGCCGACGGCGACCCGGTGGCCGCGGACATCCTGCGGGCCGCCGCACGGCACATGGCCGACTCGGCGGCCGCCGTGTGCCCCGCGACCGGGGAGCCGCAAGTCGCGGTCACGGGTGGCCTGTTGAACATGGGCGAGCCTCTTGTCGTACCTTTGGGAGAGGAGTTGTCGAAGCGGATGCCGCACGCGCGGCAGGTGTCGGCTACCGGGGATCCGTTGCGGGGGTCGGTGCGGATCGCGGCCGATCTGGCGGCGGGCGGGCTCACGCTGCCGGGTGACGAGGCGATGCTCAGCGTGGTGAGGGTAAACGGGGACTGATCCACCTACGCCGCCCGGTACCGCACTGCACGTCACTCAATCAGACAAAAGCGGACGGATACCGCTCACCTGCACCCTCCCCGAACAGGGGAGCCCAGGAAGCCAGTAACATGCGTCGCCATGAGCTCCCCCACTGGGCCCGCGTCCGGCCTGCCAGTACGAATGCCGCGACCTCGTCAGCCCGGGCGGCACCGCCGACCCGAGCCCCTGGCGGCTCCCGAGGGCGCGCCCGCGCTCGTCCTCGCGGTGCCGGGCACGCCGAGCGCTGCCACCCGTGGCCTCGCCGAGGAGGTCGTGAGCATCGCCCGCTCCGAGCTCCCCGGTCTCGACGCCCGGATCGGGTACGTCGACGGGGATGACGTGGAGTTCCCCACGCTCCAGTCGGTGCTCGTGCACGCCGCCGACGAGCGCACTGCCCGCTATGAGCAGGCGATCGCCGCCGGCGTGGAGGCCAAGGAGCCCGAGGGTCCCGTCGCCGTCGTCGTGCCGCTGCTCGCGGGCCCGGACAACGCGCTGCTGCGTGTCATCCGCCAGGCCGTGATGGACAGCCGTGTCGCGGCCGATCTGACCGATGTGCTCGGCCCGCACCCGCTGCTCGCCGAGGGGCTGCACGTGCGTCTGTCGGAGGCCGGTCTGGCCCGTGCCGACCGCGCCCGGCTGTTCACCGTGGCCACGGCCGCTGACGGCATCATCCTCGCCTCCGTGGGCGGCGAGGAGGCCGTGCAGGCGGCCGGGATCACCGGCATGCTGCTCGCCGCGCGCCTGGCCGTGCCGGTGATGGCGGCGGCCCTGGACCAGGACGGCTCGATCTCGGCGGTGGCCGATCAGCTGCGTTCCTCGGGCTCGCAGCAGCTGGCGCTGGCGCCCTATCTGATAGGGCCGGAGATCGACCCGAGCCTGGTCGCGGAGGCCGCCCGGGAGGCGGGCTGCTCCGCCGCCGAGGCGCTCGGCCCGTACCCGGCGATCGGCAAGCTCGCCCTGTCGAAGTACACGACGGCGCTCGGTATCGCCCCGCAGCAGCCGCAGGGGACGCCGGTCCGCTGACCCGCGACCCGCGCCTCACAGCCGTAACGCCGAAAGGGCCCCTCCTCAGCCTCGAGCCGGGAGCGGGCCCTTTCGGCGTCCCGGAGGCCCATTCAGGCCACGTCGGCCTCCGGGCCGATGACGACGCACGACGCGGCGGGTACCTCGATCGAGCCCTCGTAGCGTGGGAGTCCCGTGCCGGGGTCCAGGGCGAACCAGGACACGTCGCCGGAGCGTTCGTTCGCGACATACAGGAAGCCGCCCGCCTCGGTGAGCGCGCGTGGCCAGTGGCCGGCGCAGGTCACCGTGCCGATCAGGCGCAGCTCCTCGCCCTCGACGGCGAAGGTCGACAGCACGTCCTCGCCGCGCGTCGCGGTCCAGACGTGGCGGCCGTCGGGCGAGGCGACGATCCCCGACGGATAGGCGTCGCCGGCCGGGGCGCCGGCCAGGACCGACACCTCCGCGAGCGGCTTCAGCGTGCCGTCGTCGGCGTCCCAGTGGCAGACGGTGACGGTGGGGGTGAGTTCGTTGACGACGTACGCGTAGGGGCGGTGGGGGTGGAAGGCCAGGTGGCGGGGCCCGGAGCCCGGCCGCAGGGCGATCTCCCGGTGAACGTCGAGGGTGCCGTCGGTCAGCGTGCACACCCGCACCGAGTCGGTGCCGAGATCGACGCTGACCGCCCAGCGGCCACTCGGGTCGGGCTGCACCTGGTGGGCGTGCGGGCCCTGCTGGCGTGGCGTGTGCGGGCCCGAGCCGCTGTGCCGGAGGACGGACGACGGGACGCCGGCCAGGGTGCCGTCGGGGCGGACGGGTACGGCGGTGACGCTGCCGGAGCCGTAGTTGGCGGCCAGGACATGGCCGGCGAACAGGCTGAGGTGCGTGGGCCCGCTGCCGCCGACCGGCACCGGCGGTCCGACCAGCTCCGGCTTGTCCCCGCTCACGCGGTACGCGGCCACCGCGCCCTCGGCCGTCTCGCTGACCGCGTACAGCGTGTCGCCGCCGGATGAAAGGGCCAGGTAGGCGGGATCGGGTACGTCCCCCGCCCCTCCCAGCACGGTCAGCGCACCGCTGCCCACGGCCACGGACGCCGCCACGACCCCGGGGCCGCCGGCCGCCGTGAACGACCCGATGTAGGCCCGCCCTCGCCGCCTGCCACCGTCTGCCACCGCTGTCCCCTTTCGGTCGGGTGCCGTTCGGGGTGACGGTAGCAGCGGATCATGATCGGTCTAGACCAAGGGGCCTAGTCGTCGCGGAGTCTTCGGGGCGCTGGATCACGCCTCGCCCGTGCGAGAGTCCCCTGCTCTGCGCAGGCGGGGCGCCGCTTCGGGACGGGGCGGGCGTGATGCCCTGGCCCGGGATCGGCGGCGCGGAGGCGTTGCCACGTCGGCGAGTCGTGCCGCTCGGGAACCGGCGGGCCGGACGCAAACCGAGGTCCTGGGCCCGGTAGACCGACCGCCCGTCCGAGCATCACCGTCGCTGCGAACTCACCCGCGGACCACTCCCCCACGGCTCTCGCGGGCACCCCCGAGGGGCAGTCCCGACCAGCGGCGCCCCTGACATCCGCACGCAAAGGCTGGGCCAGTCCCGCTGGAGAGCGCCCCCGACCGGCGCCCGAGCCGCCCGACAGGCGTCCCGGCCGGCGATCCGGGGTCCTGACCGGCAGCCTCAGGCCCCGACAAGCGGGGACCCCGACGGGGCGCGCAAAGGCTGGGCCAGTTCCGCCAGGGCGCGTTCCAGGCCGTGGAGATGGGCCAGGGCGGGGTCGGACTCCGTGGGGCGGGCGGTGGGAGCGGTGATGGCCGTGCCGTCGGTGAGGGCCTCGACCGCGGCCTCGACGCGCCAGCAGGCGGCGGCCAGGCGGGCGTCGTGGGAGGCGACGGGGTCGGCGGCGACTGCGACGAGGCCGCGGATCTCGCGGGCGCAGTCGTCGAGGAGGGCGAGGACGTGGCGGGCGCGGCGTTTGCGGGCCGGCACCGGGTGCAGGGGGTGTACGAGCGGGGCGACGGCGAGCCGTACGCGGCCGAGGAGCTGTTCCAGTTCGGCCACCCGGGAGGCCGGGTCGGCGGTCTCGTCGCCGGCGAGGCGGGCGGCGGCCTCGCCGGTGGCCGCGTGGACGCAGCGCAGGGCTCGCTGGATCCAGGCGTCGGTGACCGTGTGGGTGGTGACGGGCAGGACGAACAGGACGGCCAGCACGGCGCCGAGCGCACCGACGCCGGTCTCGGCCAGCCGCAGCGCCAGCAGGGCGGGGTCGAGGACGCCCAGCAGGCCGTAGAGGAGCTCTGCCAGGACCGTGACGCAGAGCATCATCCAGGTATAGGACACGGCGGCCGTGTAGAAGATGCCGAAGACGCAGACCGCGAGGAGCAGGGCCGTCGGCAGGCCCGCACCCTCCAGCGGGACGGCGACGAGCAGGCCCAGGCCGATGCCGATGACCGTGCCGAGGACGCGGCGGAAGCCGCGGACCAGGGTCTCGCCGCGCGAGGTGGTGTTCACAAAGATCCACCAGGTGGCGCCGACGGCCCAGTACCAGCGCTGCCCGGAGACCAGCTGGCCCACCACGAGGGCGAAGCCGGCGCCCGCGGTGGCCTGGATCGCCTGGCGGGTGGTCACGCGGGCCAGGCCGGTGCCGCCCGGCGGTGCGGGCGCGGGCGCCGGGGGCAGGCGGCGCTCGTAGCACCAGAGGCCGAAGCGGACCGCGGCCGCCGTGGCCAGGGACAGCAGTACGGCGGCGTAGAGCTCGGGCAGCTGCCCCGGGGTCGCGTGCAGGAACTGCGCCACGAAGAACGTCATGAACGCGAACACGCCGAGGCTGTGCCCGCGCGGCCCCCAGCGGCGGGCGTACACGCCGGCGCCGACGACGGCGAGGAAGGTGAGGTCGCGGGCGACCGGGTGGTCGTGCAGCCCGGCCGCCGCCGCGAGGACGGGGATGCCGACGAGCGGCAGCAGCGCGGTGGTGACCGCCTGTCCGCGGATCGTGGCGTCGGTGACTGTGAACAGGGCGAGCAGCGCGGCGAGCCCCCCGGTGACGGCACCGACGAGGGAGTGTCCGGCCAGTCCGCAGACGACGACCGCGAGCCCGATGCCGAGGACGGCCCGCACGGCGAAGCGCAGCCGCGCCCGCCCTGGGTCCGGCGCCAGGAACACCCTCTTCAGCACTGCTTTCCGCCCCTCCACGTCGGCATGAAAAAGGCGCCGCGGGATCCGCAGCGCCATCGACGGGTTCATTGCAGCATCAAGGGGCAGGCTGGCTCAAGTGTCTCCTAGAATGCTGAGCCATTGGCACAGACATACCGGATCCCGTACGTCCATCGACGAGCCAACGGACCATGACGGACGGGGTCGGCGAACGGAGACCGGACGCATGGCCGTGGACGAGCTCGACACCCGTATCCTGCGGCTGCTGCTGGAGCAGCCGCGCACCAGCGTGCGGGAGTACGCCCGCATCCTCGGCGTCGCGCGGGGCACGCTCCAGGCGCGGCTGGACCGGCTGGAGCGGGACGGCGTGATCACCGGGACGGGGCCGACGCTCTCGGCCGCAGCCCTCGGCCACGCGGTGCTGGCGTTCGTGCACATCGAGGTCACCCAGGGGCATCTCGACGACGTGGGCGACGAGCTGGCCGCCGTGCCGGAGATCGTCGAGGCCTTCTCGATCACGGGCGGCGGGGACCTGCTGACCCGGGTGGTGGCCCGCGACAACGCCCACCTGGAGGACGTGATCCAGAAGCTGATCAGCCTGCCCGGCGTGGTCCGCACCCGTACCGAGGTGGCCCTGCGCGAGCGCGTGCCGCACCGGCTGCTGCCGCTGGTGGAGTCGATCGGGCGGGCGGCCGCCCGGAGATGACCTTTGACATCCTGGGCCCATGAGCGGACTCGGCGGCACTTCGGTCATCTTCGATCTCGACGGAACACTCGTGGACAGCGAGCCCAACTACTACGAAGCCGGCCGCCGGCTCCTCGCCGAGCACGGGATTCCCGACTTCACCTGGGCGGATCACGAGCGGTACGTCGGTATCAGCACGCTGGAGACGGTCGCGCTCTGGAAGCGGGAGTACGGCCTTCGGGCCTCCGTGGACGAACTGCTCGCCGACAAGAACCGCCGCTATCTGGACCTCGCCCGCACCGGCACGCGCGTGTACCCCGAGATGCGCGAGTTCGTGGAACTGCTGGCGGTCGAGGGCGTCCCGATGGCCGTGGCGTCCGGTTCGTCCACGGCGGCCATCACGGCGATCCTGGCCGGCACAGGTCTGGACACCCATCTGCGTACCGTCGTCTCGGCGGACGAGGTCGAGCGCGGCAAGCCCGCTCCCGACGTCTTCCTGGAGGCGGCTCGCCGGCTGGGTGTCGCACCCGGCGACTGCGTGGTCCTGGAGGACGCGGCCCCCGGCGCCGCCGCCGCGCACGCGGCCGGAATGCGCTGCATCGCGATCCCGTACGTGACCGGCCAGGCGGACGCCCCGGAGTTCGCGACGGCGGGGCTGCTACTGCGGGGCGGGCAGGGAGAGTTCACCGCGCAGGAGGCGTACGACTGGTTGCGCGGGGCGAAGTAACGCCCGACTCGAACCAAATCCCTCCAGACCCGATGACCGTCACCCCTCCCCTCCCTATCGGCGGCGAGGCTTCCCTCGCCTGGCGCCCTTGGTGCCGCCGGAGCCGCCGCGCTGGGTGCGGGCCGTTCCCGACTGGCGCCTGGGGCTGCCGCCTCCGGCGTCCGGGCGCTTGCGTTTGGGCTGCTCGGTCGCGGCCGGGGCCTGGGAGGTGGTGCGGCCGCGCGTGCTGTTGAGCGTGCGGCCGCGGACCACGCCGATGAAGTCCTCCACCAGGTCGGTGGTCGCGTCCTGCGGCCAGGACAGGGCGACGCTCGACTGGGGGGCGTCCACGAGCGGCCGGTAGGTGAGGTCCTTGCGGTGGTGGAGACGGGCCAGCGACTGCGGTACGACGAGGAGGCCGACGTTCGCCGCGACGAGCTCGACGGCGTCCGCGGTGGTGGCGGGGCGCTCGAACGCGGGCTGTCCCGGTGGCCGCTCCCAGTCGAGGACGTCGTCGAGGGGGTGGAAGACGACCTCGTCGGCCAGGTCCGCGACGGTCACCTCGTCGACCGCCGCGATGACGTGGTCCTTGGGGACGACGACGACCGTGGCCTCGGTGTAGAGGGGGATCGCGCTGAAGACCGTACGGTCGACCGGCAGCCGTACGATCCCGGCGTCCGCGGCACCGTCACGGAGCGTGCCCGGCGCCTCGGCGGCGGTCACCTGGTGGAGGGCGAGTGGGACGTCCGGGAAGCGCTCGTTCCAGATCCGCACCCACTTCGAGGGGGTCGCTCCCGGGACGTACGCGAGCCTGAACGAGGGGGGTGCTTCCGAGCCTGTCACCTGGCCAGGTTACCGGCCGTGGTCGGCGGCGGTTCACTCAGTCGATACCCTGGGGCCCATGACGTCGCACCAAAGCACCCAGGACATGAAGCCCGCGACCGCGGCGAAGAAGCTGGGTGTGTACCTCGAAGCCACCCCCGCCGAGTTCCGGGAGGGCGTGGTCACGCGCGCCGAGCTGAACGCGCTCCAGGCCGACCCGCCGGAGTGGCTGCGCGACCTGCGACGCGACGGCCCGCACCCCCGTCCGGTGGTCGCCCAGAAGCTGGGCGTCTCCATCGCCGGGCTGGCCCGCGGCGGTGTCACCGAGCCCCTCACCACCGAGCAGATCGAGGCCCTGAAGCAGCAGCAGCCCGAGTGGCTGCAGAAGGAGCGCGCGACCCAGGCCGAGGTCCGCAAGGAGGCGGCCCGCCTCAGGCAGCGCGACGCGGACCGCACGGCCGAGGGCTCCTGACCTGCCTGTCCGCCGTCGCCGGGTGGGGCGGACCGCCGCCTGCGGCTGACCGGCTCAGCCCCCGGCGGGGCGCTCCGGCAGCGACTCCAGGAACGTTGGCGAGGGGGCGACCCCTCACACCCCGCCCCATGACGATGCCCGCAGAACGGCGCAAGATACCCGTCGAATCTGCGCGCATCCGGCAGGTGCGAGAGGTGCGGAAGAGCAGGTCGGACACGGAAATCCGAATGCGCCCGATCGCCCCGCTCTGGGACCATCCCGGCATGGTCCACCGTCTCGAACCCCTGGTCATCCGGCACGCCCTCCGCCTCCCCTCCCCCACGGGACCCGCCGGGGAAGGCGCCGTAGCGGCACGGCAGTTCGACGCCGCGCTCATGTCGGTGGGCTTCAAGCTCTCGGCGGAGCTGTTGGCCCGGCTGTCGGGGCTGTCCGAGGGCACGGTGGTGGACACGGCCGTAAGGACGCTGGACACCGTGCGCGAGATGGTCGGCGACCATGTGCGGCACAACGTGTACTTCATCGACTTCCCGGCCAATGTGCCGGACACGTACGACTTCTGGATGCGCTGCATCGCCGGGGCGCTCGCCGACGACGCGACCCGCGCGAGCACGCTGGAGCAGCTGAGCGACGGTGTCGTGAATCTGCTCACGCTGCCGTCGTACGGCCGCTACCAGCACACGTACACGGAGATGCTCGGCCACCACGACGAGCTGATCGCCGCCGCGGGCGACCGGATGACCGTGCTGCACCTCGGTGGCGACGCGGCGGCCGAAGTCACCGCCCTGTACCTGGCGTTGGCGGGCGGCGGCACGCCGCTCGGCGAGGACGACCTGCGGGATCTCGAGGTGCTCGCCGAGGTGTGCGTGGACGGGCCGCAGCCCGAGAGGATTCCGGTGCGGGAGAGCCGTGCCGTGATCAACCGGGCCCGGCTGCGGGCCGGTTCCCAGCCGCTGCTGGACACGGTGACCGATGTGCTGCGGCTGGCCTGCGCGCTGTCCGGCGGTGATGTGACGCTGGTGGAGGCGACGCGCTTTCGGGGGCTGACCCGGCCGGTGCGCCGGGCTTTGCTGGCGGGCCTCGACGCGGTGGTCGCTGCGGCCCCGGCCAAGCTCGCGGACGTCCACGCCCACCGTGAGGTTTTCAAGCGGCTCGGCGAGCGGCTGCACCCGCACGAGTATCCGCAGTGGCCGCACGCCGCCGACGTGTTCGCGGTGGCGCGGGGTGAGAAGCGGGTACGTTCCTTCGACAGTCAGGTGGAGGAGCTGCTCGGGACGGGCGACGTCATCGGCGCGGTGACCCTGCTCAAGTCGGCGCCGGGCAAGCTGTTCCGCGCGCTGGACCGGCTGCTGCGGACGGCGTCCACGCAGGAGGAGCGGGACGCGGTCGTGGCCGCCGCCGTGGAGGTCGCTCCGCGGGTCGCGGGGCGGGTCGTGCTCTCGGTGCGTGAGCATCTGCACAACCGGGCGGAGAAGTCCCGCGCGCGCCGGGTGTTCATCAACCGCCTCGGCCGGGCCTGGGTCACCGGGGACGCCCGCCCGCCTGTGCCGAAGGACGAGCGGGAGCGCCTGATCGCCGCACTCGACGCGGACCTGCGGCGGCGGCTCCCGGCCCCCGGGCATCTGCTGATCGACCCGGACGTCCTGGACGTCGCGCTGCCGCTCAGTGGCAGGGCGACCGCGGCCGGGCTCGGGGTGCTGCCGCGCGGCTCGGTCTCGCCGCTCGACGGCGAGCTGCTGCGTTTCTTCGTGTACTGGAAGCAGAAGCAGTGGACCACCGACTACGACCTGTCGGCGCTGGTGCTGGACGCCGAGTACCGGACCGTCTTCTGGCTGTCGTACACCAACCTCAGTGAGCTGGAGGGCAGCCACTCGGGCGACGTCACCGAAGCGCCGGACGGGGCCTCGGAATTCATCGACCTGCGGCTGGACGCGGTTCGCAGCACCTTCATCGTGCCGCAGGTCAACCTCTATTCCGGGGAGGGCTTCGAGGAGGTCGAGGAGTCGTTCTTCGGGTTCATGCTGCGCGACGGCGAGCAGCGGGGGCGCCCGTTCGAGCCGCGTACCGTGCGGATGAAGTCGGAGCTGCGCGGCCCCGGCCGGGTGGCGCTGCCGCTGGCGTTCCAGCGCGGGAGGGACGGGCGCTGGCGTGCCAAGTGGCTGCACCTGTACCTCAAGGGCAACCCGTCGACCAACCGGGTCGAGGGCAACCGGGTGTCGGTGGCGACGCTGCTGCGGGGCATCGTGGAGCGGGAGCAGCTGACGGTGCGCTATCTCACGGACCTGATGGACGCGACGGCGACGACCCTCTGGGACGGCGAGAAGGTCCCGGACGGCCCGGTCACGTACATCGGTCTCCAGCGGCCCGAGGGACTGCACCCGGACTCGCGGATCGTGACGCCCGAAAATATGCGCGACCTGATCCCGGAGTGACTGGTAGCGTGAGCAGTGGCGAGGCCATGAAGGGGGCTTCCTTCTCACCGCCGCGAGAGCGGCTTTCCTGAAACTAGTCCCCTCGCTCTCCTCGCCACCCAACTCTTCTCGTCGGCTCAGCTGTCGTAGTCGACCGTCAGTGTCTCCGACACCGGGTAGGACTGGCAGGTCAGCACATAGCCCGCGTCGACCTCGGCCGGTTCCAGGGCGAAGTTGCGGCGCATGTCCGCCTTGCCGTCGGTGACCAGGGCACGGCAGGTGCCGCAGACGCCGCCCTTGCAGGCGAACGGCAGGTCGGGGCGGGTCCGTTGGGCGCCGTCCAGGACGGTGCGCTCCCTCGGCAGGGCAGCCGTGGTGGAGCGGCCGTCGAGGGTGATGGTGACCTGACTGACGGGCCCCTGAGGTCCTGCCTCCTCGTGGTGCACCTCCCGGACGGGCTCGTCGTCGGCGAAGAACAGCTCCTGGTGCACCCGCTCCACCGGAACGCCGAGCCCCTCCAGCACGCCCTGCGCGTCCCGGACCATGCCGTGCGGCCCGCACAGCCACCAGTGGTCGGCGGTCGTCACGTCGACCAGCGCCTCGATGAGCGTCGCGAGCCGGTCGGCGTCGATACGGCCGGAGAGCACCTCGGCCTCGCGGGGTTCCCGGGACAGCACATGCGCGAGCTGGAACCGGGTCGGGTAGAGGTCCTTGAGGTCCGCGAGCTCGTCGGCGAACATCACGGTGGCGGTACGGCGGTTGCCGTAGAAGAGGGTGACGGTCGAGCGGGCGTCGGCGGCCAGGACGGACTCGGCGATGGACATCATCGGTGTGATGCCGGAGCCGGCCGCGATCAGCACATGGTGGGCCGGGGTGCCGAGGTCGGGTGTGAAAGCACCGGTCGGAGCCATGACCTCGACGGTGTCGCCGGGGCGTACGTCATGGACGAGCCACGACGAGAACAGGCCCCCCGGCACGACCCGCACACCGATCCGCGGACTCGACCCGACCGGCGAACAGATCGAGTACGACCGCCGCTCGTCCCGCCCGTCGATCTCCCGCCGCAACGTCAACGACTGACCGGGCTCGAACGCGAACTCCTCGGCCAGCTCCGCCGGGATGTCGAAGGCGACGGCGACCGCGTCCGCGCACAAGGGCGTCACGGCGGCTACGCGCAGGAGGCGGAAGGCCGGACGGCGGCGGGCGCGCGGGCGTACCGACGCTGCCGTCTGTGCTTCCTTCAGGCCTTCCATTCAGATCTCCTTGACGTACTCGAACGGCTCGCGGCAGGCGCGGCAGCGCCACAGGGACTTGCAGGACGTGGCGGCGAAGCGGGAGGTCTCCTCGGTGTTCGCCGAGCCGCAGCGCGGGCAGGTGACCGCGTGCCGGGTGGGGGACAGTACGAGCGGGACGGGGCCGCCGTGCGGTGCGGCGGGGCCGGGCGGGGCGATGCCGTGCTCGGTGAGTTTGCGGCGGCCCGCCGGGGTGATCCAGTCACTGGTCCACGGCGGGTCGAGGACCGTGCGGATCTCCACGCGCGTGTACCCGGCGGTGCGCAGCCGGGTCGCGACGTCCGCCCGCATCTCGGCCATCGCGGGACAGCCCGAGTAGGTCGGCGTCAGGCTGGCGACCACCGTGCCGTCCCCGGTCAGTTCGACGTCGCGCAGGACGCCCAGGTCGGCCAGGGTGAGCATGGGCAGCTCGGGGTCCGGCACCTGTTCGGCGATGTGCCGGGCGCGCCGGGCGTCGAGCGAGGTGGTCACCATGTCGCCTCCGGGTGGGCGCGGGCCACGCCCTGCAACTCGGCCAGCAGCGGGGCGAGGTGCTCGGTGTGCTCGCCCTCGCGGCCGGATCCGGGCAGCGGGCGGTACACCGGCATGGGCAGTCCGGCGGCCTGGGTGACCTGACGCAGGACGGTGACGACCTCGTCCCGTACGTCGTACGCCGTGAACAACTCACCCAGGTAGGGCGCCACTTGCTCCAAGGCCTTGCGGGTGCGGCGGTGGGACTCCTCCGTGCCGTCGCCCAGCCGCACCGTCCACTCCGCCGCGTACTGCCGGTGGTAGGCCAGCTCCTTGGCGCCCTTCGCGGCGATCGCGGCCAGCACGGGATCCGGGTGGGACGCCAGCCGCTCGAAGTGGGCGAGGCGCCAGCTGGAGAGGAGCAGGAGGCGTACGACCGAGAACGCGAAGTCGCCGCCCGGGACTTCGGCCAGCCGCACGTTGCGGAAGTCGCCGGCGTCGCGGAAGTAGGCGTAGGCGTCCTCGTCCCGTCCGGTGCCGTCGGCCTGGCCGGCGCGGGAGTAGAGCAGTCGGGCCTGGCCGAGGAGGTCGAGGCCGATGTTGGCCAGCGCCACCTCCTCCTCCAGCTCGGGCGCGCGGGTGATCCACTCGGCGAGGCGCTGGGCCGAGACCAGGGCGTCGTCGGCCAACGCGACGCAGACGGCGGCCAGTTCGTCGGCGTCGACACCCTCGGGCACGGTGGTGTCCACGCCGTGCAGCGGGTCCTCGAAGCCGGTGCCGTAGGCCCAGCGGGCGTCGTCCTCGTGTCCCTCGGCGAGGGTCAGATAGACGTGGTCGTCACTCATGCCCTCTCCTTCAGATGTGCGGGACGTCGTCGGGGATGTCGTAGAACGTCGGGTGGCGGTAGACCTTGTCGGCGCTCGGCGCGAAGAACGGGTCCTTCTCGTCGCGGGTCGAGGCGGCGATGTGCTGGGAGCGCACCACCCAGATGGACACGCCTTCGTTGCGACGCGTGTACAGGTCGCGCGCGTGGGTCAGCGCCATCCGGTCGTCGGCGGCGTGCAGCGATCCCACGTGGACGTGGTTGAGCCCGCGCTTGCCGCGCACGAACACCTCGTACAGCGGCCAGTCGGCCTTGGTGGTCTCGTGGTCGCTCATGCCACCGCTCCCTTCTCCGCGCGGGCGGCCTGCTTGGCCGCGTGGGCGGTGGCCGCCTCCCGCACCCAGGCGCCCTCCTCGTGGGCGCTTCTGCGCCGCCGCATCCGCTGGTCGTTGCACGGCCCGTCGCCCTTGATGACGCGCATCAGCTCGTCCCAGTCGGGGGTGCCGAAGTCGTGGTGACCGCGCTCGTCGTTCCAGCGCAGCTCGGGGTCGGGCAGGGTGACGCCGAGCTTCTCGGCCTGCGGGACGGTCATGTCGACGAAGCGCTGACGCAGTTCGTCGTTGCTGTGCCGCTTGATCTTCCAGGCCATCGACTGCGCGGAGTTGGGCGAGGAGTCGTCGGGCGGGCCGAACATCATCAGGGACGGCCACCACCAGCGGTTCACCGCGTCCTGCACCATCTCGCGCTGGGCCTCGGTGCCGCGCATCATCGTCATCAGCAGCTCGTAGCCCTGCCGCTGGTGGAAGGACTCCTCCTTGCAGATCCGCACCATCGCGCGCGCGTACGGGCCGTAGGAGCTGCGGCACAGCGGCACCTGGTTGCAGATGGCCGCGCCGTCCACGAACCAGCCGATCACGCCGACGTCGGCGAAGCTCACGGTCGGGTAGTTGAAGATCGACGAGTACTTCTGACGGCCCTCGATGAGCCGGTTCGTCAGCTCCGCGCGGTCGGTGCCCAGGGTCTCCGCCGCCGAGTACAGATACAGCCCGTGTCCGGCCTCGTCCTGCACCTTCGCGAAGAGGATCGCCTTGCGCCGCAGGGAGGGCGCCTTGGTGATCCACTCCCCCTCCGGCTGCATGCCGATGATCTCCGAGTGGGCGTGCTGCGCGATCTGGCGGACCAGTGTCCTGCGGTAGCCGTCCGGCATCCAGTCCCGCGGCTCGATCCGCTGGTCACGCGCGATCGTCGCGTCGAAGTGCTCCTGGAGTCCCCCCAGTGGGGGCGCCTCGGCGGCGTGTGATGTCGTCATCGATACCAGCTTCCCCAACCGACCATTCGTTCGGTACCAGTGTGACTGGTTTCGCCTGGCGGAGCAAGACCCTGCGCCCCCACGCCGAACGGCCCAGGACACCCCCGCGGGGTACCTGGGCCGTTCGGGTCCTCCGAGCCCTCACCCTCACACGTCGGGCACCTTCAGCTTGTCCCAGCTGACCTTGCCGGGGATGCCGTCCGCGTCCTTGCCCTTGAAACCGAGCTTCTGCTGCCAGGCGGCGTAGGAGCGGCGGTCGGCCTCGGTCCACTCGGGGCTCGGGCCCTCCTCGTAGCGGCTGCATCCCTCGGCGACCAGGCGGCGGCCCATGGCCGTGATGATCGGTGACTTCCGGCCGACCTGGAAGAAGCCGCTGCCGGGGAACGGCACGTACTTCGGCTTGGGCGCCGGCTTCGGGTCGGGGGTGCTGCCGCCGCCCCCACCGCCGCCCTTCAAGCGCTGCGCTATGCGCTTGCGCATACCGTCCATCGTGAAGCCGCGCGGGTCCGTCTTGCCCGGCTGCCACTCCTTGTGGCCGATGACCGAACGCTCGCTCCAGCCGTGGTGCCGGCAGATCGCGGCGGAGACCTTCTCGATGGCCTCCTTCTGCGCCTCGGGCCAGGGGTCCTTGCCGTCGCCGAGGTTGATGCACTCGAAGCCGTAGAAGCGCGCGTTGCCGTCGGTGTCGGCCTCGTTGTCGTGCGGCAGCTTCGACTCGTTGATCACGGCGCGCAGGACGTCGCTGTCGCCGAGTCCGGCGTGGTTGGCACGGCCGTTTCCGACGAGGTGGATGTGGCCCTTCTTGTCGATGACTCCGTGGCACAGCGGGCCGGGCAGTCCGGAGTAGCCGTTGTAGCAGATGTTCACCGAGGCCTCGGTGCCCTTGGTGACGGTGTGGTGGATCATCACGCCGTTCACCGGGCCCCAGGCACCCTTGCTGTTGCGGTTGTGCGTGCGCCAGCTGCGCACCTCGTGGACCGTGAGACCCTCCGCGCGGAGGATCTCCACCATCTTGGACGCACTCAGGGGCTTGGCCATCACTCGTCTCCTTCCGCCGCCGCCTCCGCGTCCGCGGTGGTCTGCGACCTCCCGCCGGACGGGTCCTCCGCCAGCTGCTCCTCGCGGCGCGCCTGCTCCTCCGCCGCGAGCGTCGCCTCGTCGGCGGCCGGGATGCTGCTGGCCAGCGGGTTGAAGGCGAGCCGCAGGTCGACGGTGCCGCCCTCGCCCTTGACCAGGGCCAGCGGCGCGAAGCCGCGGACGATGCCGGAGGGGGCCTGGAGCAGCGGACGGCGCGCGGCGTCCGCGGGCCACTCGACCCGGCCGGTGGCGGTGCGGGCGGGGATGATCCAGTGATCGCCCGTGCGGTACGTGGCGCCCTTGGCGAAGTACACCTCGACGCCGTCCTCCAGCGGCAGCCACTCGCCCTCCGCGACGGGAATCGCGCCACCCTTCAGCGCGGTCGTACGGCCCTTGCGCTTCGGTCCGCCGTGGTGGTCCCAGCGCCGCAGGAACGGGTTGAGGTGGGGCAGCCGGCCGACGGACTGGTCGGGCTCGGCGCTGAGGCGGACGCGCCGGCCGGGCAGGTCCAGTTCCTCGACCCGGAGCAGGGGCAGGGGCTCCAGGCGGGAGGCGTACGCGGTGTCGACGAGCTCCACGTGGTCGCCGACGTCCAGGTCCAGCTTGTCGTCGTGGCCGAGGGAGGCCAACTGCGCCCAGGTGCCGTCGAGTTCGTCGACCGGGAAGACCACGGAGCCGTTCTCACGGGACCACTTGAACGTGGCGTCCTTCGCCTCGCCGCCCGCGTGCACCTCGACGCGGTACAGCTGGTTCTCCGGGCCCCGGTAGCGGGCGTCCGGCTTGACCAGGCAGGGGTCCTCGTCGGCGTGGTCGGGCCGCTCGCTGCGGGCGGCCAGGCGCGCGGTGGGCGCGGACTGCTTCTGCGCCCACTTGTCGAAGGCGGCGCGGACGACCTCCTTGGACGGGTCGGTCTCCTCGATGTCCAGCGCGGCCAGCGACAGCGGCAGCACCTGCCAGACGACCTTCACGCGGGCGGCGGTGTCGGGCATCGCCGCGCCGAGCGCGACCTCGCGCAGCGCCGGGTCCTCGGCGGCGGAGACGGCGCGCTCCCAGACGTTCAGGTAGACCACGAACGGTGACGTGGCGGGCGAGGGCAGCCGGTCGCCGGGCTTCTCCGAGTCGCGGAAGCCGTCGGGCTGGTCCCAGTAGGTCCAGTGCGCGGGCGGGGCGGCGGCTTCCTCCGCCTGCTCGTCGGCGTCGTCGTCCGGGACGGGCACGCCGGGCGCCGGGCGGGTCGCGTCGAGAAGGATGCCGTCGACGTAGTAGCGGCCGCCGCGGATTTGCAGCGTGTCGATGTCGTGCTTGCCGCCCACGTAGTCGATCTTGAAGCCCGCGGCGTCACGCGGTCCGCCGTGCCGGCCGATCAGGTCTGCGGCCAGGGTGCGGGCCTGGTGGAGCTGGATCGCGGTCTGCTCGTTGATGTCGGCGTCGAGCTGAACACGCCCCTGCTGGGCGACGACCGCCGAGTAGTGCCGTTCCGGGCGGAACGTGAGGCGGGAGAGGTCAGCGTGCATGAAGGGGGTCCCCCTGGTTCAGTGAAGTGCGGGTTCGCGAAGTCGGTGGGTGCGGCTCATGTGACGAAGAAGATCCCGGCGTCCGTGCCCGCCGGCGTGTACTCCGCGAGCCGCGCCCGGAGGCCGTCCTCGCGCTGCGGCCGGTACAGGTCGTGGAAGGCGCCCATCTCGGCGCCGTCGTCGGACCCGCGCCTGATCTCCTCGGCGCACCGGTCGGCGAGCAGCCCGTACCAGGGCGTCCCGTACCGCTCGGAGGTGAACAGCGGCCGTACGCGACCGGCCTGTTCGGGTCCGGCCAGGTCGGGCTGGCAGCGGTACCGGCGCGGGGTGCGCGAGCCGGCCGGAACGTACGAGTACCGCAGGCAGCCGATACCGCGCCGGGCCACGTGCAGCCGGCCGGTGAGGACCGAGTTCTCGGCGATCTTCACGGCGTGCGTGTGGATCTCGCCGATCACGGTCGTGCGGTGCAGGTGCAGTACGGCGTGCGCGTGCCGGCAGTCCGGTGCGGACAGGGCCTCGCGGTCGTGTCCGGTGGCGTCGAGGATGCTGTCGCGCAGGTGGATGTCGAGGGGGTCCTCGCTCACCTCGTCGCCGATGACCTCGATGGTGCCGAGGATGCTGTGCTCGATCTGGAGGCACGCGGTGGTGCGCTCCAGGACGATGCTGGGCTCCTCCGGCGAGTGCGGGTCGCACTCGGGCTCCAGCGACCAGCCGGGGACGAGCGTGGAATGCCGTACGACGACCGCGCCCATGGGACCGGTGACGTTGATGCCGCGTCCGGCGACCAGCAGCCCGTCGAGAACGATGCGCGGACGCTCGTGCGGGGCGCAGTCCTCGGACACGGCACGGATGTTGAGGGCGTCGGGCCGGTTGCTGTACCAGTCGAGCAGGCGTATCACCGGCCGGGTGCCCTCGGCGGCCCGGACTTCGAGGCGGTCGCCGGGGTCGAGGTCGAAGTCCAGCTGCTCCTGGTAGGCGCCGCTGTGGGTGATCTCGATGATGCCGGCGGGGCCGGTCCGGTCGGCTCGGCGGTCGTGCTGCCAGGCCCGGTAGGCGTCCATGATCTGGCGGTACGGCTGCCCGGGGCCGACGCGGTAGACCTCGGCGTCGGGACGCGCCTCGCGGTCGAGCCGGTCGTACTCGCCGCCGCCCATGTCCGCGGCGGACGCGTAGTGGTAGTCCACCCAGACGCCCTGCCGGGGCGCCGACCGCGAGCCGAACGCGATCCGGCCGAGCTCCGGGTCGACGGCCACCTGGCCGCGCTTGGGCCGGTAGCGCCACTCGGACAGGTCGGCGACCACGATGTCGGACGGCGGTACGGGCTGGTCCTCGCCGTCGCGCCGGATGACGAGGCTCTTGCCGGGGCCGTAGTAGTCGGCGAGCCGGTCGTGGAGCTGGCGGCGGGTGACGAACGCCGGGACGTTGTCGATCGTCGCGATGTGGGTGGGCGACGGCTCCGGGAACGGCTTGGTGACCAGCGGGGTGTCATTGCCGAGGATCGAGAAGGTGTAGAGGTTGCGGGCGCGGTCGATGCAGTAGGCCGGGGACTGGGTGAGCGAATGCGCCTTCAGCCGCCAGACGAACAGCGCGACGCCCGCCGGAGTCCAACCACCCTGTCGGTGCCGGGAGTTGGCGCGGCGGACGTCGACCGTACGCGCCGTCGCTCCGAAGGGGCCGCCCGCGAGGTCGAGGGCGGAGTTGTCGCGCAGGTCGACGAGCCGGCCACGCTCGCCGATGGGGGTCCCCCCGCGCGAGCGAAGCCGACCGTGGGGGAGGACGCCCGTGTCGCCGTACAGCTTCACGGGCTGGGTGTGGGAGACCTGCCGGGACAGCTCGACGGCGCGGGCGGGCCAGCCGGTGACCTGGTCGGAGAGTTCCTCCAGGAGGTGGAGGGTGCCCTTGCGGCGGCGGTTGGCGACGGTCGCGGCCACGTCGGCGCGTGGTGCCACGGCCTCGGCGAGGGCGGCGCGGCCACCGTCGTGCAGGCCGGTCGTCAGGACCCGCTCGTAGCCGGGCAGGGTGCGGTAGCCGACCAGGTCGCCCAGGTACGGCAGCACCCAGGGCGCCGCCGTCTCCACGAACAGGTCCTCGTAGCCCTGCTGGACGCCGTCGCGGACCCGGTCGAGCTGCTCGGCGATCACCGCGAGCAGCGCGCGCAGCTGTTCGCCCTCGTCGGCGTCGCGCAGCAGGTGCCAGCGGGGCAGCAGGGCGGCGAGTCCGTCCGGCTCCCTGGACGCGGTCGCCGGGGTCGCGGTGTCGAACTGGACATCCGCCGGGTTCGCAGACATCACTTGGCCTCCGTCAGGATCAGGGTGTCCGCGGCCCTCGGCGACACCAGCGCGAGCTGGGCCGGGCGGATACCGCGGAAGACGAACACCGAACGGCCCTTGGCCAGGCGCCGGGTGTCGGTGATGTCGGGGTTGAGGCGCAGGAGTTCGGCGAGCGGCACGCCGTACCTGGCGCAGATCTCGGACAGCGTCTCGCCGTTCGCGGCACGCACCGTGTGGATCTTCTCGTCGTACGTCGCCTCGCGCGCCGGGACCGCCGCCCTGGGCGGGCCGGGGTCGCCGAGGATGCCGGTGAGTTCCTCGGGGGTGGCGGACGCGGGGACGCCGGTGAAGACGTCGACGTCCACGTAGTCCACACCGGGCACGGAATGGGCGGTGGCGAGGACGTCCGAGAGTCGGGCCGGACGTCCCAACTCCCTTCCCTCGTAGCCGAGTCGGGCGAGCAGCGCCTGACGCAGCCGGGGTTCGACGAACTCCCAGGCGTGGTCCTCGGCCACCTTCACCTTGGCCGCGACGAGCAGCAGGACCAGCTCACGCACGTCCACCCGGACGGGGAGGTTGAGGTCCCCGTACTCGGTCAGCGCGCCGCGCAGGGCCCTGAGGGTGTCCGAGTCGCCGTCGATCGGCACGTCGTCCGTGCCCGCGACCGTCACGTGCAGCACCCGGCGGCGGCCGTCGAAGAGCTCGCGGGCCGCGGCCCGTCCGATGCCGGCGCGGGAGCGGGCGAAGTCCTCGTAGTCGGACGCCGAGACCAGGCGGTCGAGCGCCGACACGGCGAGCGGGACCGTACGCCGGGTCAGACCCGGGCCGTCCGCGTCCGCGCCGCCCTTCGCCGGGCGCGGGTTGGTCACCTGGGTGACGCCGAGCGGCCGGGTGAGGGGCTGGGTGATCCGGTCGGCGGCCACGTTGGCGGCCTTGCCGGTGCCGAAGCGGTACCGGGCCCGGATGTTCTCGTGGCCGGACGGCAGCCGGGCGCCGTTGACGCCGTCGCCGAAGGTCACCGTCGTACGGCCGTGGCCGTTTGAGCCGGTGATGTAGACGCGCTCGACGGGGCCGCGTCCGGCGAGGCTGTCGACCTCGTGCCACAGGACGCCGTCGACCCGGACCTCCAGCACCGGGGTGGCGCCGAGGGGATTGTCGTCGGCGAGCCAGGTGAGCGGGGACTGCCAGAGCGCGAACGTCTGGTTCACGCGGTCGGAGTCACCACTGCCGATGGCCTCCTCGCGGCTCTCGCCGTGGGTGGCCTCGACGACGTTGCCGAGGATCCGGACCGTCTCGCGCCGGTAGCGGTGGGCGAGGTCGGCGGTCAGGGTGAGCCTGGTGTGGACGTGATCGCCGGGCAGTTGCGGGTCGACGGCCGCGTCGGCGGCGGCGACGGTGACGACCTCGGTGGCCCGCACACCCGCCGTGCCGGGGATGTCGCTGCGCTCGCCGGTGACGACGAGCGTGCGGCCGGCGCGCAGCCCGTCGTACAGCCGGTTGAGTTCGATCTCGTTGCCGTGGACGTCCTCGCCGAGCGGTTCGTCGGCCAGGCGCAGGGGTTCACCGGCCGCGTGGACGGTGGTGTCCCGGATGTGCGAGAGCAGGACGTCGAACTCGTCCAGCCACGGGTCGGCGAGGGTGAGTTCGGTACCGCGTCCGGTGATGCCGTAGTTGGTGTACGCCGCCGTACGGGCCGCGACGACCTGGGTGGTGACGAAGTCGAGCTTGTCGTCACCGGGAATGCCGCCCTGGGCGCCCTTCGCGGGGCGCTGGATCGCGACCCAACTGCCCACCGTGATGCCGGTGTGGACCGTGTCCAGCTGGAGGACACGGCGGTTGAGCGGCTCCGGCTTGCTGGCGATCACGACCTCGACGTTCGGCTCGGTGGTGCCCACCGTGTACTTGAGACTCACCTCGTACTCGCCGTGGGTGAACTGCTCGCTCGCGTTCGGCCGCAGGGCGATCTGCTCGGACGTGCCGTTGTGCACGCCGACGTGGACCAGGCCCTCGTCGTCCGGCCGGGACACGAAGAACGTTCGATCGGGCAGGCCGGGATGGAGACGGGCGGTGACGCCGGGCTCCTGGGAGTCGGTGGGGCGGCGGTTGAGCCAGTTGAGGTCGCGGTCCTGGCTGGAGCGCACCGACAGCTCGACCCGGCCAGTACCGAGCGGGAAGGTCACCGGCTGGGTGATGTTCAGATTCTCGGCGCGCTGGTCGGAGCTGCTGCCCTCGACGTACTGGAACTCGGCCCGGACCGGGGTCCTGCCCGAGGTGTCGTACACGACGCGCATGCTGGCCAGCACCGCGCCGGTGAGCGGCCAGTCGGCGGTACGGATGACCCGACCGCGGTCGTCCTGGACGGGCTTGAGCGGCGCCGTGGCACCGAAGGGGGCGGCGGTGACGCGCATGGCGAGCAGTTCGCGCAGGAGCTGGGGGGTGCCGGGGGCGGCGGCTTTGCGCCATGCCGGGTAGAGGGTGCCGAGGGAGGGGTTGAGGGCGGAGAGCAAGCGGGCGGTGTCGGTGCCGGGACGCTGGTGACCCGTGCCGCGATGGGGGGCGGGCGTGGAGGCGCGTAGAGCGGGGAGGACTACGCCGAGGGCTTCGAGAGCAGCAGTGCGCGCATCGCCCCTTCTTGGGGGCGCGGGGCTGTATCGATCTGCGGCTCCGCCGCGGGGCGCGACCAGCCCCAACGGCGCCGCAGACGAACGACCACCCGTCTCATCCGTCTGCGCCGGCGCCAACTCCAAGGCACGATCGCCCAGTTCCGCCAGCACCGCCTCCAACTGCTCGAACCAAGCGGCGACGTCAGGGTAGGGCTCTGCCAGCACCTGGGCCTCACCAAGACGCGCAACCGGCTCCGCCAGCCGAGTCGCAAGCCGCTCGGGCGTCTTGACGCCGTCCAGGTCCTCCCGCAGGGGCGCCAGCACCTGGTCCTCGAAGTCCTCGATCAGCCGACTCACGGGCCGGGGGTTCGGCACCTCGGGCGTGGGCGGCTCATCCCCCGGCTCGCCCGGGGCAACCGGCGCGGCGGTCCAACGCCGCACCTCGTCCACCAACTCCTTCAACGTCGGCGGCGCCGACTTCGGCAACGAGATCGCCGTGATCTCGTCCTCCCGATCGACCCGCGCCTTGGCGACGGGCAGCAACTTCCGCTCCCCGCCCGCCTGTTCACCGAAGACGAAGAGCAACTGATCCCCGGTCTGCAGCGAGTTCGCCGTGCCCTCGACGAACAGCTCCGAGCGACGCTCCAGATCCTCCGGCGTGACAAGAGAGGGCCGCCGCCGGCGCACCTTCAGCTCGTTCCAGTCCCAGCGAGCCGTCAGATCACGGCTGGTCTCGAAGGTGAGGGACTGCTCATCCGCGGACGCGGGCACGCTGTGGCTGCGGGCTCCGCGCGCAATGGTGACCGGCAGGGACTCCGCGCGCGGGTCCCGTTCCAGCGTGTACGCCAGATGCGTGGCGGCGGCGACGCCGGGACGCGGGCGGTGGCCGACGAGACGGCCGAGCAGGACCAGGGAGCGGTGCTCGTTGGCCGTACGGATGTAGGCCTCGTCGGCGATGCGCTCGGAGTGGAAGGTGAGCAGGTCGCCGAGGACGGCGGTGGCGTCGAGCAGACCGATCGCCGGGTCGTCCGGGGTGCGCACGGTCAGCCCGTCGAGAGCCGGATACGCGGGTGAGGCGAGGCGGTCGAGGAGGGCGGCCCGGAAGGAGCCGTACTCGCCGACGCGGTAGGCGAGGGCCGTTCGGCCGGGCGGGTTGTGCACGGGGGCCGGGGCGAGTCGCTCGTCGTGGCCGCCGCGGCAGGCACCGCCGCAGGTGCAGTCGTCGATCGTCGAGTCCGTCGTCACCGGGCACCTCCCAGGGAAATCGCCAGCCGGCCGTTCTCCGGCCGGTCCGGGTCGTTGTCGCAGGTGGCGATCTCCAGCGGGCCGAGCCGCAGCACGCCGTCCTCCCTCTCTCCTCGGTCCGGCTCGAACAGCCTTTGCAGCCGGGTGACTTGGACGCTCTCCACGCCGGGCACGGCTGCCGCGACGGCGACGAGCCGGCTGAGCCGTACCGGTTCGCCGAAGGTCAGCGCGTCCGGGTGGAAGAAGCCGAGGCGGCCGCCCGGGAGGCGGCCGTTGCCCAGGACGCGGTGCAGCTCGGCCAGGATCTGCCCGTGCTGGTGGCCCGGCTCGGCGCACACGGTCAGCGCGATGTCCAGCGGGACGAGGCGCGCGGCCCCGACCACGAGGTCGTGGCCGATGCGGCGGTACGGCTCGACGGACTGGGCGACCGAGGCCAGCAGCTCGGCCGTCGGGGCGCCGGCGCCGTACGCGTCGATCGCGACATGCGCCTCCTGGACGCTGCCGGTCCAGCGCAGCTCCGCCGCCGCCCGCTGGACGCCGGGCAGGGCGGTGGCGAGGGCCGCGTAGTCGTCGGCGGTGACGGCGCGCAGCCGGGTGCGGCGCAGGTCGAGCGGGGCCAACTGGCGTACCTGCTCAACGGGTTCGGGCGCCGTGCCGCCGACGGCCGGGAGCGGGTTGCGGACCACGCCGACGGGCGGCGGCCCGCAGTCGGCCTGGACGACGAGGTGGTTGATGGCCTCCGCGCCGACGTTCCCGGCCGTGCCGCCGCCCAGGCGGTAGCGCAGGGCGAGGCGGGACCCGGGGGTCGGCTTCGCGCCGTGCCGTCCGTCGCCGAAGCGCAGCGCGAGCCGGCCGTCGTCCTCCAGTTCGCCGACGAAGTGCCGGTCGCGGGGGCCGCTGTCGAGCAGGTCGCGGCGCGGCTCCCACACGGAGGTCTCGCCATCGCCCTCGTCGACGCGTACGGCGGGCAGGGCGTGCCGCGGGTCCTGGGTCAGCGCGTCGGTCGCGGAGCCACGCAGCACGGGCTCCTCGGGGTGCAGTCCGCTCGCGTAGGCGGGGCCCCAACTGTGCGCGATCTCCCAGGCGATGTGCCCGTCGAGCACGGTGCCCGCGCGGGCGCGTGCCGTGAGGACCTCGACGCGGCGCAGTTTGGCGTCGAGCAACTCGTCGTTGCGGTGCAGGAGTTCGCGCAGGGCGCGGACGGGGTGGCGGTGGAGTTCGATGTGCTCCAGGATCTTCAGTCCGTAGATCACGGTGAGTTCGTCGATCTCCTGCTCGGAGAGACCGTCCCGGTCGCGGGCGCTGCGCCACAGTTCGACCAGGCGCTGCCGCACGCGTCCCGGGATCGCGGCGATCCGCTCGGCCTGCCCGGCGGCGACGGTGGCCGGCTCGGGGAACGGCACCGTCTGCGCTACGGGCACGCGACCGAGGAGGGGGCGGAAGCGGGGCTGGATGCCGGGGTAGACGGACTGGGCGAGCAGCGTGCGCAGGGCCGCGGCCTGGGCGTACGCCGTTCCGGGCACGACGCGTTCGTGGCGCTGTCCGGCGCGTTCCAGGCCGAGTCCGGCGCGGTTGGTGGCCGCCTCGCCGACGATCTCGAAGAGTTCGCGGACGTCGTCGGGAGTGAGGGCCTCACCCGATTCCGCCTGCTCTGTCAGGGAGTTGATGAGCCGGGCGGGGGCGTTGCCCTCGTCGCGGTCGTGGCAGCCGAAGGCGGGAGGGTCGCAGGGGGCGACCTCGGCGGGGACCTGCGGGACGGTGAGCGTCTCGGGGAGCCCGTGCAGGGTACGGCCGTGGTCGACGAGGACGACGTTGCCGCGGGCCAGGGTGACGTCCTCGACGGGCAGGCAGTCGCGGCCGCCGCGGGTGGTGAGGCAGAGCGGGAAGCGCAGGGCGTCCTCGGCGGCCCAGGTGACCTCCAGGACCGGCTGGTCCTCGATACGGTCCACGGCCGGGGTGACGGAGGTCAGGCGGACGGCCTGGCGGTGGCTCGGGTCGGCGTCGCCGGGGGTGCCGGTGCGCGGGCCCTTGACCTCCTCCAGGACGAGCACGTCGCCGGGCTTCAGGTCGAGCCGGCGGTCCCGGCAGGTCTCCTGGTCGACCCATGCGTCGCGCAGGGTGGCGGAGGTGGCGCCCTTCGGCAGGGTGCACACCTCGCCGCCCCAGCTCCACAGCCGGATCGCGTTGTGGGCGACCCGCAGCTCCAACGGGTCGGCGGTGACGACCGGTTCGAAGACCTCCACCGAGCCGCGCTCGTCGAGGTCGCCGAGGTCGGCCTCGTCGATGACGGTGCCGGGCTCGGGGCGGTCGTGCGGGTCGAGGGTGCGGACGTCCACGGAGGCGAAGCGGAACGTGCCCGGCGCCAGGGTGTGGTCGCCCGCGGTCTCGACGGCGACGTACGCACGCGCCGCGCAACCGTCGTGCATCGCGTAGTCGATGAGCCGGACGTGCCGCCGGACGGAGACGCGGCGGCGGGCGGTGTCGAGGTAGGCCTCGGTGGCCACCGCGTCCTGCTGGTAGCTGATCTGGTCGCCGGTGTACGCGAGCAGTTCGACGAGGGTCACGCCGAGGTCGGCCGGGTTGCGTTCGACCCAGTCGGGTGTGGTGAGCGCGAGGCGGTCCAGGAGCAGCTTGCGGATGGTGTCGTAGTCGCGGGCGGTGTAGTCCACGACGGGCGCGGCGGGGAAGTCCGCGCGGTCCGGCTCGTCCTCCTCGCAGTCGAAGGGGGTCGGGCAGTCGGGCCGGAAGGCGAAGGAGGCCCGGTGGTAGCGCTGGTCGAAGCCGCGGAAGGGCTCGGTGCCGGGGCGGCCGTACGGGTCGGTCTCGACGAGGGCGAGCCGGTAGCGGGAGGTGTCGCCGGCCTTGTCGAGGGTGACGTAGAGCCGGTCGTCGAGCTCGGGGTCCTCCTCGCGCTCCACGCTGACGTCCACGGCGGTGATGCCGGTGATGCGGCGGCCGCCGTCGATACGGACGTTCTCGGGGCCGAGGCCGTGCGGGGCCTTGCCGAGGAAGGTGACGGTGAGCAGCAGGCCGTCGTCACTCACCTCGACGGCGTCGACGCCGTTCAGCTGGGCGGCGCGGACCTTGGCCCGGCGGGAGGTGGCGGTCGTGCCGGTCATGCCGTGGCCCTCCCTTCGAAGACGTCGTCGCGTCGGGCGCCGTCGGCGCGGACGACGTACGACAGGTACACGCGGACGACGTTGTCCTCGCTGACCACGTCGAGGGCCTCCACGTCGATGAGGTCGCCGAGCCAGCGCTGGAGCGAGGCCTGTACGGAGAGTTCGAGGGTGCTGATCAGCTCGGGGCTGGTCGGGGCGAAGACCAGGTCGAGGAGGCCGCAGCCGAAGTCGGGACGCATCACGCGCTCACCGGGGCTGGTGAACAGCAGTTGCTCGATGAGGTCGTGGACGTGTTCGCCGCGCCTGGCGTGCGCGGTACGGCCGCGGCGGTCCGCGCGGAAGGGGAAGGCGAGGTCGGAACGGGGCCTGGTTCCCCGGCTGGTGGGGCTCATCGGACGGTGACCTTTCGCTGCGCGGCCTGGACGACGGGCGGCCCCTGCGGCACGAAGGCCGCGCTGAAGCACTCGGCCGCGGAGGTGTCGAGCAGCACGGCCGCGCCGTCGACGGTGATACCGGAGCCGGCGGCGGTCCAGCGGACCGTCACGCACGGCGAGGGCACGCCGTTCACGGTGTGCGGGCAGCCGGTGACCACATAGCTGTGCGCGGCTGTCGCGGCGGCGGCACCCGCGAGGCGTACGCCGCCGGAGGGTGTGGTGGCGGGCGCGACGCGGCCACCGTGCGGGCAGCCGATCACGGCACCGGCGTCGAGTAGAGTCCCGGACATTGTCTTGTGTCCCCCGTCTTTCCTCATCGCTTGGAGAGCACGGTCAACTGGCCCTCGTTGATGGTCACTTCGTTGCCGCGCAGCAGGATCTCGGCGCCCGCGCCGGTCGAGATAACCACGGCCTCCCTGGTGATACGGATGTATGCGCCGCCCTGGGCCTGCAGCAGGATTCCCTGCTCGGCGCCGGGCGTGTCGTTCATGACGAGCTTGTGCGCCTGCGGCGTCTGTACGACGACGGGCTTGTTCGGCGAGTTGGCCTGGAGCTCGCGGCGCGCGTCGGGCGGAAGCTCTTCGGCGGCGCCGTACCAGCACCCGGTCCACACCGGGAAGCTGGGGTCCCCCTGCTCGAACTCCACCCACACGCCGGCCCCCGGCGCCGGCACCACGAACTGCCCCGACTCGGGTCCGGTGAACGGCAGGCAGGGCAGCGCCCACGTCGACGGCTCGTTGCCCAGGACGTCCGGGACCTCGACCGTGATCCGGCCGATGCGCAGCGGGTCGTCGTTGTCGACGACCCGGCCGCGGAACTTGCCGAGGTAGCGATTGCTGGGTGCCGCCATGGTGGGGTTGCTCCTGGTCGGTGAGTCTGTGGTTGCTGATGTGTCAGGGCCTGATGTGTCAGGGCCGGACGTAGTCGCTGCGCGCTTCCAGCCCCTCCCTGGAGAGGGTGAAGTTCTGCTGGTAGGAGCCCGGACGCAGGTTGTGGGTGACGGACTTGACGAAGTAGTCGCCGTCGTACGCCCGTCCCGAGCCGCGTACGCCGACGAGCTGGCGCGGCTGGAGGATGTAGCCGTGCCGGATGACGTCGAGGGAGCCTGAGCCGGAGACGACGTCGGCGGACACGGCGGCGCGGGCGAGGAGTTCGGCCTCGGCCTGTTCGCGCTGGTGCTTGGCGGTGCCGGAGAGCGTCCTGCGCTTCAGGGCCGGGGTGGGCCGCTTGCCGAGGGGCGGGCGCAGCGGGCTGATGGACGGCTGCGGGAGCAGGTCCGACTGACGGGTCTCGGGGTTCTGCCAACGGGCCTGCGGCTCTTCCCTGGCCGTCCCGTCGTAGGCGAACGTCAGCTGGTCGACGGTGGAGTTGGCGTCCATGTTGACGTTGAGGGCGTGCTGGCGGATGCCGAGGCGGATCTCCGGTCCCCAACGGGCGGAGGACTGACCTGGGTTGGGTCCGGGTTCGAGATAGAAGGTGTATCCGTTGGCGCGGGCGAGCTCGGTGACGTACTGGAGGTCGGTGCCGGTCTGGTAGTGCACCCGCAGGTCCTGGTGCGGGGGTTGGGCGACCTTCTCGGTGTAGACGTCGGGCCGGATGCCGTAGTCGGAGTACCGGCGCAGGATGGCGAGCGCGCGCTCGGAGGGTGGGAGGTTCGGGTACCGGGCGGTGCGCTCCTCCAGGTCCATGAGCAGCGTCAGGTCCTCGCCGGTGACGGTGAGCGTGGAGTGGCCGGGCTGGTTGCTGGCGCCGACCTCGTGGCGGACGACGAGCCCGTCGAAGAGCACGGCGGAGGTGCCGCGGACGGTGACACTGACGATGAGCCGGGTCTTGGGATCGAAGAACCCTTCCGGCAGCAACCGCCGACTGATGATGCCGTTCTTGGTGAGGTCGAAGGCGAGCTGGAAGCCGCTGCGCTCGCCCGCGGTGGCGGTGATCTGGGCGGACAGCAGGGCCTCGGTCACCTCGGCCGGGACGGGCCGGGCGAGTTTGGGCCCCATCTGGAGCGTGATGTGAACGGGGCCCTGCCCCACGGGCAGATCAAACACGCCGGTCCCCCCTGCCACCCGGGAACCCGCCGGCGAGCGGGATGTCGATGACCCGCCCGGCCTCGTCGGTCAACTCCCGTGGATCCAGTACGGGGTTGGCGTCGGCGATCTGCCACCACTGGGCGGGGTCGCCGAAGTAGCGCTGCGCGAGGAGGTCGGGGCGCTCGCCGGCGCCGACGGTGTGGGGCTGGGTGAGGTCGGGGTCCTCGGTCTGGTCGACCGGGGGCAGCAACCGCCGCTTGGTGTACCGGACTTCGGTCCCGTCGGGACGACGGTGGATCCCGATCTCGGCGTCGTGGTACCGGCTGGTGCGCGGGTAGGGGTGGGCTCCCGGTATCGCGTCCAGGGCGTTCTCGTACGGCTCGATCTCAGCCATGGTTGTCCTCCTCAGCCCCTGCCGATCACGGCGTTGGTTCCGAATCCGAATCCGCCCCCGCCTGCGAGTCCGCCACCGCCTCCACCGATGCCGCCGCCGAGCCCGAGCGAGCCGAGGCTGCCGCCGCGTGCGGCCGCGGCGAGGCGTTCCTTCTGCGCGAGGTGGGCCATGTACAGGTCCGCGCCGCGGTGGCCGGCCGGGAGGTCGCTCACGGTGAGGATCTTCATGCCGATGCTGAGCGAGGCACGGATCGGATTGAGGTTCACGTCAAAGGCGGACTCGTTGACGGACAACTCCGTGAGCCGCACGGGCATGACCCGCTTGCTCCCCCACGTGAACAGCGTCAGCGGCATCTCGATCGGACTGATCTCGATGGCCCCCTTCTGCGACAGCTTCATCGCCGCGCGGAGCTGAGCGGTCGTCGGTTGCACCAGCATTTCGAGCGTCGCGAGCTGCGGGTGGATGCCGTCGGGCGCCGCGACCTCGAACTGGTCGGTGGCGTCGATCTCGGCGGTGAACTTCCAGGTCTCCTGGGCGGGTCCCTTGAGGCGGAGAGCTTCGTTACGGTCGCCGCTCCCGGTGCCCCCGCTGCCGGAGTCACCGCTGTCGCCGGCCGACTGGGGGGCGACGCTGCGCTCCAGGGTGTCCGGGTTGAACTGGAGGACGATGAGGCGTTGGGGGGTGCCGGTGTCTGGGTTGACTACGACTATTCCGGAGCGGATGGGTTTGGGGATGTCGGCGTAGCGGGTCACGGTCTGCCTCCGCAGCTCATCAGGACTGGTATTTGGTGCTGGAGACGCAGCAGTCGTCGCACCAGAACCCGTAGAGACATCCTTCGAAGCCCAATTCGCCGAAGGGGGTCAGGTCGCCTCCGATCGAAGCGAGAAAAGGCATGTAAGTGCCGCACTCCGGGCAGCGCGGGTGCCGGTCCACGGTGATCCATTGGGGTAGACCACCCACTTGGTGCTGAGAGTTTCCAGCCATCGCTTCATCGCTGATGCCGACCTGGTTGGGGTGCTCTTCGATGACGAGCGCACGTTCCCCACCAGGAACCAGGCCCCCGCTGTCGGACGCGGGAGCAGCCGGCCCGAAGTACACATGCGTGCCTCCGTCCGGCGTGATGCGTACCGTCGTCGAGTCCGTCGCTTCGCATTCGCACGCGTACCAGAAGAACGACGCGTCGTTCTTCAGCCCGAACGGAAGTGACGCCGCAGCGAGTTCGAGTACGCGCTCGGCAGGCTCCTCACATTCGAGGCAGACCGGCACGTCCCCCTGGAACGGGCCGCCTACGACATGCGGGCCCTCGCCCTTCTCCACGATGAAAGCCATGTGTGCGGGCCGGAAGCCGGAGGGCCGTCCGGAGTCCGGCAGGGTTCCGGCCAGCTCCATCAGCTCTTCCCAGTCGGCGGGTTCGTCGACCGTGTCCCGCGCGGCCAGCAGCCGTTCCCGGGCATGGTCCGTGCGGATCAGCGCCAGAGCTTCCAACCGGGAAAGGTCATGTGTCTCCTGCCAGACACGAAGAAACGCGTCCACCAACTCGTCGGGGGCTCCCGACAGAAGGGCCCGCCGCATGTGGGGCTCCAGCCGGTCGGCGTACGGGCGCAGCCGGTCCGGTTGGAAGAGACCGATGCTGTAGACGACACTGCTCGCCGGTGACGCACTGGGCTTGGTTTCAGCCAGGTAGTCGGAGACGAAGCCGTCGAGCAACTCATCAGGAAGCCAGGGCACGAGCCACGCTGCCGCCCGCGCAAGGACGCCGGCCTGCCGCAGGCGCTCGGCGGCACGGGTCTTTTCGGTGTGCGCCCCGGGAATCAGTGCCAGATACTGGGCCACATAGTCGGCGCCGGCTTCGTCCTCGGTCTCAGCAAGATAATCTGCCGCGACGCCAGCTCCCCGATTCGGCTTCGCGCAGAGTAGTTCGAAAATTTGCTGCCGTTTGGTGATGCCATGCAGGGAATCATCACCCAGCACCGATTCAATGGTAGTGATGTCACTCATTCCGGGTCCTTCTTCGCCTTATTCCACGCATTCACAAGCATTCGATCGATCTCCGGAGAATAGTCAATCACCTTCTTGTCCGTGAGATTCTTGTAGTGCCGAATGAATGCCTCTACCTGTTTCTTGGTAGACCTGTCGGTACCCTCGATCACTTTGAGATACCACTCGAAGTCCTTACGCACCGCATCAGTGAAGTTTCGAGCGTCATCCTCGTAACGTTTACGCTCAGGCGTGGTATCCCCCTCCGCCCTCTTGTCTTTCTTCCTGTTGCTCCCCAAGTAGGTGCGCCCGAGCTTGTGCAGTTCGGTGTCTATCACCACCGTGAGCGCTTTGTCGTAGATCTCCTTGGCCTTCTCATCGAGCTTGCCACCCTTGAATATGACCAGCTTTTCCGCCTCGTAGACGGCATCCTCCTTGGCCTTCAGTATCTTCTTCTCGCCTGGAGTGAGACGCGTTACTTCTCGCTTCTCCAGGAGCTCCTTGAGCTGGTCATCGGTTTCTGCGCTCTTGGCCAGCGCATCCATTCTGGCCTTTTCTATCAGCGCCCTTCCCGACGGGATGTGATCACCCGTGATCAGACTCTTCTCCGCGTCCGAACGTTTCAGCTTGCCCCAGGCGACCGACTCTCCCTTCTGTGAGTGAGTGCGAGGGCTGAGTGGAGCGTCCTCAAGGATGCTAGTCAAAGCATCCGACAGTGATCCACGCTGTGCGTCTGTGTCCTCACGCTGATCGGGGCGATCCACGGCCGGTTCACCGGGGCCGGTCGCCTGGTCACGTAGACGGTCCGCCTCAGCTTCGCGGAGCTCCTCGGCCGCTTCACGTTCCCGTCGCTGCATCTCAGGGCTCTGCTCGGGTTGCACCCCGTTCTGGACACCGAATACATCCGCTTCCGGATTGAGGCGTGCGCGAATCGCGCCTGCCTTCCCGTTCGGCAAGGACAGATCGGTGAGCCGGTACCAGAGACGCATACCGCCCAGGGTCATTCGCATTGCGGGGCGTGGCACACCGTGCGTGAGGGGCCCGCGCAGCTTCAGTCGAATCTTGGCGACAATCTTCCGCAGCCGCTCCTCTTTCGACTCCTTCGACTCTTCTTCCTTCTTGCGCTGATCCTTCTTGTCCTGCTTCTCCTTCTCGGGGTCCTTGTCCTTCGGCCGCCCGTCCTCGTGCCTGTCGCGCTTCGGCTTCCTCCGGCCCTTGCTCTCGTGCTTGGGCCTCGGCTGCCTGCCGTCCTCGTCCTTCTTCTTCGGCTTTCCGGGCTTGTCGCCGTCCTTGCCCTTGTCCTTTGTCCTGTCCCGCCCCCGGTCCTGATCCGAGTCGGGCTTGCGATTGCCCGGTGCTTCCTTGTTCTCGGACTTCGGCTTGTCCGGTGACTTGCCGTCGGCGTCCTTGGGCTTGCCCGTGGAGTCCTTGTCGTCCTTCGGCTTGGGCGTGCCTGCGTCTTTGTCGTCTCTCGGCTTGTCCGATCCCTTGCCGTCAGAAGGCTTCGGCTTCGTGTCCGGCTCGGACTTGGGCTTGGCCGGTGGTTCGGCCTTCGGCTTCGGCTTCGGCTTGGGGGCCGGCGGAGTCGGCCTGGTGTCCGGCTTCTCGTCCTTGTCCTTCGGCTTGCCGTCCTTGTTCTTGGCCGTAGGAGTCGCAGGCGTCTTCGCGTCGGCCGGAGACTTCGGCTTTCCGGGCGAGCCGTCCTTGCTCTGCCCCGGCTTCGGCGCCGTAGCCGGCTGTGTCTTCGCGTCCGGGCCCGGCTTCTTCATCGGGTCGGGCTCGGGCTTCCTGTCGCCGCCCTTGTCGTCCGACCCGTCGGCGCCGGCGCCCTTCCCCGGCTTGTCCCCCTTGCCCTTGCCGCCCAGCTTCGCGGCGATGGCCTTGAAGCGTCGGCCGATCTTTGCGACGTACTTGCCGATGCCGCTCAGCAAGGCCTCGTAGGCGAGTTCGAGCAGCGCCACGATGCCCGCGGCGACCGCCTTCGCGAAGAGGACGCCGGCGCCGCCGCGGCGGACGGCCTTCAGCCAGTCGAGGACGGCGCCCATGGCGCGCAGGATCTCGCCGAGGGCGCCGATGGCGGTGCGGATGGCGTCGATCACTGCCATCACCCAGCCTGCGCCGGGGATCAGCTTGGCGATGACCTTCGTGATGACGATCTCGCCGATGATCAGGGGGAGTTGAGGGACGATCGCGTCCCACGTCTCCTTGACGATCTGTTCGAGGGTGATGCCGCCCTTGATCAGTTTGTCGAGGATGGCCTTCGGAACGCCGATGATCTCCTCGATCTTGGACTGGAACCAGTCCTTGACGGCCGCCTTGACCTCGCGGAACAGGTGGTTCTTCGCGCCGTCCACCGCGGAGTTCTTGGCACCGCCGAGCCAGCCGCCGGGGTCGGAGAGGAAGTCGACCGCGATGAGCATGAACTCGCCCAGGGCGCTGAGCATGCGGGAGGCGAACTGAAGGACCGCCTTCACCGCGTCCACGATCGCCTTGACGACGTCGAGGAGCGCCTTCTTCAGGACGTCCAGGATGCTGCTGAGCAGCTTGCCGATTGCGTCCAGGAGGTCACTGATCGCCTGCTTCAGCGCCTCCGCCAGACGTTGGACGAGGGCGATGGCCGCCGCGATCAGGTCGGTGATGAACTTGCGGATACGGGCGGCCAGTTCGATCACCGCCCGCACCATCGCCAGCGCGAACTCGATCAGTTCCTTGATGAAGTTCTTGATCGCCTCGACGATGTTCTTGCGGGCCTCGTTGATCCAGCGCTCGACCGTGTCCTTGAAGTTCTTGATGAAGCCGACGACCGCGTCCCGCGCCGCCCGGATGACCCGGACGATCGCGTTCTTGATCTCGATGACCTTCTGTTTGATCCAGTCGAAGGCCTTGGTGATCCAGTTGCCCGAGTCCTCGACGGCGCCGTCGCGCTGCTTCTCCGCGTCACGCTCGGCCTTTTCGCTCTCGTCCTGGATCTTCTTGTCGCTGCCCTCCTTCTCCTTCTCGACGTTGTCGTCGGTCTGCTTTTCCTTGTCCTCGACGTCCTTGCGGACCTTGTCGTGCCGGTCGGTCTTCTTGTCGCCGAGGCTCTTGAGCTCCTCGTCCTGCTCCTGGCGCCACCCCTCGCGCTGGGCGGTGACCTCGCCCATCGCCTTCTCGCGCTCGCCCGCCTGCGTCTCGGTGTTGCGCCCGATCTCGGCGTCGACCTGCTGCTTGTGCTTGGCCTGCGAGTCACGGAAGTCCCGGTCCTTTGCCTGCCGACCCTCCGACACGCCCTTCTGGCCGTCGCTGAACGCGGCCTGGACCTGCGGCCCCTGCTCGTGCTCGGCCACCTCCGAAGCCGCTTCCGGCGGCACGGCCCCCGTGGCCCCGCCGCCGTCGACCGCCACGCCCTCGCCACCCTGCGCGCCCGGCACCTGTGCGCGCATCTCCTCCTTGGGGGCGTCGGGGTAGACCTGGTCCTCGCCCATCGCCCGGCCGGAGTCGTCGCGGGCCGTGGCCACCGTCTCCTGGCCCTTGGCGTCGACATGGCCGTCCTGTTGACCGGCGCTGTCCTCCGCCGAGCCCTTCAGCTCCACGCCCGGCGCGTTGCCCGCCTGGGCCTGCTTGAGCGCCTCGTCCTTCGTGGGCAGGCCGGCGAACTTGGCGGCCAGCTCTTGCGGATCCACCTCGAAGCCGAGCCAGCTCGCGACTTTGCCGATGCCGAAGCCGAGCGCCATCTTGAAGGTGTCCCAGCCGCTGGGCTCCTCGGCCTTCTCCGCCTCGATCTGGCCCTCGGGCTCCTTGGCGCCCTCGACCTCGGCGTTCTCCTGCTCGGGAGCCTCGGCCTCCTGAGGCTTGTCCTGCGAGTACTCGGCCGGCGCGTCCGACTTGGGCTTGCCCTGCAACGTCTGCGGCGCACCCGCCGGGCGCTGCATCGAGGGGGGCGCGGACGCCAGCGTCTTGTGCTCGTCGCCCACCGTGCGGTCCACCGCGCCGCCGACGCCGCCCATCGCCTGAAGTGCCTTGTGCGGCTTGAGCTTCGAGGCCGTCGCCAGGCCGGCCTCCGGAGAGACGCCGGAGAGGTTCGGCACCGGCGCGGAGTCCTTCTTGCCCTTGCCAGGGGCCGGGGCGCCCCCACCTCCACCACCGGCACCTCCTCCGCCGGCGCCTCCCCCGCCGCCACCACCGCGCGCAGCCTTCGGCGCCGGTGCGCTCTCCCGCTCGGCCTTCGGCTCCGGGGCAGCCTTCGCGGCAGGCGCGGGCGCGGATGCCGAGGGGGATGCGGATGCGGACTTCGCGGGCGCCGCCGACCTCTCCGTACGAGCAGACGCTTCCGTACGGCCCTCCTGCGCCGCCATCGGCGCCGGCGCCTCACCGGCCGACCCGGCACCGGACGCCTCCGAAGTCCCTGAGGTCCCCGAAGCCCCCGAGGCCCCCGAAGCCCCGGACGTACCGGACGAGTTCGCCGTACCGGCACCGCCCGTCCCGTCCGACGCGCCGGGCGCCGTAGAACCGCCCCCGCCTACGGACGACACGTCCTGTTCGGCCCCGGCGCCCGCCTGATCGCCCTGCGCACCGGCCCCGGCCGAGCCACCGCCGTCGGCCTCCTTCGCACCGGCGTCGCTCTGCGCCGACTGCCCGGCCTTCGCCTGCTGGGACTCCTTCTCCGGCGCGGTGGCTCCCTTGTCGCCCGCCGCGTCCGTGCCCTTCTCCTCCTTGGCGGCCGACTCCTTGGCCTCGGTGCCGCCCTCAGACTTTCCGTCCTGCTTGCCCGGGGCCTCCTGCACGGTGGTCTGGGCGGCCACCGGACCGGCCTTGGGGTCGTCACCGCTCTTGGGGTCACGGGTCCCCGGCGCCGGACGCGCGGCCTGGTCCAGTGCCGGACCGCCCGGGCCGGTGATGCTGTCCGGGGTGCCCTCGGTCTCCGGCGCCGACGACTCGGACTCCTCGACGGACTCGGCCGGTTCCTCCTCGGGTTCCGCCGCCTCGTCCTCGGCGTCCTCGGCCTCACGCTCGGCCTGGACCTGTTCGGCCCTCGTCGTCGGCGGGGCCGGGAAGGAAGGTGCCGTCTGGGCGGTCGCGGGCGCGGACGGGTCCAGCTTGTCGGCGGTCGGTACGGCGGACACGTCGAGGTCCTGCTGCGGAACGAAGTCGTCCGGCTGGAGCTTGACGTCCCAGGCGCTCGGCTCCTCGCCCCCGACCTCGACCTCCGACTCACTGCCGGAGCCGAACGGGTCCTCGTCGCTCTCCTCGTCACGCCCGTCGAGGTCCTGGTTGCGCTTGCCGTCGAGCGTGCTGAGCTTGCCGGGGAGCTGGGTGTCCTTGGCAGACGCCGTCGGCGAACCGGTCGGCTTCTGCTGCCCCCGCTTGTCCTGCTGCTTCAGCTGGCGTCCGGCCACGGCAGCCTCGGCGGCGCCCGGGCGGTTCTTCGCCGCGGACTCCTCTTTGCTCGCGGCGGCAGCGTCCTCGCGCTCGGTCTGCTCCTGGCCGCCCTTGTCCTTCTCCTTGCCGCCCTTGCCGGCCGCGTCCCCTGACTTTCCCTCGGAGCCCCCGGACTCCTTGCCCGACGCCGAGTCGGCGAACTCCTTCCCGCCCTGCTGCGCAGCGCCGCCCGAACCCGCCGAGGAGGACGAGGACTGCTCCTCGCGGGGCGCGGCCGCGCCCCCACCGGCTGCCGGGGCCCGGGCAGCGGTCCCGGCTCCCTGCCGGGCCGGCGCTTCCTGATCCCGCGCCCCGCCGGGTGCGCCCCCGCCTTGCGGAGTACTCCCCTGCTCCCGCGTCCCACCGTTCTGCGGAGTGCTGCCGACGGCGCCTTCCTCGACGTCCCGGTCCTTCTCCGGCCCTGGCGCGATACGGGGCCGTTCCTCCTCCGCCCGGCGCTCCTCAGCGGAGCGCACCGCGTTCTCGCGCTCGGTCCGCACCTCCTCGGCCGTGTCCGGCTCGATCTCGGGAGCGTCGTGCGCGTCCCGCTCCAGACCGTCCTCGGCGTAGTCGTCGTACGCCTCGATCTCGTCGACGAGGTCGAGCACCCGGTCGTGCTCCGAGCCCAGCAGCCGGCTCTCCAGGCGCACGAGGACGCCGTCGAGCAACTCCTCGGGCAGTCGCGCGAGTTGCTTGCGGGTTCGCTGGGAGAGGTCCTCGGGGTCGCCGCGCAGGGAACGTACGAGGGAGTTGGTGAGACGGTCGACGAGGGTGGCGGGGTCGATGGCCTCGGCGCGGTTGCGGTCGGCGTCGACGGTGGCGTAGCGCAGCCAGCCGGGCGTGGCCTGGTCCTCCGCCACGTCGGCCGTGGACTCCTCCAGACCGGCCGCCGAGGGACGTACGAGATCCTGGGCGGCCGCCTCAGCCTCCCGCTCGATCGCCTGCTGCGGCACGCTGACCGCACCCAGCTCCCGTCCCGCACGCAGCGTGCCGAGGCCGTGCGGGTTCTGGACGGTGTGCAGGAGCTCGTGGGCGAGGAGGCGGCGGCCCTCGTCGGTGCCCGGTTTGAAGGTGCCCTCGCGGAAGAAGATGTCCTGGCCGACGGCGACCGCGTCCGCGCCGAGGAGTTCCGTCAGCCGGCCGGCGTCGCGGTCGGTGTGCAGGCGTACGCGGCTGAGGTCGTGGCCGAGTCGTTCCTCCAACTCCCGCCGTACGCCCGGGTCGAGCGGCTGCCCGGCACCACTGACGATCTCCTTGGGCTCGGGCGTACGAGAGTTGGCGGCACGCTCCTTGCGCTTGCGGCGGCGTTGTTCGGCGGCCTGCTCGGAGCGGGCGTCCTGGGCCTGGGAGCTCATCGCGTCACCTCCCCGTGGCCACTGAGCCCTTCGTGCACCGCGCGGGCCAGCTCCTGGCCGAGGCGTCGGGCGGACAGGCCGGCGGGCAGGGGCGGCAGGCCGGACAGCGCGTCGAGGGTCAGGGCGCCGTCGGCGGCGAGCGGGACACCGTGGGCCTGGACCAGGCGGGTCAGCTCACGTTCGAAGGCGTCCGTCACCCGTTCCGGGTCCACGGCGAAGCCGTTCAGGGCGAGTTCGCCGATCTCCACCCTGATCTCACGCGGCTCGTCGTGCGGCGACGCGTTCACACCCATCCCCGCACCTCCCCCGGCGTCAGGGAGCGCTCCAGCTTCTGGTACTCGGTGCGCGCCGCGGCGAGCATGTGCCGCATCTGGAGCCGGTCACCCTCCTCGGCCGCGAGGAAGGCCCCGGACAGCGCGATGTTGCGGATCGAGCCGCCCGCGACGGTGAGTTGGGCGAGCAGGCCGGGGTCGATGTCCTTTACCGGGGCCTTCGACGGCAGCACCCGGCGCCAGATCTCGGCGCGCTCGTGCTCGGCCGGGAAGGGGAAGTCGACGACGAAGCGGATACGGCGCAGGAACGCGGTGTCGAGAGCCTTCTTCATGTTGGTGGTGAGGATGGCGAGGCCGCGGTAGGCCTCCATCCGCATCAGCAGGTAGCTGACCTCCAGGTTGGCGTAGCGGTCGTGGCTGTCCTTGACCTCGCTGCGCTTGCCGAACAGGGCGTCTGCCTCGTCGAACAGCAGCAGCGCGCCGCCGCGTTCGGCGGCGTCGAAGACACGGCGCAGGTTCTTCTCGGTCTCGCCGATGTACTTGCTGACGACCTGGGAGAGGTCGACGATGAACAGGTCGAGGCCGAGCTCCTTCGCCATGACCTCGGCGGCCAGCGTCTTTCCGGTGCCGGAGCCGCCCGCGAACAGTGCCGTGACGCCGAGGCCGCGCCGCAACGTGCCGGCGAAGCCCCATTCCTGATGGACCGTCGGCCGCTGCCGCACATGGGCAACGATCTCGCGCAGCACGCCGGTCTGCCGGTCGTGCAGGACCAGGTCGCCCCAGCCCGCCTCCGGTTCGATACGGCGGCCCAGCTCGTCCATGCCGATGCGGGCCTCCTCCAGGCCGGCCCGCCAGGCGAGTTCGGCGGCGTCGAGGGTGTCCTCGTAGGGGAGTCGGCGGCGTACGGTCGCGGCGGCGGACCGGATGACGTGCGGGGGCAGCTGGAACTGGGCTACCAGGGACCGGAGTTCGACGTCGTCGAGGTCGGCGATCGGATGCATCGCCCGGCCCCACAGCTCGACCTGCTCGTCCTCGTCGAGGCGCGGGACCGCCACCCGGGCTCCGTGCGGCCGGTCCGAGCGCAGCGGGTCCTCGCTCGACACGACGACCGGTACGGCCGCCCCCGCGAGAAACGCCTCGGTCGCCGCCCGCTGGTCGCGGTCCAGGTCGCCCACCTCGACGAGCAGTGCGGCCGGCAGGAGGATCGCCTCGCGCTGCCAGAGCCGGGCGAGCCGGTCACGTTCGGCGGGGTCGGCCGGGATGTCCTCGGCGCCCAGCGCGTACAGCCCGAGCCCGGACCGGGCGGCGGCCGCTGCGGCGATGTCGGCACGGCTGCGCAGGTCACCGCCGGTCACCTCGACGAGCAGCGGCGCGTCGGGGCTCGCGCCCGTCGTCCAGCCCTCGGCGACGCGGCTCGCGGCCAGGTCGTACGACGGCGGCAGCTGCTCCGGCACCGACGTGCGGCGCAGGCGGCCGTGCAGACGGGCGTCGAGGTAGGGCGAGCCGAGCAGGAAGTGCAGGATCCGCTCGTCCAGGCGCAGGCGCGAGGTCGTCAGCCGGGACTCGTCGTCCAGTTCGACGATCCGCCAGCGCCGCAGCGGCGCGACGGGTGTGAGGGCGCTCCAGTGGGGTTCGGCCAGGGCGGCCAGGGCGAGCGAGAAGGTCGGGTACGCACGCTGGGGGTCCCCGCAGGCCGCGGCACAGCGGGCGGCGGTCGTGGGGTCCAGTTCGTCGGCGGCGGCGAGGAGGATCAGGTCGCGTTCGAAGGGGGTCAGGCCGAAGCAGGTGACGAGGGCGTCGAGGGGTGCGGTGCCCGGGGCGGCCAGGGGTGCCGGGCTCGCGGAGCCCGCGGCGGTCGGGGCGTCGACCTCGGGGTCGGGTGCCGGACCGGAGCCGGTGGCGTGGGCGTCGACGCGGGCCAGGACACGCCTGATCTCGGCGGTCAGCGTCGCGCCGGCGCCGCGTCCGCCCGCCGTGCCCGAAGTACCCGTCGCACCCGAAGTCCCGGCCGTGCCCGGCTCGTTCGTCCCCATGTCCTCACCTGCCCCCGTCGCGTCCATCCCGTGTCACCGCTCGGTTCACTGCTCGGTCTTCTCGTCGGCGTCGTCCGCCTGCCGCGGGCCGGGGCGTGCCGAACGAGGGGTGCGGGCGGGCGCCTTACGGGTGCGGGCCGGGGCCTTGGCGACGGCCTTCGCGGCCTTCTTGGTGGCGACCGGGGCCTTCTTCTCGACGACGGCCTGGTCCTCCTTCCCGGCGGGGGTCGCGGATTCGCCGTCCACGGCCGGGCCCTCGGGATGTCCCGCCGACGGCACCTCGGCCCTCGGCCCGGCCCCCGGAGGAACCGGCGCCCCCGGCGCCCCGAACGGCAGCACCCGTACGTCCGGCCGCTCCACGGGCTTCGCCGGCACCGGCTTCTCGCGTCCGTCGATGAGGACGAGGGTCGCCTGGTAGACCACCGACAGCGAGTACGGCGTCTGGTAGAGCATCCCCCACAGCTTCGACGTCTCGTCGATGTCCATGACCGTGGGCGTGAACCGCACCCGTTGGGCCGCCTCCGCGAGGTCGCTGTCCACGAGGTGCGGGAGGTGACCGGTCTCCTCTATGACGTCCTTCGGCAGGATCGGGATCTCGTGCAGGGTGCGGACCACGGAGCCGATGAGCCGCTGGCCGACCAGGGTCGTCTCGTCGCCGTACGCGGTGATGAGGTAGTGCAGGTCCAGCGCCGCGGCCGGCCGCTTCACCAGCCTGCCGTCAAAGGCTCGGGTCGGCAGGTCGTTGTTGCGCATCGAGGTGTTGGGCGTGACCTGGTAGAGGAACACGTTGAGGGTGGGGTGGTCCGGCGGCTCCGTCGGGGGCTTGTGCGGTTCCACCTTGACGGCCTCGTCGAACTCCGGGCCCACGTTGGACGCGAGCAGCAGGGCGAGGGCCTGGGTGACATGGGCGATGGCGAGTGCGTTGCTCATGGCGTGGGTTCCTCGGTTCCTCGGTCTGTCATGTCACTCCCGCCCTCGCGCCAGATAGTCGGCCAGGCTCAGGGTCGCGCCCGGTCGTTCCGTCGCCTGCGTGCGCTTGCGGGGGCCGCCGGACGGCGACGGTCCGGCCGTCACCTCCAGCCGCCCGATCTGCACCTGCACCACCTGCTCGGGCGTCCGCGACGGCCGCCGCGCGGCGGCCTGTCGTACGGCGTCCCGGGCTGCCGCCGTGTCCGCGGCGCTGGGGCGCAGCGCCGCGGACACGGCAGCGGGAGCGGCGTCCGTCCCCGGGGGGATGGGAACGGTCGCCGCGGTCTGGGAAGCGCCCCGCTCGGGACGCCCACGGCCCGTCGCCCGCTGGACGGCGTCGGGCATCGGCCGGGGGTCGGCGGCGAGCGGCGCGACGGGGCGCAGCAGGGGTGTCTCGGGCCGGGGCAGCGGGGCGGGCCGCGGTGCCGGGTCGGCAGGTGCGCGTTCGGTGCGTACGACGGTCCGTTCCCGTTCCGTGCGCGACCGGGCCGGGGGCGTCGCCGGGCGCGGCGCCTCCCCCTGACGTACGGCCGACGGTGTGGTGGCGGGCCACAGCAGGTCGGTGCCGTCGTCCGGGTCCTGTGCCGTGCTCCGTACCGCCTCGACCCGCTCGAACGGGCCGGGCAGCCGGGGTCGTACCCGCACCACGCCCGGGCGGGGTCCGGCGGCGGCCGGGGTGTGCCGGGCGATCAGCCGGTCGAGGAAGTCGGGAACCGGCGCCCCGTCGGCGTCAGACATCCGCACACAGCTCCAGGTAGTAGCGGCGCCGCAGCGGGCTGAGCGCCAGGATCTCCGGCTCGCTCCAGCCGTACGACGTGGCGAGCAGGTGGACGTCGAGCAGCAGGTCCCGTGCCCAGGCGTCCAGTTCGGTCCACAGGTAGGACGCGATGTCCAGCTCGGCCCGGGTGGCCTCGCCGCATTCGGGGCAGGCGACGTTGAGCGTGACGTCGGCCCCCGGGTCGGCGGCCTCGACCGCCTCGGCGATGCGGCGCTGGACCGGGACCGGCAAGTCGCCGGCGCCCGCCGCCGTCCCGTCGCGCACCGCCGAGACGAGGCACCGGGCGAGCAGGGCGGCACGCGGGTCCGCCGCCCGGGCCGCCGCCGTCAGGTCGGCGACACCGGGCAGCTTGAACTCCACGTCCCAGCCGTCCTGCCGGACCCGGACCACGGCGTCACCGGGCCCGCCCGGACCGCCGAGCGAGCGGGCGAACTCCCCGGCGTCCAGGTCGAACTCCATGTCCGCCCCGCACGCCGAGCATGCCAGCCGCACCTGCATCCGCTCCCCGAACAGGGCGCGGCGCAGCGCGAACAGGTCGGCCTCGCGCTCCCCCACCGGCAGCACCGGCAGGGTCGCGGCGTCGACGTCCGGGCGCGCCGTGCGGTGCAGCAGCAGGGCGCGCCCCGTCGGTGCCTCGGCGAGCCCCGCCTCCCAGGTGGCCAGCAGCTCGGCCGCCCCGGTGATCGCCATCTCGTCCCCCCTCGACTACCCGTCGCTCAGGCCGGGTTGAGGAAGGAGGGCTCCTCCGGCTCGGGCACCTCGTAGTCCCGCTCCCAGCCCTCGCACTCGAGCTTCAGCGACTGGATGGCGACCGCGTTGGCGTTGGCGTCGAGCTCGCCGAGTACCTGGTACTCGCTGGGCCAGGTCCGGTAGAGCTTGTGCGAGACGGCGACCTGGCCGGCCTCGTTGAGGACCTGGATGACGATGTCCTTGCGGAAGTCGGCCAGCGAGACCTCCGATCCCAGCCCCGCGCCGACCTGCCAGACCTTGTTGGCCCAGCGGTCGAACTCGGGGTCGTGGGTGACCCCGCGCTCCAGGGTGATGCCCTCGAACTCGGAGCGGCCCGGCGACTTGCGCGGGGACGAGGGGTCGCCGCCGTGGCGGTGCTTGACGACCTCCGTCGTCCGCTTGAGCGGACTGATCTTGCTGATGCCGGCGACCGTGCGACCGTCCCACAGGACCAGGAACTTGAAGTTCTTGTAGGGGTCGAAGCGATGCGCGTTGACCGTGAACTCAGCCATCGGATTCCTTCAGTTCTCCACGATTCCCGGCGCCTAGAGCGCGAACTGCCCGGACGTCTGCTGGATTTTGACGATCACGAACTCCGCCGGCCGGACCGGTGCGATGCCGACGAGGACGTTGACGATGCCGTTCTCGATGTCCTCGGTGGTCGTCGTGTCGCTGTCGCACTTGACGAAGTACGCCTCGCGCGGGGTGCCGCCCTTGAAGGCGCCCTGACGGAACAGGGTGTGCAGATACGAGGAGGCGGCGAGCCGGATCTGCTGCCACAGGTTCTCGTCGTTGGGCTCGAACACCACCCACTGCAGGCCGCGCTGGAGGCTCTCCTCCACGTGGAGGGCGAGCCGGCGCACCGGGACGTACTTCCACTCGCTGTCGAGGGCGTCCGAGCCCTCCAGCGTGCGCGCGCCCCAGACGACGGGGCCGGTGAGCGGGAACGTCCGCAGGACGTTGACGCCGAGCGGGTTGAGCAGACCGGTCTCACGGTCGGTGAGGTTGACGGTGAGCGAGTGCACGCCCGCGAGCCGCGCCTCGGTGCCGGCCGGGGCCTTCCACACGCCGCGTTCGGAGTCGGTGCGGGCGATGACGCCGGCGACCGCGCCGGACGGCGGGAAGGAGCGCAGCCGGCCCGTGAGCGGGTCGGTGAGCTGGAGGTGCGGGAAGTACAGGCCCGCGTGGTTGCCGCGCACGGCGTCGAAGGCGGCGAGCCCGGCGCGTGCGGAGTCGACGCTGACCCAGGTGCTCGGCGCGTCGACCAGCAGGAAGATCCGCCGCTCCTGGCACAGCCGCTGGGCGGCCGAGACGACGGTGAGCGCGTCCTCGGTCTTCTCGTACGCGGCGAGCTCGGGCAGCGCCAGCAGGTTGACGTCGGCGACGCCGCGCAGCGCCTGGATGCCGGTCTTGTCGCCCTCGGATCCGATGAGGTCGCGCGGTCCGGGCGCCTCGCCGTCCTCGCCGCCCTCCAGCGGGAAGACCGGCGGGTTGACGGAGGCCTCCAGGCCGAGGTCGTTGGCGCACTCGCCGAGGAAGCGGACGACGTCCTCGGGGTCGGTGGAGCCGGCGACGACCTGGATACGGCGGCCGAAGGCGGTGACCTCGGCGCCGGCGAAGGCGTGCTTGCCGGGCGCGTCGGGCAGGGCGCGCAGCTTGCGCTCCAGGAGCAGCGCCAACTCGGCGACGGAGCACGGGGCTTCGCCGTCGCACTCGGGGTCGTAGAGCGTGAACTCGCGCTCCACCTCGCCGATTTTGACGGTCAGGTCCACGGCCAGGTTGGGCAGTTCGTCGCCGAAGGGCTTGGAGACGGTGCCGGACGGGTCGGGACGGCCCTCGCCGACGACCTCGACGCGGATCAGCTTGGAGCCCGCGTTGATCACGGTCTGCGCGTAGCGGCCGTTCGCGGGGTCCATGGACAGGCCCGTGAAGCTCTCGCGGGCGTCGCCCTTGGCGTCGTAGACGCGCAGGTTGAAGGTTTCGTCGGGGCACTGGGTGTCGTGGTCGACGGCGACGCGCAGGCCGTTGCCCCAGAGGCCGGGTTCCTTGGCGTGTACTTCGAGGACCGGGCCCTCACTGTGGCCCTCGGTGGACTTGAGAGTGACGCAGGCGGCCTTGCCGCTGCCGGCCTTGGCGACGCGGACGATCACCGCGACGGTGCCGCCGTTGCCGAAGAACTGGTGGACCGCGTAGCCGACGGCGCTCTGGGCGCTCAGGCCCCCGAAGCGGCGCTCGAACTCCGCGAAGCTGGTGACGCGTACCGGCTCGTTCAGCGGACCGCGCCGGGTGTGACCCACGAAGGCGGTCACGGACGTGGTCAGGGTCGAGATCGTGCGGGTGCTGCTGGGGAGTTCCTCGACGTAGACGCCGGGATACGTCGGCTTTGCGGCGCTGACCGCGCTCATCGGCATTCCCCCTCCTTATCCCTGTCTCGGGTACCGGACAAAGGCACCAAGAGATGGCAGAGGGAGGCATTCCCGACCCGGGGCACGAAAACGCCACCCACAAGGGCGACCGCGTCACGTGCACCGCACCAGTTTCCCCCGTCATCACCGTGGGCGTTCGGCCACACGGCTCAAGCAAACGCGCTTGTGACTCCTGATGCTCAAGTGCTCAACCCACCTTGGTGTGTTCGGAGTTGACCGAACAAGTCGCCTTCAGGCCACCCCAGGAGGGGGTTTGGTGAAGGCGCCCTCCCGGCATCCGCACATCCCGCCTGCGCGCCCCGGGCAGCTGGTTCACAGGTTCTGCACAGTGGTGTCGCCGAGGCGCTCCAAAGGGGCCCGGAACCGCGACCGAACGACCCCACCCGCACCGTTCGACCGGTCGCACGGGCGTACGGCCTCCCCGAGTCGCACACAACGTGCCGTGGCCGGTTTTCCGGGGGTGACGAGAACCCGCTACTCGCGACCCGCCCACCTACAGGGCCGGTGAAATCCCATCTTCATGTCTTGACATACGGCCGAAACGATTCGTAACTTGGCCGATCATTTAGATGCGTGAAGTGAGTTCACGTATATGAACTCCAGATCCAACGGAGTGTGTCCATGCGGGATCACCGACGACGTCGCCGCCCGGCCGCCCTGCTCGTCGCCACGGCGCTCGCGTTCGGAACGGCCGCGTGCGGCTCCGGTTCCGGCAGTGCGGGCAGCGACGACCCGAACACGCTGGAAGTGTGGACCCGGAGCAATCCGGACTCCGCCGCCACCTACGACCGGGTCTTCGCCGCCTTCACCCAGAAGACCGGCATCAGGATCGACTACCAGCCGGTCATCAACTTCGACCAGCAGCTCCAGAGCCGCGCGTCCACCAAGGACCTGCCGGACGTCATGATCAACGACACGGCGCTGATGGGCGGCTACCAGAGTCAGGGCCTGCTCAAGCCGATCGACCCCGCGTCGGTCGCGGGCGGCGACCAGATCACCGACAAGTCCTGGTCCTCCACGGTGGGCATCGACGGGAAGCACTACGGCATCCCGTACTCCCGACAGGCGCAGACCCTGATGATCCGCACGGACTGGCTGAGGAAACTCGGGCTGAAGGCGCCGACGACCTGGCAGGAGATGCTGTCCGTCGCCAAGGCCTTCGCCACGAGGGACCCGGACGGCGACGGCAAGGCCGACACCTACGGCATCGTCGCACCGGGCAGCGCCCAGAACGGCTACGCCGCCTGGTGGGGCGCGAGTTTCCTGTGGCAGGGCGGCGCCGAGATCATCAAGTCGGACGGCGAGGGCAAGTACAGCCCGGCCATGGACTCGGCCGCCGCCGTGAACGCCGTGAGCTGGATGAAGGACAACCTCTTCTGCGGTGACAACGATGTCGTCCAGCCCGGCGCGCTCACCGCCGTCACCTCGACGGCCACCAACTTCCAGGACGGCAACGCCGGGATGTACATGACCGGCCCGTACAACATCACCACATTCGACGGCACCCTCGGCAAGGACAAGTACGAGGTCGTCCCAGCCCCCGCGGGCCCGGCCGGCGGCGATGTGCTGGCCGACGGCGAGAACGTCTACCTCGGCGCCAAGACCGGCAAGGACGAGCAGGAGCTGGCGCTGGCCGCGTTCCTGGTCTCGCCCGAGGGCCAGAAGATCGCCATGACCAGCGTCGACGGCCACCAGCCCGTGGTCCGCATCCCCGTGAACTCCACGCTGGACGCGGCGAAGGTGCGCGACGACGCCCGCTGGGGGGTCGTACAGAAGGCGTACGAGGACGCTTCCCAGCAGTTCCCGAACGCGCCGGACTTCGCCCCGATCAAGCAGGACACCGCCGACGCGCTCAACTCGATCTTCACGTACTGCGGCGGCGACGTCCGCTCGCAGCTGGCCGAGCTCAACGACACCCTCGCCGGTGACCTCAAGGACCAGGACCTGCTGAAATGACCGCTACCGTCCCTGCCCCCGCGGCACGCAGAGGCCTCGACAAGACGGGCCCGCACAAGCGGGCCTTCAACAAGAAGGCCGTAGTCCCCTGGCTCTTCCTGGCTCCGGGGCTGCTGCTCGCCCTCGTCTTCAAGTTCTGGCCGATGGCCAAGGGCGTCTGGCTGAGCTTCTTCGACGTCCGGCCCTTCCTCGGCGACCAGTGGATCGGCCTCGACAACTACACGAGGGTCCTGACCGACCACCGCTTCCAGGACGCCATCGGGCACACCCTGGTCCTGGGCATCGGCCAGTCGGTCGGCGCGATCCTGCTCGGGTTCGTCCTCGCGCTGCTGCTGGAGGGCCAGGCCCGCTCGCTGAAGATCCTGCGTACGGCCGTCTTCCTGCCCGCCGTCACGGCCACCGCGGTCGTCGGCGAGCTGTGGCGGCTGATGTACTACCCGACCTCCGACGGCCTCCTCAACAGCGGCCTGCACCTGCTGGGGCTCGGTCCGGTCCAGTTCCTCGACAACCCGGACATCGCGCTGTATTCGACGATGGCCATGGGCATCTGGATCTGGGCGCCGTACAACATGGTGATCATCCTCGCCGGTCTCGCGGGCGTGGACCGCACGCTGTACGAGGCGGCGGCGATGGACGGCGTCTCGCTGTGGCAGCGGCTTCGCCACGTCACGCTGCCCGCGATACGCCCGGCGCTGATGATCGTGCTCACGCTCGCCACGATCCGCGGACTGCGTGTGTTCACCGAGGTCTACGTCCTCACCGGCGGCGGCCCGGCCGGGTCCACCGACGTCTGGATGACCCGCGCCTACACCCTGGGCTTCACCCGCAACGACATCGGCGGCGCCTCGGCGGCCTCGGTCGTCCTGCTCTGCGTGACGCTGCTGCTCACCGTCACGATCAACTACCTCCGCAAGAGGGGAGAAGCGCGATGAGCGTCCCCGTCATCGACCCCGTCCGGCCGGCGGCACCTGACACCCCGGCCGGACGGAGCACCAAGGCACGGCGGACCACCCCGGCCCGCTTCGACACCGCCCTCGGCTGGAACGACAAGCCCGGCCTCGCCTGGGCGCTGCGCGTCCTGCTCTGTCTGATCGCCCTCGGCGTCTTCGCGGCGCCGTTCCTGACGATCTTCTCGGGCGCCGTCACCACCAACCCCAGCGGCTCCTCGCTGTCGTTCCTGCCGCACGACAGCACGCTGTCGAACTTCACGGTGGCGGGCGAGCGCGGCATCTGGGACTACCTCGGCAACTCGCTGGTCATAGCGGGCGGCGGGCTGCTGCTCCAGCTCGTGGTGTGCACGCTCGCCGCGTACGCGCTGGCCCGGCACCGGTTCCGCGGGCAGGCGCTGATCATGATGCTGTTCATGATGACGCTGATGCTCCCCGAGGAGGTCATCGCGATCCCGCTGTCGCTGGTCCTCGGCGACGTCCCCGTGGTCCACCTGGACCTCAAGGGCACCGTCTGGGGCGTCATCCTGCCGCTGGGCGCCTGGGGCTTCTCGGTGATGATGCTGACCGAGTTCATGCGGGACATCCCCGCCGAGATCGAGGAAGCCGCCCGGCTGGACGGCGTGGGCGAGCTCAGGATGCTCTGGCAGGTCGTCCTGCCGCTGTGCAAGCCCGCGCTCGGGGTGGCCGGCGTGCTCGGCTTCATCATGATCTGGGATCAGTACCTGCTGCCCCTGATCGCCGCCAAGGACCCCACCGACTACACGGTCACCGTCGCCCTGTCCGTCCTGCGCACCGACCCCGAGGTCGGCTCCGGGGTCGTGCTGGCCGGTGCGGTCATCGCCCTGGTCCCCAGCCTGATCGTCTATCTGCTCCTCCAGCGCTCGCTGGTCACCGGCATCGCCGCCGGTGCCACCAAGGGCTGACCCCTACCCCCACGTCTGAGAGAGACATGAAGTTCCAAGGAGTGCTGTTCTTCCCGGTCACGCCGTTCGGCGTGGACGGCTCGCTGGACGAGGAACGGCTGGCCCAGCACATCGAGTCCGCGGTCGCGACGGGCGCGGGCGGCGTGTTCGTCGCCTGCGGCACCGGTGAGTTCCACGCCCTGACGCCCGAGGAGATCGAGCGCGCCACGCGCGTGGCCGTCGAGACGACCGCCGACCGTGTGCCCGTCCTGGCCGCGGCGGGCGGCCCGCCCCCGGTGGCCCGCGACCACGCCGCCCGCGTCGCACGCGCCGGCGCCGACGGCATCCTGCTGCTGCCGCCGTACCTGGTGACGGCGCCTCAGCGGGGCCTGGTGCGCTACGTCGAGGAGGTCACCGCCGCGACCGACCTGCCGGTGATCTTCTACCAGCGAGGCACCGCCCGCCTCACCGAGACGACGGCGGCCGAGATCGCCGCACTGCCGAAGGTCGTCGGCCTCAAGGACGGCATCGGCGACATCGAGCGGATGCACCGCATCGTCCGGGCCGTGCGTGCCGTGCCGGGCGGCGCCGACTTCCAGTTCTTCAACGGCCTGCCCACCGCCGAGATGACCGCGCCCGCCTACCGGGGCATCGGCGTCGACCTGTACTCCTCGGCCGTGTTCGCCTTCGCCCCGGAGATCGCGCTGGCCTTCCACCAGGCGCTGGCCCGCGACGACCGGGAGCTGGTGACGACCCTGCTGGACGAGTTCTACGGCCCTCTCGTCGAACTCCGCGACGAGGTCCCGGGCTACGCCGTGGCCCTGGTCAAGGCCGGCGTGACCCTCCGCGGTCTGGACGTCGGCGGCGTACGTGCCCCGCTGCTCGACCCGACGCCGGAGCATGTCGCCCGGCTCGCGAAACTGATCGACCACGGCCTGGAGGCGGTCCGCGCATGAGCACCACCGTCGGCACCCGCATCCGCGAGCTGATCGTCACCCCGATCGCCTTCCGCGACCCGCCGCTGCTCAACTCGGGCGGCGTCCACGAGCCGCTCGCCCTGCGCGTCATCCTCCAACTCGTCCTGGAGGACGGCACGGTGGGCCTCGGCGAGTCGCCGGGCGGCATGGCCCGCCTGGAGCGGCTTCAGGCGGCCGCGAAGGTCGTCGCCGGAATGGACGTGTTCGACACCACGGCCGTCACGGCCGCGATCGACGCCGCGCTGCTGCCCACGGTGCCCGGCTCCCACGAGCGCGGCTGGACCACCTCGGCGGTCGAGGTCGCCTGCCTCGACGCCCAGGGCAAGCTGCTCGACCGCCCGGTCAGCGACCTGCTCGGCGGGAAGGTCCGCGACTCCGTGCCCTTCGCGGCGTACCTCTTCTACAAGTGGGCCGAACACCCGGCCCTGGACGGCCGCGCGGCCGTGAGCGACGACTGGGGCGAGGCCCTGAACCCCGCCGGGATCGTCGAGCAGGCCCGGCTGATGCGACAGCGGTACGGGTTCGAGTCGTTCAAGCTCAAGGGCGGTGTCTTCCCGCCCGACGACGAGATCGCGGCGATCAGGGCGCTCGCGGAGGCCTTCCCCGGGCAGCCGCTGCGGCTGGACCCCAACACCGCCTGGACGGTGGAGACCTCGCGGTACGTCGCCCGTGAGCTGGACGGCGTCCTGGAATACCTGGAGGACCCGACCGCGACGATCCCCGGCATGGCGGAGGTGGCGAAGGACTCGCCGCTGCCGCTCGCCACCAACATGTGCGTGATCGCCTGGGAGCATCTGCGCCCGGCGATCGAGCGGAACGCGATCCAGGTGCTCCTCACCGACCACCACTACTGGGGCGGACTGCGCCGCACCCGTGAACTGGCGGCGGTCTGCGAGGCGTTCGGCATCGCCCTGTCGATGCACTCCAACTCACACCTGGGGATCAGCCTCGCCGCGATGACCCATGTGGCGGCGGCCATCCCCAACCTCGACCACTCCTGTGACACGCACTACCCGTGGAACTCCGCCGACGACGTGATCGTCCCCGGCGTCCTGGAGCTGCGCGACGGAGCGGTCGAGGTCCCGACCGGGGCCGGTCTCGGCGTCGAGCTCGATCACGACGCCCTCGACCGGCTGCACCGGCTGTACGTGGAGTCGGGCGTACGCAGCCGGGACGACACGGGGTACATGCGGCGGATCCACCCGGAGTACGAACCGCGGCTGCCGCGCTGGTGATCCGGGACAGGGCGGTCGGGGCCCCTTTAGGGTGGCCCCGACCGCACGACCGGAGGGGTGAGCGCGTGGGCGAGGACGGTTCGGCGAGCGTCTTGGTGACCGGGGGCAGCGGGTTCGTCGGCAGTCATCTGGTCAAGCGGCTGCTGGAGCGCGGCCACCTGGTCCATGCCACGGTGCGCCGCACGGCCGACACGGCGAAGGTACGGCCCCTGTGGGAGATGCAGGAGGCCCATCCGGACCGACTCCGGCTGTTCGAGGCCGACTTGCTGAGCGAGGGCTCCTTCGACGAGGCGATGGCCGGCTGCCGGGTGGTGTTCCATGTGGCCTCGCCGTTCCGTATGCCGGAGAAGATCAGGGACGGCCGCCGGGACATGGTCGACCCAGCCCTGCTGGGCACGCGCAACGTACTGGCGGCCGTCGAGCGCACGCCCACCGTCGGGCGACTGGTCCTCACGTCCACGGTGGGCGCGGTCTTCGGCGACTACACCGACGTACTGGCCATGGACGACGCGGTGCTGTCGGAGCGGTACTTCAACACCACCAGCACTGTGGAGAACAACCCGTACCACTACGCGAAGACGGTCGCGGAGCGCGCGGCCTGGGACGCGGAGGCCGCGCAGGACCGCTGGCGCATGGTGTCGGTCAACCCCGGCCTGATCCTGGGCCCCTCCCTCACCCCCGCCTCCGAGTCCGGAAGCCTCTTCCTGCTGGACGAGCTGTTCAGGGGCTACTTCTTCTACGGCGCCCCGGACTTCAGCTTCACCACGGTGGACGTGCGCGACGTGGCCGACGCGCACATCGCGGCGGCGGAGAACCCGGACGCGAAGGGCCGTTACATCCTCGCCGCCCCGACCATGACGTCCTTCCACGAGATGTCCCGCGTGATCCGGACCCGCCACCCCCGCGACCTCCGCCTCCCGCGAACCGCGCTCCCCCACTGGCCGGTCCGTGTCCTCGGCCCCGCCTTCGGGCTGACCCAGGACTACATCCGAAGACACCTCGGCATCCGGTTCCGGGTGGACAACAGCCGCAGCGTGAACGAACTGGGCATCACCTACCGCCCGATCGAGCAGACGCTCCTCGACCACTACGAAGCGTGGCGAAACCGCCGCGCCGCGCAGTGAATTGGGACGCCCGACCACACCGAGCGTCGAAGGTCACAAAAACGTATCGGACATTTCACATGCCAATCTTCACGGGGGCCTCACAAGTTCGTTAGGTTACGCATCGGACCGCACGACGACCTCCGGCGAACCCCGCCGGGACGCGCGGCCTCCGCCGAGTCCGGTGTGCCCGCGAGGGCCCGCTGGAGCCGGGGACCCACCGAACTTGGGGTGAATCGGCCCAACTGCCCTTCGGGGCAAGGGCCGTAGGGCACACCTTCCGGAAACGACCGCCCGAACCCTCCCCCAGAGCTTTAACGGCCTGGGGGTACCCCCACCGCTGACCCGGTAGGCGGAGCACGGAAGGAGTACGTCGCCCATGGCGCCGGAACGCAGCGCGCGTCCGGGGGCTCTGAGCCTCCCTGGCATGCGCAATTCCGCACTCGCGTCGGCAGCTCTCACCTCGGTGGCCCTGCTCGCCCAGACGGCCAACGCCGCCCCCGCGGCCGCGGACGAGTCACCGAGCCGCGAGGAGGTCAGCCGACGCGTCAGCTCCCTCTACGACCAGGCCGAGTCCGACACGGGGACCTTCAACGCCACCCGCGCCTCGGCGACCGGCCCCCGCACGCGCGCCGACCGGCCGACGGACGCCGGACGCAGGCCCGCCGCCGCCCCGGGCGACGACCGCGGGCGCGCTGCCCCCGCGCTGGACGGCGTCGCCCGGCACTGGTTCGACGTGGCCCGCTCGAAGCTGGGCCCGACCGTTCCGGCCGTGCTGCCGACCGACAGGGCGCCGGCCCGCGCCACGCGGACCCCGGCCCCTCGCTCGGGCGACGGCCGCACCGCCCTGGAGCTGCCCGCGGCGCCTGTCGCCGAGCTGACGTCCGGACCGGCCACCTCGACGGCCGCGGTGGCCGAACTGACGGCCGGTCCGGTCGCAGCCCTGCCGGCCGCGCCGGAGCCACCGCGGGAGACCGCCGGGACCACCCAGGGCACCCGACCCGACCAGACCGCCCTGGCGCTGCCCGGCCCGTCCGCCGAAATCTCGGCCGAGCCCGAGCAGCGGTCCTCGCTGCGGACGTCCAAGGAACGCAACCAGCGCAAGCTCGCCCAGGCCCGCGAGTTGCTGTCCCTGCACACCGCACCGAAGAGCACCTCGCTCGCGACCGTCGGGACCCTGCCTGCCGCCGACCCCTGGAGCACCACGTCGCCCGAGGTCCAGCCCTCGGCCGACACACAGTGGGACGCCCTGCGAAACCAGGGACCGGCCGACCTCACCACCGTCCCGGCCGGCACGACGGCGTGGACCCCCGCACCGGCCCCGGCCGCCGACCCCCTGACGGCCCCCGCGACGAGCCAAGCCCCCGTCACGGCACAGCCCTACGGCGCGGTCCAGGCCCTCGACACCGGCCAGACCTACGCGACCGGGCAGACCTTCGGCGCGGGACAGCTCTACGACACCGGCCAGCTGTACGACACCGGCCAGTCGTACGGCACGAGCCAGGCCCACGACACAGGCCGGCTCCCCGCCACAAACACCGCCCTCACGGCGACCGCCCCGCAGGACACCCGGGCCGTGCGGGCCCTGGACTTCGCCCGCGCCCAGCTCGGCAAGCCCTGTGTCTGGGGCACGTCGGGCCCTGACGCGTACGACGGCCCCGGGCTGACGCAGGCCGCCTGGAAGGCCGCCGGGATCTCCCTGCCGCGCACCGCTCCGGAGCAGGCGACCGCCGGTCAGGGGGTCGCGCTCACCTACCTCGAACCCGGCGACCTGGTCCTCTTCCACGTCGGCCACGTCGGGATCTACTCCGGGAACGGCATGATGATCCACGCCCCGGGGCCGGGGGCGGCCATCCGCGAGGAGTCGATCCACTACGCCGGCGAGTCGGCGATCCACAGCGCGATACGGCCCGCCTGAGTCGAGGCCGAGCAACTCCACGACCACCCCGCCTCCCGTCAGGCGGGGTGGTTCTCTTTTTGTCTGTCCGACCTCGGGTTTGTCGATACGTCCTGACAAGCCCATTGACATCGTCTGTCGACCACCGCATAGTACCTGCCACTAGAGCGCGCTAGTGAAGCGCTCCAGTCGTTACCCAGCGGGCGGTACCCATGACCCTCCCCCCACCTGAGAACCCGCCCCGACCAGCACAGCGAGGTGCATGGGACATGCGCAGACACCACCGAGCCGCCGCTCTCACCGCGACCGCCCTGGCCGGCGTCCTGTTCGCCGCGGGATGCTCCAGCAGCTCCGGCGGCAAGCAGTCCGAGGAAGGCTCCGCGGACACCTCGGCGGGCAA
>NZ_JBVHVE010000016.1:0-227151 GCF_055564995.1 Streptomyces sp. NPDC028907
ATGTTGTGGTGGGTGACGAGGTGGCGGGCGATGAGGCTGCCGAGGGTTCCGGTGCCGCCGGTGATCAGGACGGTCCCGTTCGGATCCAGCGCCCTCGCAGCGGCCACGTCGTGATCCGGTGCCGGCCGCGCGGGTGTCCCCGGGGCGGCGATCCGGGCCAGCCGGGGCACCAGAACGCTGTCGTCGCGCAGCGCGAGTTGCGGTTCCCCGCTCCCCAGTGCCGCTGCCAGACCCGTGCCGGCGCGGCTCAGGGCGGCCCCCGGCTCCGCGTCCAGGTCCAGCAGGACGAACCGCCCCGGGTTCTCCGCCTGGGCGGACCGGACCAGACCCCACACCGAGGCCCCGACCAGATCCACGGCCCCGCCGTCGCCCCCGGGTGTCGCGGGCCCGCCTGACACCGCGTTACGCGTCGCCACGACGAGGCGTGTGTCGGTGAAACGGTCGTCCGTGAGCCACTGTTGCAGCAGCGCGAGTGCCTCCCGCGTCGCCTCGTGCACCCGCTCGACGGGCTCGCCCGGCTCCCCGTCCTCGTACGCGCCGGTGTCGGCCCCGAACCGGGCCACGACCAGCGCGGGCACCCGCTCGCCCGCGTCGACCGCCGCACTCAAGGCGGACAGATCGCCGTACCGGCCGATCGGGCCACCGCGGCCTCCGTCTCCGTCTCGGTCTCCGTCACCAGTGCCATCTGTCGGTTCCAGGAGTGCCCACGGGCCGAGCGGAGCGACGATCTCGTCCGACGGGCTCCGCAGCGGTACCCATGCGACGTGGAAGAGCCGCTGGGGCCCTCCCGCCGCACGCTCCAGCTGAGCGGCCGTCACCGGACGCACCGTCAGCGAGCCGATCGAGACGACCGGTCGGCCCCGCTCGTCGGCCAGCTCGACCCGGACACCGTCGTTCGGGCCGGGCGCCACCAGGGCGCGGAACCGTCCCGCCGCCGCGCCGACGGAGCGCAGGGACACGGAGGACCAGCTGAACGGCAGGACCACCCCCATGGTCGCGTCCGGCTCCGCGGGGCGGAGGAAGACGGGCTGCAACGCGGCGTCCAGCAGCGCGGGATGCACGCCGAACCGCTTGCTGCGGACGTCGCCCCCCGACCCTCCGGAGGACCCGTCCGGCGCCGGATCCCCGGCCAGCTCGGCAAACAGTTCGTCGCCCTTGCGCCAGGCGGCGAGTACACCCCGGAAGGCGTTCCCGTACCCGACGCCCATCTCGCCGAGCCGCTCGTAGAAGTCGTCGAGACCGACGGGCTGCGCACCGGCGGGCGGCCAGGCACCCCGCAGACCGGCGGGCTCGGACGGCTCGGCCGACGTGAGGAACCCCGTCGCGTGCACGATCCACTCCGCACCTGTACCGCCGTCCGTCGCCGAAACGGTCGTCCGGGAGCGGATCGTGATGCCGTACCGGGCGCCGTCACCGACCCTGTCGCCGGGACCCTCACCGTCGTCGTCCATGCGGCTCGTGATCACCTGGAGGTCGGCGCCCTCCTGTTCGGCCAGCACCAGCGGCGCGTGCAGCGTCAACTCCTCCACTGCCGCCGCGCCGATGTGCCGAGCCACGTGCAGCGCGGCCTCCATGAAGGCCGCACCCGGCAGCAGGACGCTCCCGAACACCCGGTGATCGCCCAGCCAGGGGAAGTGGTCCAAGGACACCGATCCGGTGAACAGGTGCCCGCCGTCGGGCAGTTCGGTGACGGCGCCGAGCAGCGGATGGTCCGCACGGTTCATTCCGGACGCGCGGACGTCGGCGGAAGGCGCCGGAGCGTCGAGCCAGTACGTCGCGTGCTGGAAGGCGTACGTCGGAAGGGGCACCGTCCTCGCGGCCCGGTGCGCGAAGGCCTCCGGCCAGTTCACGTCCACGCCGTGGCCGTACGCCCGCGCGAGCGAGGCCGTGAACCGGCCCACGCCTCCCTCGGAACGCCGCAGCGACTCCAGTACGACGGCGTCCGCGCCGTACGCGTCGACGGTCTCCTGGAGGCCGACCGTGAGCACTGGATGAGGGCTCGCCTCGATGAAGAGCCCGTGACCGTCGTCGAGCAGGGCCCGGGTCGTCTCCTCGAAGCGGACCGTCCGGCGCAGGTTGCGGTACCAGTACCCGGCGTCCAGATCCGTGGTGTCCACCGGGCCGGCGGTGACGGTCGAGTAGAACGGGATCCGCGCGGCGCGCGGCGCGAGCGACGCGAGCGCGTCGAGGACCTGCTCGCGGATCGCCTCCACGTGCGGGGTGTGCGAGGCGTAGTCGACGGGGATACGGCGGGCCCGCACGCCGTCGGCCCGGTACGCGGCCACCGCCTCGTCGACCGCGCTGTGCTCACCTGCGATCACGGTCGACCGGGGCCCGTTGACCGCGGCCACGCCGAGCCGTTCGCCCCAGGCGGCGAGCCGCTCGCGCACGGTGTTCACCGGCAGCGGTACGGACGCCATGCCACCGGTTCCGGCGAGCGCGGTGATGGCCTTGCTCCGCAGTGCCACGACGCGCGCGGCATCCTCCAGGGACAGTGCGCCCGCCACGTGCGCCGCGGCGATCTCGCCCTGCGAGTGGCCCATCACCGCGTCCGGCTCGACGCCGAAGGAGCGCCACAGCTCGGCCAACGACACCATCACCGCGAACAGGGCAGGCTGGACGACGTCCACGCGGTCCAGCTCCGGCGCACCGTCGGCGCCGCGCAGGGCGTCCACGAGAGACCATCCCGTCAGCGGGTCCAGCGCCTGCGCGCACGCACGGATCTTCTCGGCGAAGACCGGCGCCGTCTCCAGCAGTTCGTCGGCCATGCCGAGCCACTGCGACCCCTGGCCCGGGAAGACGAACACGGTTCTGCCGGGAGGCGAGGCCACCGTGCCCCCCACGAGCCCGGGGTGCCCGTCCCCGCGTGCGAGCGCCTCGAGCCCCGCGAGGAAGCCGTCGTGGTCGGCGCCGACGATCGCCGCGCGGTGGTGGAAGCCGGTGGCGCGTGTGGCGGCCAGGGTGTGCCCGATGTCGTGGACGTCCACGTCGGGGTGGTCCATGACGAAGGAGTGCAGCCGTGCGGCCTGGGCCCGCAGCGCCTTCTCACTGCGCGCGGAGACCGGCCACGGCAGGGGGCGCGGCTCGCCTGCGACCGGGTCCGGCGCGGCCTCGGGCTGGTCCGGGGCTTGTTCGAGGATGAGGTGGGCGTTGGTGCCGCTGATGCCGAAGGAGGAGATGCCGGCTCGGCGGGGGCGTCCGGTTTCGGGCCAGGGGATGGTTTCGGTGAGCAGGGAAACCGCGCCCGCGTTCCAGTCGACGTGGGGTGTGGGCTGGTCGATGTGGAGGGTTTTGGGCAGGACGCCGTGTTGCATGGCGTGGACCATTTTGATGATGCCTGCGACGCCTGCGGCGGCTTGGGTGTGGCCGATGTTGGATTTGATGGAGCCGAGCCACAGTGGTTGTTGTGGGGTGCGGTTGTGGCCGTAGGTGGCCAGGAGTGCTTGGGCTTCGATGGGGTCGCCGAGGGTGGTGCCGGTGCCGTGTGCTTCGACGGCGTCGATGTCGTGTGGGGTGAGGTGGGCGTTGGTGAGGGCGGTGTGGATGACGCGTTGTTGTGCGGGGCCGTTGGGGGCGGTGAGGCCGTTGCTGGCGCCGTCCTGGTTGACGGCGCTGCCGCGGATCACGGCCAGCACGGGGTGGCCGTTGCGCTCCGCGTCCGACAACCGCTCCAGCAGGACCAGGCCCACGCCCTCCGAGAAACCGGTGCCGTCGGCCGAGGCGGCGAAGGGCTTGCAGCGTCCGTCGGGGGCGAGGCCGCGTTGGCGGCTGAACTCGACGAAGGTGGCCGGTGTGGCCATGACGGTGACGCCGCCGGCGAGCGCCATGTCGCACTCGCCGCTGCGCAGGGCCTGCGCGGCCAGGTGCACGGCGACCAGTGACGACGAGCAGGCGGTGTCGACGGTGACCGCCGGACCCTGGAACCCGAACGTGTACGAGATCCGCCCCGACGCCACGCTCGCGTGGCTGCCGTTGCGCAGGAAGCCCTCCAGTTCCTCCGGCGCCTGGCGGAGCCGGCCGCCGTAGTCCCCGTACATCACCCCGGCGAAGACGCCCGTGCTGCTGCCGCGCAGCGACGACGGCTCCAGACCCGCGCCCTCGATCGTCTCCCAGGCCGTCTCCAGCAGCTGCCGCTGCTGCGGGTCGGTGGCCAGCGCCTCACGTGGGCTCATGCCGAAGAAGTCCGCGTCGAAACCGCCCGCGTCGTCCAGGAACCCGCCGTGCCGGGTGTAGCTCTTCCCGACGGCCTCGGGGTCCGGGTCGAACAACTCGGCCACGTTCCAGCCGCGGTCCTCCGGGAAGTCGCCCACGGCGCCACGGCCGTCGGCCAGCAATCGCCACAGATCGGCCGCCGAGCGCACACCACCGGGGAACCGGCAGCCGGTTCCCACGATCGCGATGGGCTCGTCCGCCGTCCCGGCCGTGGTGCTCACCGGCGCGTCCTGCTCCGCCCCGGGGTCCGGTCGGCGATCGGTGAGCTCCGCGTGGAGCAGGCGCGTGAGCGCGGCGGGCGTCGGATGGTCGAAGACCAGCGTCGCGCTCAGCCGCAGACCCGTCGCCGCGTTCAGGCGGTTGCGCAGATCGACCGCCGTGAGCGAATCGAACCCGAGCTCCTTGAACGCGCGCTCGTCCTCGATCCCCGACGGCGAGCCGTGTCCGAGCACCGTCGACACCTGCGCGCGGACCAGTTCCCGTACCTCGGCGAGCTGCCGTTCGGCGGGGAGCGCGGCCAGACGATCGCGCAGGGACACCTCGTCCTCGGCTGTGGCGGCCGCCCGGCGCACCGGTGTCCGGACCAGCCCGCGCAGGACGGCGGGAACGGCGTCCGCGTCCGCGGCACGGCGGCGCAGCCCCGCCAGGTCGAACCGGGCAGGGACCAGCACCGGCCCATCGGCCGTGAGCGCCCGGTCGAACAGTGCCAGCCCCTCGTCCGTGTCCAGCGGCAAAAGGCCGCCACGTGCGAGTCGCGCCAGGTCGGACTCCGACAGATGACCGGTCATGCCACTGGCGTCTGCCCACAGCCCCCACGCGTGGGACGCCGCGGGCAGCCCTGCGGCCCGGCGGTGGTGGGCCAGCGCGTCGAGGAAGGTGTTCGCAGCCGTGTACGCGGCCTGTCCCGCGCTGCCGAGCAGACCCGTGACCGACGACAGGAGGACGAAGCGGGAGAGGCTCATGTCCTTGGTGAGCTCATGGAGGTGCCAGGCACCGTCGACCTTGGGCCGCAGCACGGCGTCGAGGCGCTCCGGAGCGAACTGCTCCAGAACACCGTCGGACAGCACACCGGCGGCGTGGACGACCGTCGTCAGCGGACGCGCGGCCGGCACGGACGCCAGCAGTTCCGCCACGGCATTCCGGTCGCCCAGGTCACAGGCGCCCCACCTCACCTCGGCGCCGAGCGCGGACAGGTCCGCTTCCAGGGCGTCCGCGCCGGGTGCGGCGGAGCCCCGGCGGCCGACCAGCAGCAGATGGCGGGCACCGTGCGCCGTGACCAGGTGACGCGCCAGCAGACGGCCGAGCGCGCCGGTGGCTCCCGTGATCAGCACCGTGCCCTCCTCGACCCGAGCGGTGCCGTCCTCGACCGGCGGTGTCGCGTCCGGCGCCGGGTGGGTTACGTCGCCGACGAGACGCGGCAGGTACGGGACGCCGCCGCGCAGCGCCACCTGCGGCTCGTCGAGCGCCAGTGCCTCCGCGAGGGCGCCGGGGGCCGGCTCGTCCCCGCCGAGGTCGACGAGGACGAACCTGCCGGGGTGCTCGGCCTGGGCCGTGCGGACCAGACCCCACAGCGGTGCGGTCACCAGGTCGGGTGCCGCGCCGCCGGCCGGCTCCTGATCCGTGTCGGTGACCATCGCGCGGTGCGTGAGCAGCACCAGCCGCGAGGAGGCGAACGCCGGGTCGGCGAGCCACTCGCGCAGCAGGGCCAGCACGGCCGAGCTCACCGTGCGCACGGCGAGCGGCACGTCGTCCGCCGCGACCGCTGCACCGGCCCCCACGTCCCCGGGCACGGCGGCCAGTACCGTCGCCGGTACCGGCGCGCCGGCCGCGACCGCGGCCTTGAGCGCGGCCAGGTCGGTGTACAGTCGCGCGCCCGTCGCCGCGGCGACGGCCTCGCCGCCGCCGGGGACGGCCAGCGCAGCCCACGCGCCGGCCTCCGCTGCCGGGGCGGCCGCCGGCGGCGCGGCCTGCACCCACACCGGCCGGAAGAGGTCGCCGCCGTGCGTGGACCGGCCCGCGGTGAGCTGCTCCGGCGCGGCGGGCCGCGTCACCAGCGACCGTACGGTGGCCACCGGAACGCCGTCCGGACCGGCGACGACCGCCTCGGCAGTGCCCTCGCCGGTCAGCGACCAGCGCACCCGTACCGTCGTGGCCCCGGCGGTGTGCAGGGCCACACCGCTCCAGGAGAACGGGAGCCCGATCCGCCCCTCGTCGTCCGCCCCCAGAAGGCCGGCCGGTTCCAGGGCCAGCGGGTGCAGGGCAGCGTCCAGCAGGGCCGGATGGATGCCGAAGCGGGCGGCGTCCGCGTGCTCGGTCTCGGCGAGACGCACCTCGGCGTGGATCGCGGTCGCCGTACGCCACACCGCGCGCACCCGTTGGAAGGCGGGTCCGTACTCGTACCCCTGCTCGGCGAGGCGGGAGTAGAGCTCCTCGACGGGGACCGGCTCGGCCCCTTCCGGCGGCCGGACGTCCGCGAATCGATCCCCGGGCCGTTCCCCGGGGCGGCTCGCCGCGAGCACACCTGTGGCGTGGCAGGTCCAGGGCACGTCGTCCGCGGCGTCCGGGCGGGAGTGGACGCTGACGGCGCGTCGGCCGTCGTCGGCAGCCGCGCCCACGGTGACCTGCAGCCGGACCCGGTCCGACTCGGGCACCGGCAGCGGGGCCCGAAGCGTCAGGTCGTCGAGCCGGTCGCACTCGGTGTGGCCCGCGGCGTGCAGCGCCAGTTCGACGAGCGCCGTCCCGGGCAGGAGCACGATTCCGGCGACCGCGTGGTCGGCCAGCCAGGGATGGCTCTGCGCCGACAGGCTCCCGGTGAGCACGAGCCCGCCCCCGTCGGCCAGTTCGACGGCCGCGCCGAGCAGCGGATGATCGGCCGTGCTCAGCCCGAGGTGTCTGGTCGTGCCGCCGCCGACGGGCGCCTCCAGCCAGAACCGGCCGCGGTCGAAGGCGTACGTGGGCAGATCGACGGGCAGGCGCCGCGAGCTTGTGAAGGCGGCCGCCCAGTCCACCGGCACACCGTGCACATGGACCTCGGCCAGACTGGTGTGGAAGCGCCGCCACCCGCCGTCGTCGCGGCGCAGCGACCCGACCACCACCGCCCCCGCCGCCGCACGGGCGGCGCCGTCACCGGCCGTGGCCGCGACGTCGTCGAGGGTCTCGCGGACGCCGACGGTGAGCACCGGGTGGGGGCTCGACTCGACGAAGGTGGTGAAGCCGTCGGCACACAGCGACCGGACCGCCTCCTCGAACCGTACGGTCTGACGCAGGTTCCGGTACCAGTACGCGCTGTCGAGTCCGGCCGTGTCGACACGGCCGCCGGTGACCGTCGAGTAGAAAGCCGTCGTGGCGGACCGGGGCGTGATGCCGTCGAGGACCTCCGCCAACTCCTCGCGGATCGCCTCCACCTGCGGTGAATGCGACGCGTAGTCGACCGGGATCCTGCGGGCCCGTACTCCGTCGGTCCGGTACTCCGACACCAGCGCGTCCAGCGCCTCGGGGTCGCCGGCGACCACCGTCGAGGAGGGTCCGTTCACGGTGGCGACGTTCAGCCGGCCCTCCCAGCGGGCCAGATCCTCCGCCACCCGGGCGGCGGGCAGCGGAACCGACACCAGCCCGCCACTGCCGGCCAGCCGCACCAGCGCGCGGCTGCGCAGCACCACGATCCGCGCCGCGTCCTCCAGGGACAGCGCACCGGCGACGCAGGCGGCGGCGATCTCGCCCTGCGAGTGCCCGACGACCGCGTCCGGCACCACCCCGAAGGAGCGCCACAGCTCGGCCAGGGACACCATCATCGCGAACAACGCGGGCTGCACGACGTCCACCCGGTCGAAGGACGGCGCGCCCGGTACGCCACGCAGCACCTCCGTCAGGGACCAGTCGACGAGGTCCGCCATGGCCCGTTCGCACGCCTCTACACGGCCGCGGAACACCGGTGACGCGTCCAGCAGTTCCCGTGCCATGCCCGTCCACTGCGAGCCCTGGCCGGGGAAGACGAACACGGTCCCGCCCGGGGCGGCGCCGACGGCGCCCGATACGACGTGCGGCGCGCTCTCGCCCGCCGCCAGGGCGCTCAGGCCCCGAACGGTCTCGTCCAGGTCGGCGGCCACGACCACCGTCCGGTGGTCGAACGACGAGCGGGCCGTGGCGAGCGCCGCGCCCAGGGCGGGCACGGGGTCCGGGCCCGGCTCGCCACCGGTGGCTGCCGGCAGCCACTTCAGCAGCCGTTGCGCCTGACCGCGCAGCGCCTTGGCGGTTTTGGCCGAGACCAGCAGGGGGACCGCCGTGGGCGCCGTGCGGTCGGCGGCCGCGGCGGCAGCGGACGGGTCGTTGCCGCCGCCGTCGAAGTCGGCGGGAGCTTGCTCCAGGACGACATGGGCGTTGGTACCGCTGATCCCGAACGAGGAGACGCCCGCGCGACGGGGACGCCCGGTGTCGGGCCACTCCATGGCCTCGGTGAGCAGCCGCAGACCGCTGCCGTCCCAGTCGATGTGCGGGGACGGCGCGTCGACGTGCAGCGTGCGCGGAAGCATCCGGTGCCGCAGGGCCTCGACCATCTTGATCACACCGCCGACACCGGCAGCGGCCTGCGCATGGCCGATGTTGGACTTGAGCGAGCCCAGCAGCAGCGGCCGTTGCGCCGGCCGGCCCCGGCCGTACACGGTGCCCAGGGCCTCGGCCTCGATCGGGTCGCCGAGCACCGTGCCGGTGCCGTGCGCCTCCACGGCGTCGATCTGATCGGCGGTCAACTCGGCGGCCGCCAGGGCCTGTTCGAGCACGTCACGCTGGGCGGGACCGCTGGGCGCCGCCAGCCCGTTGCTCGCACCGTCCTGGTTGACGGCCGAGCCGCGCAGCACGGCGAGGACGGGGTGGCCATTGCGCCGGGCGTCCGAGAGCCGCTCCAGGACGACGATTCCGGCGCCCTCGGCCCATGACGTGCCGTCCGCTGCGGCGGCGAACGCCTTGGCCCGCCCGTCCGGCGCCAGGCCCCGCTGCCGGCTGAACTCCACGAACATGCCGGGCGAGGCCATCACGGCCGCGCCGCCCGCGAGGGCCATCGTGCACTCGCCCTGCCGCAGCGCCTGGCTCGCCAGATGCAGAGCGACCAACGACGAGGAGCAGGCCGTGTCCACGGTGACCGCCGGACCGCGCAGGCCCAGCGTGTAGGCGATGCGGCCGGAGGCGACACTCGTCGTGCCGCCGGTGAGCAGATAGCCGTCGAGTCCCTCGGGCGCCTCGTGCAGACGCGGCCCGTAGTCCTGCGCCATCGCGCCGACGAACACCCCCACCCGCTCGCCGTGCCAGGAAGCGGACGGAATCCCGGTCCGCTCCAGCGCCTCCCACGACGTCTCCAACAGCAGCCGCTGCTGCGGGTCCATCGCCAGCGCCTCGCGCGGGCTGATCCCGAAGAAGGCCGCGTCGAAGAGATCGGCGTCGTACAGGAACCCGCCGGACCGCGCGTACGAGGCTCCCGGTGCCTCAGGGTCCGGGTCGTACAGTCCCTCCAGGTCCCAGCCACGGTTCTCGGGGAAGGCGCCGATGGCGTCCCTGCCCTCGGCCACCAGCCGCCACAGATCCTCCGGCGACTGCACGCCGCCCGGGTAGCGGCACGCCATGGCGACCACGGCGATCGGCTCGTCGCCGGGCGCGGCGGTCATCGCACCGGGGCCTTCGGCCGCCTCGGCGGCGCCGACGACCTGGGTGCGCAGATGGTCCACGACGGCGGCGGGGGTGGGGCAGTTGTAGGTCAGGGCGGCCGGCAGGCGCAGGCCGGTGACCTCGGTCAGCCGGTTGCGCAGTGCCACCGACGACAGCGAGTCGAAGCCGAGCTCCTTGAACGCGAGCCGGTTGTCCACGTCCTGCGGTGAGCTGTGCCCCAGGACTGCGGCGACCGCCGCGCGCACCACGTCGAGCAGCGCACGTTCCCGCTCGCCGTCGGCCAGCGTCGCCAAGCGCCGTGCCCAGGAGACCCGTGTGTCCGGGCCGGAGTCCGTGTCCGTGTCCGTGTCCGCGGCGGGCATCCCCTCGGCTGTCTCCGCGGCCGCTCCCCCTACCGTGACGGCACCGCGAACCGCGCCGAGCCGCGGCCAGTGGCTCCGCCGCTGGAAGGCGTACGTGGGCAGCGGCACCCTGGAGACGCGCGGCCCGTCGCAGGGCGCGGCGACCGTGTCCCAGCGCACCGGGATGCCGTGCACGTGGACTCGGGCGAGGGCCTCCAGCAGGCTCTCCGGCTCCACGCGGTCCGACGCCAGCGTGGCCGCCAGGACGTCCGGTGGGACGGCGGCTGCGGCCGGTCCGGCCAGGTCGTCGAGGCAGTGCTCGGCGATGCCCGTGAGCACCCCGCCGGGCCCCAGTTCGAGATAGGCCGTCGCACCCTGGGACCTCAGGGCCGCCATGCCGTCGCGGAACCGGACGGTTCGCCGCACATGGCGGGCCCAGTAGCCGGGCGTGCACAGCTCGTCGGCGCCGGCGAGCCGGCCGGTGACGTTGGACACGACGGGGATCCGCGGTGGCGCGTACGACAGCGAGCGGGCGACCTCCTCGAACTCGGCCAGCATCGGATCCATCCGGGGCGAGTGGAAGGCATGGCTGACCCGGAGCGGCTTGACCTTGCGTCCCAGGCCCGCCCAGTGGGCGGCCGCTTCGGCCACGGCCTCCTCGTCGCCCGAGAGCACGACCGCGCCCGGGGCATTGACCGCGGCGACCGAGACACGGCCGAAGTCCGGGAGCACGGCGAGGACTTCGTCCTCCGACGCCGCCACCGAGACCATCCCGCCACCGCGCGGCAGGGCCTGCATCAGCCGGCCCCGGGCCGCGACGAGGGTGCAGGCATCGTCGAGCGAGAGCACTCCCGCCACATGGGCCGCGGTCAGCTCGCCGACCGAATGCCCGATGACGAAGTCCGGCCGAACTCCCCAGCTCTGGACCAGCCGGAACAGCGCGACCTCGACGGCGAAGAGCGCCGCCTGGGTGTACGCGGTCTCGTCGAGCTGTTCCGCCCCGGCCGAGCCGGGCTCGGCGAAGACCACCTCGCGCAACGGCCGTCCGAGGTGGCGGTCGAGCCGCTCGCACACCGCGTCGAAGGCCTCGGCGAACACCGGGTACGTGTCGTACAGCCCCCGGCCCATGCCCGCGTACTGGCTGCCCTGCCCGGTGAAGAGCACGGCGAGCCGCGCGTCGGGACGGACCCGGCCGCGCACAATTGCGGCGCCGGCCGCCGGGTCGTCGGAGGCGAGGGCCGTCAGTCCGGCGAGGAGCGTCTCCCGGTCGCCGCCCAGTACGACGGCACGGTGGGCGAAGGCGGTGCGGGTGGCGGCCAGCGACCAGCCGACATCCCGGACGGCGAGAGGGGGGTGGGCGTCGAGGTGCGCGCGCAGACGCTCGGCCTGGGCGGCCAGCGCCGCCGGCTCCCGCGCCGAGAGCACCCACGGCACGGGCCCCGCGCCGCCCCGGTCACCGTCCACCGCCCGGCCGGCCAAGCCGTCCTCCGGGTGTCCGTCCGCCGCGCCGCGTCGCTCGTCGGTGCCGGGCCCGCCCGACGCGGCGGCCGGGGCCTCACCGAGCACCACATGGCAGTTCGTGCCGCCCATGCCGAAGGAGCTGACGCCCGCGAGGAGCGGCCGGTCCGGCGCGGGCCACGGCCCACGGTCCGTCACCACCCGCAGCTTCAGCGCCTCCTGGTCGATGCGCGGGTTCGGCGACGAGAAGTTCAAACTGGCGGGGATCTCTCGGTGTCTGATGCTGAGCACGGCCTTGACCAGCCCCGCGACCCCGCAAGCCCCTTCCAGATGGCCGATGTTGGTCTTGACCGAGCCCACCAGCAGAGGGCTCCCGGTGTCCCGCCCCGGGGAGTAGGCACCGCTCAGGGCCGCGGCCTCGATCGGGTCGCCGACCTTGGTGCCGGTGCCGTGCAGCTCCACGTACTGCACCTGGGCCGGGTCGACCGCGGCGCGCAGACACGCCTGCCGGATCACGTCCTCCTGGGCCTCCCGACCGGGCACCGTCAGCCCGTCGGTGGTGCCGTCGTTGTTGACGGCGCTGCCCCGGATCACACCGAGGACGGTGTCCCCGTCCGCGAGCGCGGCGGCCAGGGGCTTGAGGACGACGAACGCGCCCCCCTCGCCCCGGACGAAGCCGTTGGCCCGGGCGTCGAAGGTGTAGCAGCGCCCGTCCGGGGACAGCGCCCCGAACCGGGCGGTCCGGGCGGTGCTCTCCGGCCCGATGATGAGGTTCACCCCGCCCGCGAGGGCCAGCGTGGACTCGCCGGTCCGCAGGCTCTCGCACGCCAGGTGCACGGCGACCAGGGACGATGCCTGGGCCGCGTCGATCGTCACGCTCGGGCCGCGCAGCCCCAGCGTGTACGAGACCCGGTTGGCGATGATGCCGCGACCGGTGCCCGGCAGCGAGTGCGAGCCGTAGGCGTCGGCGCCGCGCCGGCTCAGCAGGGCCGCGTAGTCGTCTGCCATGGCCCCGACGAACACACCGGTACGGCTGCCCGCCAGGCGCCCAGGGACGACACCGGCGTCCTCCAGCGCCTCCCAGCCGAGCTCCAGCATCAGCCGCTGCTGCGGGTCCGTCTCCACCGCCTCGCGCGGCGAGATCCCGAAGAAGCCGGCGTCGAAGCCGTCCACCCGGTCCAGCAGTCCCGCGTGGCGGACGTCCCGCGCGGCGGCGGGGACGTCCGTACCGGCGTCCGACGTCTGCTCCCACCGGTCGGCCAGCGACTCCGACACGGTGCTGCGGCCGTCCCGGAGCAGCCGCCAGAAGGCCTCGGGCCCGTCTGCCCCCGGCAGCCGGCAGGCGATTCCGACCACCGCGATCGACGAAGCGTCGGTGGTGTCCAGAGGGGAGGATTCAGGACTGCGCCCGAGGGACATCTGTGCTCGCCCTTCTCCGACCGGGTGAATTCCCCTCGATGTTCACCAGCGGGGCTAAGGGTCTACTTGGAGCGACCTAAAGCGGGGAAGTGCTGCACACCAGCGCCGAAATACTGCGTACGTTCTTGAAGTTGCCGCCGCTGATTTTCGCCAGCGGAATATCGGCGGCCAGTTCTTCCCGGATGAAGTTCAGCAGAATGGCAACCTTCAGCGAATCGAGGACGCCGTATTCGAGGAGCGGCGTCTCCTCGTCCAGTTCACCGTTCGGGTCGCCGGACAGGAACCTCTCCCTGATGAAGGCGATCAGCCGCGCGGTGACGTCGACCTCGGACCGTGTGCTGGAACTCATGGGACCCTCTCCTGGTTGGTTTCCGCTGGGGTGTGCGCGTCGCCGGCCAGCGCGGCCCGGTCGACCTTGCCGTTGCGGGTGCGGGGCAGGCAGGCGACGAAGTGGAAGGCGTCGGCGACCATGTAGGGCGGGAGCCGCTCGGCCGCGTGCCGCTTGAGGGACAGCACGCCCGGCGCCGGCCGGCCGCCCCGTGGTACGACGAAGACCTCCAGACGGGCGTCCAGCCCCGTGCCGGCGACCAGCGCCACGGCCTCGTCGACGTCCGGGTGCGCGGTGAGCGTGGCCTCCACGTCGCCGAGGTCCACCCGGTGACCGCGCACCTTGACCATGTGGTCGCGGCGGCCCAGGTAGTCGAAGGACCCGTCCTGCCGCACCCGCACGATGTCGCCGGTGGCGTACGGGCCCTCCTGCGGCTCCCGGCCCCAGTAGCCCGACATCACGGTCGGCCCGGACACCAGCAGCTCGCCCTCCTCACCGGGGCCCGCCCGGCGTCCTTCGGTGGTGACCGCCCAGACCGCGTCGCCACAGCAGGCGGTACCGATCGGCGCCGGCCGGCCACGGTCCAGATCGGCGGGGCCGACCTCGTGGAAGGTGCACACGTTCGTCTCCGTGGGACCGTACAGATTGAGCAGCCGAGCCCCGGTCCAGCCCGCCAGCTGCCGCACGCCGGCGATGGGGAACGGCTCCCCGGCGAACAGCACGGCGCGCAACGACGGCGGCGCGGGCCGGTCCAGCAGCCCGCCGCCGCGCATCATCAGTGAGAGGGCGGACGGTACGGAATACCAGACGCTGATCTGGCGGTGATGGACGAATTCGACCAACTGGGTCGGTGTGTAGGCCAGTTCCGCGGGGATCAGGTGGACCGAGGCGCCGACGGCGAGGGCCGCGTAGACGTCGAGCACCGACAGGTCGAAGGTGAAGGGCGCATGGCTGGAGAAGCGGTCGGCCGGTGACGCAGCCAGCTCGGCCACCGCCCAGTCCACGAAGGCACGGGCGGCGCCATGACTGACGCAGACACCCTTCGGGGCACCGGTCGAACCGGAGGTGTAGAGGATGTACGCGAGGTCCCCGGCGCCCGTCGTCCGCCGCGGCGGCGGCGCTCCCCCGGAGGGGGCCTTCGCGTCGAGCCCGTCGACCAGGACCACGCGCCCTTCCCCGGGGGCGAGTTCACCGTCCAGGCGGGCGGCGCCCTCCGCCGTCGTGCAGATGACCCGGGCGGAGCAGTCGCGTACGACGGACATCGCCCGTCGCACCGGTGTGCTCCCGTCGACCGGCACGTACGCCGCGCCGAGCCGCAGCACCGCCTGCATCGCGGCCACCACGGCCGCCGACTTGGCCGCCCACAGGACCACTCGGTCGCCCGGCCCCACTCCCTGCCGGGCGAGCAGGCGGGCCAGGGCGTCGGCCCGGCGGTCCAGTTCGGCGTAGGTCATGGTGCCGTCGGGGCCCGAGACCGCGGTGCGGCCGGGGTGGCGGGCGGCGCTGTCGATGACGAGGTCGTGCAGGCTCGCGGTCACGCTCACAGTCCGGTCTCTCTCGCGATGAGCACCTTCTGGATCTCCGTCGTGCCCGAGAAGATCGTCGCGGGGACGCTGTCGCGCAGCTGCGCCTCGATCCCGGCCCCGGCCAGATAGCCCGCGCCGCCGAAGAGCCGCACCGCGTCGAGGCTGTTGGCCACGGCGGCCTCGGACACCGCCACCTTCGACATCGCCACCGCCGCCGCGTCGTAGCGGTCCCCGTCCATCAGCCAGCACGCCCGGTACAGCAGCAACCGAGCCGCCTCCAGCCGCTGCCGCATATCGGCGATCCGGTGGGAGACCGCCTGGAACTCGCCGATCGGTCGCCCGAACTGGCGCCGGGTGCGCGCATGGGCGACGCACTGCCCCAACTGGCGCTCCATACCGCCCAGGTAGAGGGCGAACAGACAGGCCCGCTCCCATGCCATCGAGTGCTGGAAGACGCCGCTGCCCTGGCCCTCCTCACCGAGCAGGTACCGCGCGGGCACCCGGCAGTCATCGAAGCGGACTTCGCCGGCCGGGCAGCCCCACAGGCCCATCTTCGTCAGCGGACCGCTCACGGTGATCCCGGGCGCCTCGCGGGGCACGGCGAAGGCGCTCACACCGAGGAAGCCCGCCTTCGGGTCGGTCGTCGCGTACGTCACCAGCACATCGGCCACAGGGGCGTTGCTGGCGAAGCTCTTCACACCCCGCAACACGTAGTCGTCGCCGTCGCGCACTGCGGACACGGACAGCGTGCCCACGTCCGAGCCGGCCTCGGCCTCCGTCATCGCGTTCGCCGCGATCAGCCGGCCGTCGGCCAGACCCGGCAGCAGACCTGCGCGCACGTCCTGACCCGCGAAGTCCCGGACCGGGACGGCGCAGGCCAGCAGGTGCGCCGCGACCCCGAACACCAACCCGGTGTCGGTGCAGGCCTCGCCGAACGCCTCCAGCGCCAGAGCGGTGTCCAAGGCGCCGAGTCCGCCGCCGCCGTACTCCTCGGGCAGGCACAGACCGGTGAGCCCCAGTCCGGCCGCCGTGCGCCACTCCTCGCGGGTGAAGTGCTCGTCGGCCGCGGTGCGCGGCCGCCCGGGAAGCAGCTCCCGCACACCTTCCATGATGATTTCTCGGCGCTTTAGCTGCGCCGCTGTGACATCGAATTCCATCGCCTCCGCCACCGTTTCTCTCGCTGCCAGGAATGGCCGGTGAGGCGGGCCGGAGCGAGGGCGCTTTTCCCCGTCGAAAGGGCTGTCCACCAGAATGTGACCAGTGTCCGTGCCGCGGCTAAAGCGCCTCTAAGGACCGTCCCGGCGGGGATCAGCTCGCCGGACCGGCGCGGCTCAGCCCGGTGAACGGGGCTGTCCAGGAGGGCTCCCGGGCCGAAAGTCCAGGGTTAGCCGGAGTTTAGGCGCCGTACAGACCATCCAGGAGACCACTGCCCGAGGGCACCCCCGCCACCAAGCGGTGAGAAGGAGAGAGCCATGTCCGGGATCGCGACGAGCGGTGCGTCGATATCCGGCGACCGGCCCCTGCTGAGCCACGCCGGTGTCCACGAGGCCAAGCGGCGGCTCGTCTCCCGGCTCACGACGACCCCCGTCGTACGCAGCGAACAGCTCGACCGGCGGGCGGGGGCACGGCTGTGGTTGAAGGCGGAGAACCTGCAGCGCGGCGGCTCGTTCAAGATGCGCGGCGCGCTGGTGGCCCTCGACGAGCTGGTCCGCTCCAAAAGCCGCGGCGTGGTGGCCCAGTCCACCGGCAATCACGCGATCGCGGTCGCGCTGGCGGCCCACGATCACGGCCTGCCGGCCGTGCTCGTGCTGCCGCGGGACGCCGCCCCCGCCAAGGTGCGCGCCATCCGGGAGGCCGGCGCCACGGTGATCCAGGCGGGCACGACCCTGGCCGAGCGCGTGGCCGTGGTCGGTGAACTGAGCGGTGCCCGCGGCCTCGACATCATCGACCCGTACCAGAATCCGCACGTCGTGGCGGGACAGGGCACGGCCACCGCCGAGTTCCTCGCCCAGGTGGCGGCTCGGGGCGGGCGCCTGGACACGGTGGTGCTGCCGGTCGGCGGCGGGAGCGCCGTGGCGGGCGCCTGTCTCGCAGTGGACGGCCTGGGCGTCGAAGTGATCGCGGCCGAACCGGCATCGGTGCCCGCCCTGACGCAGGCTCTGCGCGTCGGACACCCGGTCACGGTCCCCGCCGAGGCGACGATCGCCGACGGCCTGCGTCCCGACCGGATCGGGCAACTGCCCTTCGACCTCGCCCGCACGGCGGTCTCCGAGGTGATCACGGTGGCCGAACCGGCCATCGCGGACGCCGTGTGTCTGGCGCTGTCCCACACCCGCCTGCTCATCGAGCCCGCGGCCGCGACCGCGCTCGCGGCCGCACTGCGCATCGCGGCAGACCGGCCGACCACCGACATCGGAGTCCTGCTCACCGGCGGCAACGTCGATCTGAGCCTGGTGGCGTCGCTGTTGTCCGGGCGGCAGGAGACCTGACCCACCACTGCTGGAGGCAACACCATGACAAGGCCCCCGCATCCGGCCCCGCCGCGTCCGGCGGACCTGACGGAGAGAAGGTACCCGGTGGGAAGGCGCCGCTCATGACCGAGCAGACAGGGTCCGCCTCCACCGTGGGGGTCGTCGGCCTGGGCAGCGTCGGCGAATCCCTCCTGCAGCTGCTGGCCGGGGCCGGCCGGCGCGTGGTCGGGGTCGACACGGACGGCGACGTCCTGCACCGGGTCGCAGGACGGCTCCGGAACGAAGAAGGGAACGCGGCCGACGTCACCCTGAGCCATGACATGGCCGTCCTCGCACACGCGGACCTGGTCATCGAAGCCGTTCCCGACAGCGCCGGCACCAAGAGTGCCGTGCTCCGCGCACTGCACACGGTGTGCGCTGCGGACACGATTCTGGTGACCATGGCGACGGCACCCACCGTGCTCGCCCTGGCGGCCGACTGCGGCCGTCCGGGCAGAACACTGGGACTGCGCCTGACAGCCCCCCTCCCGCCCGGCGGCACGGTCGAAGTCGTCCGTACCGCGGTGGTCTCCGACGATGCCGTGTCCACCGTCGAGGAGCTGCTGGACGAGACGGGACTGCGACGTGTGGCGGTCGGCACCCGCCCGGGTGTGCACGCGGACCAACTGGTGTACGCCTTCCTCAACCGGGCGGCGATGCTGTACGAGAGCGGCTACGCCACGGCACACAGCATCGATACGGCCATGCGGCTGGGCTGCGGACTTCCGTCGGGGCCTCTGGAGTTCCTGGACCGGGTCGGGATCGACACGGCGCACGCCGTGCTGACAGCTGAGCATCAGCGTTCGGGCCGTGCCTGCTTCGCGCCGGCGGCCGTCCTGTCCGACTTCGTGGCCTCCGGCCGTCTGGGCCGGAAGTCGGGGCAGGGCTTCCACAGGTACGACGAGCAGGGCGACCTCGCGGCCGGGCACGGTGAGGACGGCACGGTCGGCGACGCGCGGACCGTGGGGCGCGTCGGGATCCTGGGTTCCGGCACGATGGCGACGGGCATCGCGGAGGTGACGGCTGTCGCCGGGTATCCGACGATCGTCGTGGCGCGCGACCGGTCCGGAGCCGACCGGGTGGTGTCCTCGGTGGCGGACGCGCTGACCCGGAAGGTACGGCGGGGACGGGTGTCCCCGGACGACAGGGCGGCGGCGCTGGCGCGTCTTGAGCCCGCCGAGGAGATCGCGGCGCTCTCGGACTGCGACCTCGTGATCGAGGCGGTGGTGGAGGACCTGGACGTCAAGCTCGGCCTGTTCCGCCGGCTGGGGGAGGCCTGCAAGCCCGACGCCGTCCTTGCCACGGTGACCTCCAGCCTGCCCGTCACCCCCTGCGCACAGGCCTCGGGACGCGCGTCCCAAGTCGTGGGGATGCACTTCTTCAATCCCGCTCCGGCCATGAGACTGGTCGAGGTCGTCCGCACCGAGGAGACGACCGCGGAGACCCTCGCCACGGTGCACGGCTTCTGCCGATCCCTGCGCAAGACGGTTGTGGGCTGCGCCGACCGGGCGGGCTTCATCGTGAACTTCCTGCTGTTCCCCTACCTCGGGGATGCCATACGCCTGGTGGAGAGCGCCGAAGCGGACATCGAGGAGACGGACGCCGCGCTGGAACAGGGGTACGGCTATCCTCTGGGCCCGTTCGCCCTGCTGGACACCATCGGGCTCGACGTGTCCCTCCTGATCATGCGGCGGCTCCACGGGGAGTTCCGGCAGCCCGACTTCACGCCGCCGCGGCTGCTGGAGAGCCTCGTCCGCAGCGGCGTGCTCGGGCGCAAGAACGGGCACGGCTTCCGGACCTCCCTGTGGCGGGCGTCGCGGCGGCGCGCGCTCGGCTGACGTCACCGGTCGATGAAGTCCCGCACGAGACGCACCACTTCGGGTCCGCGTTCGAAGACCGCCATGTGCCCGCAGTCGAGTTCGGCGTACTGGCTGCCGCTGATGCCGCGTCGGGTCTCGCGGGCGTGCCGGACGGGGACCCAGTGGTCGTGCGACGCGCCGACCACCAGGGTGGGGGCCTTGATCCGGGTGAGCCTGTCACGGATGTCCACCGCGGCCCCGAGCTCCATCTGCCGGAGCACGCTCGTCTCCGCCGTGATCAGCTCGACGCCCGCCTTGATGCCGTCGGAACCGATACCGGTCAGGTAGGGCGCGGAGAAGACGGAGAGCAGGGTGAACTGCTGGAAGGACCGCGGGTCCACCCGGGCGAGACGTTGCACCAGATCCATCAGGAACCGCTGCCGCGGGTCGTCGTTGTGGGACCAGCCGCAGATCAGGACCAGACGGCGCACGCGCTCCGGGTACGCGGCGGCGGCGGCCGCCGCCACGACCGATCCGAGGGAGAAGCCCACCAGGTCGAACGGCTCGTCCGTCACCGCCTCCGCAGCTCCGACGACCTGGTCGGCCAACAGGTCCACCGTCAGGGGGAGTTCTCCCAGGGGAGTCCCGCCACTGCCGGCGAAGTCGGGCGAGATGACCGTCCGCCGGCCGGTGAAGTCGTCGACGAGATGTCCGAAGGTGGTCTCGGAGTCCGTGCCGGCGGCGTGGACCAGGAGGAGACCTGGCCCGTCGCCCTTTGCCGTGTAGTGGACGGGTGATCCGTGTACGGAGACGGTGGGCATGGCGGTGAGTCCTCTCGGGTGGGAAGGGTCGGGAGGCGGAGCGCGGGCTCAGGCGAGCGGCTGTCGGGCGGCACCGTGTTCGGCGTCGGCGACGAAGTCGGCCGCACCCGGGGGCAGTTCCGCGTCGCGCAGCCAGGCGAGCCTCACGGGGGCGGGCGGCAGGTCATGGATCGGTATGACCCTGACCTGGGGCGGTACGATCGCGTCCAGCGACCGGAACGACAGGTGGACGGCCTGCGTGGAGACGAGCACCGCGACCATCGCCTCCACCGTGGTCAGCGCGTGGACCCGGCGGATCGACGTGCCGGCGGGGGTCCTCGGCGGCACCACCTCGTCCCAGACGTACGGCGGGAAGTCGCCCGGGCGGTCGAAGGCGTCGTAGCGAGCGGCCTCCTCGACCGACACCGTGGCGCGGTCCGCGAAGGGGTGGTGGGCCCCGACGATCAGCGCTCGGCCGTCGTGGGCCACGGGTCTGCTGACGGCGATGTCCGGTTCCCGCAGCCCGTACTTGACGATCATGAGGTCCAGCGAACGGTCCCGCAGGGGACCAAACGGGTCGGCGGCGTCGTACGGGACGAACTCCCACTCCTGCGGGCGTTGTGCGGCCGCCACGATGCGCTCGGCCAGGTGTGCGGAGCCGTGGACCCCGAGGCGGATGGGACGGGGGGACGGGGCGGGACGGGAAAGCGGCACCTCAGGTCTCCTCTGTCAGCCCGGCGTACGCCATGAGTTCGCGCGGACGGTGGGTGTCGATGTCGACGCGCAGCGCCGCGAACGGCACGGCCAGGCCGGCCAGGCGCGGTACGGATCGGAGGGTCAGCCGGTCTCCCGGGCGTATCAGGCCGTCCATGACGGCCTCGGCCAGCAGGTGGTTCACCTGGACGAGCAGGTCGGAGACGGTGGTCCGTGCGGTGGCGACGTACACGTCGCGGTGGACGGGGCGGCGGGTGCCCGAACCGTCCCGCGCCGGTGTCTCGACCGTGACCGGTGCCCACGCGCCGGCGGGGCGGGCCCCGTCGAACGTCTTGAGCAGACGGCGCAACGGGAGGGCGGCCGCGTCGGTGGTGGGTCCCAGCCAGGCCGCCGAGCCGTCGTCGGCGATGTGGTCGAAGGCGAACCGCTCACGGAGGTTGGCGGGCTGCCCGGCCAGACAGACGGTCCGGGTGAACGACCGGCGCCAGGAATCGGCACGGTCGGGCGGCAGGGACAGTGCGAAGCGACAGGTTTCGCGCACCCACTGCGGCAGTGAGAAGCGGCCGATGACGGCGACGACCGACGCCGCGTCGGCCGGGCCGTCCTGCCCGGCGACGGCGGCCTTGGCCCGCACGAGGGCTTCGGTGTCGGAGAGATCCAGGCGTGCGGTCAGCTCGGGGCGTGCCAGCCGGAGCCGCTCCGCGGCGGTGGTGAGCAGGAGTTCTCGGGTGAGCGTCATAAGAACACCGTGGTGAGCAGGTCGTGGTCGGGGGCCCGGCGTCTTCGACCCAGCAGGGACGAGGTGAGCCGGTAGGGATCGATGTGCAGGTGGTCGCCGCGATGCCGGGCCAGGGTGCTGACGACACCGTCGCCGCCCGGCCCAGGCGTCGTCTGCGAACGGGCCAGCAACTGCTCGGCGCGGCCCAGGCTCTTGCGGAGCAGGTCGTACCGGAAGGACTGCTGCTGCCCTGGCCCGAGGACGGCGATGAAGTACAGGCGCATGCCGAGCCGGCAGGCCGCGGGGCCGTACTCCTCGCCGACGGACCGCAGCAGGGCATCGACGGTGTGGCCCCGCCAGCCGCCGTGCCGGGCGGAGGCGATCTTCCCCTCGATGGGCACCCGGCCGACCGGCACGCGGTGCACCACGCACCCCCTTTCGCCCAGCACACGCTGCAGGAGCTGGTAGTCGGGGTCGAGTTCACGGTCGTACAGCACCACCACCTCGTCGTAGCGGGGGGCGAGGGGCAGGAGCTCGCGCAGGGCGCAGGCGACGTAGTTGGGGCGTCCGTCGGACGTGATGATCCGGCGCAGCGGCAGGCCGAACCGGGTGGCGTCGAGGTACACGGGTCCGCCCCAGCCGCGCTGGTCCAGACCGACGCCGGCCGCCACCAGGTCCTCCACCATCTCCTCAAGCCCGTAGCCGGGGGGCTGGTGCGCCAGCAGCCCGGGGTCGTGCAGGCCGAGTCGTTCGTAGTGCCCGGCCCACAGTTGCAGCACCCGCGCGCTGGCCGGGTGCACGAAGCCGGTGCGCTCGACGGCCTCCGCGTACGGGCGCAGGTGCTCGGCGGCGGGCGCCGTCTCCTCGGCGCGGAAGCGGACGTACAGCTCGCCGATCTCGTCCTCGGACAGCGAGGCGTAGTCGGTGTCGCCCAGGGTGCGGTCGAGGAACTCCCAGAATCCCAGGGTCTGCTCGGTCGGGTGGTACGTCGTGTGGCTGTACCGGTACGTGACGTCCGCGAGCGGTGCGGTGGCGCGGAACATCACGTCCGTCCACAACAGCCCCTTGAGGTGGCTGGGCGTCAGCGGCTTGGACGGCGTGACGGTGATCGGCGCGAGCAGCACCTTCCGGGTGGTGCCGCCGCCCATCAGGCCGCCTCCCCGGCAGCGAGGGCCTCCAGCAGTTCTTCCCGGGTCGGCGGCCGGTGGGCGGGGCCGGCGCCGTCGGTGCGGGCACCGCCAACCCGGGCCCGGAACGCGGCGTCGTCGAAGATCCCGGCGGGCGTGTCCAGGCCCATCAGCACGCGCGTCAGACCGCGCCACACGGTGGCGTCGACGGCGGCTGCCCGCGCCACCTCGGCGACACCGGGGCGGCCCGGGGCGGCGGGCGGCGTCGGGGGCGGCGCGACGCCATGGATCCGGGCGCGCCACAGGCGGTCGCGGACCAGGTCGTCGTGGACGGACTGCTCGTACCACGGGCGGTACAACCCGTCGGCGAGGCGGGCGGCCAGCTCGCTCTGCCGCTCGTCCACCTCCGGGTGTCCGTCGAGCAGCGCGGCCAACCGGAAGGCGTGGTGCAGGGCGAGCGACATGCCGCGGCCGTACAGCGGGTCGGTGACGCAGGCGGCGTCGCCGACCGGGAACAGCCCGGCCACCGGCGAGCCGCCGGCTTGCGCGGTGCCGCGCAGGATGTTCGGCGGCAGGGTCATGGCGCGTACGGGTGTCAGCGGCGTCGCGGCCCGGTCGTCCGCCCACGCCGCCACGAAGGGGGAGAGGCGGGCGGCGGCGGTGAAGGCCGCCGGACCGCGCAGGAGGTTCGTGGCCGGGTCGGAGGTCGGCACGCCGAGGGTGATCACGAAGACGCCGTTGTCGGCCGGGTGCACGACCGCCGCGTAGTGGTCCCAGACCCCTCCTGCGGCGTTGCCTCGGTTCAGCGGCCCGAGCAGGCCGTCGTCAGGGGCGTGCTGCCGGTAGAAGCGGGTGAACGCGCGCAGTCGGCTGGGCGCGGTCAGGTCGTCCGGCACGGGCAGGCCGGCGTCCGTCAGCCAGGACCGCGAGGCGGATCCGCGTCCGGTGGCGTCCACGACGAACCGGGCGGGCACCCGCTCGCCCCGGTCGGTGACGACGCCCGAGGCCCGGGTCGCGGACGGATCCAGGAGCAGCCCTCGGACCGCCGTACCGTGGCTGATGGTGACCTGCGGAAGACTCCGCACGGCGCGGTGCAGCACCAGCTCGAACACCGTGCGTCGGACGGCGAGCGCGATCAGCTCGGGGTCGGTGACCTCGCGCGGGCCGCCGGCGGGAGGCGCCGCGACGGTGAGGTCGAGCAGCCGCGCACCCTCCTCGACGGCGGCCTCCAGCACGCGAGGAGCGTGGTCGCGCAGCTCGCGTACGCCGAGCGAGGTGAGGATGTGGGAGTGGCCGCACTGGGGGAGGGCCGGCCGGTGCCAGGCGTCGGCGGCCTTGGCGGCCGGGCCCTGCGGAGGTGGCGCGCCCCGCTCCAGGACCCGCACCGGAACGCCCCGCCCGGCCAGGGCGAGCGCGGTGGCGAGGCCGGAGACGCTCCCGCCGACGACGACGGCCGCGGGCCCGGTCACCGGCGCCGCCCGTGGATGAAGAAGACCCGCCGTACGTCCTTGACGTCGCGCGGCGGTACCGGGTCCGGCCAGCGGCCGAAGTCCGCCTCCGGCTCACCGGGCTGGACGGCGCGGACGTCGAACCCGTACCGGTCGAAGAGTGCCTCCGGCTCATCGCTGCCGAACAGCCAGGGACAGCCCCAGCGGGCGAAGACGTCCAGCAGCCCGCGCATGTCCGGCCGGGTGAGGGCGGCGGCGTTGACGAGGTCGGCGGCGATGCGGCTGCCGGGCGCGGACAGCGCTGCCACGCGTTCCAGCATCCGGTGCGCGTCCGGTTCGCGGATGTAGTAGAGAAGGCCCTCCAGCAGCCAGGTGGAGGGCAGTTCCGGGTCGTACCCGGCGGCGATCAGCTCACCCTCCCAGCCTTCGACGGTGAAGTCGACGGCGACGGTGCGGTGGGCCACCCGGGGGGCGACGCCCTCCAGCCGGTCCGCCTTGAACGCCAGCACGGCCGGACGGTCGGCCTCGAAGTAGCGGACGTGATCCGGCCACTCCATCCGGTAGGCCCGCGAGTCCATGCCGGCGGGTGCCAGCACGATCTGCGTCATCTGCGGGTCCTGGGCGGCACCGTGCAGGAAGTCGTCGAAGAACCTGGTGCGGATAGCGTTGTAGTCCGGGGTGCTGGGCAGCGAGCGCGGCCGGTCCGGCGGGAAGGTCGCGGCCCGTACCTCGGCCAGCAGCTCGGGGCCGATGCCGCCGGCGAGCCGGGCGGCGTACGGGTCGCTGTAGAGGCGGTCCTCGCGCGCGGTCTCGGCGGCGCGCAGGGCCGCGGTCAGCAGGGCGGTCCGCTCGACGGCGGACAGCAGGTCGGTCATCTGGGGGCTCTCCTGTGTGCTGGATGCGGGGGAGTGCGTCACACCGGTGTCGTGCCGGTCAGGCGCTGCCACAGCGCTTCGTCCTGCCGGAACAGCCGGTCCTTGACCTGGGTGGGGCGGACACCGTCGCCGACGGCCGCGTGCCAGTCCCGTTGGAACGCGTCGCGGTCGAGCAGGACCAGTTCGGGACGGACGAGCCGGCGTTCGGTCCGCGCCCGCCGGTAGCCGGCGGACTCCCGTTCGAGGCCCGCGTCGAGCAGGTCGGTGAAGTGCTCGGCCTCCGCGTCCTGCCAGCGGGTGCCGGGGGCGACCGCGAAGACGTAGCGCGGGGGTGCTCCCGGAGCTGTCGCCACCCGGCAGGCGACGTTGACGAGCGTGAGTCCGGTGCCGGCGAGCGCGGCGTGCAGGGCTCGCACCACCTGCCCCTCGCGCAGCCGCTCACCGGCGGCGTCGGACCGGGTGGCGCGGCCTGCGTACGCGACGCGCGGTACACCGCCGGGCAGGTCCACGACCCGGACGACGTCGCCGACGGCGTACCGGTACAGGCCGCCCACGTGGCTGAAGACCACGTGGTACTCGCGGCCCGCCTCCAGCTCGTGCGGCAGCAGGGTCGCCACGTCGGGGGTGAGGTCCGCGTCGGCGTCCACGAACTCGTACGCGGACGCGGACACGACGAGGCTCCCCGCGTCGCCGTGCCGGTCCAGCGGTACCCCGACCGGTCCCTCCGACGCCGCGACAGGCGCCGGGAGCGCGGCGACCCCGATGCCGAACTCCTCGCGCAGCGCGGGCAGATAGAGGGAGGCCACGCCGGTCGTCCAGCAGAACAGGGCCCGGACCCGGGGCCAGACGTGCGCGGGGGCCACGGTGCCGAAGTAGTCGGCGAGCCGCTGCAGTTCGAGGGCGCGCCGGGGGGCGGGGGAGCCGTACGGCAGGCCGCCCAGGGTGCCGTCGTGGACCTCCTTGACGATGCGGTCCCACCACAGGTTCAGCTGGTAGGGCACGGCCGCGATCATCGCCGGGTTGATGCCGATGAAGCACCGCACGTCGCTCTGCACCGCGAGGCGCAGCCGCAGGTACGCCTTCTCCAGGTGGTCGTCGGGGGCGACGTCCACGGGAAGGGCGGCCCAGGGGGCGGCGGTGCCCAGCTCGGCCGCGAGCTCCTCACCGAACTTCGCGCCGAAGTCCACCTGGCTGGCGCCGACATGGGGGCGGCCGTCGGCCGTGGTGGGGGGCGCGGCGAGCGGGTCGTGCTTGAGGTTGAGCACGGCGTCGGGCCGGCTCGCGACCTCGGGGAAGTTCTCGATCAGGGGCGCCCACGCCGCGTAGTAGAAGGGGAAGAAGGTGGTGCGCATGAAGTGCCGTGTGATCGGGATCTTCTTGTGCGCGCCGGTGCTGCCGCTGCTGGTGAAGTACACCACGGGCGGGTCCGCGGACAGCAGGTTCTGCTCGCCTGCCGCCGTGCGCTCGATCAGGGGCGCGTGAGCCGCGTAGTCCTGGACGGGCACGGCCCTGCGGAACTCGTCGATGTCGCGGATGCGGCCGAATCCGTGCTCACGGCCGAACTCCGTCTCCGCGTTGTGGTCGAGGAGGTCGGCGAGGACGCGCCGCTGTCGTTCCCGCATGTCGGCCAACGCCGTTCGCAGGGTGTCGCGTTCGGCGAAGACCCGCTCCCGGTACCGGTCGGCGTGTCCCGGGGCCGCCCACCCCTTGACCGCGTTCACGACGCGAGCGCTTCCAGTACGGCGTCCGCCGCCCGCCCCACGCTGGGCTGTTCCTCGATGATCGTCACTGGCAGATCACGCACCTCTTCCAGGAGCAGCTTGCGGAGGTTCTTCTGATAGCTCTCGAAACCCGGCCACTCCGGGCGGGCCCCGTGGTGCTCCAGCGGGTTGAGCCGGGCGCCGTCCGCCGAGCGCCGCCAGGCGGACTCGGGCGACACGTCGAGGTAGACCACGGCCTGCGGCTGCTGGAAGGAGCGCCACCAGGTGTACATGGGGTTCCCCGCGACACCGGCCAGCCGGCACTTCGCGAGGATCTTGTAGTAGTAGGAATCCACGAGTATCGGGGCCGCGCCGTCCTGGCGCCGCACCTCGTCCCTCAGGTACACGACGGCGGTCTGCAGCAGACTGGCCAGGAAGTCGGCGGAGTACGAGGTCTCCAGCGCCGGCAGGACGTCGTCGACGACGTTCCGCCGCAGCCGGCCGATGAGCGCGTGCTGCGGCGGGACGAGCGCGTCGTCAGTGGAGAGCAGCCGCCACTCGGGCCGCCTGGCACGGATCTCCGCCATGACCGAGGACTTGCCCGCGGCGTCCGGGCCCAGCAGAACGCAGAAACGCCGTTCGTTCACTCTTGCACCTTCCTCTCGTCGAGCCCGTGGCCGGGCTGACCCGGCCGTGGTCGCGTGGGCAGCGAGCGTAGGCATCGGGGCTTGGGGGCCGCTAAGGCCGTTCAGGCGGCGTCGAGCGGAACGCGGTGGCCTCGCCGTCTCAGGTGGCCGGGGCGGGGTCGGCCGCCGGGGTCCGCTCGCTGGGTGTGGGCTCGGGCAGGAAGAAGTACGTGATGGCGAGCGTGAGCGCCGCGATCCCCGCCCCGACCAGGAACACCGTGTTGGTGGCCCCCACCAGTGCGTCGACCACCTGGGGCTGGACGTCCGCGGGCAGCTCCTGGATGCGTGCGGCGCTCGGCTCGCCGCCCTGCGCGTCCTTGAGGGAGTCGGGCAGGTGCGACGCGTACGAGCGGGCGAGGACCGTACCGAGGATGGCGGTGCCGATGGCGCCGCCCAGCATCTGGCTGAACCGAACCGAGGTGATCGCCACGCCCATCTGCTCCTCGGGCGCGGTCAGTTGCACGGCCACCAGGGCCAGGCCCAGCACCTGTCCGAGGCCCGCGCCCAGGAGCAGCAGGGAGCCGTTGAGCAGCCACGCGGAGGTGTCGGCCCGCAGCAGGCTCAGCAGTGCCATGGACACCGTCACCATGGTCATGCCGCTGACCATGACCTTTCGGAACCGGCCGGGCTTTTGCACCACGCGACCGGAGACGATCCCGGACACCGTCATGCCGACGGCCATCGGCAGCAGATAGAGCCCTGCCTCGGCGGCGCGCACGTCACGCGCCGTCTGGAGGTAGAGCGACACATAGACGACGGCGCCGATGATGACCATGCCGGCGAAGAACTCCTGCGGACTCGCCACCCGGAAGACCCGGTTGCGGAACAGGGTGAGGGGGAAGATCGGCTCGGGCGCGACGAACCGGGACCACACTCCCCGCCGCACGAGCCCCTGCCGCAGGAGGAACGCGACCAGCAGCGCCAGCCCGGTGGCACCGAGCAGCAGGATCACGGGCGACCCCCAGGCGTACTCGTGCCCACCCCACTCCGTCAGCAGCAGCAGCGCACCGGCCGCGCCGGCGATCAGGCCCGCGCCGAGGAAGTCGATGCGTTCCGCGCCGCGCCGCTCCGGCAGCCGCAGACAAGTGGCGACCAGCACCCAGGAGATCAGGCCCAGCGGCACATTGATGTAGAAGATCCAGCGCCAGGAGAACTGGTCGGCGATGAATCCACCGGTCAGCGGTCCGACGACCACGCCGACGCCGACCATCACTCCGCCCATGCCGACGCCGGCGCCTCCGGTGGACCCGCCCTCGGCCGTCTCCTTCGGTGGCCAGATGCTCATCACCATGATGAGCGTGACGCCCATCAGGCCGCCGCCGCCGATGCCCTGGACAGCCCGGTACGCCACCAACTCGCCCATGCTCTGGGCCAGTCCGCACAGGGCGGACCCGGTCAGGAACGTGGCCAGCGAGAAGAGGTAGATCCGCTTGGGGCCGTACATGTCGCACAGCTTCCCGTAGAGCGGCTGGGTGACCGTGGCGGCCAGTCCGTACGCGGTGATCACCCAGGGGAAGGACTCGAGGCCGTGGTCGGGGTCGAGGCTCTTGGCGATCGGCCACACGGCCGTCGCCACCACGTTGGTGTCGACGATTCCCAGGATCATCGCGATGACCGCGCCGATCGTCGCCAGTCTCATCTGCGTCAGCGTCATGGAGAAAACTTAACCGTGGAAAATCTATTTATCAAGTACAAAGATTTACTCGGGTCAAGTCAGTGGTAAGCTGTGGCCATGACTGAGGGTGCTGCGCCCACCCCCGCCGCGGGGCTGCGCGAGAGGAAGAAGCAGGAGACGCGGTTCGCGATCTTCCGGGCGGCCATGGAGCTCTTCGTGGCCAAGGGGTTCGACCAGGTCTCCGTCGCCCAGGTCGCCGAGGCCGCCAATGTCTCCAAGGTCACCGTCTTCAACTACTTCCCGACCAAGGAAGACCTCGTCATGGTGCCGATGGCGGAACGGATGAGAGACCCGGGTCGGCCCGTGCGCGAGCGCGCCCCGGGGGAGTCCGCGCTCTCGGCCCTGCGCCGGGAGTTCATCGCCGAACTGGACCGCCGCGAGTCGCACGTCGGCCTCAGCCCGGAGGGTCTCGACTTCATGCGGGTCGTCCGCGGCAGCGCCGCCCTGACCGGCCGGACCATGCTCCTCGACCGCAAGAACGAGCTGGACCTCGCCGAGACCCTGGCCGCCGAAACCGGCGCCGAACCGGACGACATGACCCCCCATGTGGTGGCGGCCGCGGTCATGGGCGCCATCCACGCCGTCGTCGGGGAGAACTGGCGTCGGCTGGTCGCCGGGGAGTCCCCCGACGCCATCCACGCCGACGCCGTCGCCAACGCCGAACGGGCCTTCGCGATCCTCGAAGCCGGGCTCGGGGACTACGCCGTGCGCTGACCCCGTACCGCCGGGACGGCGCGGGCCGGCGCCCAGCCGTCTCAGGCCTCGGTACGGAACGACGTGACCGCCGCGACGATCCGGTCCACGTCGGCCTCGCTCAGCCCGGTGTAGAGCGGAAGCCGGATCACCTGATCGGCCACCCGCTCGGTGACCGGGCACCCTCCCGGCGCCGTACGCCCGTACCGCAGCCCGGCGGGCGCGCTGTGCAGCGGCTGGTAATGCGGGGTCGCCTGCACCCCACGCTCCGTCAGATGCCGCTGGAACGCACCACGCACCACCGGGTTTGGCGCCAGCAGGTAGTACAGATGAGCCGGATGCACGCACCCCTCCGGCACGACGGGCCGGCTGAAACCGGTTGCGGCGGCCCACTCCGCCAGCCGCTCCTGGTAGGCGTCCCACACCTGGAGCCGACGCGCCTGGATCGTGTCGAAGTTCTCCAGCTGCGCGGTGAGGAAGGCGGCGAGCAGTTCGGACGGCAGATAGCTCGAACCCAGCTCCACCCAGTGGTACTTGTCGACCGTGCCCCGGTAGTACTGGGTGCGGTTGGTGCCCTTCTCGCGGATGATCTCCGCCTGCTCGACCAGGTCCACCTGGTTGATCACGAGGGCGCCGCCCTCGCCGCAGTGAGCGTTCTTCGTCGAGTGGAAGCTCTGCGTCGCCAGCGCCCCGATCGCACCGAGCGGAGTGCCGCGGTAACTCCCGCCCAGACCGTGGGCGTTGTCCTCGATCACCATCAGACCATGACGCTCCGCGATCTTCATGATGGCGTCCATCTCGCAGGCGACCCCCGCGTAATGGACGATCACGATCGCCTTGGTCCGCTCCGTGATCGCCGCCTCCACGAGCCGCTCGTCGATATTGAGCGTGTCCGGGCGGCAGTCGACGAAGACCGGCACCGCACCGCGCAGCGCGTACGCGTTGGCCGTCGAGGGAAAGGTGAACGACGGCATGACGACCTCGTCGCCGGCCCGCAGGTCGAGCAGCAGCGCCGTCATGTCCAGCGCGTGCGAGCACGAGGTGGTCAGCAAGGTGGCGGCGGAGCCGATCATCCTGGTGAGCACCGCGGTGGCACGTGCGGTGAAGGGCCCGTCACCCTCCAGCGTCCCGCTCGCCAGGGCGGCCTCCATGTGCGTCGTCTCGGCACCCGTCACATACGCCCGGTTGAAGGGGATGGCGGTGCTGTCCGGGTCCTCCAGCAGGAGCTTCCCTCGGGCGCTGACCTCGTTGTTCACACAAGCTCCTCGATGCTCTTCAGGACCTGGGAGGGAGCGGGCTGGGCGAGGTTCTCCGCCTGCAGCTCCGCCGCGGCCTTGCGGACGGGCGAGTCGCCGAGCAGTGACGAGACGGCGGCCGCCACGTCGTCGGCGTCGATCGGATCGGCCGGCAGCGTCAACGCGGCACCCGCCCCGGTCAGGAGCCGCGCGTTGAACGTCAGACCGGGGTTGTAGGGGACGACGACCTGCGGGACGCCGTAGTAGGCCGCCGTCAGCGTGGTGCCCGTCCCGCCGTGGTTCACCGCGGCCGCGCAGGTCGGCAGAACCGCGTTCAACGGCAGGTCCACCACCACCCGCACGCCGTCGGGCACGGGCCCGATTCTCTCGCGATCGGCGGCGCGCACGGCCACCACCGTCTCCACGCCCAGCGTGGACAGCGAGCCGATCAGCGCGGTGAGCGGATGGGCGGCGCCCGACTCATGGGACACCGTGTTCAGCGTCAGCCACGACAGGCACACCCGCGGCCGGTCGGCCGGCACCCGTAGCCAGTCCGGCACCGGGGCCGAGCCGTTGAACGGCAGATACCGGGCTGCGAGACGACGGGGCACCCGGGCCGGCTGGAGGCTCGGGGGACCGGGGTCGACCGTGCCGACACCGTGGTGGGCGGCCGGTTCCACTCCGAACCGGCCGTACAGCTCGCGCAGTTGTCCCGGCCAGCTCTCCGGGTCCGCGCCGTAGCCGGGGAAATCGGTCAGCGTGGCCGGCTGCGGTCCCCACAGGTGGTGGACCAGGGGTGCGCCCGCCACCGCCGCCACCAGGGGGGCCACCATGGTGATCGGATCCGACACCACCAGGTCCGGACGCCAGGCGCGGACGAACGTGACGAGCTCGTCGACCATCGCGAACGCCGTCCGGACATGGGGCTCGACCCGTAGCTCGGCATACCGGCGGAACGCCTCCGGGGACATCGCCGAGACGTCACCGGAAGCGGTGGGTCCCTCCCCGGTCTCTCGCCGCACCGCTTCCCCGGCCGCGGTGATATTTGCCATCAGGTCGTAGGAAGCGCCCACCGGAATGGCGTTCAATCCCGCCCCCACAATGGAATCCACCACGGGTGGCTGACCCGCTATGTACACCTCGTGGCCGGCGCTGCGAAAGGCCCAGGCAAGCGGAACCATCGGAAAGAGATGGCTGGGTACGGCAGCTGGAATAAAAAGTACGCGCATCGCCGCTCCAAATTCGCCGGTGTCGTACACCACGGCACCAGCGGTCGCTAAAAGGCGGACGAAGCGCGGCTAAACCCGCATTCGTAGGGCGAGACCTGGCAGGTCCGAGCGTGTACTGTCGGCGGGGCCCGCTGCCGCGTGGCTCATTCCCGCGGTATCTGGCACTTACGTCTCTTTCAACGGTATGGTGCCGAAGAACCGTGCGACACCCATCCGGGACTCGAATCGTGAGGAGCCTCCGTGGCCATTCGCATATGGGATTACCTGGCTGAATACGACGAAGAGCGGAGCGATATTATCGACGCCGTGGAAACGGTGTTCTCCTCCGGTCAGCTCATTCTCGGTCAGAGCGTCGAAGGATTCGAACGGGAATTCGCCGCCTACCATGGCGTCCCGTACTGCACAGGCGTGGACAACGGCACCAACGCACTCAAGCTGGGCCTGGAGGCCCTCGGCGTCGGACCGGGCGACGAAGTCGTCACGGTCTCCAACACCGCGGCGCCGACCGTGGTCGCCATCAGCGGCACCGGGGCGAAACCGGTCTTCGTCGATGTCCGTGAGGAGGACTTCCTCATGGACACCGAGTGCGTCGCCGAGGCGATCACGGCCCGGACCAAGGCGCTGCTGCCGGTGCACCTGTACGGCCAGTGCGTCGACATGGCGCCGCTGCGGCGGCTCGCTGACGAACACGGCCTGAAGCTCCTGGAGGACTGCGCCCAGGCCCACGGCGCCCGCCGCGACGGCCGGATCGCCGGCTCCATGGGCGACGCCGCCGCGTTCTCCTTCTATCCGACCAAGGTCCTCGGCGCCTACGGGGACGGCGGTGCCGTCATCACCTCCGACGCCGAAACCGACCAGGCCATGCGGCAGTTGCGCTACTACGGCATGGAGGAGGTGTACTACGTCGTCCGCACGCCGGGCCACAACGCCCGCCTGGACGAGGTCCAGGCCGAGATCCTGAACCGCAAACTCGGCCGGCTCGACCGCTACATCGAAGGCCGCCGCCGGGTGGCCGGGCGCTACGCCGAGGGCCTCGCGGACCTCGCCGGGCCGGGCGGGCTGCTCCTGCCCGAGGTGACCGAGGGCAACGAACACGTCTACTACCTCTACGTGGTCCGCCACCCCCGGCGGGACACGATCATCGAGGAGCTGAAGAAGCATGACATCGCGCTGAACATCAGCTACCCGTGGCCCGTGCACACCATGACGGGCTTCGAGCACCTCGGCTACGCCAAGGGGGACCTGCCCGTCACCGAGCGGCTCGCGGACGAGATCTTCTCCCTACCGATGTATCCGACCCTGTCCGAGGCGGCTCAGGACCGGGTCATCGACGCCCTGCGCGACGTGCTGTCCAGGTTCTGACGGCGGCGTCTGCCGTTCCGCGACGTACCGGTCGAGCAGCACGTTCAGGTACGGCAGACCGCCGGGCGGGCACGCCGCAGGCACCAGCCGGCGCAGCTTCTCCACCGAGACCACGGTGCGGTTGGACGGCACCTCGACGATCTCCCGGGTGGCGGCACAACCGAGCCTGGCCTCCACGCCGTCGACGATGTCCTCGATCCGATACGCGGTCCCGGAGGCGACGTTGACGATCTCGTTGCGAATCCCCGCCGCCAACAGGCCGTCCAGGGCAGCCACCACGTCACGGACGTCGATCAGGTCGCGGTGCACACCGCGGAACAGCTTGACCCGGCCGGAGCGGATCTGCCGCATGAGCGACGTCAGCAACTGGTGCCCCCGCTGGCCTGGACCGACCGTGTGGCTCAGCCGCAGCGTCAGCCAGTGCGTACCGCTCTCGCGGAGTTCCTGCTCCATGGCCAGCTTGTGCCGTCCGTAAGGGGACGAGGGGGTCACCGCGTAGGTCTCGTCCGCGGCCGTGTCGGGGCTGCCGTACATGGCGTGCGACGCGCTCGACAGGAACACCAGCAGCCGGCCCGCCCGGCGGCACCGTTCGGCCTGCTCGCGCAGCAGCTCCGCCTCACGCCGGAACTGCATCGGGGAGTCGGCCACCGTGGTGGACACACCCGCCGCCAGCACCGTGGCGCGAGGATGGCGGTCGATGACCGGCTCCAGGTTGTGGGCCAGGAAGCCTTTCCCGACAACTTCCATCAGTGGATCTCCTCGCACCGAGCAGGGTTGCGCATCGTCACAGCAGGGTCTCAGCCCCGCTCCGTGGGCGAACACCCCTAGATCCCCCAGTCCCCCGAGCCCGAAGAACCCCAGGCGAACGTAGGGGTTCTCGCGTGGTCCACCTACTCACCGGCGTCCGACGCAGCGACGCCACGACCCAACGTTGGGGAACCGAAATGCAAGAGATCATCAGCGCCGTCCTCTCCGGTGACGCGGTCTCGGACGACTTCACCGCGCTGCCACTGCCCGAGTCCTACCGCGCGAACGTCGTCCTGAAGGAGGACGTCGGGATGTTCGAGGGGACGCCGTCCCGCGACAAGGACCCGCGCAAGTCGCTCCACGTTCAGGACGTGCCCACGCCCGAGCCCGGAATGGGCGAGGCGCTCATCGCGGTCATGGCGAGCTCCGTCAACTACAACACGGTCTGGTCGTCGATCTTCGAGCCGCTGCCGACGTTCGGCTTCCTCGAGCGGTACGGCAGGCTGTCGCCGCTGGCCGCGCGGCACGACCTGCCCTACCACGTCCTCGGCTCCGATCTGGCGGGTGTGGTCCTGCGCACCGGCCCCGGGGTGAACGCCTGGAAGCCGGGCGACGAGGTCGTCGCGCACTGTCTGTCGGTCGAACTGGAGGCGTCGGACGGCCACGGCGACACGATGCTCGACCCCGAGCAGCGCATCTGGGGCTTCGAGACCAACTTCGGCGGCCTGGCGCAGATCGCGCTGGTGAAGTCGAACCAGCTGATGCCGAAGCCCGCGCACCTGAGCTGGGAGGAGGCGGCGGCGCCCGGTCTGGTGAACTCCACGGCGTACCGCCAGCTGGTCTCGCGCAACGGTGCCGGGATGAAGCAGGGCGACAACGTCCTCGTCTGGGGCGCGAGCGGCGGACTCGGCAGCTACGCCACCCAGTTGGTGCTGGCGGGCGGCGCCAACCCCATCTGTGTGGTGTCCAGTGAGCGCAAGGCGCGGATCTGTCGCTCGATGGGCGCCGAGGCGGTCATCGACCGTGGCGCCGAGGGGTACAGGTTCTGGAAGGACGAGAACACCCAGGACCCCAGGGAATGGAAGCGCTTCGGCAAGCGCATCCGCGAACTGACGGGTGGTGAGGACGTCGACATCGTCTTCGAGCACCCCGGCCGTGAGACCTTCGGTGCGTCCGTGTACGTCACGCGCAAGGGCGGCACCATCACCACCTGCGCCTCGACCTCGGGCTACTCGCACGAGTACGACAACCGCTACCTGTGGATGTCCCTGAAGCGGATCATCGGCTCGCACTTCGCCAACTACCGGGAGGCCTGGGAGGCCAACCGCCTCATCGTCAAGGGGAAGATCCACCCGACGCTGTCGAAGGTCTACCCGCTGGAGGAGACCGGCCAGGCGGCGTACGACGTGCACCGCAACCTCCATCAGGGCAAGGTCGGTGTGCTGTGCCTCGCCCCCGAGGAAGGCCTGGGCGTGCGTGACGAGGAGATGCGCGCCGAGCACGTCGAGGCGATCAACCGCTTCCGGACCGACCACGGCACGACACCGGCACAGGAGGAGGAGTTCAGCGCATGACGGTCTCAGGGAACCCCGCGGGGGAGTGGGTCCGCCGCTTCCACCCGTCCGGCAGCGCGGCGGTGAGGCTGGTCTGCTTCCCGCACGCGGGCGGCGCCGCCAGCTACTTCTACCCGCTCTCCGAGACGCTCGGCCCCGCCGTGGACACGGTCGCCCTGCAGTATCCGGGTCGGCAGGACCGGTTCGCGGAGGGCTGCGTCGAGACTCTCGCCGAACTCGCCGACCGCGCCTTCGCCGCGCTGACCGGATGGGACGACCGCCCCTTGGCCTTCTTCGGGCACAGCATGGGCTCGATCGTCGCCTTCGAGGTGGCTCGCCGGTTCCAGGACCGGGGCAACCCCCCGGTGAAGCTGTTCGCGTCCGGGTACCCGGCCCCGTCACGGCTGCGCGGCGGCACCGTGCACCTGAGGGACGACGCCGGTCTCGTACGGGAGCTGACCGAGGCCGGCGGCACCGATCCGGCCTGGCTCGACGACGAGCATCTGCTCGCCTCGATCCTCCCCGCCGTCCGCGGCGACTACCAGGCCGTCGAGACCCACCCCCGCACCCACGGAGTGCGGCTCGACTGTCCCGTCACGATGCTGGTCGGCGACACCGATCCGCACACCACGGTCGAGGAGGCCGCGGCCTGGGGAGACCACACTTCCCGGGAGTTCGACCTCCGGGTCTTCCCCGGCGGTCACTTCTACCTGGACCAGTACGGGCCGGAGCTGGCGGACACCCTGGCGACCTCGCTGCGGACCCTGACCCGCACCGGCTCCGCATGAGATGACCGGTGCGCGACGCCGCTCGGGACGGTCCCGTGACCGTCCCGAGCGGTTTTCCTCATATATGTCTCGTACGTATTCCTACGAGCTCACCCCTACCCTGCCTACGCGATCAGCTGCCCCCGGCGGAGCGGATGTGAGCCGCGAGCGCCACCGGGGTCGGCGCGGCGAACAGATCGCCGAGTTTCAGCGGCACACCGACCGCCTCCTCGATCCGCTGCACCAACTGGGCGCCGAGCAGCGAATGGCCTCCGCTGGTGAAGAAGTTGGACTCGGGTGTCACCTCGTCACGGCCGAGCAACTGCTGCCAGAGCCCCATCAGCGTCCGTACCAGCTCGTCGGCTTCCTCGCCGGGCTCCGCGCCCGCCGCCCGCTCCGCGCCCTGCTCAACACCGTGGCCGGGTACCGCTGGGGTGCCCGCCCGCCCGGTGGCCAGCGCCTCGAGCGCGGGGTAGTCGACCTTCTCGTTGGCATTGGTCGGCAGTGACTCCAGGACGACGAAGTCCTGCGGGATCGCCGAGCGCGGCAGCTCCGAGCGCGCGTGTTCCCACAGCTCGTCGGTGAGGTCCCGGCCGTCGGTGGCCGCCTCGACGAACGCGACGAGACGGCCATCGGCGCTGCGGTCCCCGACGACGACGGCGGCGGCCGCCCTGACGCCGGCGTGTGCGAGCAACGTCGCCTCGATCTCGCCCAGTTCGATGCGGTTGCCGCGCAGCTTGACCTGTCGGTCCGCCCGCCCGAACAGCTCCAGGGTGCCGTCCGGGCGCCATCGGCCCAGGTCGCCGGAGCGGTAGTAGCGCCCGTACACGGGGTGCTCCCCGAACCGTTCGGCGTTGAGGTCGGGTCGGCCGTGGTAGCCGAGAGCGACACCGTCCCCCGCGATGCACACCTCGCCGCTGACACCGATGGGCAGTTCCCGGCCGTCCGGGCCCAGGACCATGACGCGGGTGTTCCAGATGGGTACGCCGATGTCCAGCCGACCGCCCAGCCGAGCGGGCAGCAGCCCCCAGGTGCACCAGGTCGTGGTCTCGGTCGGACCGTAGGCGTGGTGCACCTCGCAGCCCGTGGCGAGCAGCCGCTCGGCGAGCGGAACGGGCACGGGCTCCGCCCCGATGACCACCCGGCGCCCCGCCAGGCGGTCAGCCACCTGGTCCAGGACGAGCCGCACGGTCGTCGGAGTGGCCTGGACGATCCCCGGGTCATGGCGTTCGAGCAGGTCCCGCAGCACGGCGCCGTCGGTGCGTGCTTCGTCCGGCGCGACCACGATGTGACCGCCCGAGTAGAGCGGGACGTAGTGCTCGAGGTTGGCCATGTCGAAGGCGAACGTCGTCATCCACAGCGTCGCGTCCCGCGCAGTGGCACGCAGCCGCACGGTGTAGTCCGCCGCGATGTTGGAGACGGCGCGATGCGGGATGACGGCGCCCTTGGGCCGCCCGGTCGACCCGGAGGTGTAGATGAGATAGGCCGGGGAGCCGGGGTCGATCCGGCTCGGCACGTCGATCTCGGGCAGGTCTGCGGCGGCCTCGGCGACCGGCGGCAGCGTCAGTGCCACCACGTCCTCGTCGACCGGCCACGACAGGTCGCGGTCGGTCAGCACGACCTTCGCCCCGGAATCCGAGAGCAGGTACGCCACGCGGTGCGCGGGATGCTCCGGGTCCACCGGCAGATACGCGGCCCCCGCCAGCCAGGTGCCGAGCACGGCGGCGGTCAGCGACGCGCTCCGTGCGGCGGCGAGTGCGACGACGTCCCCCGGGCCGACTTCGGAGGTGACCAGCAGGTCGCGCACGCGCACGGCCGAGCGCCACAACCCGGCGTACGTCACGGAGGCGTCGCCCTGCCGAACGGCCACCGCGTCCGGGGTGTCGAGGGCGTGTCGGCGTACGGCCTCCACGACGTTCGGAGGATCGAAGGCGCGGGCGGTGTCGTTCGCGGCCTCGATGACCGCCCGGTCCTGGTCGTTCCAGATCCGCAGTCCACCGGTCGGCCGGTCCACGTCCTCGCCGAAGGACAGCAGCAGTGCCTCGTAGCGCAGCAGCAGCGCCCGTACGCCGTCCTCGTCCAGTTTCTCCGTGGCGTAGCGGGCGGTGATCCGGATGGCGTCGGCCGAGGAGGCGACGAAGAACTCCAGGTCGAACTTGCTGTAGCCACTCTCGACGACCACCGGCCGCACCCGTTGGCCGGACACCTCGAACTCCGCCTCGGTCAGCTGCGGGAAGTAGTTGAACAGATGACGGCAGAGCCTGTTCCGCCAGGACGCCCCGGCTCGCGGGACCAGCTCGGAAACGCTGTCGACCGGCACGTCCGCGTGGGACAGCGCGGCGAAGTAGGTGTCGCGGGCCTTGCGCACGAGCGTCCGGAAGCTGTCCGCTGGGTCGACGAGGACCCGCAGGGGCAGGACGTTGGTGTGGTGACCGACGGTGCGGGGCGCCTCCCTGGGGCGCACGCTCACCGGAGAGCCGACGGTGATGTCGGGTCCGGCCCCGTGTGCCGCCAGGAGCAGATCGAACGCGGCGAGCAGCACGACGGCCTCCGGCGCCCGCACCTCCAGGGGCAGCCGTTTGACGACGGCCACCGCCTCGGGGGACAGGGAGTGGGTGACCTGATCGCCCTTCAGCGTCGGGTCCGCCGAGTCCGGCGCGGTGCACCACAGGTCGAGGGAGGACGGGTCGAAGTCCGCCATCCGGCCGCGCCAGAAGTCGAGGCTCGCCGACGAAGGCTCCGGCTCGTGGAAGGCCGGGACCTCGGTCAGCAGTTCCCCGGTCGGGGGCCGGCCGGCCACGGCCGACTCGTATGCCGCCAGCAGTTCCTCCAGGAGCACGGTCCCGGAGATGATGTCGTAGACGAGATGGTGGAACGCCAGGCAGACGACATCGCCGTCGGGGTGGTGGAAGAGGCCCGCGCGGACCAGCGGGCGCCCGTCGAGGACGAAACGCCGGGTGACGAACGGCCGCAGCGCCCGGTCCATCTCCTCGGGCGCCGCGGAGAAATCGTCGAACTCGGATATTCCGACGGAGAACTCGTCGGCCGCCACGACGCTCTTCACCAGCTCGGCACCGGTCGCGAAATAGACGGTACGGAGAACCTCATAGCGGTTGCACAGGATCGTGACGGCATTGTGCAGAGCCGGAGCGTCCAGCTTGCCGTCGACCTGGAATGCCAGCGCCAGATTGTTCGCCGCGCTTTCGGGAACGAGCCGCTCCAGCAGCCACATGGCCTCTTCCTTGCGCGTGGCCACGGAAAATGCGCTGGCGGATCGGGCGGTGGGCTTCGCTGCGGGTTCCACGTGGGGTCCTCTCCTGCGGGGTCGCACGGTCGGCGCGGCGCGCGGGGTGCTGTCAGGCGTAGCCTTTCAAAAGCAAGATAGGAGAGTCGCGCTAAGCACGGATACCCCTACCTGTTGCGGGAATCCGTATAGGGGCAGTAGGGGCTGTCCGGAGTTATCCGGTGGGTTCTACACTCGTCGTCGCTCCAGCCGTCTGCGAACAAGGGATGACGATGACGGAAACAGCGGCGTGGAAGATTTTGACCGACAGCGACCCGTCGGGGTCCGTGGTCCTGGCGGTGGACTTCGACACCACCGGGCGGCCCGAGGCGCGGTTCACCGACCTGGTGGCCCATCTCAAGGTCGCCGCGACCGTCTGGGAGACCGTTCCGCCGGTCGCGGGCAGCCCGTTCGCCGCCACGGGCGCCGGTTACATCGATCGGTGGGCGCGCAAGCCGGCGGAGGAACGTCCGCATGTGAAGGCGCTGTTGGGGTTCTGTGCCGGGTCCGTGTATGCCGCCGCGTTGGCGGAGCGCATCGCCCAGTGGCAGACGACCGAGCCACTCCTCGTGTTGTTCGACCCCGAACTGTCAACGGCGCAGACGCTGATGTGGCAGTTCCAGAAGGTCACCGGGTTCATGAACTCCGTTCTGCCGGCGCAGGACATCGCCGAGGCCAGGGAGATCGGCCGGCGTGCCTACGAGGAGACCGAGGATCTCGGTGACCTGAAAGACGCGCTGATCTCCCTGATGTGGGACTTCGGTGAACCGGCGCTCGCCAAAGCCGGGCTGGACGAACGGCGCCGGGCGGAGCTCTTCGAGGTCTTCGGCACCTTCCTGAACTACCTTGCCGCAGCCGGCGACATCGACCCGCGCGAGCGCTGGCGCTCCGCCGTCGCGTTCAGTTCCAACACGCCGCTGAGTGGCCTGAACGCGATGCGATCGGCGGGTACGGAGGTGGCGGTGGCCCGCGAGATCAGGTGCGACGTGGACCACGGCGGCATGCTCGCCGATCAGGCGCTGGCAGCCACCGTCTCCGAGTTGCTGAGCGAGTAGGCGGTACGCCGTCCGGCCCCCCTGGGGGCAGGGGCGCCCGGGGCCTTGACGGCCGTGGGCGCCCCTTGCGGCTTTAGAGGGAGACAATGCCCGCTTCCTAGCCTGAAGTCGATCGAGCACACCACTACTCGTACGGACGAGCGCCGCATGAGTGTCATGTGGCGCGGGCAGGGGGCACGATGAGCATCGCGGGGGACTGGCAGATCACGGCGCACACGCCGAAGGGCGACTTCGAGTGGGTGCTGTCCATCGTCGAGACGGCCGACGCTTTCACCGGAACGCTCGACATGGTCGAGAGCAAGGTCGCCCTCGAAGAGGGCGCGGTCGACGGAAACCAGCTGACGTGGAAGTCCACGCTGCGCAAGCCGCAGGTCCTGAGGTTCTCCGGCCGGGCGACCGTCGACGGTGACAGGATCGCGGGCGAGTTCCGCATGGGTGCGTTCGGCACCCGCTCGTTCGGCGGCAGGCGGGTGAGCCCCGCGCCCACGGTGATCCCCGAGTAACGGAATCCCGTCCCCCGCTTATTCGGCCGGCGGGAAAACTCGCGCCAACAGCGGATCACTCGCTGCCGCGGTCCTACCCGTATGGCAGACTCGCAAAGTCTTGGTCAAGTCGTCAGGGGTGTCCGGCCCCGGGCTGTACGCGTCGTTGTGAGATGCGGGGGAAGTATGCACTTAGCTGGAAGGGAAAGAGAACTCAAAACCCTACGGCGGTTGTTCACCGAAGGGAAGAAGGGAACTGTTCAGCTGGCGGTCGTATCGGGGGCCGTGGCCAGCGGCAAGTCCGCTCTACTGCACGCCTTTGCCCGAGAAGTCGTCGGTGAGGGCGCTGTATTTCTTCAGGCGACCGGCTCGCGGACGGAACGGGCCTTACCGCTCGGAGTGATCGGCCAGATCATAGCGAGTTCCGCGCCTTATACGGAAAATGATGACAACGTCCGGCGTCTCATGGAGGACGCGGCACACAGCATTTCCACCGCAGAGGTAAAAGGGCCTCGGTCGCTGTGGGAATCGCAAACGGATGTGACCGGTGAATTCGATGTCCGTGCGCCGTCCGTGGTGAGCCAGGCGCTCTACGCCCTCAGTAGTCGCGCACCGGTGGTGATAGGAGTCGACGACGTCCACTATGCGGACGTGCCGTCGCTCGAGGCACTCCTCTATCTCATACGGCGGGCCAGTCTGCGCCCCGCACGGGTGCTTCTGATCCTCAACCAGTGTGACGAGCCGGAATTCAGTCATCCCCGGTTCGACGCGGAGCTCCTGCGTCACCGGCACTGTCACCAGATCCGGCTCAAACTGCTGTCCAGGGACGGTGTCGCGGAGATCCTCGCCGAGGATCTGGGCATACGCGCCTCGCGCCGTGTCGCGGCCTCGTGCCACGACGTGACCGGCGGCAACCCCCTCCTGGTCCACGCCATGCTGGAGGACCACCATGCCGAGGCTCGGGCGGCGGGAGCCGAGCTGACGCCCGGTGACGCCTTCTCGCGCGCGGTTTCGGCCTGCCTCTACCGCGGGGCTCCGCTGACCCTGAACGTGGCGCGGGCGATCGCGGTCATGGGCAAGCACGCGACCCTGCCCGTGCTCACCGACATCCTGGGCTCCGACCCCGAGTCGCTCGCCCGGGCCATCAGCGCCCTGCACGGCCTCGGACTGCTGCGTGGCGGGCGGTTCCGCCAAGACGCCGCCCGCGAAGCGGTTCTGTGGTCCCCGGACGGCGCGGACCGTTCCGACCTGCACGGCGAGGCCGCCCGCGTACTCCACGAGCACGGGGCGTCGGCCACCGTGGTGGCGCAGCACCTGGCCAGCGCCGGACGAGCCGACGGCGACTGGACCATATCCGTGCTGCGGGAGGCCGCCGACGAGGCGCTCGCCGCGAACGACGCCGACTCCGCCATCGCCTGGTTGCGGATGGCCGGCCGTGCCTCGACCGACGAACGCGAGCACGCCGCCATCACCGCGGCACTCGTCCGCGCCAAGTGGCGCGGCAGCCCGGAGGCGGCCCTGCCCTACATGCCGGGCCTGAGCGCCGCCGCACTCGACAACCGGCTGGAGTTCCGTGACGCCGTCGCGCTGGTCGGGCACCTGCTCTGGTTCGGCCATACCGAGCAGGTCCTCGACGTCCTCCAGGCCATGCAGCGGCACGGCAGCGGTCCCACCAAGGAACTCGACCCGATCCGCATGGGGCTCGGCTGGGCGTTTCCCGGCCTCTTCCCCCGCCACCAGGTGGGCCACGTCAGCTCCGGGCTCGTCGAGGCGCACGCCCCGGCGGCCCGGATCTCCACCGGCAACGCGTTGTACGTGAGCCCCGTGCTCCCGCAGAGCGCCGGGGACGACGCGCTGGGCGCCGCCGAGCAGACCCTGCTCGGGGCCAGGCTGGACGACCACAGCCTGCCGACGCTCTCCGCGGCCCTGGTGTCGCTCATCCACCTCAACCAGCTCGACCGGGCCGTGCACTGGGGCGACTCCCTGCTGCGGCAGGCGGCGCAGCGGCGGGCCTCGATGTGGCAGGCCCTCCTGGCCAACCTGCGCGCGTTCATCGACATACGCCGGGGGCGGATGGCCACGGCCGAGCGGTTCGCCCGGGACGCACTGACCCTCGTCTCGCCCAAGAGCTGGGGCGTCGCCGTGGGATCGCCGATCGCCAACATGGTGCTCGCGGCCACGGCCCTGGGCAAGCTCGACAGCGCCGCGGCCTATCTGAGCATCCCGGTGCCGGAGGCCATGTTCGACACCATGGGCGCACTGCACTACCTGCAGGCCCGCGGCCGCTACCACCTCGCCATGGACTGTCCGCACGCCGCACTGTCGGACTTCCAGGCCTGTGGCGACCTGATGATGAAGTGGGACCTCGACGACCCCCGCCTCGTCGCGTGGCGGACGGACGCCGCACAGGCGTCGGCGGCGCTCGGCCACACCAACCAGGTGCGGGATCTGCTCACCGAACAACTGGCCAGGGCGTCGGCCGACGACTACCGCACCCGTGGCGTATCGCTGCGCATCCTCGGGTCGGTCGACGGGGCGGAGGACTCCACGGCGTTCCTCAGCGAGGCCGTGGAGAACCTCCGCGAATCCGGCGACCTCTTCGAACTGGCCCTGGGCCTGGTGGAGCTCGCCCGCGCGCACGACGCCCGTGGACACGGCGACGAGGCCCGCGAGCTGACCCGGATGGCCCGCGGCCTGACCGAGGAGACGGGCGTCGAGCTGGTCGGCGTTCCCTGTCGCCGGAGGACGCCCGGAGAGACCGAACCACGACGTTCGGGCCCTCCCGATGGGCTGCCCGTGGGTACCGACCGGCGTTCGCAGCTGACCGACGCGGAGCTGAGGGTCGCCGTGCTGGCCGCGCGGGGGAAGTCGAACCGGCAGATCGCCGCAAAGCTGTTCATCACCATCAGCACGGTCGAACAGCATCTGACCAGTGTGTACCGCAAGCTCAATGCCAAGCGGCGCACCGATCTGTCCGCCGAGCTCCAAAGCGTCCTCGTCACGGGCGGGAATGAGCTGCCTCCCACGGGCCCGGACACGGCCACGGCGTGACAGCTCCGCAGGCCCGGCACCCGGTTCCACACCGGGCTGCGGGGCCTGCGGCGCGAGGCGCGAATGCGTCGCGGGCGTCGCTCAGCCGAGGGCGACCCGCACCGGAAGGGCCGTCAGACTCCGCATGACGATGCTCTGCCGATAGCGCAACTCCTCCGGAGCCACGTCCAGTTCGAGGGTGCCGAAGCGGCGCAGCAGCGTGCCGATGGCCAGCTCGCCCTCCAGCCGCGCCAGTGGAGCGCCGATGCAGTGGTGGATGCCCCGGCCGAACGCGATGTGGCGGTTGCCGCCGCGGCGTGTGATGTCCAACCGGTCGGCGTCGGGGAACGCAGCCTCGTCCCGGTTGGCGGAACCGAGGACGACGTTGACGAAACTCCCCTTCGGCACGGGCGTGCCGGCGATCTCCATGTCCTCCACGGCCCAGCGGGCGGTGGCGCGCTCCAGCGGGGCGTCGTACCTCAGGAACTCCTCGATCGCGTCCGGCAGCAGCTCGGGGGAGTCCCGCAGCAGCTTCAGCTGTTCGGGGTGACGCAGCAGAGCAAGCGTCCCGTTGGCGATGAGGTTCACCGTGGTGTCGTGACCGGCGATGATCATAAGGATCGCGGTGCCGATCAGTTCCTGCGGGGACAGCTTGTCGTCGCCCTCGGCCGCGGCCAGCGCGCTGAACAGGTCGTCACCGGGGGCGGCCTTCTTGGCCTGCATCAAGTCGGCCAGATAGGCGCTGAACTCCTGTACCCCCTCCGCCTTGCCCGGCGTACCCAGCGGCAGTAGCACGGCCTGCGACCACGCCCGGAACTTGTCCTTGTCGGCCAGCGGAATGCCCAGCAGATCGGCGATGACGGTCATGGGCAGCGGGAAGGCGAACTCCGTGAGCAGGTCCACCACGCCCTGCCCGTCGGACAGCCGGTCCGCGATGCCGTCGACGAGTTCGTCCGCCGTCCGCTGAACGCGCTCACGCATCACCTCGACCCGCCTTGCGGTGAACTCCCGGGCGAGCAACCCGCGGAGCCGGGTGTGCTCGGGTGGATCGCTGGCGAGCATGTGACCGGCCAGGTTGGAGCCGCTCTCCTTGGGCAGCGGAGCGCCGCTGGCGGCCAGCATCGCCGCCCCGTGCTTGGGATTCTTCCCGAGCCGGGCGTCGTTCAGCGCCGCCCTGGCGTCCTCGTACCGCGTGACGAGGTACATCTCCATCCCGTTGCCCTGGCGGACCTTGGCCACCGGGCACTCCCGCCGCAGGCCCGCGTAGTACGGGTAGGGGTCGCCACCCGCGTCCCCGGCGGCGTCGTGTCGTGGATCCCGTTCAGTCATGACAGCGTCTCTCCTCGGTGAAGTGGATGGCGCGCGGGTCAGGCCGGTACGGCGCCGCTCCCGCGGCGCCGATGGGCGGCCGTGACGAACTCGCGGACCGAGTCGGCCATGTAGTCGACCATTTCGGCGGTGAGCCGGGGGTGGACGCCGATCCAGAAGGTCCGGTCGGTGATGATGTCGCTGTTCGTCAGATCGCCCGCGATGCGGTGCGGCCGGTCCTGGAAGGCCGGATGGCGCGTGAGGTTGCCGCCGAAGAGGCGACGGGTCCCGATGTTCCGCCCCTCCAGGAATGCCACCAGCTCGTCGCGGGTGAACGGGGCGTCGTGTGCGACGGTCAGGACGAAACCGAACCAGCTGGGGTCGCTGTGCGCGGTCGGACGCGGCATGAGCAGACCCGGCAGGTCCTCGATCGCGTCGCGCAGCTGCCGCCAGTTCCGCCGCCGGGCCCGGCCGAAGTCGTCCACCTTGGTCAGCTGCGTCAGCCCCAGCGAGGCCTGCAGGTCGGTCGACTTCAGGTTGTAGCCGACGTGGGAGAAGATGTACTTGTGGTCGTAGCCGTACGGCAGTGTCCCCATCTGGTACCCGAAGCGCTTACGGCACTTGTTGTCCTCGCCCGGCTCGCACCAGCAGTCCCGGCCCCAGTCGCGCAGCGATTCCACGATGCGGGCCAGTGCGAGGTTGTTGGTGAGGACGCAGCCACCCTCACCCGTCGTGATGTGATGCGCGGGATAGAAGCTGATGGTGCTCAGATCCCCGAACGTGCCGGTGAGCTGTCCGTTGTACGTCGACCCCACCGCGTCGCAGTTGTCCTCGACGTGGAACAGCTCGCGCTCCTCGGCCAGCCGGGCGACCTCCTCGACCGGGTACGGGTTGCCCAGCGCGTGCGCGATCATGATGGCTTTGGTCTTCGGCCCGATCGCCGACTCGATCCGCTCGACGGTCGTGTTGTAGGTACCGAGTTCGATGTCGACGAAGACGGGAACCAGGCCGTTCTGCAGGATCGGATTGACCGTCGTCGGGAAACCGGCCGCCACGGTGATGACCTCGTCGCCCGGGCGCAGCCTCCGGTCCTGCAGCAGGCCGGAGGTGAGCGAGCTCAACGCGAGCAGGTTCGCCGAGGAACCCGAATTCGTCAGATGCGCCTTGCGCAGCCCGAGGTAGCGGGCCATGGCGCTCTCGAACCTGCGGGACGCCGCGCCCGCCGTCAGGTTCAGATCCATGGCCGCCTCGACCACGGCCACCCGGTCGTCCTCGTCGAGCACGGCCCCGGCCGACAGCAGCGGCGTGACGCCTGGAACGAAGGGCTGGACGGCCGATTGTTCCTGGTGGTACTTGCGGATCTGGTCCAGCACCAGGTTCTTCAGTTCGCTCACAGTCGTCCTTTCACCGGCCTGTGCAAGTCCGCGCGCCACGCTAACCACGTCGGCTCAAGGCCCTCTTAAGGGCGCGTAACCCGGTCGTGGGCGGGCTCCCGGCTCCCGGCGTCCCGCCGCTTGGGGCCGGTCGCGGCGTCCTGGCCCCGCTCGATACGGGAGAGCAGCGGCCCCGTCATCAGCGTGGTGACCAGCGCCATGATCACCATGGCGGTGAACAGCCTGGTGTCGATGACTCCCAACGCGAGACCCACGTTGAGGATCACCAGCTCCGTCAGCCCCCGAGTGTTGATCAGCACACCGAGAGTCGCCGCCTCCCGCCCGGGCGCCCCCGTCAGCCGGGCCGCGCCTGCCGCCCCGGCGAACTTGCTCACGCACGCCACCAGGAGCACCGCGATCACCATCAGCACACCCTGGGTGCCCAGCCCCTGGATGTGCACCGACAACCCCGTCACCGTGAAGAACACCGGGAGCAGCAGCAGGCTGGCCTGTTCGATGCGCTCGGGCACCTCCGGCGTCTGCGCGTCGATGTGCCGGCGCGGCACGGCGAGACCGAACGCGAAGGCACCGAAGACCGTGTGCAGGCCAATGGCGTGCGTCGCCCACGCGCTCAGCAGCAGACCCGTGATCAGCACCACATGGGTCAGATGCGCGCTCCCGCCCCAGTGCCGCTCAGGCGCCAGCAGCCTGTGCAGCCCCGGCCGTACGACGAACACCAGGACCAGGAGGAACACCACGGACTCCAGCGCCATCCGCACCAGATAGCCGGAGCCGTTGGAGTGCACGACGACCACGACACCCGCCAGGATGCACCAGGCGAGGAGGTCCTCCAGCGCCGCGCAGGCGAGTGCCAGCGTGCCGACACGTCTTTTCGCCAGACCTCGTTCGGTGATGATGCGCGCCAGCACCGGAAACGCGGTGATGGACATGGCCGCGCCCAGGAACAACGCGGGACCGAGCCCCTCCGCGGTCTTCAGCTCCGACCGGTCGACCCAGGGCTGGAGCGCCATGGCGAGCGCGGTGCCCATGGCGAAGGGCAGTGCCACCGAGCCGAGGGAGACCACGGTCACCTGCCGGCCGCTCCTGCGCAGCTGACCGATGTCCAGGTGATATCCGACGCCGAACATGAACAGCACCAGGCCCAGTTGGGCCAGCACCTGTAGATACGGTCTGACCTCCGCCGGGAACAGCACAGCGGGAAGATCCCCCGGGAGCAGCCCGAGAAGACTGGGGCCGAGCGCGATCCCGGCGACGATCTCGCCCATCACGCTCGGCTGGCCCACCTTCCGGGAGGCCCAGGCGAACAGGCCGGCCGTCGGGATGAGAACCGCCAGGGCGATCAGCACACTCGCGGTGACCGATGCGGCAGATCCGGCGCTCAGTACGACGTGCGGTTCCATCGCGGATGAACTCCCTGGGTCGGGTGGCGTGTGCGGGCATGGCACGTCCGGCAGCGGAAGAAGGGCCGCCCAGCCGACGTGATGTCCGCCAAGCGCTCACCACCGCCCGGGTTCCGCGTCCGGTGGTTCGGCCGAGGCGGGCCAGGCCTGCGTGCCGCGGCCGGATCCGTTCGACGGCGCGTCGTGACTCCGCGCGGTGGACATGCGGGTCGCACGAGGCAGAACAGCGTTCCCTTCCGGTGAGACCTGCGCGAGCGGATCGAGAGTGGCAGCGGCAAATTGGCCGAACAACCCCTGTCCGGCCCCTGCCGGACCCCCATGACGCCGACATCGCCGTCGCCTCGGGTGACCGCCCGGAACCGACCAGATAGGGGTCGTCACCCCTACGGTCCGCGCGGCTGTGCGGACCCCGTGGTCACGGCAACCGGTGTGGCTGGGAAGCGTGGCCCGGTGGGCCGGGCCGAGTGGGCCGACGCCGGCCGCGCGGCCCGGAGGAGGGGCCCGGAATCTCCCGTGAAGGCTCGGCCGACCACGGCGAACGCCTGCCGCGGGAGCGAGCGGGAACGCCGACGGGACCAGACCTCATGCATGCCGAGCCATGATTTCCCGTTGGCCAGAACTCCTCTGCCGACCGCGCGGATTTCGGTTTAGGCTTCAGTGAATGATCGCGGGAGGTCGTTGTTGTTGCGTGTCGCACTGGTGAACATGCCTTTTGCCGACTGGAACCGTCCATCATTCGCCTTGGGGCAGTTGTCGACTCTCGTACACCGAGAGTTCAACGGCCGGGCGAGAGCGCACGTGTGCTATCTCAACCAGGACATGGCCGAGTACTTCGGAACACGTCTCTATGAATCCCTGTCGGTGAGCCACGACCACGTTGACACGGGCATCGGGGACTGGCTGTTCCGGCACATCGCCTTTCCGGGCGCGCCCGACACCGCCACGGAATACTTTCAGCGATATTACCGGGGCGCCCGCTGGGAGGACTTCCGTGCCGAGATCCTGCGGGCCCGCGACGGGCTGCGGCGGTTCTGCGAGGAGCTGATCGACCGGTACCGGCTCGACGAGGCCGACATCGTGGGCTTCAGCTCCATGTTCGCCCAACATGTGCCCAGCATGGCGCTGGCCCGGCTGATCAAGGAGCGCAGCCCGCAGACCCTCGTCGTACTCGGCGGCGCGAACTGCGAGGCGCCCATGGGCGCGGTGGTCGCCGAGCACGTCCCGGTGGTCGACTTCGTCTTCTCCGGGCCCGCGCTGAACACCTTCGGGGAATTCATCCAGTGCGTGCTGGACGGCGAACCGGAACGCGGCGACACCATCCCCGGAATCCTCTCCCGCCGCAACTGCCGGGATCCCCGATTCCGCAAGGCAATCGGCACGGAGCGGGACATCGACGATTTCATCCTGCCCGACTACGCCAGCTTCTTCGCCGCCCTGGACAACCATCCGGAACTGCGCCGCACCGGCACCAGCGAGCCGATGCTCTTCTTCGAGACATCCCGTGGCTGTTGGTGGGGGCAGCGTTCGCACTGCACCTTCTGCGGGCTGAACGGCGAAAGCATGGCCTTCCGTGCCATGGCGCCCGACCTCGCCGTCCGGCAGTTCAACTGGCTTTTCGAGTTCGCGCCCGAATACACCTCGTTGTTCTGCACCGACAATGTCATGCCGCGCAATTACCCGCGCGAGGTCTTTCCACGGCTCGACCCGCCGGCCGGCACCTCCATCTTCTACGAGGTCAAGCTGCCCCTGAGCCGCCAGGTCCTGCAGGCGATGACGGACGCCGGTGTGACCGTCGTCCAGCCCGGCATCGAGGCGCTGGCGTCCTCCACGCTCAAGCTCATGGGCAAGGGCACCACCGCCTTCCAGAACCTGCAGTTCCTCAAGCACTGCGACGAGTTCGGCATCAAGCCCGAGTGGAACCTGCTGATCGGTTTCCCCGGTGAAGACCCGGCCGTCTACCGCAAGTACGTAGAGGAACTACGTGATTTCGTCCATCTGGAACCACCACACGGCGTGTACATGGTGCGCTTCGACCGCTTCAGCCCCTACTTCAAGCGGAGCGAGGATTTCGGCCTCGACCTCACACCGGTGGACTACTACGCGCTCACCTATCCCTTCGACGTGGACGCGTTGGCCGACCTCGCGTACTTCTTCGCCGACCAGAACCTCGCCCCTTACACGCTCAACGCGGTCGAGTGGCACGACGAGCTGAGCCGACTGGTCGCCGAGTGGCGCGCCGCCTGGTACGGCGAGCCCGAGGTGCCCCGTCGCGAGCTGCGCCTGGTCACCACCGATGACGGCGGCCTCGCCGTCCGCGACTCCCGCTCCGGTGCCCTCCAGACGCATCCGGTCGACGCCGCGACCGCTCGGCTGCTGCGCCGCCTGTCGTCCCCGGCCAAACCCGACCAACTGGCCCGGGACTGGCCGGAAGGCCCGGACGACCTGCGGCGGCGCCTCGACCGCCTCACCGAACAGCGGTTCCTGTTCAAGGAGAACGGCCGCGTGCTGAGCCTGGTGCTGACCGGAGCTGACGGCGAACCGGAGGAGCCGCCCCGGCAGGAGCCCACCGCGGCCGGGGCACGGCCCCTGCTTCCGCTGCTGTCGGAGGCGCCGCGATGACCGCAGAAACCCCGCTGCTCCCGCTCCTCGTCGAGTCGGACGGTGTTCCGGCCGCCGAACGGCTGCGTGCCGACCGGGAGGAACTGCGCACAGCGCTGCGCGAACGGGGCGCGCTGCTGCTGCGCGGGTTCGACGTCAAGGGCCCCGACGGCTTCGCCGACATCGTCCGCGCGCTGTCCGGCGAGCCGCTGCCGTACACCGAGCGCTCCTCACCGCGCAGTGTGATCAAGGGAAACGTCTACACGTCCACCGACTATCCGCCCGGCGAGGAGATCTTCCTGCACAACGAGAACTCGTACCAGGCGAGTTGGCCGCTGACGCTGTTCTTCCACTGTGTCCGGCCGCCGCTGACCGGGGGCGCCACCCCGCTGGCCGACACCCGTCGGGTACTCGACGGCATCGACGAGGAGGTGCGCCGGGAGTTCACGCGGCGCGGCTGGATGGTCGTCCGCAACTACGGCGACATGGTCGGCCTGCCCTGGCAGGAAGCGTTCAACACCACCGACCCCGCCGAGGTCGAGCGATACTGCCGTGAGCAGGGCATCGAGGCGCAGTGGCTGCCCGGCGGAGGGCTGCGCACCCGGGCGGTGCGGGACGTCGTGCACCGGCATCCGATGACGGGCGAGCCCGTGTGGTTCAACCACGCGACCGTCTTCCACGTCAGCACCCTGCCGGAGAGCGCCAGACTGGGACTGCTGGAGATGCTGGGCGAGGAGAACCTGCCCAGCCAGACGTACTACGGCGACGGCGAGGCGGTCCCGGCCGACGTCATGGACCATCTGCGGGCGTGCTACCGAGCTGCCTCGACCCGCTTCGACTACCGTGCGGACGACGTCCTGGTGATCGACAACATGCTGGTCTCCCACGGCCGCGAGCCGTTCACCGGGCCCCGCCGGATAGCGGTCGCCATGGCGGAGCCGTACACAGCACATCGATGAACCCCCGGCCGGAAGACCCTCCCATGCCCGCGCGTTCGCTCCGGTCCAACCGGGACTTCTCCGTCTTCTGGGCGGTACAGGCGTTGTCCGAGGTCGGCAACGCCTTCTCGTTGGTGGCCGTTCCGCTCCTGGTGCTGCACACCACCGGCTCGGCGGCGCAGATGGGGCTGCTGACCGCCGTGGCCGGCGCCGCGGCGCTGCTCACCGGTCTCGTGGGCGGCGCCTGGGCCGACCGTTTCGACCGGCGGCGGCTGCTGATGCTGTGCGACGCGGCCCGTCTGGTGCTCTACGGGGCGATCCCGGTCTGCTGGGCGCTGAGCCCGCAGATCTGGCTGCTGTACGTGGTCATGGGCCTGGCCTCGGTCTTCGAGATGCTGTTCAAGATCACGTACGTCACCGCAGTGGCGAATCTCGTCGACAAGGACCAGATCGTCGCGGCGAACGGCCGCCTGGAGGCCACCAACGCGATCGCGTACATCGCCGGGCCCGCCCTGGCCGGCGTGGTGTCCGGGTTCTTCGGGCCCACGGCCGCGGTGTCGATCAACGCGGGCAGCTTCGGGATCTCCCTCCTCGGGCTGGTCCTCATCAGGCTCAGGCCCACCGAGCGGCCCTCGGACGACGATCCGGCCGGTGTCACGAAGCCCGCCCACGATCTGCGCACCGGCTTTCGCACCGGCGCCGCCTTCCTGTGGCGCACACCGGTGCTGCGGGCGCTGACCGTGCTGCTGACGATCACCACGTTCCTCAGCCTGGGCATGACCGACGTGTTCATCTACCACCTGCGGCACGGCCTGGGGCAGGACGAACGCACGGTCGGCTACGTCCTGGCCCTGGCCGGCGTGGGCACCTGCGTGGCCGCCGCCGCCACCGCCCGGCTGCGCCGTTCCTGGGGGTTCGGCCGCTGCTGGCTCGGCTCGATGGCCCTGTGCTCGGTGGCGACCCTGGCCCTCGGCACCTTCGGGCAGGTGTCCGTGGCAGCCGTGACGATCTTCCTGTACTCCTTCGGCATGGCGCTGGCCGGCGTCTGCTCGATGTCCTTGCGGCAGGAGGTCACCCCCGACCACCTGCTCGGGCGCGTCACCTCCGCGTTCTGGACGATCCACGGCAGCCTGGCGCCCCTCGGCGCGGCCCTGCTGACCGCCCTGGTCGGGTGGCTGGGCACGCGCGGCCCGCTGACCGGCGTGGCCCTGGTCTTCCTGGCCGTGGCCGTCGTAGCCGCCTTCACGCCCATCCGGCAGCGCAGCCCCGAGCGCACCGCCGCACAGCCCGCGCACCCGCCACGAACCGAGCCGACACCACCGAGAGAGGAGTCACGGGGATGACGCCGAAGCCCGACGACGACCGGCTGTACAAGGTCGTGGTCAACCACGAGGAGCAGTACTCCATCTGGCCCGCCGACCGGGACAACCCGGCCGGTTGGTCGGACGCGGGCAGGACCGGCCCGAAGAGTGACTGCCTCGCCCACATCAAGGACGTGTGGACCGACATGCGCCCACTGAGCCTGCGCCGCCGCCTGGACGCGGGCGAACAGGCCGGACGGACGGCCCGGGACACCGACCGCCCGGGCTGAGTCCTCGGTCCGTCACCGCATCGCCGCACCGCGAACCAGGGAAGGCACTCGTGCACGACGACCCGGAAACACAACCGGTGGCTCTGCCGGGGGAAAGGGCCCACCAGCAGCTCTCCCACGGACAGGAACGACTGTGGTACCTGGAGCAGATCACCGTCGGCCACCCCGTCCACCTCCTCTCCTCCGCCACCCTCGTCGAAGGCGCCCTCGACGCCGAGCGCCTGGCATCGGCCCTGCGGATCTGCGCAGCCCGCCACGACCTCCTCCGCAGCACCTTCGGCACCCGGGAGGACGGCCCGTACGGCATCGTCCACCCCAGCCCCGAACTGCCGCTGCGCCAGGTGGACCTGGGTCCCGGACCCGTGCCGGAGGCGGTGCTGCGCCGCGCCCTCACCGAGGAGAGCGCCCGCCCCTTCGCTCTGGACGCCGCACCCGCGCTGCGCGCCGTCCTGGTGCGCGCCGGCGAGGAGCGGTCCGTCCTGCTGCTCACGGCACACCGGATCATCGCCGACCGGACCTCGCTCACCCTGCTGGAGAGCGAACTCGCTCACCTTTACGCCGAGCCGGGTGCGGCACGGGCGAAGACTCCGCCCGTGTACGCGGACCGAGCGGCCCGGGAGCGGAAGGACGGGGACGACTGCCTGCCGTACTGGCAGCGGCGGCTGCGGGAACTCCAGCCGCTCGACCTGCCGACCGACCGGCCCCGGCCGAGGACCGCGACCCACCGGGGCACCGGCCGCCGACTGCGGGTCGAGGCCCGGCACGCACAGCGCCTGCGACGACTGGCCCATGAGGAAGGAGTCGCCGCCGACACCGTGCCGGCGGCCGCCTTCGCCCTCCTGCTCGCGTGCTGGACGGGCCGGTCCGACGTGACCTTCGGCAGCCCCGTGGACCGCCGCACGCCGACGGACGCGCGGACCGCGTTCGGTCCGTACGAGGACCTGATCGTCCTGCGAACCGATCTGACCGGCCGCCCCTCCCTCCGGGAGGCGGTGCGCCGCGTAGGACGGACGCGGGACCAGGCGCACCAGCACGCCGACATACCCTTCGGACGACTCGTCACCCTCCTCGACCCGGAGCGGGACCTGAGCCGTCATCCGCTCTGCCAGGCCGTCTTCCGCACCACCGGGCCGCCTCGAACGGGCTTCACCGCGGCGGGATGCACCACCTCCCCGCTCGAACTGGACGACGACACCGCCCCGTACGACGTGCTCTGCACGGTCGCCGAGGATGCCGAAGGGCGCGGCGGCCTCGGTGTGGAACTGCGCTTTTCGTCCGACCTGTGGCTGCCGCGATCGGCGGACCGCATGGCGTCGGCCTTCCGCACGCTGCTGAGGGCCCTGGCCGACACCCCGGACCGCCGAATCGGCGACATCCCCCTGCTGCCACCCGAGGACCGGGCCCTGCTCGACGCCAGGAACGCCACCGACCGGCCCCTGCCCGAACCCGCCACCGTGGACGGGCTCTTCCGGGCGTGCGCGGCCCACGACCCGCGGGCCGTCGCCCTCACGGACCCCACCGGCAGCTGGACGTACGCCGCGCTCGCCCGTCGGGCCGCCGGCATCGCACGCTCACTCATCGAGGCGGGCGTCACCACCGACAGCCCCGTCGCCCTGCACATGGTGCGCTCCGCCGACCTCGTCGCGGGCATGCTGGGAGCCCTTCTGGCCGGCGGCGCCCATCTCGTACTCGACCCCGGCCACCCTGTCGAGCGGTTGCGGTTCATGGCCGACGACGCCGGGGTCTCGGCCGTGCTGAGCAGCGCCGACCCGCCCGCCTGGCTGCGCGACCTGGGCGTGCCCGTGCTCCGGCTGGCCGACGCCGAGAACGGTCCGGACAAGACCCTGCCGCCGGCGCGCAGCCACCCCGACAGCCTCGCCACCGTCGTCCACACCTCCGGCTCGACCGGTCGCCCCAAGGGCCTCGGGATACCCCACCGCGCCGTCGTCCGGCTGATCACCGCGACCGACTACGTGACCATCGGCCCCGACGACGTCCTGCTGCACCTGGGCGATCCCGCCTTCGACATCACCGCCTTCGAGGTATGGGGCGCGCTCTGCAACGGCGCCCGGGTCGCCGTACTGCCCGGCGACGAGCCGCTCGGACCCGACGAGGTGCTGGCCGCACTGCGCGAACTGCGGCCCACGATCGTCTCCCTCACCGGCACTCTCTTCAACCGCGTCGCCGACATCGACCCACGGGCCTTCGGCGGGCTGCGCCACCTGTTCGTCGTCGGAGAGGTGATGGACGTCCGCCGCACCCGCGCGGTGCTGCGCGGTGGCGCACCGCCCGCGCACCTCCACAACGGCTACGGCCCCAGCGAGAACGCCACGTTCTCCACGACCCACCTCGTGGACCGGCTGCCCGACGACGCGGTGAGCGTGCCCATCGGCACCGCCGTCACCAACACCACCCTGCACGTGCTGGACCAGGATCTGCGCCCTGTGCCGCTCGGGGTGGCCGGCGAACTCCACGTCGGCGGACTGGGAGTCGCCCGCGGCTATCTGCGCCGCCCGGACCTCACGGCGGAACGTTTCCTGCCCGACCCCTTCGCCTCCCGGCCGGGGGCGTTGATGTACCGCACCGGCGACCTGGTGCGGTGGCTGCCGGACGGGGTGCTGGACTTCCTCGGCCGGGCCGACCAGCAGGTGAAGATCCGCGGCTACCGGATCGAGCCGGGCGAGATCGAGGCGGCGCTGCTGGACCGCGGTGACGTGCGCGAATGTGTGGTTCGAGCGGTCGACGTCGCCGGGGACCGGCGGCTCGTCGCCTACGTCGTACCGGCGCCCGGGCGCCTGCCGACCCCGGCCGGACTGCTGGGCGGGCTGCGGGACCGGCTGCCGTCCCACATGGTGCCCGGCCATGCCGTCCTGCTCGACGCCCTGCCCACGACGGCCAGCGGAAAGACCGACACGCGGGCCCTGCCCGGCATCACCGAGGACGGCGCCGACCCGCCGGACGCGGACACCGCGCCACCCAGAACCGCGACGGAACGCGCCCTGTGGGACATCTGGGCCGATTCCCTGAACGTACGGGGCTTCGGGGTGCACGACAGCTTCTTCCTGATCGGCGGTCACTCGCTGCTCGCCTCCGTGGTGCGCACCGCGGTCCGCGAGCGGCTCGGCGTCGCCCTGCCGCTGCCGACCCTGTTCGACCTGCCCACCATCGCGGCACTGGCCACCGAGGTCGAACGCGTCGGCGGCGAGGCGGCGGCCGTACGGACCCGGGCCGCAGCGGCCGACGACTCGGATCGACTCGACGGCCTGGTGGCCGAACTGGAGCGGCTCGCCGAGACCCGGCGCGCCGAGGGATGAGCGGGGGAGCCGCATGACGTACACGACGAAGACGGCCGGCACGACAGACACCGACCTGCGGGACAGGATCGAACGACTCCCCGCCGACCAGCGTGCCCTGCTGCGCCAGCGCATGTGGGAGAAGGGCGCCGCCACCGGCCTGCCGGCCCTGGACGAGAACGGCGAGGCCCCCGCGTCCTTCACCCAGCGCCGGATGGCGTTCCTGTCCGGGCTGGACCCGGACAGTCCCGCCTACCACAGCCCCGTCGTCCACCGGCTCACCGGACCGCTGGACGACACGGCCCTCGAAGACGCCCTCAACGACCTCCTGCGACACCACGCGATCCTGCGCACGGTCCTCCCGGTCAGCAAGGACCGCACCGTCCAGCGGGTCCTGCCGCACCGGCACCGGGCACTGCCCGTCGTCGACCTGACCGCACTTCCCGAGGGGGACCGCCTCCCGGAGGCCGAACGCCTCGCCCTGGCGGACGCCGGGAAACGGTTCGACCTGGCAACGGGGCCACTGGTGCGGTTCTCCCTGCTGCGCCTCGCCGCGGACGACGCGATCCTGGTGCTCGTCTTCCACCATGCGGTCATCGACGGCTGGTCGCTCGGCGTCTTCCTGAGCGACCTGGGCACCGCCTACGGCGCCCGCCTCGACGGCCGGGCGCCCGAACTGCCCGCCCCCACGGTCGAGTACGCCGAATACGCCCGCTGGCAGCAGGAATGGGCCCAGGGCGCCGAGGCCGCGGGCCAGCTCGACTACTGGGAGCGCCGCCTGGCCGGCGCCCCGGACCCGATGCCGCTGCCCACCGACCGCCCCTGGCCCGAACGCCCCTCGGGCCGCGCCGAGTCCACAGCGTTCACGGTGCCCGCCCAGGTGGGCGACGAGCTGCGGCTGCTGTCGGCGAGCACCGGCACCACGCTGTACATGGTGCTGCTCGCGGCGTTCCAGATCGTGCTCGCCCGCTACGGCGGCCACGACGACGTGGTGGTCGGTACGCCCGTCGCCAACCGTCGCTACCGGGGCTTCCACGACCTGGTCGGATTCTTCGCCAACTCGGTCGCGCTACGGTCCCGGATCCGCCCCGGGACGTCCTTCCAGGACTTCCTCGCCGAGGTCCGCACCACCTGCCTGGAGGCGTACGAGAACGAGGACGTCCCGCTGGACCTGGTCGCCAGGCGGCTGCACCCGGAGCGCACCCCCGGCCGCAACCCCGTCTACCAGGTCAACTTCACCCTGCACAACACCCCGCCGCGCGCGGTCGGAACCCTGCCGGGCGGGATCACTCTCACCCCGCTCGACCACCTCGACCACGACGCGGCCCGCTTCGATCTCGACCTGAACGTCTGGGAGACCGACGCCGGCCTGGAGTGCCGGCTCATCCACTGCACGGACCTGTTCGACACCGCCACCGGCGAGCGGCTGGCCCGCTCCCTGACCACTGTGCTGTCCGCCGTGTCCGCCGACCCCACGGCACCGATCGGCACTCTGCCGCTGCTGACGGCCGAGGAGGAACGTCAGGCGCTGCGCGAGGGGACCGGCAACCTGGTGCCCCGCCCCGAGGACGTCCGGGTGGACCGGCTCTTCGCCGAGCGGGCGCGCGCCACGCCCGACGCGGTCGCCGTGTCGGCCGCGGGCCGCCCCGACCTGACGTACCGGGACCTCGACCGGCGCGCCAACGGGCTCGCCCACCGGCTGCACGACCTCGGCGCGGGTCCCGGCGGCGTGGTCGCGGTGCTGCTGCCACGCGCGCCCGAGGCGGCGATCGCGCTGCTCGCCGTGCTCAAGACCGGTGCCGCCTACCTGGCGCTCGACCCGGCTTACCCGAAGGCCCGGCTCGACCACATGCTGCACGACAGCGGAGCCCGATTGCTGGTCACCGACGCGAGCCCGCGGAACCCGGCGCCCGGCGAGGGCCTTTCGGTGGTCACCCTGGACCCGGACGGAGTGGCCCGGGAGGAGGCCGAGACCCCGCCGCAGGGCGACTTCCGCTCCGACGACCTGATGTACCTGATGTACACCTCCGGTTCGACGGGCGGGCCCAAGGGCGCCATGCTCTCCCACCGTCAGGTCGCCAACTACCTGCTGTGGGCCGTTGAAACGTTCCTGCCACCGGAGGCCGACGGCGCCGTCCCGGTCCACTCCTCGCTCTCCTTCGACCTGACCGTGACGAGCCTGTTCGCACCGCTGCTGGCGGGACGACGGCTGCTGTTCGCCGACGACGCCGGCACACCAGGCCAGGCCCTGCGCACCTGTGCCGAGTCCGACACGGGCCTCGCCTTCGTCAAGCTCACCCCGTCACACCTGGCGATGCTCGCCGACTCGGGTGCCCCGGCACGAGCCGCGGACTGGACCCGCACCCTGGTCGTCGGCGGTGAGGAACTGCACGAGGAACGGCTCACGGCATGGCGCGCCGCAGTCGGCGGGCCGCGCATCGTCAACGAGTACGGCCCCACCGAGACCGCCGTGGCCTGCGCCGCCCACGACAGCGCGCACCCGGCCGGAGGCTTCGGCCGGGTACCCATCGGCAGGCCTCTCCACAACGTGCGGCTCCACGTCCTCGACGCGTGGCTGAACCCCGTGCCGGTGGGTGCGCCGGGCGAGCTGTACGTCGGCGGTGCGGGCGTCTGCCACGGCTACTGGAACCGCCCCGGCCTGACGGCGGAGCGTTTCGTCCCCGACCCCTTCGGCGAGGAGCCGGGCGGGCGACTGTACCGGACCGGCGACCGGGTGCGGCGACTGGCGACCGGGGACCTGGAGTACCTGGGCCGGTTCGACGACCAGGTGAAGATCCGCGGCCACCGGATCGAACCGGACGAGGTGGCCGCCACGCTGGCCCAGGACCCGGAGGTCCGGGAGGCCGCCGTGATCGCCCACGGCGACACCCCGGAATCCCGGCAACTGGTCGCCTTCGTCAGCCCGGGCACCGAGACCGCCTCCGGCCCCGCGGCCGAGGACGACTGGGTGAGCCGCTGGCGGACCCTGTACGAGGACACCTACGGCTCGGCCGGGCGCCCCGCCGACCCGTCCTTCGACCTGGCCGGCTGGAACAGCAGCTACACCGGAGAGCCCCTCCGGGCCGACGCGATGCGCGAGTGGCTGGACGCCACGGTCGACCGGATCCGCGCGCTCGAACCCCGCCGGGTGCTCGAGATCGGCTGCGGCACCGGCCTGATCCTCTCGCGAGTCGCCCCCGACTGCGACGTCTACCAGGGAGTCGACCTGTCCGAGCAGGTCGTCGACCGGCTGCGGCGCGAAATCGGCACCGGGGCGAGCGGCCGGGAACGGATCGCGCTGCGGTCCGACCCCGCCCACCTCGCGATCCGCCGCGGCGAGACCTACGACACCGTCATCCTCAACTCCGTCGTCCAGTACTTCCCTTCCGCGGACTACCTGTTCGGGGTCCTGGACCAGGCCTTCGAGGCAATGCCCGCCGGCGGCCACGTCTTCCTAGGCGACCTGCGCAACCTCGCTCTCCTGGAGGCCTTCCACGCCTCCGTGACCGCCCACCGCGCACGGCCGGGCACGCCCGCCGACGCACTGCGCGCCGGGACCCTCTGGCGCATGGAGGCCGAGAACGAACTCTGCCTCCACCCCAGGCTGTTCGACGAGCTGCGCACCCGGCCGCGCATCGACTCCGTACAGGTCCTGCCGAAGCGGGGGACGGCCGACAACGAACTGACCCGGTACCGCTACGACGTCGTGATCACCGTCGCCGGCCAGCGCACCGCGAACGACACGGCCGCCGACGGGTCACCGCGGTGGCGCGACTGGCAGGCGGAGGGCATGGACCTCGCCGCCCTGGACGCGCTGCTCGGCTCCGAACGCCCCGACCGGCTCGCGCTGCGCGGCATCCCCAACAGCCGCCTGACAGCGGACCTGCGGCTGCTGGCCCGGCTGTCGGGCGCGGCAGCGGACGTCGTCGGCCCGGGCGCCGACCCCGAGGAGCTGTGCCGTCTGGCCGGGCGCCATGGGTACGACGCCGAACCGAGCTGGGCCGACGGACGTACCGACGGATCCTTCGACCTGCTGCTGCACCGCAGGGGAACGGCCCCCGCGCCCCGGCCGCCCGCGGACACCGTGGCCCCGCCACAGCGGCTCGCGACCGAACCGCTGTGGCGGCCCGCCGCCCTCGCCGCACTGCCCGGCATCGAGGACCGCATCCGCACCCGGCTCCCCGGCCACATGCTCCCGTCGCGGTACGTCGTGCTGCGCCGACTGCCGCTCACCGCCCACGGCAAGGTGGACCGCGCCGCGCTCACCGCCCTGCTGGCCACCGCCTCCGACCCGGCCGACGAGGCTGCCGGGCGCACGGGGAAGGAGCCAGAGGTCGAGCTCACGCCGACCCAACGGCGGATGGCGGCCATCTGGAGCGAACTGCTCGGCCGCGACGGCATCCGCCCCCAGGACGACTTCTTCGACCTCGGCGGCCACTCCCTGCTCACGTTCCGCCTGGTCTTCCGGCTGCGGGAGGAGTTCGAGGTGGAGGTGCCGATCCGCGGGCCCTTCGACGCCTCCACGCTCGCCGCCCTGTCCGCCCTGGTCGACGGCCTGCTCACGGAGAAGAACCGCCCCGCACTGCCCGCGCTGGCGCCCGTCGAGCGGGAGGCGACGGTACCGGCCTCCTTCGCCCAGGAACGCCTGTGGTTCCTCCACCAACTGGACCCGGAAACCGCCCAGTACAACTTTCCCGTCTTCGTGCGGCTGACCGGCGAACTCGACATCGACCTGCTGCGGAGGTCGCTGGCGGAGATCGTACGGCGGCACGAGGCACTCAGGACCGTGCTCACCGCCCGCGACGGACGGGCGTACCAGACCGTGCTGCCCGCCGAGCCGCCCGCGCTGCCCGTCACCGACCTGACCGTGTACCCGCCCGAGCAGCGCGAGAGCGAAGCCCGGCGGCTCGCCAGGGAGCAGTACGCCAAGCCCTTCGACCTAGCGGCCGCACCCGTGCTGCGGGCCGGTCTGCTCCGGCTCGGCAGCACGGACCACGTCCTGCTGCTGACGGCCCACCACGTGACGGTGGACGGCTGGTCGGCCGGCGTCCTGCTGGAGGAAATGGCCGAACTGTACGCGGCCGTCCGCGAGGAACGGCCGCACCGGCTGGCCGACCTGCCGGTGCAGTACGCCGACTACGCGATCTGGCAGCGCCGACTCGCCGAGGCAGGCCACTTCGACCGTCTGGTGAAGCACTGGACCCAGCGTCTCGACGGCATTCTCGACCTGCCCGGACTGCCCTTGGACAGGCGCCGTCCGGCCCACCCCGAACACCGGGGTGAGAGCCTGCGCTTCCGGATCCCGGTGGGCACCGCGGACGGGGTGCGCGCGCTGTGCCGGGAGACGGACAGCACCCTGTTCATGGCGCTGCTCGCCGCCCTGTACGCGGTGCTGAACCGGCGGACCGGGGAGACCGACCTCGTCGTCGGCTCGGACGTCGCGGGCCGCTCCGACACCAGGACCGAACCGCTGATCGGGTTCTTCGTCAACCAGATCGTGCTGCGCGCCGACCTCACGGGCGCCCCGACCTGGCGGGAGCTGCTGGACCGCACCAAGTCCCTGGCGTTGGACGCCTACGCGCACCAGGACCTGCCGTTCGAGGAGGTCGTCAAGGCCCTCAGCCCGCCCCGCACCCGCAACCACAGCCCGCTGTTCCAGACCAAGTTCGTGCTGAACAACAACCGGCGGGCGGCCGACTCCATGGCCGGACTGCGGATCAGCCCCTTCTCCGCGGACCTCATCGACACCAGCCGCTTCGACATCACCATCGTCCTTCAGGAGGACGACTCCGGGATCGCGGGTTTCCTCAACTACGACCCCGCCCTCTTCGACGCCTCCACCATGGAGGAACTGCGTGAGCAGTACCTCGCGCTGGTCGGGGACATGGCCGCCCGGCCCGACGCCTCGATAGCCGACGCGCCCCTGCCCACGACGCCGCCCAGCACCGCGGTCGGGCCCACACCGGGCCGGAGCAGGCGGCGCGGCCCCGGGGCACTGCGCGCCATCACGCCCACGAAGGTCGCCCTCACCGCGGGCGACGTCGTCGCCCGTGAGCCCCTGCGGGAAGGCGTCGACCTGCCCGTCGTGCTGCGGCCGCTGCGCCCCGACGTCGACCTGGTGGCCTGGGCACGCGCCCACCGTGACCGGCTCGACGCGGACCTGGAACGGCACGGCGCCCTGCTGTTCCGCGGCTTCTCGGTGACCGACCCCGACGCCCTGGAGCGTTTCGCCTCCGTGTTCGTCGACGACCTCTTCGCCGAGAACGGCGAGCACCCGCGAGCCTCGCTGGGCGGCAACGTCTACACGCCGGTGTTCTTCCCGCCGGAGGAGAAACTCCTCTGGCACAACGAGAACTCCTTCAACGACGAGGGCCCGACCCGCATCTGGTTCTGCTGCGCCCGCCCGGCCGAGTCCGGCGGCGAGACCCCCGTCGTCGACAGCCGCGCCGTCCACCGCGGGCTGGACCCGGCGCTGCGCGAGGAGTTCACCGCCAAGGGAGTCATGTACATCCGCAACTACGGCACCGGCCTGGGCCTCGACTGGCGGGACGTCTTCCGCACCACCGACCGGGCCGAGGCCGAGGCCCGCTGCGCCCGGCAGGGGCTGCGCCACACATGGCACGGTGACCGGCTGCGCACCACCGTCGTGCGCCCCGCCGTCCTGCGCCATCCGCGCACCGGCGAGTGGTCCTGGTTCAACCAGGCACAGCACTGGCACACCGCCTGCCTCGCCCCGGACGTCCGGGAGTCCCTGCTGTCCACGATGGCCCCGGAGGAACTCCCCCGCAGCTGCCGCTTCGGTGACGGAACACCGATACCCGACGAGGCCATGCGGGAGATCCTTCGGGTCTACCAGGAACTGGAGGTCAGCTTCCCCTGGGAACGCGGCGACGTGATGCTGCTGGACAACATCCTCGCCGCCCACGCCCGCAACCCCTTCCGCGGCGAGCGTGAACTCCTCGTCGCGATGGGCGACATGGTGAGGTACCAGTGACGACACGGACCGAGCAGATACGGCAGGTGGAGGGATACCGGCTGTCCTTCCAGCAGCAGCGGCTGTGGCGGCTCACCGAACTGGGCGTGCCGTCCTGGGCGCAGCTCCTCGTCACCGCCGACGGCGACCTGGAGGCGGGACGCCTGGCGGCCGCGCTGCACGACACGGTGACCCGGCACGAGATCCTCCGGTCGACCTATCAGCGGGTGCCTGGAGTACGCACCGCGCTGCTCGTCGTCCAGGACCCGGACGACCTGCGCCCGCACTGGACCCACGAGGACCTGCGGCACCTGGACGAAGCGGCGCGATGGCGGCGCGTCGACGAGTCGGCCCGTGCCGCCCGACGGCTCCCACACGGCGGACCGGACGATCCGGTCCTGCGGGCGACCCTCTTCACCCTCGGCCCCGAGCGCCACGCACTCCTGCTCACCACCACCGCCCTGGCCGCCGACGGCCCCGCGCTGCGGCTGCTCGCCGACGAACTGGCCCAGCGGTACGCCGGCACACCGCCCACCGACGAGGTCCTGCAGTACAGCCAGTTCGCCGAATGGCAGCACCAGGAGTACGGACCGCAGCCGAGGCGGCCCTCGCCGGCCGACGCTCCCGCGCGGCGACTTCCCCTGCCGCTGCGCCGGCACGGCGGCCCCGGCCGACCGCAGCGCCGAACCGTCACCGCAGCCCTGCCGGACGGCGTCGTGGCCGCCGTCCACGCCTACGCGCGGCAGCGGCGAGTGCGCCCGGGAGCCGTGCTGCTCGCCTGCTGGCAGACGCTGCTGAGCCGGATCAGCGGACAGTGCGACCTCACCGTCGGCACGCTGCTCACCGGCCGGGAGTTCGAGGAGACGGCCACCGGCCTCGGCCACTTCGCCCACTGGACCGACGTGACCGCCCGGCTGGACCCCACCGTGGTCCTGGACGCCCTCGCCGCCCGGGCGGAACGCGCCCTGTCGGACGCCGAGGAGGCACACGACGACGCCCCGCCCCCGGCCCCCGGGGAACCGGCGGCCCACGACATCGGCTTCGTCTGCCAGGACCTCACCGCGACCCCGGCCACCCGGGGCGGACCGGCCGCCGGCGTGGCCTTCGCCGTGCTCTGGGACGACGTCGAGAGCGAGCACCACGCCCTGCGGCTGCTGTGCACGCTGGGCCCGGCCGAGGGCCGCACGAGGTGGCACTACGACGGTGAGCAGTTCGACGAGGCCTACGTGCGCGTCCTCGCCGACCAGTACACGACGCTCCTCGCCGCGCTCCTCGCCGCGCCCGCCACCCCGGTGCGCCGGATACGCCTTCCTTCGGCGACCGGCGCCGCCCCGCCCCGGGACCGCTTGCCCGGACCGTCGGACGGCTCGTGTCTGCACCATCTCGTCGAGCGGCAGACGCGGCGCGCCCCGGACGCCCTCGCCGTCGTGGCCGGAACCGAGCGGCTGACCTTCCGGGAACTCGACCTACGCGCCGACCGATGGAGCCGGTCGCTGCGCGCGCGGGGCGTCGGCGTCGAAACCCCGGTGGCGGTGAGCGCGGCCCACTCGGCCCCGCTGATCGTGGCGCTGCTTGCCGTACTCAAGGCCGGTGGAACGTATGTCCCGCTCGATCCGCAGCTCCCGCCCCTGCGTACGAGGGAGTTGCTGGAGCGCGCGGGATGCGGACTGCTGCTCACCGATCGTCCGGACGAGGCCGGCGTCCCGCAGGGCGTCGAGTGCGTCGATCTGCGCGGACTGCCGCCCGACGGCGCGGACACGACGGCCGGGGCCGCCACACCGAACGACGTGCGGCCCGACAACCTCGCGTACATCATGTTCACCTCCGGCTCGTCGGGGGCCCCGAAGGGGGTGATGCTCCCGCACCGGGCCGTCTGCGACTACCTGTTGTGGAGCGCCCGGACCTACCTCGCCGACGGCGATCAGGAAGGGACGGGCGACGCGGGCGCCGGCCGCGGCCGGCGGTTCGGTGACCGCGAGGGAGGCGCGATGGCGCACTCCTCGATCGCGTTCGACCTCACGGTGACGAGCCTGTTCCTGCCCCTGGTCACGGGTCGACCCGTCCACCTCGACCCCGCCTGGCGGGACGCCCTCGCCCTCTCGGCGGAACTGGCCGGCCGATCCGGCCTGGACCTGCTCAAGCTGACCCCGTCACACCTGAAGGTCGTCAACCATGCCTTGGAGCCGGGACACCTGGCCGACACCGCGGGGTCGCTCGTCCTTGGCGGCGAGGCCCTGGACGGCGAGGCCATCGCCCCCTGGCTGGCCGGCGCCCCGGGGACGAGGGTGTTCAACGAATACGGTCCGACCGAGACCGCCGTCGGCGTGTGCGTCCACGAGGTGAGCGCCGAGGACGGCCCCGGCCCCGTGCCCATCGGCCGGCCCATGGACCACGTCGAGGTCCTGGTCCTGGACGAGGACCTCGAACCCGTGGCCGTCGGTGTGCCGGGAGAGATCCACATCGGTGGCACGAGCCTCGCCCGCGGTTACGTCGGCGCCCCGGACGCCACCGCCGAACGATTCGTGCCCCACCCCTTCTCACCGGAGCCCGGCCGCCGTCTGTACCGCACCGGCGACCTCGCCTGCGTCGGCCCGGACGGCCTGATCCGCTATCTGGGGCGCGTGGACGACCAGTTGAAGGTCAATGGGGTACGGGTGGAGCCCGAGGAGATCCGAGCCGCGCTGCTGCGCCACCCCGGGGTGCGGGACGCGGCCGTGGTCCTGGTCACGGACGAGGAACGCGGCGACCACCTGGCTGCCTGTGTCATCCCCGCCGACACCGTCGCCGACGCCGCCACCGCCCCCGGGTCCCTGCGCGACTACCTGGCCGAACGACTGCCCGCCCACTTGGTGCCGCTGACGTACGCCAGGGCCCGGGAGATACCCCTCACACCGAACGGGAAGGTGGACCAGGCCGCCGTACGGGCCCTCACCTCCGGCGGGGGCAGCGCGCCGCCGGTCGCCTCGGCGCTCCGGACCGGGACACCGCCGCACGGCCCGGTGGAGACGGCCGTGGCCCGCGTCTTCGAGGCACTGCTCGACGTCGGCCCGGTCGCCGCGGACGACGACTTCTTCGACCTGGGCGGGCACTCGCTGCTGGCCGTCCGTCTGATCGCCAGGCTCAACGCGGAGTTCGGCACGACGCTGCGGGTGCCCGTCCTGTTCACGGAGCCGGACCCGGAACCTGGGTGCTCCGGCCGACCGGCCACCCCCCGGCACCTGGCTCGTCTGCTGAAGGGGGACACTGCCGCCGGCCGCGCCCGCTCCGAGGACATCGTCGCGCTACGGCCCAGGGGCGACGGCCCCCCGCTGTTCTGCGTCCACCCCGCGGGCGGGGAGGCCATCGGCTTCCGCCACCTCGCCGCCTGCCCGGAACTCCGCAGCCCGCTCCACGCCCTCCAGACACCGCCGACCGCCTCGGCGGACGGCGCACCGCATGAGGACCACAGCATCGAGGCGTTGGCCGTCCGCTACCTGAAGGCCATCCGCGCCGTGGCGCCGACCGGCCCGTATCTGCTGCTCGGCTGGTCCATGGGCGGGCTCGTGGCCTTCGAGATGGCCCGACTCCTCGAACAGCAGGGCGAGCGGTGCCCAATGCTCTTCCTCGTCGAGAGCTACCTTTCCGAGCATCTCCCGGAGTTCGACGAGGACAGCGAAAGGCCGGAAGCGGCCTTCGGGCGGCCCCACGACGGGGCGACCGCCGCCGAACGCCTCGATCTCGACCTCCGCCTGCGCGCCAACCGCACCCACCTGAGGGCCGCCCGAGCCTACCGTCCGTCGGCGTACGCCGGGCCGGTGTGTCTCGTACAGGCCGACCGACAGGACCCGGACTTCCGACGCGCCGCAACCCGTTCCTGGTCCCGCGTCTGCGCCCCCGCACATCTCACCCGCCACGTCCTGGAAGGCGACCACCTGACCCTCTTCACACCCCCGCACGTCACCGAACTCGCCCGCCTGATCGACCGGGAGACGCGATAGGGGCCGGGCGCGGCTGTTCCACCGCGGCGTCCAGGAGACGCTGCCTGTACCGGCGGGGAGTCAGCCGGCGGTCGGCCCCGCTCAGCGGTGGCCGCTCAACGCCCGGCCGTCTGCCTCTCGTTGATGCTCTACCCGTCGGACGAGCGTGCTCGGAGCTGAGGCTGTCGGCCGAGGAGCTCGGCCAGGCCCTGTCGCGTGGCGGCCAGGACCACGCGGTCCTGGGGGCGCAGGACGTAACCGGGGTGCAGGTCCCAGATGAGGCCCGCGATTCGGTCTGCGTCGTGGTGCGGTGGGGTGGCGGCGAGGTCCGGGAGGCGATCGTCCGGTTCCGTGGTGTCCAGGGCGACGACGCGCCAGGCGCCTGCCCGGAACGATTCGGCGATGGTGCGTCCTTCGAGGTGGGGGTGTCCGGCGACGTTGAGGGCGGCGAAGACCAGGATGCGGCGTTCGACCGGGATGGCTCCGAGGATCTGGCGGCCCATCATGGCCGCGGCGAAGCTGGGGGCGGCGAGGGTGGAGACGCTACGGCTGCGGGAGAGGGCCCGGGGGTGCGCGGCGCGCAGGGTCCGGTGGACGGCTGCGGCGAAGGCGTCGTCGTACAGCCGCAGAGCCACCCTCAGATCGGGCTTGACGGAGCGTGCGTACAGGGCGGCTTCCAGGTTCGTGGTGTCGATGCTGGTGAGGGCGAGCAGGGCGTGCGCGCGGTGGACCTTGGCGGCTTCCAGGACCCCTTCCTGGGTGACGTCACCGATCACGGTGGGTACTCGCAGGCGGCGGGCGGTCGGGATGCCGCGGGCTTCTGGATCCTCCTCCACGCAGACCACGGGGATGCCTAGTTCGTCCAGTCGGGTCAGTACTCGGGTGCCGATCTTGCCGAGCCCGAGCAGGACGACGTGGCCGGACAGGCCACGGGGAGGGCGGCGCAGCGCGGAGGCGGTACGGAAGGTGCCGAGGGCCTCCAGGACGGCCGCGAGCAGGACGGGGAGGAGGAGCAGCCCGGCGAGCCCGGCGAGGAGCTGGAGCACTTGGCGGGCGGTGGGTTCGCCGATCGCCGGATCGTTGATCGCGAAGAGATCGAGCAGGGTGAGGTAGGAGGCGTGCAGGGGATGGTCACCAGTGGTCAGCCAGCTTGCGACGGCCAGGCCCAGTACGCAGGCCATGAGCCCAGCCAGGGTCCAGCGCAGTCGGCGTGAGAACAGTGACCCGAACGGGGCTCCGCGTCCGGCCAGTCGCCTCGGTGGGGGAGCGGCGGCGGAGTGTGTGACCTGTTCCAGGACCACGGTGCCGTGGCCTGTGCTCGCCGCCACGGTGACGTCGTCCGGCAGCAGCATGGGTCCTTCCGGGCCGCTGGCGTCCGACCCTTCCGCGCCTGCCGGGTCGTTGGTGGTCGATGACAGCAGCGCGAGCGTGCACAGGCCGGGACTGGTCGTCTCGCCGTGGGTGGGCGGGGTGCGCTCCACGGCGCGCAGCAGTAGTCCGTCGGCCTGGATGACCTTGCTGGTGCCGGCGACGGCGGTGGCCGCGAGTGCGGGAGCGGCGGTGTCCGCGTCGGACAGGACGGTGGTGGAGGTGTCCAGGGCCTCCGGGTCCAGGCCGGGGACGGCGAGGACGGCAGCCTGATCGAGGAGTTCCTCCAGGTGCTGGCCGAGCTTGCGGTTGTAGAGGCGGATGACCAGCCGTAGCCGGGGGTTGAGGCGGCGGGCGGACAGCGCCGCGTGGATGTTGGCCTCGTCGTCGTCATGCACAAGCGCCAGCGCGGCGGCCTCCCGCACGCCCGCCTCAGCCAGAACGGCCTCGGTGAGCGTGGGCGCTTCGAGGACAAGGGGTGCGTCCGAGCCCCCGTCGGCTGCCGGTCCGGTCGTACGGTTCACGGCGGCCTGTACCCGGCCCAACATCGTGACGGCTCGCGCCGGTTCGGTGGATCCGGTCCCGCGCCCGGCCGGCACGACCAGCGTGACACGCTCCCGGTACACCGCCGTGAGCTCGGCGGCCAGCCGCTCGGCGAGCGCGTCGTCACCGCACACGATCATGTGTCCCGGCTGGGGAACTGCTCGTGTCGGCTGCGGGAAGAGGACCATGTCGTCCGTGACCTCCTGGTCGGTGTTCCGGGCGCCTGGCAGGGACACCCTGCGCGGGAAAGCGGGTCGTGCGGCCGGCCTCGTGCCGTCCTGGCATGCGACCGTCCGGTCGCCGGGGTGGTCCCTACCCTGGGCCGTCCGCGACCAGCCCGGTTGATCCGGACCCGGTTGTCACGTCCCGTGCCCCGAACCCGCCGCGCTGACCGAGAGCACCACGACGCCCGAGACGACCAGGCTCCCCAGCGCGCCCTGCACCGTCCGGGAAGTCCACCCCATACTGCAGAGCCTTGCATGCGTGCCTCTTCGACTCATTGCCATACTCCGGCAGAGATGACCACCTGGTGACGGCAAGGATCCTGCCTGTACCGGCAGCAGGCCCCGCGGCCGGCCGTAGCTGACGCACCCTCTTCGAGTCCCGTACCGACCACAGGGGTCTGCTCGGCAAGTCGAGCGGGCGGGCGTCCAGTTGGCCAGGGGGACCAGGCCGGACCCCTGGTCAGCGGTAGGAGGCGACCGTGTTGGATGGGCCCATGAGCCAGACAGCTGCCCTGCGCCTGCGGCGGGCCGTCGCCCGGACCGAAGACGCAACGCGAGAACGCGCCCCCATCGGGCGCAGCCCGGAGGAAGCCGACGATCTGCTGGGCACCTTCGCCACCGACGGGGCGCTGGGCTTCGACCCCTTCCCCTTCCTCCAGGCGATCCATGACGCCGGATCACGCGCGGTCGTCATCGGTCAGGTCGCCGGCATCATGCACGGCTCCACCGAACTGACCGGGGATCTCGACCTGCTCTGGGACGGCACCCCTGACGAGGCGCACGCCCTGCGCGACGCCTTGGTGCTGTGCGGCTGCACCGAACCGCCCGATCTCGACCGCTCACAGGTGGGGTACCGGGTCACCGGTGCCAGCGGAGACCTGTGCACTCCCGCCCTGCCCTGGGGTGCCATGGATGTCACCCCCTGCCTGACCTCGGCCGAGACCACCCGTGACCCTGCGGGATTCGCCATCCGCTACGCCGCACTCGACGACCTGATCCGCATGCGGCGGGCCCTCGGCCGCCCGAAGGACCACCGCCGCGCAGACGAACTCGCGCGGCTGCGCACCTGACTCGGTATGACTGAGGCGGGACCGGTCCCGTCGAACTGGCCTTAGAAATATGGCCAGTTGCCCGAGGTGCAGGACAACGGTGGACATCGACCGTGTCTGGCTGCCTCCGGTATTCCGGTCAGTCTCATCGGAAGGAAGAGAACGTGAAGCGAACGCCACGGATCCTCTTGTCCGCCATGGCCCTCCTCGGCGGGGCCGCCCTCAGCGTCCCGGGCACCGCCTCGGCGGCTGACGATTTCCCCACCGCCTACAACACCAAGACCCAGTATCTGAAGGACCCGCCCACCAGCGACATGGACACGTCCTGCGTCGAACGCCAGATCTTCGTCACGAGCGGCGACTACGACTGGGGTCAGATCCTGGGCTCCGGGAAACGCCCGAACTTCCGCCTCGGTGCGGGCGATTACACCTGGCAGGACTGCCTGTACCCGGACGACGACTTCTACGTCCACCAGACGACGCTGGATCCCAAGAACCCCCACTGGGACTCGGTTTCGCTCACTACATCCGTGTTCCTGTCGAGGTCGGGGGACTTCAGGTGGGGGTCGTACCTGGACCCGAAGTTCTGATCCGGCACCGAGCTCGATGCCACGCAGCCGGCCGGTGAGCTCACCGACGGCGGTGCCGCTCTGGGCCCTGACAGCGCCGGTGTCGGGCTGTTCGGGCCCAAGGCGGGGTTCAATCGGCCGATGTCTTCCCCCGGTGCGGTACCTGGGGCGACATCGCCGCCTCGGCTTCCGCCTTGGCGTCACTCACCGCGGCGGCGGCCTGCTTCTCCGCCTCGTCGGCAGCCTTCGCGGCGTCGAGCGAAATGGTTGAGCCGGTATCGAGCTCCGGAATCAGGGGCTGGGACGACGCCTCGTCGCCGGCTGCTTCCGCACGTTGCGCGGGTGCGGGAGGACCCGCCGACGACTGATCACCGAACGCACTGGTGACCGTCCTGACGGCCTCGGTCAGCTCTCCCGGGATCACCCAGAACGTGTTGTTGTCGCTGCTCGCCAGGTGCGGGAGCGTCTCAAGGTATTTGTAGGCCAACACCTTCGGGTCGGCATTGTTGCGATGGACGGCCTGGAATACCAGCTCAACTGCCTTCGCCTCGCCGTCCGCCCGCAGGATCATGGCCTGCTGCGTGCCCTGGGCCTCCAGGATGTCCTTCTGCTTCGTGCCTTCCGCGGTGAGGATCTTGGCTTGCCGCTCCCCTTCGGCGTGCAGGATGGCCGCGCGCTTGTCCCGCTCGGCCCGCATCTGCTTCTCCATCGCTTCCTTGATGGTGTGCGGTGGATCGATGGCCTTGATCTCGACGCGGTTGACCCGGATGCCCCACTTGCCGGTGGCATCGTCGAGGACGGCGCGAAGCCGGGAGTTGATCTCCTCACGTGAGGTGAGCGTCTCCTCCAGGTCCATGCTGCCGATCACGTTGCGCAGCGTGGTCACGGTGAGCTGATCGATCGCCTGCAGGTAGTCGGCGACCTCGTATGCCGCCGCCCGCGGGTCCGTGATCTGGTAGTAGAGCACGGTGTCGATGTTCACCACGAGGTTGTCCTCAGTGATCACCGGCCTGGGGTCGGACGAGTAGACCTGCTCGCGTATGTCGAGTTTGGTGTTGACGCGGTCCGCGACCGGCAGGACCAGGTTCAGGCCGGGTTGCAGCGTCCGGCGATATCGGCCGAACCGCTCGATGTTGTAGCGGCGCGCCTGCGGGACGATCCGCACGGCGGAGGCCACGAGGAAGACAACGACAATGGCCGCCACGAGAATGGGGATGACAACTGGATCCACAGTGCCTCCGTTGCTGTGTGTTCAGCCGTTCATGGAAGGAGCTCGCGGGGGTAGACGACGGCCGTGGCGCCTTCGATCTCCATCACATCCACCAACGCCCCCACCGGGATCACAAGGCTCTCGTCGAGGGCGCGGGCGGACCACTGTTCGCCGGAGAGTTTGATCAGGCCGCACGTCGCGGTGACCTCCTGCATGACCTCGGCCCGCTTGCCGATCAGAGCGTCGCTGCCTTCGCGCGTCATGGGTTGCTGTGCCATGTGCCGCAGCGCGACGGGACGGATGACGAGCAGGCCCGCTGCCGCTGCTGCCGCGAGGGCGACGAGCTGGCCGAGAATGCCGATGCCCACGCCGGCGACCACGGCGGCAACCAACGCAGCGCCCGCCAGCAACCCGAATACCAGTGTGAAAGTGAAGAACTCCGCGGCACCCAGCGCCGCGGCGGCGAGCAGCCATACGAACCACGACATCGAACCGCCCTCCTTCGGGGGCCTTCTCCACCAGGCTACGTCCGAGAGCGCCGGGCGGGACATACCCGGCCACCGCAGTTCTTGACTGTTGAAGGAGTGGCGAAGATCAGCGGGGTCTCCGTGGGTGTCCCGGGGTCGTGCGGCAGGCGGAATGTCGCCCTGAGGGAGCGGCCAGGTGGGATCTGTGGAGTCGAACCTGACAGTTCCTCCTTCTCAGCGCAGTTGCTCGGCCAGTCCGACGATGATGCCCTCCGGGCCGCGGACATAGCAGAGCAGATAGCTGTCCTCGAACCGGGCGATCCCGCCGACGAGTTCGGTGCCGTGCGGGCGCAGGCGGGCCACGGTGTCCTCAAGGTCGTCGACGGCGAACATGACGCGGTGCGTGCCCACAATGTTGTGCGGCCGGTTGCGCGGTCCGGCGCTGATCACCGCGGGGCTGCGGTACTTCGCCAACTCGATCCGGCTGTGACCGTCCGGGGTCCGGAGCATCGCGATGTCACAGTGGACGCCGTCGAGTCCGGTGCACTGGTCGGCGACGAGACCCTCGACCTCCGTCGTGCCCTCCAGCTCCATACCGAGTTCCACGAAGAACGCGATGGCGGCATCCATGTCCTCGACGACGATGCCGACGTTGTCCATCCGCTGAATCGCCATGCCGGTTTCTCCTTCTTCATCGAGCGGCCGGTGGTGGCCGCGGATGTCCCTGGGACGGAGCCGGTGGCACTTTCTCGACATCCTCCCATGACAGCCCCGATCATCAATGGATGTATCAATTGCTAAATTATGCAATTCGTTAGATGCTGTGTGGGCTGTGTCCGCCATCCGGTAGTCGGCGGGCACAGCCTTCTGCGCGCCCGCGCGGCGCGGCGTTGTAGGGGAAGCCGAGGAGTCGTGTCCGTTCCGCTGTATCAGGCCAAGGCCGAGTTCTTCCGCATGTTGGGGCATCCCGTACGCATACGCGTGCTGGAGCTGCTGCAGGACGGGCCGAAAGCCGTACGAGACCTGCTGGTCGCGATCGAGGTGGAGCCGTCCAGACTGTCACAGCAGCTGGCGGTGCTGCGCCGCTCGGGAATCGTCACCTCCACGCGGGAGGGCCAGGCAGTGTTCTACGAGCTGGCCGGCGGAGACGTCGCCGACCTGATGGCGGCCGCACGCCGGATCCTGACCGAGATGCTCACCGGACAGAACGAACTGCTGACTGAGCTGCGGGAAGCCGAGGTCCCCGGGCGATGAGCAGCACCCTCGGTCAGCCCTGGGCCAGGATCACCGCGCTGCTGCCCACTCGCTCCGATCTCGCGGAGATGGGACGCGATCCACGCCGGGACGTGCTCGCCGGTCTTACCGTGGCGATCGTCGCGCTGCCTCTGGCCCTCGGCTTCGGAGTCTCCTCGGGGCTCGGCGCCGCGGCGGGGCTGGCGACCGCTGTGGTCGCGGGTGCCTTGGCAGCACTGTTCGGTGGGTCGAATCTCCAGGTGTCCGGGCCGACCGGCGCGATGACCGTCGTTCTCGTCCCCATCGTCGGGCAGTACGGGCCGACCGGGGTGCTGACCGTCGGGCTGATAGCGGGCCTCATGCTCGTCTCGCTGGCTGCCCTGCGCGCCGGGAAGTACATGCAGTACGTGCCCGCACCCGTGGTGGAGGGCTTCACACTGGGTATCGCCTGCGTGATCGGGCTGCAGCAGGTCCCGAACGCCCTCGGCGTGCCCAGACCGGACGGCGACAGGGTGCTCGTCGTCACCTGGCGGACGGTCGAGGAGTTCGTCAGGTCGCCGAACTGGACAGCCGTCGGCCTCGCGGTCGCGGTGGCCGTCGTCATGCTGGTCGGTGCCCGATGGCGGCCGACCGTTCCGTTCTCCATCGTCGCGGTGATCGCCGCCACCGTCGTGGCACAGGCCGCCGGGTTGAACGCGGCGCAGCCGATCGGTGACCTGCCCTCCGGGCTACCCGCACCCACGCTGTCGTTCCTCGACCTCGGCGCACTCGGCTCCCTGCTGGCTCCCGCCGTCGCAGTGGCCGCGCTCGCCGCCCTCGAATCCCTGCTGTCCGCCTCGGTCGCCGACGGCATGACCGTCGGGCAGAAGCACGACCCCGACCGCGAGCTGTTCGGCCAAGGCCTGGCCAACATCGCCGCCCCGCTGTTCGGTGGCGTCCCGGCGACCGGCGCGATCGCCCGCACAGCCGTCAATGTCCGCACGGGCGCCGGCTCCCGGTTGGCTGCCTTGACGCACGCCGCGATCCTCGCCGCGATCGTGTTCGCGGCGGCACCGCTCGTCTCGAGAATCCCGCTCGCGGCGCTGGCAGGCGTGCTGCTGGCCACGGCGATCCGCATGGTCGAGGTCGGCTCGCTGAAGGCGATGGCGAAGGCGACCCGTTCGGACGCGCTGATCCTCGTGCTGACCGCCGCCGCGACCCTCGTACTGGACCTCGTCTACGCCGTGGTCATCGGTCTCCTCGTCGCGGCCGCTCTGGCCCTGCGTGCCGTGGCCAAGCAGGCCCGTCTCGACCAGGTGCCGCTCGACCGGGGCGATCACAGTGCTGAGGAGCATGCGCTGCTGGCCGAGCACATCGTGGCGTACCGCATTGACGGGCCCTTGTTCTTCGCCGCCGCACACCGCTTCCTGCTGGAACTGACCGAGATCGCCGACGTGAGGGTGGTCATCCTGCGCATGTCACGGGTGTCGACCATGGATGCGACCGGCGCCCTGGTCCTCAAGGACGCCGTGGAGAAGTTGAAGCGGCGCGGCATCCTCGTCCTCACCTCCGGCGTACGGCCCGGCCAGCGTCAGGTCCTGGACTCTGTCGGGGCGCTGGACGTGCTGCGCCACGAGGATCGGGAGTACGCCACCACCCCTGAGGCGATCCAGGGCGCCCGCGAATACCTGGAGACAGCCGGAGTGCTGTCCGCCCTACCGGCCCAGCAGTCACGAAACCGCGAGCAGCACAGGCAAGGAAGTTCACGAGCATGACCATCGAATGGCGCTATACCGTCGAGCGGGAGCTCGGCGTCCTCTCTGTCGCCGGGTACCTCGGCCCGGAGGCGGTCCGCCGCTTCAGTGGCGCCATCGGCTGGGCGGTCGCCCGTGGTGCCGGACCGGTGATCATCGATCTGACCGAACTGCGCAGCTGGTCGGCCGAGGGGCAGGTGGCCATCACCGAGGCCGCTCGCCGTCTCGCCGCGGCCGGCCGCGGCCTGGAGCTTGCCGCGATCCCCGCCGATGGCTCGCTCGTCCCGCCCGGCGACTGCCCCGACATCCCGGTCCACAGCGATCTGGCTGCCGCCCTCACCGCCCACGCCGGGCGCCCCTCGGACTCCGAGGAGAGGCAGCAGGCATGGCGCACCGACGGCTGGCCCACCTGACATCCCTATCGACACCGACTGAGAGACATCCGTGCCATGAGCGACATCCTTCCCCCCTGCCCCGAATGTTCCGGCGCCTACACCTATGAGATGGGGGCGCTGCTGGTCTGCCCCGAATGCGGGCATGAGTGGTCGCCGTCCGAGGAATCCGCGGTCGGTACCGCGGACAAGGTGATCAGGGACTCGGTCGGCAACGTGCTCGCCGACGGCGACACCGTCACGGTGGTCAAGACACTGAAGGTCAAGGGCAGTCCGACCGGTGTCAAGGCCGGAACCAAGGTACGCAACATCCGTCTTGTCGACGGGGTGGACGGCCACGACATCGACTGCAAGATCGATGGGTTCGGTGCCATGCAACTCAAGTCCAGCGTGGTCAAGAAGGTCTGACACGCCGTAGCCGTATGTCCCGTGACGGGGAACAGTGACATCAAGAGCACGCTGCCGCTGCGGCTCAACGCCCGCCCGAAGCGCGTGTGAGGGCATTGACGGCGGCCGAGGTGACGGCCGCAGTGAGGCCCGGATGATCGAGCGGGGGCAGTGTCTGGCCTGGTTGTGTCCGCTCGATGAGGGCGCGCACCGCCGCGATGCGGGCGCGGGCGGTGACGGGTTTGCCGGTGGCGACCGCGGCGTTCAGCAGGCCGGGAAGGGCGTGCAAGGGGCGGGGGCCGGTGGCGGCTGCGGCGAACGGCGGTGGCGTTTCCGGGCGTGCGTGCAGGACCGGGATACCGGGCGGTGGGGAGAGCAGTCCGAACAGGTCGATGATCAGGTCTGTCCGGTCAGCCAGCTCGTGAAGGGCGTGAATTCCCTGGGCGAGCGGATCGTAGAACGTGAGGTCGGTGACTCCGCTGGCCAGGAGGAGACCGCCCAGGTCACCGACCGGGTTTGCGGACACGCACACCACCCGGGCCCTGCGTACGTCGACCTCGTGCCGCCACAGCGTGGTGCAAGCCGCGGCGGCGGTGGCCACGACGAGCCCGTCGTTTATCGAGTTCAGCAGCAGCACGGGATGGTCGGTGAGGGCGGCCTGAGCCGCGTGGACGTGATCGATGCGGGTGTGGATGAGGACGGCTGCGATGACGCCTGGGGCGAGGAGCCGGACAGCGGTCGCCAGGTCGCCGGGAGCTTCGACGGCGACGGGCAGAGGCAGGATGTCCAGGCCTGTTGCGCGACGCAGGTGGACAGCCTGGGATTCCACCGCCGGCAAGGCAGCCGGCGCGGGCAGGCGCTCGAAGTCCAGGACCGCGCTCGCATCGGATATGAGCGCCACGCGGTGCGCGCGGCCGGTGAAGCGGTTGACGTGTTCGGGGTGGTCGACCAAATGCTTGATCACCCGGCGGTCGGCGTCCGCGTCCAGCAACGCGACATCGTGTTCGGTGGCCGTGGCGGCGCGGACGTTCAGGCTGAGTTTGCCGGTGGAGGCGGCGGCGAACACCAGGTCCTCACACAGCAGCAGATCCGCTCCCAGTCGGTCCCGCAGAGCGTCGGTCAGCCAGGCCAGTGTCGAGCCGCTGTCGGCATCCAGCAGCACTCGGTACGCGCCGGTGGCATCGGGTGGGTCGGTGCGCTCACTGACCGCGCCCGGCGCGTCTGCGACGACCGCCTTCACGAGGTGCAGCGCGCGCTCGGGGACGTGGACGCGGACGCTGAAGGCCGGATTGGCGCTTGCAGACGGCTTGGTGGACAAGAGGGTCGACTTTCTGTGCAGGACATGACTGCAAGAACAGCCTGTCAGAGCCTGCCATATGCCGTCATCCGTGAGAACGGACAGCTCGCCACACGCTGTGCTGATGGCCGGCCGCCTTGCCCGGACGCGTACGGCGATCACCCGAGGACCGAGCTCCGCTTTGTTGCGGCCGTCTTTCTGGGGGGACACCCTGGGCGGGGAGGAGGGGCGCGATGCGCACCCTCCCGGCCGCAGACTGAAGGGTCCGGTCTGATGCACTGCTTCGAATGCGTCCAGCAGGGAATCGCGGTGGCTGCGGTAGCTGTCTGCAGCGTCTGCGGGGCCGCTCTCTGCGTCGACCATGTACGCACCGAGACCGAGCAGATTCGTGAGCCCGCGAATCCTGGCAAGGTGATCCACGACCAGCCCGCCCGCCGACTGACCTGCCCGACGTGCCGGGCAGCGGAGAACGCCGTATGAGCACGACGCAGCGGCCGGGATTCCGATGCTTCTGAAGGCTGGGTGCCCGGTGCTGCTCCGCGGACACTCCTCGGCCCGGTACGGCGCGCACCCGTCCGGACGCACTGGTCCGGCACAGGAGGCGGGCAGCGATCAGAATGAGGGCGCTGGGGCCCTGTCTGCTGCACCGGAGGGGCCGGTGACGCTCGGCGTGACCCGCGATCTTTCGTGCCGGTAGTCCCAGATGCGAGGGAGCGAGGTATGTCCGAGCACGACCCCGACAGGGTCGCACCGCTTGCCACCGGGGCCGGGATCCGTAGGTCCTCGGGACATCGCGATCCGGTCCCGGGCTTGGCGGATCTTCGGCGTGTAGGCGCGAACCCGGACTTCTGGTACCCGGTCGGGTTGTCCAGGCGCCTGCGTAGCGGGCGGGTTCTCGCGACCGCGTTCGCTGGTGAGCGCATCGCGCTCTTCCGCGGACGGAGCGGTGCCGTCTACGCATTGGAGGACCGGTGCGCGCACCGGCAGGTCCCACTGAGCATGGGCGTCGTGGAGGGCGAGACACTCCGCTGCTGCTATCACGCCTGGGCCTATCGCGGTGACGGCCGCATCTCGCAGATCCCCTACCTGTCCAAAGGCGACGGCCGACCGCCGCGCGGCGTCCGCGGCTACCCGGTCCGTGAGGCGTACGGCCTGGTGTTCGTCTTCCCCGGTGACCCGGAGAAGGCGGATGCCACTGCGCTGCCCGAGCTGCCGGCCTTCAGCTCACCGAGCTACAAGACCATGACCTTCTCGCGGACCATCCGCTGTCACTACTCGTTCATGCACGAGAACCTCCTCGACATGAACCACCAGTTCCTCCACCGGGGTGTCGTCGGCAAGCTCCACCCCGAGCTGCTGGAATCCCGGACCGGCGAACGGTCGGTGGAGGCCAGGTACCTCTTCACCCACGCCGGGGGGAAACGGAACCGCAGCGCCGGCCTGCTGGCTGCCGAAGGCATCGGCGGCGGCGACTCCCGCGATGTCATGACCATCCGCACCGAGTACCCCTATCAGACACTCGACCTGGTCCCCGAGAGGGCCGAACGGCCGGCCTTCTGCCTCTGGGCCGCGTACGTACCCGAGGACGCGGAGCAGCGGACGTGTCACGCCTACGGCCTGCTCATGATCGAGAGGCCTCGGATCCCCGGCGCCCTTCATCTGGCCTGGCCGTTCATCAGGCGGTTCACGGAGCGCGTGTTCGCAGAGGACCGCATGGCCGTCGAAGCCGAACAGCGGGCGTGGGATGAACAGGGCGAGGACCGCAATCACGAGGTCTTCCCCCTGATCATCGACGTTCGCGACGTGCTGCGTACCAACGGCGTTCCTCTCCGTGACCGGCCTGCCGCCTGTGACACGGCGTCGCTGTGCAGCGGGATGGAGTCCTCGCCAGTCCTGAAGCGCTGAGCGGGTTCACGTAGGGAGGAGTGTGGCCGCGCCGCGGACCGCCGCGGTGTGCGGGGCGGGCACGGGCTGGACCGGGTTGTGCAGCTGTCGGGTGATGCGGTGGGTGATGTCGGGGCGCAGCGCGCCACCGCCGGCCAGGAGTACGCCTCGCTGCAGGGCGTCGAGTGTCTGCGGGGTGTGGTCCTGTTCCAGCATCGCGGCGACCATCGCGGTGACCGCGTCGGCGATCTGCGTGGGCGGGGTCAGGCTGTCCAGGTCGCTGGTACCCAGGACGGCACGGCGGGCGTCGGTCACGGTGCCGTCGGCGAGCAGGACGACCTCGGTGACATGGGCGCCGATGTCCACCACGAGCAGAGGCCGGGTCAGATCGGCACCGGCGACCGTGGCGACGGCTCGGGCGGAGGGGACGGTCAGAACGGTGTGCGGCCGTAGGGTCTGCAGCGCGCTGCGGGCCTCGGTACGGAAGGCGAGGCCGCCCAACGCGGGCGTGGTCAGGACGATCAGGCGGCAGCCGAAGCGGGGCAGGCGGTGGCCGAGCAGGCGGTTGAGCATCCGGGCGGTTGCCGGGGTGTCGACGATGGCGCCGCGCCGCACGGGGTGAAGGGCGCCGTCGCCGGGGGCGGTCACCGTGGGTGCGTCGAGGATCGCACTGCGGCCGGACACCCAGGCGCGGGTGCGGACGCTGCCGAGGTCGAGGGCGATGCCGGAACACCGGCGGTACAGAGGCCAGGGCCGGCTCGGGGCAGCCAGGGCACGGGGGCGGGGTGGGGTGGTCATTGTCCGGCCTCCCGGGGTGCAGGCCGGCAGCGTGCGCAGCAGCCGGCCTGCGGCACGATCCGCACGCGGTCGATGGGCTCGCGGCACAAATGGCGGGCGCCGTAAGTGCCTTGGTCCATTCGTGTCAGGGCCGCTTCGACGTGGGCGGCTGTGAGTCGCTGGAGCTGTTCCTCGCGGAAGGGGCGCTGCTCGTACAGACCCTCCAGGCGCTGACGGGCCTCGTGCGCCGTCAACCGCTCAAGCCGGACTTCGGTCCGGGGCGTGTCGAGTGACATGGCAGGTCCTCCCTTTCAAGGGCGGCCGACAGATGGGTGGCGTACGCAAGTGGCCTGCCGGTCAGCAGGTTCAGGGGCAGTGGGATCGGAGAGATCACAGTGGCCGGGTCATGTCCTCACCGTGGCCGATGTGCGGAGCGAAACCCATCGGGCGCAGTACCCATCTGTGGCCGTTCGCAGGGCCCACTGTTGAGTCGTCACGCAGTCGGCCCGGCGCGGTACTGCTTCGAGCCGCGCCGCGAAGGCGACACGAGATCGCGCTGGGCCTGATGCCGGACCGACGCCTGGGGCTGCCGTGTGCCTGCCTGCCCCACACCGATCCGGCTCCTGGCTCGCCCGACACCGCCGCCTGCCGACCACCTTCCAGCCCCGCCGGGCGAAGTGCCCTCGGGCACAATGCCGTTCATGACACACGAAGCGGCTGATGGCGCGGATGCTCCTCGACTGGGTGAGGCCGTCGCGGTGCTGGCGGACTTCCTGGGCGCCGAGCCGCTGACCGCGGCCATAGCCTCACTGGAGCGGGGCCTGGCGGGCAGACCCGCGGAGGAGATCGGTGACGTGGCCGCCGCCCAAGGCATCAGTGCGGAACTGATGGTGGCAGCTTTGACGGTTCGTGAGAGCCTCGGCCGGCTGAACGACCTCATTCACGCGGCCGGGATCGTGCTGGCGCTGCCGCATCTCCTGGAGGACGGAGAGGAGATCGCCGTACGTCCTTCGCTGGCCGCCGGCAACGACCCGAACCGGCCGTTCGACCTGGAGACGAACCGGCGCGTGGCGGAGTTCAAACTCGCGCGATGGCGCGGCGCGGACGCCATGCGCAAGCGGCAGACGTTCAAGGACCTGGTCATGCTGGCCGCCGACCGCACGGGCCGTCACGCCGAACTGTTCGTCGTCGGGCCCGAGCCCGGCCGGTTCCTGCGCACCTCAAGGTCGACGGCGGCCTGGGCGCTGGACCGCACCCCGCACGCGCGCCGCGTGTTCGAGGAGTCCTTCGGCCCCCTCGACGTCTCGGTCGCGCAGTTCACGGCGCGCCACGCCGACCACGTCCGGGTCACGGACCTGTGTGACGTGCTGCCGCCCACCGTGGCAGCGGCGCTGGTGCGCTGACCAGGGCAGGGTGACGTGACCCAGGGAAAATGAGCGTAGGTTTCGCGAGAACACGGCAGGCCGGACAAGGCGTCATCCGTGTGCCCGGTTGACCGCGGAGACCACGGCCGTCAACCGGGCCAGTTCCGCGTCGTCGGTGATGCCGGCGCCGTGGTGGACCGTGCCGTCGACGGTGACCCGCGCGTAGGCGGCGAAGCGGGCACCGACGGTGTCGGGCAGCGCGTGGCAGGTCAGTTCCGGGCGCTGCACGGTGATGCCGATGCCCGCCAGGGCGGCGGCGAAGGCGGTGGCCGCGTCGGCTCCGTCGGCGGTCAGTCGCCGCTCCTCGCCGTTCGCGAGGACGACCATGGCGACGAGGGTGACGCCGACGGCACCGGGCCTTGTTCGGAACTCCTTGAGCATGAGCCGCGGCCGGTCGAACTCCAGGTACTCCTCGGTGAAGAGGGCGTGCAGCTCGCGCGAGGTGAGCTCGCCGCCGCCGTGGTCCGCGGCACGCTGGACACGGCGGCCGAACTCCACCCGCATCGTGCGCGGCAGGTCCAGCCCGTACGCGGTGTTGAGCACGTGCGCCACCCCGCCCTTCCCGGACTGGCTGTTGACCCGCACGACGGACTCGTACGTCCGGCCGACGTCCTGCGGATCGATGGGCAGGTAAGGGACGCCCCAGGGCAGCGCGGTGGCAGGCGTGCCCGCTTCGGCGGCACGGCGCCCGATCGCGGCCAGGCCCTTGGCTATGGCGTCCTGGTGCGTGCCGGAAAAGGCCGTGTGGACGAGGTCGCCGGCGTACGGGTGACGGGGCGGCACCGGCAGCTGGTTGGCGAACTCGACCGTGCGGCGGATCCCGTCGATGTCCGAGAAGTCCAGCTGGGGATCGACTCCCTGGCTGAAGAGGTTCAGCGCCAGTGTCGCGAGGCAGACGTTGCCCGTGCGTTCCCCGTTGCCGAAGAGCGTGCCCTCGATCCGCTCGGCGCCCGCCATGACGGCCAGCTCCGCGGAGGCGACCGCGGTGCCCCGGTCGTTGTGCGGATGGACGGAGAGGATGACCGACCGCCGGTTGTCCAGGTTGCGGTGCATCCACTCGACCTGGTCGGCGAACACGTTGGGGGAGTCGGTCTCCACCGTGGTCGGCAGATTGAGCGTGACCGGGCGGTCCGGACTCGCGTCCCACAGCGCGGCGACGGTGTTCGACAGTCGCAGGACGAACTCCGGCTCGGTCACGTTGAACGTCTCCGGTGAGTACTGGAAACGCAGCCGGGTTCCCTTGGCGGCGTCCGCGCGCCGGGCGACGTGCCCTGCTGCCCGGACCGCCAGCTCCTCGACCTCGTTGGTGGTCATCGCGAAGACGACCTCGCGCCACAGGCAGGCGGTGGCATGACAGAGATGCACCACTGCCCGGTCCGCCCCGTCGACGGCCTCGAAGGTCCGGTCGATCAGGTCGGGCCGGGCCGGTGTGAACACGGTCATCGTCACGTCGTCCGGGACGAGGTCCTCCTCGATCAGCGTGCGGACGAACGAGAAATCCGCTTCGCTGGCCGAGGGGTATCCCACCTCGATGTCCTTGAAGCCCATGCGGACGAGCAGGTCGAACATCGCCCTCTTCCGCCTGATGTCCATGGGGTCGCGCAGCGCCTGGTTGCCGTCCCGGAGGTCGACCGACGCCCACAGCGGGGCCCTGTCCAGGGACTTCGACGGCCAGGTGCGGTCCGTCAGAGCAAGCGGCAGTCGGGCGCCGGGCCGCTCGTAGCGGGAAAAGGGCATGGCCGAGCCGAGCTGGGTGTTCCACCATGGCTGATCCGCTCCGCGCGGTCCCGTGGGCGTGGTGAGCCGTGGTGGGACGGGCAGGGGCGACGGGGTTGCGGTCATGTCATGTCTCCCTGGAATCCGGATCTCAGCCGGTCTGCGCCGCGGCGTGCGGTCCGGCCGCGAAAGCGGTGCGGTCCACCTTGCCGTTGGCGTTGAGCGGCAGCTTCTGCAGATGCGTGAACCGCCTCGGAATCATGTAGACGGGCAGCCGGGCGCGCAGGAACACGGTGAGATCGCTCTGCGAGATCGCCTCGCCCGTGTAATAGGCGACCAACTCGGCATCGCTCTCGTGCTCCTGCACCACCGCGACCGCGTCGCGCACGGCGGGGTGCCGGGCCAGGGCCGCGTCGACCTCCCCCAGCTCGATGCGGTGGCCGCGCAGTTTGACCTGGTGGTCGAGGCGGCCCAGGTGGACCAGGGCACCGTTCTCCCGGCGCACCCGGTCGCCGGTGCGGTACCAGAGGTCCCGGGTCAGCGGCGCAGTGCCGTCGTGAACCACCGCCGGCCGCCCCGGGCTCCACTCCACGAAACGGCCCACGTCGTCGGCGGGGTCGAGGTAGCCGTCGAAGCGCTGGACTCCCCGGACGCACAGCTCGCCCGTCTCGGCGGGCTCACCCTCGTCGTCGAGGATCACATGGTCCAGGTGCGACGGCACCTCGCCGATCGGCAGGGTCCCGTTGGCGCCCGCCGCGAGCAACGACCCCTTCCCGCCGAGGTCCTGCCCCGAGCAGACGATCGCGACCTCGGTCGGCCCGTACAGGTTCCACAGCCGTGCCCCCGGCGCCGCCGCGGCCCACTGCTCGGCCTGTTCGGCGAGGAGCCGCTCGCCACCGAACATGACGACCTTCAGCGACGGCATCGAGTTCGGTGCCAGCGCTCCGGTGCGGGCGGCGATGCCGCCCACCGACGGAACGCAGAACCAGTGCGTGATCCGCTTGGCGTTCACGTACGGCGCCGGCCGTACGACGTCGTTGGGCCGGGGCACCACCAGGGCGCCGCCGCCCGCCCAGGCGGCGAAGAGTTCGAAGACCGCGACGTCGAAGGAGATCTCCACGTTCTGCGAGACCCGGGACTCGGGTGTGAAGGCGTTGTACTCGACCAGCCAGCGCAGCGTCGGCACCACGCGCGCATGCCGGATCGGCACACCCCGGGGCCGGCCCGTGGAACCAGAGGTGTAGAGGATGTACGCGACGTCCTCCGGCGACACCCGCGTGACGGGAGCCGGCCGCACCTCGTCCTCGCCGTCCGCCACTGCGCCGGCCGCCTCGGCCTCGGTGAAGGTGACCAGGGGAGGCAGCTTCCGGCCCTCCGTCCCGTCCCCGCTCTCCGCGGTGGCCAGTTCACCGGCCCGTGCCGTGGCGTACTCGTCGACCACGATCAGGTCCAGATCCGTCATGTCCGCGATGGCGCGGAGCCGGCCGGCCGGGAAGGACGGATTGAGCGGGACGACGGCCGCGCCGAGGCGGAGCGCGGCAAGATAGCCGGTGTAGGTGGTGAGGCTGCGGGCCGCGAGCAGTCCGATCCTGGCCGGGCGGTCCGGCAGCCGCCGGGCCATGACGGCGGCCATCCGGGCCGCCGCGGTGTCCAGTTGCCGGTAGGTGAGCGCGGTGTCCCGCACATCCAGCGCGATGCGCTCGGGGTGGCGTTCGGCGCTGGCGGCGAAAAGGTCGACGAGAGTGGCGGGTTCCATCGGACACGTCCTGTTCTTCGCGGCTTCCGGGCGGTACGGCGAGGGACGGAGGGCAGTGGCAGCTGGATGCGGGGCGAACTCGCACCTCGAACAGGGGCGTCGGCTCAGTCACGGGGAGTCGGCACGCCTCCGGCACCGGGTGTGCACAGGTCGCCCCCGGGGGAGTTCACACCAGTCGCTCCAGTGTCTTCCACAGCTCCGGCCACCAGTCCGTCACGTACATGTGTCCCCCGGCGAACTCGACGACGTCGAAGCCGGCGGAGGTGAAGGCCTCCCAGTCCAGCCACTCCTTCTCGGGCACCAGGTGGTCCCGGTCGCCGCGGATCGCGGTGATGGGGACGGGCAGCGGATCGCGGGCGGGGGGCGTGTAATCGGCCAGCAGGTTCACGTCCGCCCTCATGACCGGCAGCAGGATGTCCCGCAGCCGGGGGTCGGCGTACTCCGGGATGTCCCGGCACGCGATGGCCCTGGCTCGCGCTACGACCTCCTCGTCGTCCCCGTCGAGCCGTTCGGCCTGCCGGTGCGAGGGACTGACGGAGCCGCTGACCACCAGGTGCCCCGGCAGCGGGCCGCCGGTGTCGACCAGGTGCCGGACGGCCTCGTAGGCGAGCAGCGCGCCGAAACTGTGCCCGAAGACGATGAACGGCTGTCCGTCCGAGGCGGCTTCCCGGACGCGCCGCGCGGTTCCGGCGGCGGCCTCGGAGAAGTCACGGTAGAACGGCTTGCCGTACTCCCGCTCGCGGCCGGGGACCTGGATGGGTACGGCGCGCAGTACGGCGGACTCCTGAAGCTGCCAGGGACGGTAGACGCCCGCGCCCGCGCCCGCGTAGGGCAGGCACATCACTGAGGTGGTCATACCGTGTTCTCCTGGCCGAGGGAACGGGTGGCCGCGTCGGCGCACAGGAGGCCGAGCTGGTCGTCGAAGGCGTGCAGCAGGGCGGTCGACCGGCCCTGCCAGGGGCTGCTGAGCGGGGCCTGGGCGACGCAGTGCAGGGGGCCGGCGGGCAGCTCGGTCACCTGGAGCTGGATCTCCGCGTGCCCGCCGACGGGTGGGACGGGGAGGGCGCGGATCCGCACCGGGCCCGCGGGGTGTTCCGCCCGCTCCCAGTTCTCGAAGGCGAACAGTGCCTGGTAGACGGGCATCCGCCGGCCGGGCGTCGTCCGCGCGGCACGGATGATCTCGTCGCACGGCAGCGCGGAACCGATGACGCTCTCGCGCAGGGACCCCCAGACCCGTTCGACGACTCCGGGACCGGACAGTTCGGACATACGCACGGGCAGTGTGTTCGTCAGGTAGCCGATCTCGTCGCTCTGGTCGGGCGTACGCGCGGCCACCGGCGTTCCGACGCAGAAGCCGGCGCCGCCGGTGAGTTCGGCCAGTGCCCGGCCGAGGGCCGCCAGCAGCACGGCGTACGGCGAGCAGCCGCCGCGCCGGGCGCGGGCACGCACCGCCCGCCAGGTGCCCGCCGGTAACTCCAGGCTGTCCTCCGCCAGTTCGGCCTGGGCCAGCTGCCGCTGGCTGGGGCCGACGGCGGAACCCGGGAGGGGCAGATCGGCCGCCCCGTCGAGCATCGTCCGCCAGTGGGCGGCGAGTTCGGCGCGCCGGGCGGGAGCCAGGGCGGCGGGCTCCGCCCGTTCGCGGACGGGCAGCACGGGGTCCTCGCCCTTGACGGCCAAGGCGTAGGCGCGGGCCAGGTCGCCGGCGAAGATCTCCTGGGACATCCCGTCGAAGGCGATGTGATGCACCAACAGGTAGAGCGTGGCCCCCAAGTCGTCCGGTGCCACGGCGGCCCGGAACAGCCGTCCCGCGGCAAGGTCCAGCGAGTCGTCGGCCAGCAGGGCGGCGGTCGCGTCGTGGCTGCCGGTTCCCGCGGGCAGGTACAGCGGCGGCGGGACGTCCCGGGGCGGGAGCACCCTGCGCACCAGCTCCCCCCGCTCGACGACGAAGGCGGTGCGCAGCGCCTCGTGGCGGGCGGCGACCGCGCTCAGCGCCGCCCCCAGCGCACCGTGCTCGACCGGACCGTCGGCGCGGATCCGGGCCAGGGCCCGGTTGGCCCGGGTCGACGGCGCGATCTGCTCGCCGACCCAGAACTGCCGTTCCAGCGCGGAGGCCCGCTGCACCCGGACCGGTGCGTCGTCACTCACGAACCATCTCCTTGTCGGTGTCCGAGGACTCCTCGGCCGGCGCAGACGGGACGTCCATGTCGCGCAGCGCGCGGCTGCGCAGCGAGACGAGCACCAGGACGATGTACGTGACGCCGAAGCACAGGAGGGTTCCGCGCAGCCCGATGCCGTCGATCGACCAGCCGGCCACGAGGATGCCGATCGGGGCGGCGCTCATCCCGACGGCGGAGGTGAGGGCGAAGACCCGGCCGAAGACCGCTGCTGGAACCTTCTCCATCATCACCGTGGACAGCGCCGGGTTGAGCGGTCCGGCCGCGAGGCCGAGCAGGAAGGAGATCACGATGCTCAGCACCACGCCCGGCATGCCCGCGAGGCTCAGACGCAGGGCGCCGATGACCAGGAAGCAGCCGAGCAGGGTCCAGCGATGGCTGGTGAGCCACCGGGCACTGGCGGGGCTGTAGCCGAACGTGCCGACGACTGCGCCGCAACCGGAGGCGGCTACCAGCCAGCCCAGGTACTGGCCGCTGCCGAGCACCTGGTCCGAGTAGACCGGCAGGATGACCGGGGTGAAGGCGTCATCGAGGAAGTTGGTGACGAAGACGAACGCCGTCATGGCGCCGACCACGGGTATTCCGCGGACCACTTTGGCGCCCTCGGTGAGCTGCCGCAGGAATCCCTCCCGGCGCTGCGCGGCGGAGCCGGGAGAGGGACTGTGGGGCACCCCGACCGCGACCAGCAGGGCGGAGAGCAGGAAGGACGCGGAGTCGATGTACATGCCGGTCACTGGTCCGGACACGGCGATCAGCAGGCCGGCCAGCGGTGCGCCGACCAGCAGACCGAGCCTGGGAGCGCCCTGCATCCAGGAGTTGGCGCTGGCCAGCCGGACCCCGCCCCGCTCAGCGAGCGGCTTGATGAGGCTCTGCCGTGCGGCGCCGGTCGGCGTGGAGCCCAGGCTGCGGCCGAAGAGCAGCCCCATCAGGACGGGCAGCGGCAGCCCCACCGTGTTGTCGAGGAGCGGGACCAGTCCGATGGAGACGCCCGCGACGACATCGCTCAGCACGCTCATTCGTTTGCCGCCGACGCGGTCGATCCACACCCCGCCGACGGCTCCCGCGAAGATCAGCGGAAGGGTGTTGGCGAAGCCGGCCAGTCCGGTGGACACGGAGCTGCCGGTGGTGTGGAGGACGTACAGCGGGACGGTGATCACCGTGATGGCGTTGCCGAACGACGACAGGTAGTGCGCCAGGAGCAGTACGAACAGCGGCCGACGGTGTGGCGCCACTCGCTCGGGTTCCGCGGCAGTGGTCATGGGGTGTCTTCCTGACTGGTGGGGGGCGGGACGTCGCGGACCGGGGCGCCGCTCACGTCGGCGAAGAGGCGCTCCAGGTGACCCTCCGAGACCCCGACCGCACCGGGTACCGCGGTGTCCGGCGCAGTGCCCGGGCGCAGCGGGTTCCCGCGAGCCAGGAGCCGTGTGGTCAGTTCGGCGAGCGTGGTGCCGGGCGCGATGTCCCGGGGGCCCGCGTCGAAACCCGCGCCGCGCAGCAGCCGGGCCAGCCGTGCGGACAGCAGCGGCGTGCCTCCACTCGCGGCGAAGCCGTCGTCCGGTCCGGCGATGTCCCGGTCGAGCGCCTCGCGCCAGGCGGCTGCGACGGTGTCACGGGCCAGGGCTGCGGGGCTCACGAGCGGGGTGTCCGGGGAGGTGGCGAAGAGCTCGACCAGTTGCAGCAGCCGCCGGGCGAGCCGGTCGACGGTCTCCGGCTCGAACAGGGCGGTACGGTACTCGAACCGGCCGTAGACCAGGTCGCCGAGGTGCCACCACGCGACGGTCACGTCCATCGAGGAGATGCCCTCGGGCACGGCGTTGGCGTAGACGGTGGCGCCGGGCACCTCGTAGGAGACCGTCTCGGCCAGGTCCAGGTGGACCAGCATGGTGCGCAGCAGCGGATAGCCGTGTGCGGTCCGCTCGGGAGCGGCGGCCCGGACGATCTCCCCGAACGGCGTCTCGTGGTGGGCCGCGACGGCCGCGCCCGCCGCCTGGGCCGCGGCCAGGAAGTCGTTCGGGGTGGGGTTCTCGGGCAGCCGGATCCGCAGCGGCACATTGGTGAGCAGGAAGCCGACCAGATCCCGCACCGCGGCCTGGCCGCGGGTCACGCTGGGCACCCCGATCAGGATGTCGCGCTCGCCGCTCTCCTCGTACAGCAGGGCCGCGTACGCCGCCGCCATGGCGTTGGCGACAGTGCTGCGGGCGGCCTTGGCACGGCTGATGAACGCGGCGGCGGTGCCCTTGTCCAGCACGAAGTTGTGCTGACGACCGAGCCGGTCCTCGGTCTCCACCAGGTGGTCGTACGGCAGCAGGGGCACGTCCGGTACGTCCGCGAGGTACTCGCGCCAGAACGCGCGGTGGCGTTCGCCGTACTCGGTCTCGAAGTACGCGCGCTGCCACTGCGCGTAGTCGCCGAACTGCACGGGGAGGTCCGGCAGTTGGGGCTCCCGGCCCTCCAGCCGGGCCTGGTAGGCCTCCAGCAGTTCGCGGTTGAGCCGCACGTACGACCACTGGTCGGTGAAGGAGTGCGGCATGGTCTGGACGATCTGGTGGTCGCCGCCACCGAGGTCGGCCACGCCGATGCGCAGCACCGGATCCCGGGACAGGTCGAACGGGCGCCGCACCTGTTGCCGTACGAACTCCCTGCGGCGCAGCTCCTTCTCCTCGGCCGGGCCTGCTGACAGGTCGGCGTAGGTGAGGTCCGCGCCGCGGTCCGGGTGCAGGCGCAGCCGTGGCTGCGCGCCGTCCACCTCGACGGTGCTGCGCAGCAGTTCGTGCCGGCCCACCACGGTGGACACGGCCTCGTCGAACGCGTCGCGGTGGAACTCACCGACGAAGCGCAGTCCGAAGCCGAGGGTGTACGTGACGGTGCCGGGGTAGAGCTGGTCGAGGATCCACAGGCGTTCCTGGTCCATGCCCAGCGGCGCCGTGTCGCGCGGCCCGGTCCGCGGCGCGAGTGGCGGCGGCCCCTGGCGCTTGCGGGACAACCGTGCCGCCAGCGCGGCCCGTTGCTGCGGGGTGAGGCCCGCGAGCCGGGCCGTGAGGGCGGCCTTGTCGGCGGCTGCGGTCATCGGGCACGCTCCGCGGGGACACAGGAGAACAGGGCGGGCAGGGCGGCCAGCACCTCGGCGGTGGGCAGTCCGAAGTCGACCAGGAAGCCGACCTCGTCGGCGCCGGCCTCCCGCAGCTGTCCGAGCACGGCGGCCGCCTTGGCGGCCGGTCCCAGCAGGGAGGGACCGGCGAGGTAGTTGAGGTAGGCGCTCTCCAGCAGCAGCGTCTCGTCCTCGCCGGGCGCGGTGGTCTGGCTCCGGTAGGCCCTCAGATAGCCGTGCATCGCGGGGCGCAGGAAGTCCTCCAGGTCGGCGCGTTCGCTGACGTAGGCGTGCACCATGACCACCACGTCGCCGTCCCCCGGGTGGCCGGCGCGGCGCCACTCCTCGCGGTAGTGGGCGATGTTCTCCCGCAGCTGCGGCATCGTCTGGCCGAGCAGCGCGGTCATCACGCCGAGCCCGGCGCGGGCGGCCGAGACGAAGGTGGCAGAGTTGCCCGCCGAGGTGAGCCAGACGGGCATGTCGCGTCGTACGGGCGCGGGGCCGGTGCGGACGGCGGCGGTGCCGCCCGCGGTCGTGGGGTGGCTCACTTTCTCGCCCCGCCAGTGGGCCCGGACCTGGTCGATGATCCCCAGGGTGGTCTCGCGCCGCTGCGCGTAGTCGGTGCGGGCGAGGACGAAGTCGTCGGGATGCCAGCCGCTGGCGAAGGAGATACCGGCCCGGCCGCCGCTGAGGTTGTCGACGACGGACCAGTCCTCGGCGATGCGCGCGGGGTGGTGCAGCGGGGCGGCGACGCTGCCGGCCCGGATCTGCACCTGTTCGGTCTGCACGGCGACGGCCGCGGCGAGGACGGCCGGGTTGGGCGAGTGCCCGCCGAAGTCCACGAAGTGGCGCTCCGGCAGCCAGACGGCGTGCAGTCCTGCGGTGTCGGCCTGGCGTGCCGCGTCGAGGACGAAGCGGTAGTACTCCGGTGCGGAGACGGCGTCGGCGCTCGCGAAGAAGTAGAGGCTCTGCCGCTCGGGAGCGCCGGCGGCCGCGGCCTCGGCGGGTTCGCGGGCCGTGCGGTGCTGGAGCCTGCGCCCGAGGAGCCTGCGCTGTTCGGGGGTGAGGGCGGCCAGGCGGCGGGACAGGTCGGTCACGGCACTTCCTCGATCTCGTTCAACAGCCGTAGGAGTTCCTCGTCGTCGCGCTCGCCGGCCAGTTCCTCGGCCCGGTGGATGAACGCGGCCAGGTCCGAGTGCTCGTACAGGTCCCCGAGCACCAGGGCGAGGAGCAGCGTGTCGTTGATGACGTTGATGAGCTGAGCGGCCTGGAGCGAGGTGCCGCCGAGGGTGAAGAAGTTGTCCTCGGGGGCGAGGGGCGCACCGCCGAAGGCGTCCTGCCAGATCTCGGTGATCACGGTGGCGATCTCGCTCGCCTCGGGGGCCGGCTGCGCGGCGGGGACGGCCGGCCCGTCGGCGGCGACGGGAGGGTCGGTCTCCTGGACGCCGTGCGGGGCGTCGCCCACGTCGTCGGACGGTGTGTCGGGCGCGTCGATCCAGTGCCGGGTGTCCGCGAACGGGTAGCGCGGCAGCGGGGCGGGCCGGTCCGGGCGGGGCGGCGCGAGGTCGACGGCGCAGCCGGCCGCCCACAGCCGGGCCAGGGCGGTGTGGCGGGCGAGCGTCACGTCCTGGTCGGAGCCGCCGAGCAGTTCGACGATCCGGGGTGGTCGTGCCGTGCCCAGGGCACGGGCCGCCTGGCGCACCGGGTTGGTCAGCGACCGGCTGCCGCCCACACCGACGACCACGTCGCAGGGTCCGGCGAGCAGCGTACGGACTCCGTCGGCCAGCCGTACCGTTCCGCGGAGCTGGGCCGCCCAGTAGCCGGGGTCGGTGGCCTGTCCGGGCGTCAGCTCCGCACCGGAGACGTTGGAGATCACCCTGGTGCGCGGTGCGGACAGCCGCAGCGCGCGCAGGAACTCCTCGAAACGGGCGGCGGCCTGATCCATCGAGCGGGTGTGGAAGGCGTGGGAGGTGGCCAGCCGGGTAGTGGCGAGCCCACGCTCGGCGCATCGCCGTTCGATCTCGGCGACAGTGGCGGGGTCGCCGCCGAGGACGACGGCGTCGGGGCCGTTGACACCGCACAGGTCGGCGGGGAGCCCGTCGACGATCCCGCGTGCGGCCGCCTCGTCGAGCGGCACGGCGAGCATCGCTCCGGGCGCGGCCTCGCCCATCAGGGCCCCGCGCCGGACCACGGCCGCCGCGGCGTCCTCGACGTCGAACACCCCGGCGTACGCGGCGGCGGTCAGCTCGCCGATGCTGTGTCCGAGGAGAATGCCGGGTCGTATGCCCCGGCGCTCCAGCCACCACAGGTGAGCCAGGCCGAGGGTGAACAGCAGCGGCTGTGCGACCGCGGTGTCCAGCAGCCGGGGGTCGTCGCCGTCCCAGGTCCTGAAGTCCCGCAGGTCGGGTCCGCCCGCGCGCAGCACGGCGTCCTGCAACCGGGTCAGGTCGGCCGCGAACGCCGGATCCCGGTCGGCCGGTGCGTCGGCCGCGGACAGCCGCACGCCCTGCCCGGGCAGCAGGACGGCCACGGTGGGCTCGGGCCGGGCGGGTGGCACGTCCGCGCCCTCGGCCACCTCCTCCAGGTACTTTCGCAGTGCCGCGTGTGCCTGCTCGGGATCCGGGGGCAGGGCGGTCGCGGCCCGGTGCGCCAGGTGGCGCCGCCCGTGCCAGAGGGTGCCGAGAACGTCGTCGAGGTCGCTGTCCGCGCCGGGACCGTCCAGCCAGGTGGCGAGGTCCCGGGCGCGGTCGCGCAGGGCGCCGGGTGTCGCGGCCGTCAACACGGCCACACGCGGCTCGTCGGAGGCGGCCGGCCCACCGGCCGCCCGGGGGCCGTCGGCGACGGGTCCGCCGGCACCGGGGGCGAGGATCACGTGCGCGTTGGTGCCGCCGAGCCCGAAGGAGCTGACGGCGGCGCGGGACGGCACCGTCCCGTTCCACGGCCGGGCCTGGCGGGGGATGAAGAACCTGGCCGCGCCCAATTCGGCGTCCGCGCCGTCGCCGGGCTGGGCGGGCACCGGCGGCACGGTGTCGTGCTGGAGGGCCAGCACCGTCTTGATCAGCCCCACCACTCCGGCGGCGGTGTCCGTGTGGCCGACGTTCGGCTTGACCGCGCCGATCGCACAGCCCGGCGTCGCGGCGCCGTACACCTCGGCGAGCGCGGCCAGTTCGACCTGGTCGCCCAGGACCGTGCCGGTGCCGTGCGCCTCCACGTAGCCGATGTCCTCGGCGGCGAGACCGGCGACCTCCAGGGCCTCGCGGATCACCTCGGCCTGCCCGCGCGGGCTCGGCGCGGACATGGCCATGCGGTCGGCGCCGTCGTTGTTGACGGCGCTGCCCACGATGTGCGCCCGCGCGGCGCGGCCCGGCTCCGGCAGATCGGCGGAGCGCCGCAGCACCACCACGCCGGCCCCGCCGGACGGAACGGTTCCGCCGCTGCCCCGGGTGAAGGCGCGACAGCGGCCGTCCGGTGCGTAGATGCCGCCCTCGGACCACCGGTACTCGGGCCGCTCGACGGGAAAGACGGTCACGCCACCCGCTACGGCGATGTCGCACTCGTAGGTCAGCAGGCTGCGCACGGCCTGGTGGACGGCGACCAGGGAGGTGGAGCACGCCGTCTGCACCGTCATGCTGGGGCCGGTGAGGCCGAGTCGGTACGACAGCGCCGTGGCGAGGTAGTCGCGGGAGTTGCCGAACAGGATCTGCTCGGTGCCCTGGGCGCGCACCACGCGGTCGTCGCGCAGCACGTGCTGGTGCAGATAGTCGTCGGGTCCGCAGCCGACGAAGACACCGACCCGGCCGTCATCGCGCTCGGGGTCGATCCCGGCGTCCTCCAGGGCCTCCCACGTCAGTTCGGTGAGCACGCGGTGCTGGGGGTCGGTGGTCGCCGCCTGGGCGTGTGTCATGCCGAACAGTTCGGCGTCGAACCGCTCGTAGCGGTCGATCTGGCCCGCGACGAGCGGTCCGTCGGCCGGGTCCGCGCGGTTCTCCCGGGCGGCGGGCAGGCAGACCCGGCCCGCGACGATGTTCGCCCAGAAGGTGCCGGGGTCCGACGCCCCGGGGACCCGCAGCGCCAGTCCAACGACGGCCACGGCGTTGTCCGGACGGTCCGACTCAGTCATGCCGGTGCTCCTTCGGGTGCGTGCGACCAGGCCGGGAACCAATGACCTGTCGAGGACGGTCCGTTCCCCCGGACCGGACTCGTGGGGTCATGACCGCGCCGGGCGCTGGTCGAGCGCGGCGGCCAGCCGCCTGGGGGTGGAGTTACGGAAGACGTCCCGCAGGCGGACGTCGGGGAAGTTCGCCTCGCGCAGGGCGCTGATGAGCAGGACCGCCTGCACCGATGTGCCGCCGAGGTCGAAGAAGTTGTCGTCCGCGCCCACGGGCACACCGAGGACCTCCTGCCAGGTCGCGGCCATGGCCGCCCAGGGGCCGTCGGCTTCAGCCGGCCGCGCGTCCGGGGCGACGGTGGGCACGGCCGGCGCGGGGTCGGGCAGCCGGGCGGTGTCCAGCTTGCCGTTCGGGGTCAGCGGCAGTTCGGGCACCGGGGTGAGGGTGGCGGGCAGCGCATGGCCGGGGAGCCGGTCGGCAAGCCGGTGCCGGATGTCGGCGAGCGCGTCCGGATGGTCGGTGACGACATACGCGTCCACGCGTGCGGTGTCCGGTCCGCCGGGGGTGCGCACCACGCAGGCGGCGGCCCGCACGCGCGCATCCTCCAGCAGGGAGTGCCGGATCTCGCCGGGCTCGATGCGGTGTCCGCGGATCTTGACCTGTTCGTCGAGGCGGCCCAGGTACTCCAGCCGTCCGTCGGGCAGGAAGCGGCCCAGGTCGCCGCTGCGGTAGAGGCGCCGGCCGGGCAGGACCGGCAGGCCGTTCAGGAACCGCTCGGCGTTCAGCTCGGGCCGGTCCAGGTACCCCTGGGCGACACCGGCACCGCCGACGTAGATCTCCCCGGGCACACCCGGGGGGACCGGGCGTCCGCGGCCGTCCAGGACGTGGATGTCCCAGCCGGGGACGGGCCGTCCGATGGAGCGGCTGCCGCGCAGTGCCTCGGCGCGGTCGACGGTGTGCCAGGTGCAGAAGACGGTGGTCTCCGTGATCCCGTACATGTTGACGGCGCGACAGACGTCCTCGGGATAGCGGTCCATCCAGGGCAGCAGGATGCCGCGGTCCAGGGCCTCGCCGCCGAAGATGAGCAGCCGTACCGCGAGGCCGCCGCCCTGGAAGGCGCGGGTGTTCACGAGTTGGGCGAACGCGGACGGCGTCTGGTTGAGGACGGTCACGCCCTCGGCGCACAGCAGGGCGTGGAAGGCCTCGGCGTCACGTGAGACGTCGTAGGGGACGACGACGAGCCGGCCGCCGCTCAGCAGGCAGCCCCAGATCTCCCAGACGGAGAAGTCGAAGGCCAGGGAATGGAAGTACGACCAGACGTCGTCCGGTCCGGGTGCGTACTCCTGCTGCGTGGCGGCGAGCAGCGCGACCACGTTGCGGTGGCTGACCAGGACGCCCTTGGGCCGGCCGGTGGACCCCGAGGTGTGGATCACGTAGGCCGTGGTGTCGGGGGGCACGGAGGGCAGCGTCCGGTTCGGATTCTCGGGCTCGGCGTCCACCGGGACCACACGCAGCCCCTGCGTCCCGGACAGCAGTCCTTCCTGGGTGACGACGGTGCGCAGGCCGGTGTCCTCGACGACGAAGGCGAGACGCTGCGGCGGATAGTCCGGGTCGAGGGGCACATAGGCCGCTCCGGCGCGCAGCACGGCGAGGACGGCCGTCACCTGGCCGGTGCCGCGGTCCAGGCAGACGCCGACCCGGTCGCCGGGCCGTACCCCGGCCTCGCCGAGCGCTGCGGCCAGAGCCCTGGAGCGCGCATCGAGTTCGCGGTAGGTGAGGCGGTCCGTGCCGCAGACGACGGCGATGCGGTCGGCGAGGGTGGCGGCCTGCTGTTCGAACAGCTCGGTCAGGGTACGGGCGGGTACGTCGAGCCGCGCGCCGCGCCCGGTGTCGAGCCCTGCGAGCACCTCCGGGCCGGGCAGTGTGTCCACGGCACCGAGCAGCTGTTCCGGCGTGTGCGTGAACTCGCCGAGCACGTGGAGCAGTTGCCGGAAGAACAGGGCGGCGGCCGAGTCGTCGACCAGGGCGCGCTGGTGCCGCAGCAGCATCCGGATCCCGCCCTGCCGGTCGGGCTGCTGGTAGAGGCCGACCGTGAGCGGGAAGTGGGCCGTGCCGAGTCCCTGGTCCTGCTGCGGTACGGCGGTCAGCTCGCCGTCGGACAGGTGCGGCAGGGCGTCGATGGCTGCCAGCACCACCTGTGGTGTGGTGCCGGAGGACGACGGCCAGACGGCGGACAGGGGCACGTCCGCCTCGCGGTACGCCCGCATTCCGCGCCGGTGCACGGCGCGCAGGAAGTCCGACACGGTGGTCGTGTCGTCGAGGCCGATGGGCACCGGGGTCGTGGTGTTGAAGTACCCGACCGTGGTGGCGTGGGCGGCGGGGCGGCGGGAGACGGTGGTACCCACGACCGGCCGGGAGCAGCCGGAGTTGCGGCCGATGACGAACCCCGCGGCGGCCAGCACCACCGAGTGGGCCGTGATGCCGAGGCCGGCGCTCAGCCGCCGGATGCCGTCGTGCAGCGCGGCGGGGACGATGGCCTCGGCGACTCCGCCGGTCGGCTCGTCCTGGGGCGGGGGGCCGTCCGGCGCGGCCCAGTCGAGGGAGGGCGCGCTGTCCGCGGCGGCGAGTTCGGCGCGGACAGCGGCCGCGTCGGCGGTGCGGGCGCTGTGCCGGTCGCGGGCGGTCGCGGCCCAGTCGGCGAAGGCGGGACCGGACGCGCAGGGCTCGTCGGTCAGCAGCCCGCGGGCGATCAGTGCCAGGGAGTGCCCGTCGACGACCAAGTGGTGCGCCACGAGCAGGAGATCGGCGGTGTCCGGCCGGTACTGGAGCAGGACGACCCGCAGCAGCGGGCCCTCGGTCAGGTCCAGCGGGACCCGCAGTTCGTCGCGCACCCGTTGCCGGGCCGCCGTACCGTCCGGGTCGGTGTCGAGTGTGACGCACAGCAGGTGCGGGCGGTCGGACACCTCCTCCAGTAACCAGGAGGCTCCGTCCTGGACCACCCTGACGGTGAGCACGGGGTGGGCGGCGGAGAGTCGCTCCAGTCTCCGGGCGAGGCGGTCGGGGTCGACGGGACCGGTGATCCGGTAGACCGCGTTCACGAGATACGTGGCCGGATCGTCGGTGGCGTGGTCGGCGGTGTAGAGGTCGATCTGGTTGGGTGCCAGTTCCCAGCCCATGGGTCAGCTCCCCGGGGTGTCGGTGGTGAGCAGACGGGCTATCGCCGCGGCCCCGTCCGCCTCGAGCACGTCGAGGTACTCGACCTCACGCCCCGTCAGTTCGTACAGACGGGTGGTCAGCAGGACCGCGCGGAACGAGTCGCCACCGTTCTCCAGAAAACCGGTGCCGGTATCGGCATCGGGGCCCAGGATCTCGCTCCAAAGGCTCTCCGCCAGGTCCACGGCCTCACCGGCGGAGGCGCCGGGCGGGTGTAAATTCGATTCCATTGAAGAAGTCCCCCGAATTCCATTGGTCCGAATTCTTCGCCACGCGCGTACATGGCGGAAAATTTCCCGGGCCGGCCAGGCGCCAGTTGCTGGGTCGCCGCCTCAACTGCCCATAATCTCAAGGACCTACAGATTGAATGCCCGGGCCACGTTACAGTGCCACCCATCAGTGATCAATGTGACGCGCGTCACATAGTTAATGTCCTATTGCGTAAGGAAATCAGCCCATGTGCCCCGGGGGAAGTCAATCGATCTTCTTCCTTGACACCGGAAAACGGATCTTCCTAGGGTGGCTCTGTTAATTCGTCACGCGGATTTGAGGCGGGGGCTCTCCGAATGTCTGGCGACGTGGATTTAGAGAATGCGATCGGTCCGGCCAGTGCTGAACAGACGCGATTCTTCCTGCTCGACCAACAGGGCGGCCGGGCGACCCTTCTCCATCACATCCGCGTCGACGGACCGGTCGACCCCGACCGTTTGACGGCGGCCGTCCGGTCGGTCGTCGTCGCACAGCCGGCGCTGCGGACGTCCCTGCACCCCACTGCCGACGGCCTGTTGCGGCGCCTGCACACCGCCGCAGAGGTCGACATTTCGACCGAACGGACCGCGAACGACACGGCGCTGACGGCGCGCATCGCCGAGACCGGTGCCCCGTTCGTCCACGGGCAGGGTCCGCTGTGCCGGATCCGTGTCGTCGTCACCGGGGACGGCGCCCACTGCCTGGTGGGGATCCATCACGCGGTGTTCGACGAGGAGTCGGCCGCCGTCCTGCTGCGGCTGCTCGCCGACGCCTACGCCGGCACACCGCCACGGAGGGCCGAAGACCGCAGACCGGCACCGGCCGCCCACCGGGTGGCGGCGCTGGAGGCCTTCTGGTCCCGGGAACTCGACAACTGCCCCGCGCACACCGCACTGCCCCCGATCGCGTCCGCCGAACCGCCCGGCCATGCCACGGTGACCCTGCCCATCCCGGCGGCGCTGAGCGCGGCTCTGCACCAGCGCGCCCGGGCGACGGGAGCGACCGTGTTCGCCCAACTCCTAGCCGCCGTAGGGGTGGTGGCCGGGTGGTACGGCGGCAGCGACGACATCGTGCTCGCCACGGTCGCCACCACCCGCACCAAGGCCGACCAGGATGTCATCGGCTGTCTCCAGAACACCCTGCCGGTCCGCCTCCGGCTGGCCGGGGCCGACACCGCGTCCGTGTGCGACCTCGCCGCCGACGCCCTCTTCGACGCGCTGGACCACGCCGAGCTGCCCGTGGAGGACATCCTGCGGGTGAGCCGGGCCGAGCGCACCCCTGGACGCAAACCCCTGACCGGCATCATCTGCACGCAGGCGTCCGCGCCCGCCCAGGTCACCGCGAGCGGCCTGGTCTGGCGGCTCACCCCACCTTCCGTGGCGGCGGGGGAGTACCCGCTCGCGGTGACCCTGCACCGGGCCCCCGACGGCGGCGACGGTCTGAGCGTCGAGTACGACCGCTCCCAACTACCCACGAGCGCCGCCGCGTCATTCGCCGAGCACCTGTTACGCGCCCTCCGCGCCCTCACCACCGAACCGGCCGTCCCGCTCACCCGGCTGCGGCTGACCGACGAGGGCCACCCGAAGACCGGCACCGGCGCGGGGGCGAGCGATCCGGCAGCCGTCACGAAGGTCCGCGCGGAAGCGCACCCGAAGGCCCCCCGGGCCGTACCCGACCACGTCGCCGAGCACGCCCGGCGCACCCCCGGGGCAACCGCGCTCATGCACGGCGGCGCGCAGGTCGGCTACGCCGAACTGGACCACCGGGTCGGGCAGTTGGCCGCCGCCCTGATCGAGGCAGGGGTACGGCCCGGTGACCGGGTTGCCGTGCGGCTGGCGCGCACCCCCGATCTGCTGGTGGCACTGCTCGCGGTCTGGCGGGCGGGCGCCGCCTATGTGCCGCTCGACCCCGACTACCCCGCCGGCCGGCTCCGGCTGATGATCGAGGACGCCCAGCCGTCCGCGATCATCGGCACACCGGTACCCGGCACCGACGCCGGGGCCGCCGGACCGGTGGTCCTCGCACCGGACGCGGCGGCCCCGGTACCCGAGCGATGGCCGCGGATCCGCCCCGAGGACCCCGCCTACGTCATCTACACGTCAGGGTCGACCGGCAGGCCGAAGGGCGTGATCGTCCGCCACGAGAACCTGTACGCGCTCTTCGCCGCATTCGACCGGGAGTTGTCCGGCCCGCCCGCGGTCACCGTCGCGGCCACCAGCGTCTCCTTCGACATCAGCGCACTGGAGCTGTACTGGCCGCTCACCGCCGGCCGCGCCGTACTCCTCACCGGGCACCGCGAGGTCGCCGGGCAGGACATACCCGCGGGTGCCCTCTACCAGTGCACCCCGACGGTGGCGCGGATCCTGGCCGACGACCCGGACGGGCGCCGCCTGCTGGGCCGGCTCGGCACCCTGCTGGTGGGCGGTGAACAGCTCCCGCGCGACCTGGCCGACCGGCTGGACGCACTGGTCCCCGGCGAGGTGCTCAACTGCTACGGCCCGACCGAGACCACGGTGTGGTCGACCGTCTGGCGGGTACGGCCGCGCGTACCCGTGCACATCGGCCACCCCCTGGGGGGCGAGGAGTGCCTGGTGGTCGATCCCCACGATCGGCCGCTGCCGCCCGGCGTGCCGGGCCGGCTGCTGGTCCTCGGAGCGGGCGTCGGCTCCGGCTACTGGCGGCGGCCCGACCTGACCGCCGACCGGTTCCGGGAGTACGACGGCCGCGCCGGGTACGACACCGGCGATCTCGCGGTTCTCGACCCCGAGCACGGCCTGCGGTTCCTCGGCCGTGCCGACGGGCAGGTGAAGATCCTCGGGCAACGGATCGAACTCGCTGAGATCGAGAGCGTGCTGCGCGCCCATCCGGCGGTCCGCGACGCCCTCGTCACCGTCGCCTCCGACGGCGCCACGGTCACCGCGTGTCTCGTCCCCGCGAGCGGCGCCCCCGAACCGGGCACCCCCGTGCCGGTGCCACCGGAGCAGGCGGAGGAGATACGGCAGTACGCGGCCGCCTCTCTCGTGCCGGCGATGGTGCCCGCCGTGTGGCTGCTCGTCGGGGAACTGCCCCAGCTGCCCAACGGCAAGCTGGACCGGACCACCGCGGGCGGCTGGGCGGCGCGCGCGATGTCCTCCCGGCCCGGCCCGCCGGACGCGGAGCCCGCCGGGCGGGCCCTCGACGCCGTGCGCCGGGCCTGGGAACGCGTCCTCGGTGCTCCCGTCGCCGACCTGGACGCCACCTTCTTCGACCTCGGCGGCACCTCCGCCGGACTCCTGCGGGTGCTCGTCCTGCTGGCAGACCGGTATCCGGAGCTGACCGCCGCCGAACTCTTCCGTCACACCACCGTCCGCGGCCTGGCCCGGCGGCTCGACGCCCCACCGGGCGGCACGGACACCCCGGACGCCCGCCCGGCCCGGCCACCCGCCCGGGGCGCGTCCCGGGCCAGGGCCCTGGGCGAATGGCGCCGACGGACCGAACGATCCCAGCAGCGACACCCGTGACGACGAAGGGGCGATGATCAGTGAGCACCCATCAGGCGGGCCATGCGCAGGCACCGATGGCCGCCCTGCCGCCGACCGCCGTCGCGGCCACACCGCACCAGCAGCGGCTCTACGTCGCCCATGAGCTGACACCGGATCACACAGCCCACGAGCTGCGGTTGACCGTCACCTTCGAGGGCACCACCGACACCACGCGGCTGCGGTCCGCCGTGGCCGAGTGCGTCCGGCGCCACGACGCGCTGCGCACCCGCTTCACCTTCGAGGGCACCACCCTGGTGCAGTCGGTGCCCAGCGAACCGCCGTCGTTGTGGACGCGGCCGGACGCCGCCTTCGACCCGGAGCGGGGACCGCTGCTGCGGGCAGCGGTGGAACCCGCCGGCCGCACCGGCCTCCGGCTGACGCTGACCCTGCATCGGCTGGTCGCCGACGAACGCTCCTTGGACCTTCTCCTCGACGACCTCCTGGCCGCCTGGCAGGCCCAGGACGGACCGCGGGCGACACACCTGCCCGCCTCGCCCGCACCGCAGTTCACCGAGTACGCCGCGGCCGCGGTGGACGGCCCCGCCGCCGCGGACGCCGAGAACCTCACATCGCCGCGGCTTCCGAGCGTCCTTCACGGCCGGGCCGCCACCCACCGGGTGCGCCTTCCGGAGGCGGCCGTCACGGGCCTGCGCGACCTGTGCGCGGCGGCCGGCGCCCGCCTCGACGACGGGCTGAGCGCCCTTTTGGCCCTGCTGGTCGCCCGGTACGCGGACACCGACGACGTCGTTCTCGCCACGGTCCGCGACGAGCGGGGGACCGCGTTCGCCTCCGCCGTCGGCCCGTTCACCGCTCCCTTGACCGTCCACGCGGACCTGGCCGGGGACCCGGACTTCCACACCGTACTCGGACGGCTCAGGCACCTTGTCCCTCGCGGCGCCGGGGCCGACTGGTGGGACGAACAGCCGCCGCTCCCCGTCGCATTCGAGTCGCGCGCGAGGCACACCGGTGTGCGGGAGCTGCCGGACGGGGTCGTCGTCACCCGCCAGGACACTCCCGCGCCGCACCCCCACGCGCTGCGGCTGACCGTCACGCCGGACGGGGAGGCACGCTTCGACGCCGCCTGGCCCCACTGGCTGACCGAGCAGTTCGCCCGGCACTACGCCCAGCTCCTCACCGAGGTCGTTCGGAGCCCGGGCGACCCGGTGCACACCCTCGCGGTGCCCGCCGCCCGGCCGACCGCCCACGCGGCGCCGGAGGCGAGCGAGGAGACCGTCCTCGACCGGTTCGCCCGTCACGCCGCCGACCGGCCCGACGCCGTCGCGGTCCGCCACGGCCGGGAACGGCTCACCTACGCCGAGCTCGACCGGCGCTCCAACCGGCTCGCCCGGCACCTGCGGCAGCTCGGCGTGGGCCCCGAGGTCCTGGTCGGCCTGAGCGCCGAACGGTCCCCGGACCTGGTCGTGGCGATCCTGGGCATCCAGAAGGCCGGCGGTGCCTACGTCCCGCTGGACCCGGCGTACCCGGACGCCCGGCTGTCCTTCATTGTCAGGGACACCGCGCTGACCCATGTACTGGTCGACGGGCGGCCGGGCGCCTGGCTGGACGGCTTCACCGGCACCGTCGTCTCGCTCCGGGACGACGCGGCCGTCATCGCCGCGCACCCGGACGAGGCCCCGGACCACCGGGTCCACCCGGACGACCTGGCGTACGTCATCCACACCTCCGGTTCCACGGGAGAACCCAAGGGCACTCTCGTCCCGCACCGCAATGTGGCCCGGCTGTTCACCTCGACCGGGCACTGGTTCGGGTTCGGCCCCGACGACGTCTGGACGCTGTTCCACTCCTACGCCTTCGACTTCTCGGTGTGGGAGCTGTGGGGTGCCCTGGTCCACGGCGGCCGGCTCGTCGTCGTCCCGTACGAGATCAGCCGGGACCCCGGTGCGTTTCTGCGGCTGCTGGCCGCCGAAGGTGTCACCGTCCTCAACCAGACCCCGTCGGCGTTCGCCCTGCTGATGCGCGAGGAGGACCGCGCGGACGTCGCCGTACCGGCCCTCAGGTACGTGGTGTTCGGCGGCGAGGCGCTGGAGCCGCGAACGCTGCGGCCGTGGTTCGCCCGGCATCCCAACGGACCGCGCCTGGTGAACATGTACGGCATCACCGAGACGACCGTCCATGTCACCTACCGGCCGATCTCGCCGCAGGACGCCGAGGAGGGCACCGGCAGCGTCATCGGCGTCGCCATCCCGGACCTCGCGCTGGACGTCCTCGACCACCGGGGCCGCCCCGTGCCCGACGGGGTCACCGGCGAGCTGTACGTGCGCGGTGCCGGACTCGCCCGTGGCTACCTCGGGCGCCCGGAGCTGACCGCGGCCCGCTTCGTCACACTGCCCGGCGGCCGCGCCTATCGCACCGGCGACCTGGTACGGCGGCTGCCCGGCGGGGAGTTGGAGTACTGCGGCCGGGCCGACGACCAGATGAAGATCCGGGGCTTCCGGATCGAGCCCGGGGAGGTGGAGGCGGCACTCGTCGGGCATCGGGACGTACGGGAGGCCCTGGTGTCCGCCGTCGACGACGGCCCGGACGGTGGCCCGCGGCTCGTCGCCCACGTCGTGTCCGAGCGGGCCGGCCTGGGCCCGGCAGAGCTGCGGGACCACCTCCTCGACGCGCTGCCTCCCCACATGGTTCCGGCAGCCTTCGTGGTGCTCGACCGCTTCCCGCTCACCGTCAACGGCAAGGTCGACAGGCGCCGACTGCCCGCTCCGTCCCGCGCGGCGGACACGCCGGTCACCGCGTCGGCCAACCGGCCGGAGGAAATCCTCGTCCAGGTCTGGAGCGAGGTGCTCGGCCACGAGCGGGTGGGCACCGATGAGAACTACTTCCTGCTGGGCGGCGACTCGATCCGCACCATCGCCCTGCTCAGCCGGGCCCGGGAGAGAGGGCTGGACTTCCGGCTCCAGGACCTCCTGCGGTACCAGACCATCCGGGACCTGGCCCCGCACACCTCCCTCGTCGCCCCCGGCAGCGGGGGTACCCGGTACCGCCCGCTGTCGCTGCTGACCGCCGAGGACCGGGCCGCGCTGCCCGCCGATGTCGAGGACGCCTTCCCGCTCTCCCAGCTGCAGGCCGGCATGCTCTACCACAGCGGGCTGGACGCGGCCGAGCGGATCTACCACAACGTCTGCGGGTACCACATCCGGGCCACCTGGTCCGAGGACGCCTGGCGCACCGCCGTGGACTCGATGGTGGCCGACCACCAGATCCTGCGGGCCTCCTTCCACCTGGAGGATTTCGGCGAACCGCTCCAGCTGGTGCACCGCCGCGTCACGGCCCCGGTCTCCTTCGAGGACCTGCGCCATCTGGACGAGGCCGGCCGACGAACCGCCCTGGACGAGCGGTTCACGACCGAGAAGCAGACCCCGTTCTCCTGGGAGCAGGCCCCGCTGATCCGGTTCCACGCGCAGCGGCTGACCGACCACACCTTCCAGCTGTGGGTCACGGAGCACCACGCGATCCTCGACGGCTGGAGCGAGCGCTCGCTGATCACCGAGCTGTTCGACCGCTATCTGCGGTGCGCCGACGGCTCCCGGACATCCGCGGTGGTGTTCCCCGAACCGCCCGCGGCCCGGTTCGGCGCGTTCGTCGCGGAAGAACGCGCCGCCGTGGCCGACGAGGAGCACCGCGCCTTCTGGGTGGAGCACCTGGCCGACTGCGAGTTCACGGCGCTGCCCCGGCTGCGGCCCGCGACGGGGCGGCCCGACATGCGCATCGTCCCCGTGGAGTTGCCGCAGGACGAGGCGTCGGCACTGAACGAGTGCGCCGAACGGCTCGGGGTGCCCGTGCGCACCCTTCTGCTCGCCGCCCACCTGCGCGTGGTCTCCCTGCTCACCGGAAGCCCGGACGTCGTCACCGGCGTCGTCTACAACGGCCGTACCGAGGACCGCGACGGCGACCGGGTGCTGGGCATGTTCCTCAACACCCTGCCTTTCCGGACCCGGCTGACCGGAGGCACCTGGGACGACCTGGTGACCGCCGTCAACCGCACCGACATCGCCGTACAGCCGCACCGGCGCTTCCCCATGCCGGAGATCAAGCGGGCCGTCGGCGGTCGGGAGCTGTTCGAGAGCTTCTTCAACTTCACCCGCTTCCACGTCTACCGCTCGGTCCTGGACAGGGCGGCCGAACTGGAGGTGCTCGACGAGCGGCGCGTCACCAACACCAGCATCCCGTTCGGCGCCGAGTTCTCCCAGGACCTCACCTCGGCCGCGGTACGACTGCATCTGCGCTACGACGCCGACCGGTTCACCGACGAGCAGGTGGCCGAGATCGGCGGCTACTACCGGCGGACGCTCACCGCGCTGGCCACCGCTCCCGGGGACCGGTACGAACACACCGTGCTGCTCTCGGAGGCGGAACTGCGCCGACTCGACCGGTGGCACGGCGATCCCGTCCCACGGGACGGCAACCGCCTCTTCCCGGCGCTGTTCGAGGACCGGGCGCGGGAGCGGCCGCACGCGCCGGCCGTCGTCGACGGCCGCGCCACGCTCGACTACGCGGAGTTGAACTCCCGGGCCAACCGGCTGGCCCGGGAACTGCTCGCCCGCGGCTCCGGCCCCGGCCGCATCGTCGCGCTCGCCCTGCCCCGCTCCGCCGAGCTGCTCGTGGCCCTGGTGGCGGTGCTGAAGACCGGCGCCGCCTATCTGCCCATCGACCCGCAGTACCCGCGGGAACGGATCGCCCTGCTGTTGACGGACGCCCGGCCGACGCTCCTGGTGACCACCGCCGGGACGGACCGTGCGCTGCCCGCGGCCGGCGTCCCGCGGCTCGTCCTGGACGATCCCGCGGTCGACCAGGCATGCCGGCCCGACGGCGATGTCACCGACACCGAGCGCCCGCGCCCGCTGAGCCCGGCGGACCCGGCGTACATCATCTACACGTCCGGGTCCACCGGGCGGCCCAAGGGCGTGGTCGTCTCCCACGCCAACATGACCGATCTGCTGGCCTGGTCGGCCGGCTTCCTCGGCACGGAGGGGCTCGCCCAGGTACAGGCCACCACCTCGGTCAGCTTCGACATCTCCGTCTTCGAGGTCTTCGGCCCGCTCGCCACTGGCGGCACCGTCCGGATCCACCGGGATCTGCTCGCCCTGGCGGAGGAGGAGACCCTGGCGGCCGGCCCGGTCACCGCGCCGGCCCTGGTCAGCGGGGTCCCCTCGGTCTTCGCCGACCTGGTCCGGCGCCTGGACCCGGCGGTCACCGCGGGAACGGTGGTGCTGGCCGGCGAACAGCTGGGCGCCGCGGTCGCGAACGAGATCGCGGCGGCGTTCCCCGGCGCACGCGTCGTCAACATCTACGGCCCCACCGAGGCTCCCGTCTACGCCACCGGCTGGGTCGGCGGCGGCCCCTTCGACCAGGCACCCCCGGTGGGCCGCCCGTCCTGGAACACCCGCGCCTACGTTCTCGACCAGGGACTGTGCCCGGTCCCCGTGGGCGTGCCGGGCGAGCTCTATCTGGGCGGGCCGGGCCTGGCCACCGGATACCTCGGCCGGCCTTCGCTGACCGCGGAACGCTTCGTCGCCGACCCGCACGGCGAGCCGGGAGCCCGGATGTACCGCACGGGCGACCTCGTGCGCTGGCTGCCGGACGGCAACCTGGAGTTCCTCGGACGGCTGGACGACCAGGTCAAGATCAACGGCTTCCGGATCGAGCTGGGCGAGGTGGAGGCGGCCCTCGTCCGCCATCCCCACGTCGCTCAGGCGGCCGTCGCGGTCCGTGCGGACCGGCCCGGTGACCGCAGGCTGGTCGGCTACGTAGTCCTGGAACCCGGAGCCGCGGCCGACGCCCTGGCGCTGCGCCGCCACGTGGCGGGCACACTGCCCCGGCACATGGTGCCGATGGTCGTCATCCTGCCGGCCCTGCCCCGCACCCCCAACGGCAAGCTGGACCGGCGGGCGCTGCCCGCGCCGGACGCCGGCAGCGCGGCGGGCCGCGAGGAGCGGCCGCCCGGCACCGCCCTGGAGAAGGAGCTGGCCGCCCTCTTCGGCGAGGTCCTGGGCACGGACGGGCCGGCCGGCCGGCCCGGTGCGCACGACAGCTTCTTCGACCTCGGCGGTCACTCACTCCTCGCCTTCCGGCTGCTGGGGCTGCTGCGCTCCCGTTTCGGGGCCCGGTTCGGCATCGACACGCTGTTCCGCGTCCCGACCGTGGCCGGTCTGGCCGCCCTCCTCGACGGTCCGGCGCCGCAGGTCGACCCGGACGGGGCGCTGGACGTGCTGATCCCGCTGCGGCCGCAGGGCGGCAGGGAGCCGCTGTTCTGCTTCCACCCCGGCGTCGGGCTCGGCTGGGTGTACTCGGGGCTGCTGCGCCACCTGGATGCCGAGCGCCCGGTCTACGGCCTCCAGTCCCGCGGCCTGGACGACCCGGCCGCCCTGATCCCGGACCTGGCCGCGATGGCAAGGGACCATGTGGCACAGCTGCGCTCCGTCCAACCCCACGGCCCCTACCACCTGTTGGGCTGGTCCATGGGCGGCATCCTCGCCCACGAGGCGGCCCGGCTGCTGCGCGCCGAGGGCGAGGAGGTCGCGCTGCTGGCGCTGCTCGACTCCTATCCCCGGCGCCCGGACGCCCGCCCGGTGGACTACGACCAGCCCGAGGCCCTCGCGGAGGTGCTGCACTCGCTCGGCATCCGGCACCCGGACGGCGCGCCGCCGCTCGACCCGGCGGCGGCCCTGCGCGTCCTGGCGGAGCACGGCAGCCCGCTCGGCACGCTGTCGAGCGATCAGCTGGCCTCGGTGGCCGAGGTGTTCACCAACAACCTCAACGCACAGCGGCGGCACGACTCCCGGCCCGTCGACGTGGACGTGCTGTTCTTCGAGGCGATTCAGGACAAGGCGCCGGATCCCGAGCGGCCGGGCGACTGGGCGCCGTACACGAGCGGACGGATCGAGAGTCATCCGATCGCCTGCCGGCACGGTGACATGCTCGCCCCCGGCCCCCTCGCCGACATCGCCGCCGTGCTCGCCCGGCACCTGGACGGCCCGGACCACATCGCGTGAGCGATCGCGCCGGCATCCTGCCCGACCTGTCAGGAGACACCTGTGAGAAGTCCCTTCGACGCCCCGGCCGACACCGCGGGCCGCTTCCTCGCTCTGGTCAACGACCGGCACGAGTACTCGCTGTGGCCCGCGGCGGCGGACGTGCCGGCAGGGTGGTCGGTCGCGTACGGGCCGGCCGCCCGGGTGGACTGCCTGGAGCTGATCGAACGATCCTGGGCGGACGACCTCATCGGGGCATCGCATGACCGCTGACATCACCGGCACCGTCGGCGGGCCCACGATTCCCTTCCACATGATCGATCCGGCCGTGCACCCGGACCCGGACGCCTGCGACACCTGGCGCCGACTGCGGGAGGAGCACCCGGTCGTCCGGTGCGAGACCGGCAACGGCGGCCCGGGGTTCTGGGCGGTCACGCGCTACCGTGACATCGCCGCGGTCTACCGGGACACCGCGCGGCTCAGTTCGGAGCAGGGCAACATGCTCGGCACCCTGCTCACCGGCGGGGACTCAGCGGGCGGCCAGATGCTGGTGGTCACCGATCCGCCCCGGCACACCGCCCTGCGCCGCATGCTGATGGGCGCGTTCTCGGCCCGGGCCATGGCCCCGGTCGTGGACGGCGTGCGGACCGCTACCCGCAGCCTGGTGGCGGCCCTGGTGGACGCCGGCGGGGGCGACTTCGTCGCCGATGTCGCGGCGCAGATCCCGCTCGTCGCGATCTGCGAGCTGCTCGCCGTGCCGCCCTCGGACCGTGCCGCGATGCTGGAGATGACCATGGCCGCGCTGGGCGCGGACGGTTCCCAGGAGTCCCAGGAGGAGGCCGCGCAGGCCCAGCAGGAGATCCTGCTCTACTACGCCGGACTGCTCCCCGGTCGCCGCAAGGCGCCCGGGGAGGACATCGTGAGCCTGCTCGCGACCGAGGAGGCCGACGGTGCCCGGCTCAGCGACGCCGAGGTGCTGCTGAACTGCTACAACATCATCATCGGCGGCGACGAGACGACACGGCTGTCGTCGGCGGGGGCGGCGCTGGCACTGATGGAGCATCCGGAGCAGTGGGAGCGACTGCGCCGGGACGAGGGGCTGCTCGACCCCGCGGTGGAGGAGGTGCTGCGCTGGACGACTCCGGTGACGCACATCGGCCGTACCGCCACGGTGGACATCGAGCTGAGGGACCGGCGGATCCCCGCCGGCAGCATCGTCACGCTGTGGAACATCTCGGCGAACCGGGACGCGGAGATCTTCGAGGATCCCTACCGCTTCGACATCTCCCGTACCCCGAACCGGCACCTGACCCTCGGCCACGGCCCGCACTTCTGCCTGGGGGGACCGCTGGCCCGGGTGGAACTGCGAGTCATGCTGGAGGAGTTGCGCGGTCAGGTCGGTGAACTGGAGCCGGCCGGGCCGGTCGAGCGGATGACCTCCAGCTTTCTGACCGGCGTCAGCCGGCTCCCGGTGCGATGTTCGGCGGGCTCGTGACGGGCCGGGGCGGGCGGCCCGCCACGGTGCTGCCCGCCGGTGCGGCCGGCCGGTCAGGCGGAGTCGCCGGGCCGCCCGGCGTCCGGGTCGCCCACGGTGTCCGCCAGATGCCCGGCCAGCTCCCGCAGGGTCGGATACCGGTACAGGTCCGCCAGGGTGAAGCCCGGTATCAGCGTCATGGTGCGCATCGCCTTCATCGAGTCGCCGCCGAGCATGAAGAAGTCGTCGTCCCGGCGCACCGACGCGACGCCCAGGACCTCCTGCCAGACCGTGCCGAGCCGTGCTTCCCAGGGGCCCTGCGGCCGGTCCTCGGCGGGCACCGCGAGGTCCGGTCCGGCCGGTCCGGGCGCGAACGCGGCGGGAAGGGCCTTGCGGTCGATCTTGCCGTTGGGGCTGAGGGGCATCGCCGGCAGCGTGAGCAGGGCACCGGGGACCATGTGCGGCGGGAGCAGGGACGCCAGGTGCTCGCGTACGTCGTCGGCCCGGAAGCCGGCGCTCTCGTGCGGCACGGCGTACCCGACCAGCACCGGGGCGCCGGCGGCATCGGCCTGTGCCGTCACCACGGCCTCCTTGACCGCCGGGTGGGCGCGCAACGCCGCCTCGATCTCGGTGAGTTCGACGCGCAGGCCGTGGATCTTCACCTGCAGGTCGACCCGGCCGATCAGCTCGATCAGTCCGTTCGCGTCGAACCGGGCCAGGTCCCCGGTGCGGTAGAGGCGCTCGCTGACAGGTCCGTACGACCACGACAGGAAGCGCTCCGCGGTCCGCTCGGGCTGGTCCAGGTACCCGCGGGCGAGCCCGGTGCCGGCCAGGTACAACTCGCCCGTGACACCGGGGGGTACGGGCCGCAGGGCGTCGTCCAGGATGTACACCCGCTGGTTGGCCATCGGGCGCCCGTACGGGATGCTCGTCCAGGCCGGGTCGGTGGCCTCGACCTCGAAGACGGTCGAGTAGATGGACGCCTCCGTGGCGCCGCCGAGGGAGATGAAACGGCACTCGGGTGCGCGGGACCGGATCCGGTCCGGCATCCGCAGTGGGATCCAGTCACCGGCGAGCATCACCAGCCGCAGGTCGCGCAGGGGCAGCGCCCGGCCGGCCGGCTGCGGGTCGGCCCGCTGCTCGTCGGGTGCGGACCGTTCGGCGTGGTCGAGGTGTTCCAGGACCAGTTCCAGCAGCGCCGGCGCGGTGTTCCAGAGGGTGACCCGGTGGCGGGCCGACAGCTCGGCCCAGTGCCCGGGGTCCCGGGTGCGGCCGGGCGAGGGCAGCACCAGGGTGCCCCCGCCGACGGGCACGCCGAGGAATTCGTACACGGACATGTCGAAGCTCGGCGACGACAGGCCCAGGACGCTGTCGCCCGGTCCCACGTCGAAGCGGGTGTTGAGGTCCGCGATGTTGTTCATCACGCCGCGATGGCACAGCGCGATGGGCTTGGGCGTGCCGGTGGAGCCGGACGTGTGCATGACGTAGCAGAAGTTGTCCGGACCGGCCAGGGGATGCGGATCGTGGTCGGGCTCGGCTGCCAGCTCGTCGGCCGCGCGGTCGAGGACGATCAGATGGGCTCCGGGGCCCTCGGCCTTCGGGAGGCCGTCGGCGAGGTCGCTTCGGCTGATCACGGCCACGCAGGAGACGCCCGTGATCATGGTGGCCACGCGCGCGCTCGGGTAGCCGGGGTCGAGCGGTACGTAGGCGCCGCCCGCCTTGAGCACGCCGAGGATGGCGATCAGGAGATCGGGCGACTGGTCGAGGTACAGGCCGACCCGTTGGTCCGGGCCGACGCCGAGTCGCCGCAGTTGGTGGGCCAGCTGGTTGGCGGCCGTGTTGACCTGGCGGAACGTCAGCAGCTGGTCGTCCTGGGCCACGGCGACGGCGTCGGGGGCGCGCGCCGCCCGAGCCTCGAACGCCTCGTGCAGACACGATCGCGGGTGCGGCAGTTCCGCCGCGGTGTCGTTCCAGTCGACGAGGATCCGGTGCAGCTCGCTCTCGCCGAGGTACTCCAGCTCCGCCAGGGGCAGGTCCGGGCGGGCGAGTCCCTCGGCCAGCAGGGCGTGGAAATGGGTGAGCAGTCGCTCGGCCGTGGCGGCGTCGAAGACCGACTGGTCGTAGCGGAGTTCGACCGGCAGCGGACCCTCGCCGACGGCGGGCAGAACGAGCAGTGCCTCGTACGGGACGTCGGCCGGCACCGTCGCTCCGCTGCTGACGACCGTGCGGACGCGGCCCTCCGCGGGGTGCTCCTGTGCCGCTCCGGCGTCCTCCACCAGCGCGCGGAAGGTGGCCTCCCCGGTGACCGTCAGACGGACGGCGGTGTCGTCGGAGCGGTCCCGGCTCAGCCCGAGTTCGACGTGGTTGCGGCCGGTGTACCGGTACAGCAGAGCGGCGAACGCGGCGACGGCCACCCGTTCCCGGGTGGTGCCACAGGTCTTCGCCAGCGTCTCGAGGCCGGCGTCGTGCATCGCGGGGACATTCCGGCGCGCCGTTCCCGTGCGGCGCGGCTGGGAACCGCCGCTCGTCCGGTCGCCTGGGAGCTGAACGGCATAGAAAGTCAATTCCCCGCCTTCCGTCTCGGAGTTCCGGGCGGCGCATGCGCGTATTCGGCACGCGACCGGTCCCTGGCTGACGCATTGCCAAGTACATTGCGACAACGACTGGTTGGCGAGATTATCGATCACCTCCGGCCATCACAAGGTGACGAGCGTCACAGAATTTATTCGAGAAGTGGGAGCACAACCTGATGCAATGTCTTTCGGGGTATCGGCTCCGCAGCGGGACTTTCCCGAACGGCCGGGAGGTCGCACCATGAACTCCACCGCTTTGGCCGCGCAGTCGGCACTGGATTCTCTCGACATTGGCGAGTTGTCACGCCGGGACGGCGAGAAATGGGCGTACGCCGGAGCGGACGTGCTGGCCTCCTGGGTCGCGGACATGGACTTTCCCACGGCACCCGCGATCAGTGAGGCGGTGGCACGCCGCGTCGCGGGGGACCTCGGCTATCCGACGTGGTTCGACGAGTCGGAGGGTGGTCCGCTCGGCGAGGTGTTCGCCGAGCGCACCCGGCGCCGTCACGGACACACCCCGGACCCCACCCACGTGCGGCTGTTCACCGACATCAACCAGGCGATGCTGGCCGTCCTCCAGCTGGCCACCGCTCCCGGCGAGGCGGTGTTGGTGCACACCCCGGCCTGCCCCCCGTTCGTCGAGGTCATCGAGCGGATCGGGCGCCGGCCGCTGACGGTGCCGATCGAGGACGACGGCACGGGCTGGGGGTTCGATCCGGACCGGATGGAACGCGCCGTGGCGGATGCGGGATCCGGGCGGTGCCGCGCCCTGTTCCTGGTGAACCCGCACAACCCCACGGGCCGGGTGTTCAGGCGTGACGAGCTGGAGGCGCTCGCGGAGCTGGCGCTCCGTCACGACCTGCTGGTCGTCTCGGACGAGGTGCACGCGGATCTGACCCACGCCCCGCACCGGCACATCCCGTTCGCCTCCCTGGGCCCCGAGGTGGCGGCCCGCACCGTCACCCTGACCTCGGGCAGCAAGGCGTTCAACCTGGCCGGGATCCGCTGCGCGGTCGCCCATGTGGGCCCGAAGGCCGTGCGCGAGGCCGTCGACGCCCGGCGGGGCCTGCTCTTCGGTCAGGTCGGCGTGCTCGCGGTGGAGGCGCTCAAGGCCGCCTGGACCTCGGGCGATTCCTGGCTGGAGGAGGTCATGGCACTGCTCGACCGCAACCGCCACCGGGTGGCCGAGCGGCTGCCCGCGGGAGTGTCCTACCGGATTCCGGAGGCCGGATTCCTCGCCTGGCTGGACTGCCGCCGCCTGGACGTGGGCGACGATCCCATGGGCTTCTTCCGCGACGAGGCCAAGGTGCTGCTGTTCTCCGGCCCGTCCTTCGGCGCGGCGGGAAACGGATTCGTGCGCCTCAATTTCGGCACTTCCCTCAAGGTGCTCGACGAAACACTGGACCGTATGCACATCGCTGTCCGGCGCCTGCCGAAGTGACTGTCTTCTTTGTCCTGTTGACGCGCACCGGGCGCCGCCTAGTAAGGTGACAACAAAGATCACGGGGGTTTTCTTGATTACGCGCACGGTCGACAAACCATGCCAGTCGAACCGATTATCAGGTGCTCCGTGTCGGACCCGCACAACCGGGATCAGACGGCCAACTCAATCAGTGCCGTCTAACGATCCGGAGGGCTGATGACCATTCACACTGTCGAAAGCGTGCAATTCACCGGCGGAAATGTACGTGTACATCAGCCGGGGGAGGCGGCGGACCTCGCTTCCTTCCGGCAACTGCGCCGCGTACGCCGGGAGAGACTGCTCGACGACCTGACACGGGGACGCACGGCACGCCGCTACTTCCCGGTGCTGTCGGTCCTGGCACCCGTCATGACCCAGGCAGAGGGAGAGATCACCTATCCCGGTGATCCGATGTGCCTCTACGCGGCGCTCTGCGTGGCCGTGCACCGTGCCGTCGACGACGCGGGACCACTGACAGAGGCCACGCACTACACCGACTTCGCCCCCGAGTGGACCCGGTTACCGTCCAAGGAGTACCGGCTGGCCGCCGGAGCGGACGGCTACCGGCCGTACGGCAGCGACCCCAACACCGACCAGACGGTGTTCGACCCGCGGGTCTGGGACGACGCGGCCAGAGTGCGCTGGATCCGGCTGCTGCGCGAGGTGCGCCCCCGGGTGGTCCTGATCAGTGCGGTCTCTCCCGCACACCGCTACGCGCTGGAGATCGCCTCCCTCGTCAAGAGCGAGCTCCCGGAGGCCTTCGTCATCCTCGGCGGCCGGCACGCGGACGAGACCATCACCTGTACGCCGGACGGCCTGAGGCTCCTGCTGAAGCCCAGCAGCCCCCTGTCCGTCATCCAGGAGGGCAGGGCACCCCGGGTCGTCGACGCCGTCGTGACCGGCGAGGCCCAGCACGCGGTGGACCTGCTGATGCGGGCCGTGGCCCTCGCCGTCGACCTCGACCGGCAGTGGGTGGACCGCGATCGCGTCCTCGGACTCCTCCAGGGGCTGCTCGCCGAGGAGGGTCCCGGGCCGGGCCAGGCCCTGGCCGTCCTCGCCTCGGACGACGGCTTCGACGCCGTACCGCTGCGCGGTCGCACGCTCGACCTCGCCGAACTCCCCTCGCCCTACGAGGCGTTCGCGATCCGCTCGCACTTCCCGATCTTCACCGCACCCGACACCGGCGCGGTCCTGCGCACCGCCCACTTCATGGTGTCCAACGCCTGCCCGTACCGCTGCAACTTCTGCTCGGAGTCGGTGCAGGTGGCGGGCACCCTGAAGCGCTTCAAACACGACCCGATCAGCACGGCGGCCGAGCGGGTCTGCGAGTACGTCCACTACGGCGCCGAGTCGCTCTTCTTCGACGACTCCGTGTTCTGGAGCGGACGTTACCGGGACATCGAGGAGTTCTGCGACGCACTGGCCGAGCTGCGGGCGGTGGACGCCGAGCGGATCCCCGCCCGTTTCCGGGCGCGCCTCGGCGATCCCGACGACCTCGGACGGCTGCGCGGGCTGCAGTGGGGTGCCCAGCTCACCGTGGACACGCTCGTGGCCCTGCACTCGCCCGAGCAGTCCGCCGAGATCCTGCGGAAGATGAAGGCCGCCGGATGCACCTACGTCTACATGGGCATCGAGAGCATGTCGACGCAGGTCATGGACCACATCCACAAGAACCTCCGCCGGGACGAGACCCGCCCCTGGAAGGCGAAGGTCAGGGAAGCCGCCCGGCTGGTGAAGGAACAGGGGCTGCAGCTGGGCACCTCGGTTCTCTTCGGCCTGGACGGCGAGACACGGGCCAGCATCGACGAGACCATCCACGAGGTGGGGCGGCTGATCGACGACGGTTTGATCGACCTGGCCAGCCCCAACATCCTCACGTACCATCCCGCGACCCCGGTCACCGCCCAGCACGGCATGCAGGACCGGCTCGACTACCACTCGCCCCGCATCGACAACCGAAAGCCCTACATCTACTTCGAGGAGGCCTTCCCCGGGGTGGTGTCGGTCCTTCTCTCGGAGGACGACATCTGGCACATCCACAACGAGACACGCATCCACTGGGGCACCGTCCGCAACGGATCGTCTCCGACCGAGGCGGTCGCGTGATCCTCCGGTTGCACGACCCGGGAGGAGTACGCCCGTTCCCGGCGTCCGGACATGAGGACCGGATCCAGCCGTTTTTCCTGCCGTGCGTTACTGCGAACGCTTTATGGATCAACATCACCGAGTCTTGATCACTACTGACTCCCAGGTGATGCACCATGCGCACACAAGCACGAAGACTCGGCACGGCCTTCCTGGCCTTCGTTCTCCTCGCGACAGCCGCTGCCGCCCCGTCCTGGGCGGCGGCGCCCCGGGAGGGGCCGGGCGGTGCCGGGGCGGGCACCGCCCAGGTCGAGGCCCGCACGGCCGAGGACCTGCCCGATCCACCCGAGGCGATGACGCTGGCCGAGCGTCGCAAGCAGGTCGCGAAGGGCCGGCACGAACTGTCGCCCATGCGGGGCTACATGACCGCGCCGGAGCGGAAGGCCAAGGGCACGCCGCAGGGTAGGCCGGACACGGAGCGCATCGAGCGCGGTCCCGCCGCCGAGACGGGCACGTCCGCGCAACGCCTCGCCGCGGCGCCCGGGAACCCGGTCTCGGTGTCGGCCTGGGCGACGGCGTACCCCGGCATGCTCTCGATCGGCGGGCAGGTGAAGCTGCCGATGAGGGGATCGACGTACACCGGGATGTGGCTGTACGTCCTGGACGAGGCGGGCGCCCCCGTCGTCCAGCAGGAGATCAAGAAGTCCTCCGACGACCCCAGCGGGGAGACCCCGGACACCGGCGCCTGGTGCTACGACTGGTGGTCGAGCAACTCCTACCCCACCGACCAGTGCTTCTGGTGGGCCGGCGGTGAACTGGGCGGAATCCTGCAGGACGGCAAGAAGTACTACGCCTGGGTCTTCCTGAACAACGCCGACGGCTCGAGCCCGGGCGGCACCACCTCGCCGCTGGTGGAGGCCTTCTACACGCCCGGCATCCCCGGCGCGGCGGCGGGCATCTGCACCTGCTACGCCCAGGCCCACCGCGCCGACCCGGTCAACACGGCGACCGGCATGTTCTACGAGCAGCTCACCGACGCCTCCCTGACGGGGCCTGGTGTGCCGCTGTCCCTGGAGCGCACCTACCGGTCGGACTCGACGGCCACCGGTCTGCTGGGGCGCGGTTGGACGACGCCGTTCGACGCGCGGCTGACCCTCGCCACGGGGAAGGCGACGTACCGGACGGGCGACGGTGCGTCGTTCGTGTTCACGCAGGCGAGCGACGGCGCGTACACGGCCCCGGCGGGCACGACGGCCAAGCTGGTCAAGGGGACGAGCACGTACACGATCACCACCCCGGACCACACGGTGCGGACCTTCGACAACGCCGGTCTGCTGACCTCCGTGGTCGGCGCGGCGGGCAAGGGCCTGAGCCTGACGTACGCGTCGGGCAAGCTCGCCTCCGTCAAGGACGCCGCCGGCCGCACCACCTCCTTCATACCCGGCACCGACGGACTGCTGTCCGAGGTGAGCCTGCCGGACGGCACATCGGTCTCGTACGGCCACACCGACGGCCTGCTGACCTCGGTGACCGACCCGGCCGGCCGGACGTCCTCGTACACGTACGACACGAACAAGCGGCTGTCGTCCTACACCGACCCGGCGGGCGGCAAGGTCAGCAACGCCTACGACGGCGCGGGCCGCATCAAGTCCCAGACCGACCAGAACGGCAGGACCACCACGTTCACCTGGGACGGCAAGAGCGAGTCGCACACCACCGCGCCCGACGGCGGCGTGTGGACGGACGTCTACGCCGACAACGTCCTCATGGAGACGATCGACCCGTACGGCAAGAGCATCACCTACGACTACGACCGTCGGCTGCGCCCCGCCGCCATCACCGACCAGCGCGGCAACACCACCGGGATGACGTACGACACCGCGGGGCGGATGCTCACCCGCACCGCACCGGCCGCGCTCGGCTACAAGGAGAGCTGGGGCTACGACACCGCGGGCAACCTCACCAGCCACACGGACGGCCGCGGCAACAAGACGACGTACGCGTACACCGCGAACCGGCTGACGTCGGCGACGGACCCCACGGGCGGCAGGACCGCCTACACGTACACCGCGCTCGGCTCGCTGGAGACCGTGACGAGCCCGCGCGGCAAGGTCACCAGGTACGGGTACGACACCGAGGGCAACCGGACGTCGGTCACCACGCCGCTGGGCGAGAAGACGACGTTCACGTACGACAAGGCGGGCCGCGTCCTGACCAGGACCGACCCGCGTGGCAACGCCTCCGGCGCCGACCCGGCCGCGTACACCACCAAGTACACCTATGACGGCCGCGGTCTGCTCAGCTCGGCCACGGACGCCCTGGGCCGTACGACGACCTATGAGTACAACGGCGCCGAGCAGTTGACGTCGGTGCGCAACCCGGCGGGCGAGACCGCCACGCTCGGCTACGACGACGCGGGGAACCTGACCCGGACCACCGACCAGGCGGGCAAGTCCCTCACCCGCGCCTACGACGCGAGCGGACGGCTCGCCTCCGAGACCGACGCGGCCGGCGGCCGGACCACTTACACGTACGACAAGGTGGGCCGACTGCTCAGCAGTGTCTCGCCGCGCGGGAACGTCTCCGGCGCCGACCCGGCCGCCTACACCACCTCCTACGCCTACGACGCGGCCGGCAACCTCACCGAGACCACCGGTCCCACCGGCGCGACGACGAAGACGGCCTACGACGCGATCAACCGGCCGCTCGTGGTCACGGACCCGCTGGGCCACACCACCGGCTACACCTACGACGCCAACGACAACGTCACCAGGACCACCGACGCCGCGGGCCGGACGACCACCGCCGGCTACGACAAGAACAACCGCCTCAGCAGCAGCACCGACCAACTGGGCAAGACCACGACCTACGCCTACGACGCCGACGGCAACCTGCTCAGCCGCACCTCCCCGCTCGGCCACAAGTCGAGCTGGACCTACGACGCCGACGGCCGCCAGGCCACCGAGGTCGATCCGCGCGGCAACGCCACCGGCGCCGACCCCGCCCAGTACACGACGACGTACGGCTACGACCCCGCGGGCAACCCCACCAAGGTCACCAACCCGCTCGGCGGGGTGACCACGACCGCCTACGACGCCCTCGGCAAGGTCGTCGAGCGCAAGGACGCCGACGGGCGAACCACCTCCTACGGCTACGACGACCTGGACCAGCTGACCAAGGTCACCGCCCCCGACGGCGCGGTCACCGCCTACGGTTACGACAAGCTCGGCAACCTCACCGAGCGCACCGACGCGGGCGGCCACACCACCGCGTACGGCTACGACGCGATGCACCGCCTCACCTCGGTCACCGACCCGCTGGACCGGAGGACGACCTACGCGTACGACGCGGAGGGCAACGTCACCACGAAGACCACGCCCCGCGGCACCACCGGGTACACCTACGACCCGCGCGGTCTGCTCACCGAGATCGACTACTCGGACGCCACCCCCGACGCGACCTTCGGCTACGACGCCGCCGGGCAGCTGACCGCCCGCGCGAACTCCAAGGTCTCCGAGGACTTCGGCTACGACGCGGTCGGCAATCTGACCAAGACGCGCGGCTTCGCCTACACCTATGACGCCGCCGGGCAGATGCTCACCCGCAAGTACTCCGACGGCAACACGCTCACATACACGTACGACGCCGACGGCCGCACCGCGACGATGGCGGCCGACGGCAGGACCACCACGTACACCTGGGACCCGGCCGGCCGTCTGGTCAGGTCGGCCCTGCCCAACACCGAGACCGAGGACCGCACTTACGACCGGGCGGGCAGGGTCACCGCGGTGACCGCCGCCAAGGCGGGCGTCACGGTCACCAAGACCGCGCTGACGCTGTCCGCGGCGGGCCTGCCCTCGCGCGTCGACGTCACCAGGGCCGGCGTCGGCACCGGTGGCTACGACCTCACCTATGACCCGGCCGGCCGGCTCACCTCCGGCTGCGCGCCGCAGCCCTGGGTCACCGGCTGCCCCGCGGGCCGCACCACGTCCTACACCTACGACAAGGTCGGCAACCGGCTGACCTCCACCCTGGGCACCGCCTCGACCAGCTACACCTACGACGCGGCCGACCAGCTCACCTCGACCACCACCGGCACCACGACCACCGACTACGACCACGACGCCGAAGGCAACCGGACCAAGGCCGGCGCCGACGCCTATACGTACGACCTGGCCGGACAGATCTCCGCCGCCACCGTCGCAGGCGCCGAATACACCTACGACCACGACGCGAGCGGCAACCAGGTCACCACTGTCAAGGACGGCGCGGTCACCAGCCGTACCCAGTGGGACCCCAACGCCCCGCTGCCGATCCTGGCCACCGAGTACGACAGCGCCTGGGCGGTCAAGCAGTCCTACCGCTACGACCCGCTCGGCCAGCCCACCGCCACCAAGACCGGCGCCGGGGCGCTCTTCTACTACCACCACGACACCCAGGGCTCCCCGGTCGACGTCGCCGGCAGCACCGGGACCCTCCACCAGCGCTGGGCCTACGACTCGTTCGGCACCCGCGTCCTGAACACCACCACCGCCGGGGCGCCCGCGAGCACCCCGTCGTACACCGGCGCCCGGTACGAGACCAGCACCGGCCATCTCGACCTGCACGCCCGCCAGTACGACACCACCACCGGCCGTTTCACGCGGTCCGATCCGGCGGCCCGGGACCTGTCGACTCCGTACGTCTCCGCCTACGCCTACGCCGACAACGTGCCCAGCGTGCTCACCGACCCCAGCGGTCTGACCCCCGACGACCCGAACAACGAGCGGGTCGACAGCCTCGGCGAGGCGCTCGGCATCTTCGGCGACGCCTTCGTCGACGTCGCCAAATCACCCTTCGTGTTCCTCGGGGACCTGGAGGACGCGTTCAGCGGTGAGAACGGCGGCGCAAACGCGTTCATCGACAAATACCTTCCCGTCCGACCCGCCTACCGGCTGTATCGCGCCGAGTACATGCTCCGGCAGCAGGGCTGCGACGCGCTCGCCGATCTGTACGCGGAGACCGCCGACGAACTCGCCCAGCAGCTGGTCCTCACGGGGGTCGGCGGGCTGACGGGGTGGCGGCGGGCCGCGGTGGCCACGGAGCGGGAGTTGCAGTCCGGCGGCTCGTCCTTCCGGCGGCCGCGCAGCGAGATGGACTTCGAGCTGGAATGGGCGGACCACGCCTATGACGCGATCCGTGCCGACGCCCAGCTCGACCGGGTGGCGCAGACCGCGGCATCGCACGGCTATTCCGCGGCCGACATCAATCAGATCTACAACCACCTGTTCATCGAAACGCATCAGCTCGACGCGGGAATGCTGCGATTCGACGCCAATCCCCGTATCGCCAGGGCCTGGGAACGGCTCCAGAACGGAAATCCGCACCCCAGTGATTTCGATCTGCTCGCACATGAACTGTACGAGTCGAACTGGATGCGTCAGCACGGCGACCAGAACTATCGCCGCGCCCACCAGGCAACCCTGGACGCCGGCCACACCTGGGACGAACATGCGCCCGCGGCGGACGGTATAGGGTTCAGATGATCAGATCCCTGGAGCGAGCGAACTGGTGGAAATCCCCGTGACAGCATCACTGACGTGCAGGAAGATTCACTCTCTCGAAGTGGGATCCGTCTACGCCTGGGAAACCGCGGAAGGGGTCACCGGAAACATCCTGATCGACCCGGAAGGATCAGTCGCCCGTCCCTGCACACCGGAGGGAATAATCCTCGGCGACATGCTCCTCGACAAAAAGATCGGGAATGTGGAAAACCCCGACCCGGACCCGAAACTCCGTCGCTCTTTCCTGGTTGCGGCAGCGGTGATCCTCCAGGAGGGGGAGCGGCAGGGGCAACTGCCTGACAGGGTCACCCGTACCTACTGGTAGGCACCACGTCACCATCCGGTGGGGAGTTGTGACGCCGGGGTGTGGCGGCTCCGCGCGCCGTGGTCGCCTTCCACGGGTCGGAAATGCGGGCTCTCGGACTCGATTGGATAAAGGACCGGCGCTGGGAGCCGCCTCGTGCCCCCTACGTTTGCATAGTCTAAAGATGGGGGAGGGGCGTCTGCGGAGGAATCGGGCGGCTCTCGAGTGCCGGGACACTACTGGGGTGCGTCATGACCGACCAGAGGCCTTCGTCGAACGGGACGCTGTCCTGCCTGCCTGTTGCGGTGATGGCGGTGGTCGCGGTCGTGGATGTCGTGGCCGGGCCCGGGGTAGGGCTCCTGCCGCTCGTGTCGCTCGGGCCCGCGTTCTCGGGCCTGGTCGGCGGATGGCGGCGTACGGCACTGATCGGTGTGGCGGCCTTGGTGCTGTGTGTCGGACTCGGGCTCTACAACGGGCTGTTCGAGGGGCGTCGCGGATACACCGCGATGGCGTCGGTGGCCGGGGTGACCGGTGCGGGTATCGCGGCGGCCGTGATGCGTTCGCGCCGGGAGGCGGAGCTGGCCAGTGTGCGGTCGATCGCGGAGGTGGCCCAGCGGGTGCTGCTGCGGCCGGTGCCGCTGACCGCGGGGCCGTTGCAGGCGGCGGTGTCGTACACCTCTGCTGTCGCCGAGGCTCGGATCGGCGGAGATCTGTACGAGGTGGTGGCCTCGCCGCACGGCGTCCGGGTGATCGTGGGCGATGTGCAGGGCAAGGGGCTGGCCGCGGTGGAGACGGCCGCGGTGGTGCTCGGCGCCTTCCGGGAAGCCGCCCACGACGAGCCAGACCTGCTGGGAGTCGGCGAGCGCGTGGAGCGCAGCGTGGCCCGGGAACTCGAGGGAGAGAAGTTCGTCACCGCGGTCCTGGCCGAGATCAGCTCGGACGGTGAGGTCGTCTTCCTCAACTACGGCCACCCCGCCCCGATGCTCGTACGCTGCGACGGCAGCGTCGACTTCCCCAAGCCGCCCTCGTACGCCCTCCCGTTGGGCCTGGGTGCGCACGGCATGGAGGGTCCGAAATCCTATCGCGTGGACTTCGCCCCGGGCGAGCAACTGCTGCTGTACACGGACGGCGTCACCGAAGCCAGAGACGAGGAGGGCCGCTTCTATCCGCTGGGCGAGCGCGCGCGCCTGTTGAAGGACTCGGACGCGCACCGCGCTCTGGAGACGCTGCGCGAGGACCTGGTCCACCATTCCGCCGGCCCACCCCACGACGACGCCGCGATGCTCCTGCTCCGCTACCACGGTCACGGGGAAGGAAAGTCTGTTCCCATCCGGTGAGTGAGCAGGGACTTCGGCGCTGTAGAAAGGACGCATGCCGGAGCACGAGATGGCCAGGCGGCCACGGACGATGTCGACGCGGTCACCCGCGCGGTCCTGACCGCGTCGCGCCTGCTGGTGGTGCTGTCCACCCCGTGGTGCCACCAAGCTGGTGGGGCTCGCCGATCTGCTCGGCGTCGCGCCGTCCACCGCGATGCGCATGGTCGACCGGCTGATCGCGGCCGGACTCGCCGACCGGCGGACCGATCCTGGCAACGTTTCGCATAATGCAAGGGAACGGTTGGGTTCCGCTCACTGCCCGAACCCGGCGACGCGGTCCGCTCCGTGTGTCCGGCTGCAGGCGGTGCGGATGCCGCGCGCCTGGCGGCAGGAAGCAATGCCGTCAACGGGACAGGGAACGAAACGGGGAGTGGGACGCACATGCGCAGACCGCGTCGCCCCCTGCCCGCGCCCGACCCGCACCTGATGGCACACCTTCGGTCCACGGTCTGGGGCCCGGCGGAGTTCGTCGGTCTGCCGCCGTGGTGGCTCGTCGGAAAAGGGCTTCTCGCCGGGCTTCTCGGGGCGGCGGCCATCGTCGGCACCGCACTCGCCGGTGCCTGGTACGGGGTACCCGCGCTGGCCGACGGTGAGGCCGGCTTGGTCTGCGTCGGCGCCCTCGCCCTGTATCTCCGCCTTGTGCGGGCCGGGCGGGCGTTGATCGGTGTGGTCGCGGTGCTCGGTGTGTGCCTCGCGCTCCAGGCGCCGCAGGCAGCTGTGGGTGCGGTGCTTGCGGAGCGCGGGCGAGTGGAGTCCGCGGTCGTGACCTCGGTCGAGGGCGGGCCGGGGGCTGTCTCCAGCCGCGGCCGTTACCTCTGCTCAGTGGTCGGCCGGGACGGCGTACCGCTCCAGGTACGTATCTGGCGGGGGTGCGGGCAGTTCACCAGGCCGGGGGACGCCCTGGCCGTCGTGTACGACCCCGAGGAGCGGGTCCCCCCGCGCGGGGTGGAGGCGGGAGCCTCGGGGACGCGAGCGCTGCACGGTCTGGGCGGCTGGACCGCGGCCCTGGTCACCGGGTGCGTGGTCGCGGTCGTCCGCTCCTGTCGCCTGACGCACAGTACGACCACTCCCTCTCAGGATGGCGCCCCGCCGGCCTGATACTTCGGCCGGCGGGCCGCGCACGTCATCGGGTTCACTGGTCAAGGGCATACGTCACCCGGTACGGGCCCGCACGTGGCACGTGGCCCGTGGAGAAGGTTGCTGCCGACCTGTGGAACGCGCTCAACTCACGGGACGTCGCCGGTGCGGTGGCCGCTCATGTGCACTCCAACGCGGCGACGCACCGCCGCACAGGCACCCAGCCGCGTACGCGAGTACGGCTGGGAGCGCGGTGCGTGGGAGATGTTCAAGGACGTCTTCGACCCGTTTCGGGCTCTCGGACAGCCAGCCCGATCCCTTCCATGGTGGCGGGGGTGGCCCCGAGTACTGGCCTAGCGGCAGACATCTCTCGAGACAGTCCGCGCAGCCCGGTCCGGCTGTTGTTCCTCGGCTGAGCGGCGCGACCAGGGGAGGCCAGGGCGGCGTGCCCCGTGCTAGCGTTACGCGTTTACAGCATCGCTGTGTCGGTCTCCGTTCGGTGTCTCTGGTTGGTGGCCGCGTCCCTGCCGCGCCTTCCTCGGTACGGTCCCTTCGGAGGAAGGCTCTCTGTGAGCGAATCAGCACGTGCCGATGCCCAGCAGCAGGACGATGTGTCCGAGGCGTCGGGCGCCACTTCGGCGGTGCCCACGGCGGCGTCCTTCGCGCAGCTGGGGCTGCCGGCCGAGGTTCTGCGGGCGCTGGATGAGCGCGGTGTGACTGTGCCCTTCCCCATCCAGGCGGCGGCGCTGCCGAAGGCGCTCGCGGGACGGGACGTCCTGGGCCGGGGCCGCACAGGATCCGGCAAGACGCTCGCCTTCGGCCTGGGGATGCTCGCCCGGACGGCCGGGCGGCGCGCGCAGCCGAAAGAGCCGCTGGCGCTCGTTCTGGTGCCTACCAGGGAGCTGGCGCAGCAGGTCGGTGAGGCGCTCACTCCGTATGCCGAGGCGCTGCGGCTGCGGCTCGCGACCGTGGTGGGCGGAGTGTCCATCGGACGGCAGGCCGCCGTGCTGCGGGATGGCGCCGAGATCGTCGTCGCCACGCCTGGTCGGCTGCACGACCTCATCGAGCGCAAGGCCTGCCGACTGGGACGGGTGCGCATCGTGGTCCTGGACGAGGCCGACCAAATGTGTGACATGGGGTTCCTTCCGCAAGTCACCGAAATCCTGGACCAGGTGCGTCCCGACGGGCAGCGGATGCTGTTCTCTGCCACCCTCGACCGCGACGTCGACCAGCTGGTGCAGCGCTACCTGCGCGATCCCGCCGTCCACTCCGTGGACCCCTCGTCCAGCGCGGTCTCTGCGATCGAGCACCACGTCTTCGTCGTGCACGGCCCGGACCGGTACGCCGTGACCACGGAGATCGCCGCTCGGGACGGCCGCGTCCTGCTGTTCCTGGACACCAAGCACGGCGTCGACCAGCTCACGCGGCATCTGCGGGCCAGCGGCGTCGCCGCCGCCGCCCTGCACAGCGGGAAGTCCCAGCCGCAGCGCACCCGGACCCTGGCCCAGTTCAAGAACGGGCAGGTCACCGCCCTAGTGGCGACGAACGTCGCCGCACGCGGCCTGCACGTCGACGACCTCGACCTTGTGGTCAACGTCGACCCGGCCACCGACCCGAAGGACTACCTGCACCGCGCAGGCCGCACGGCCCGGGCCGGCCGCTCCGGCACCGTCGTGACACTCGTCCTGTCGGCACAGCGCCGCGAGACGAGCCAGGTGATGGCGGACGCCGAAGTCGCCCCCAAGGTCACCAAAGTGCGGTCCGGCGAGGCGGAGCTGAGCCGGATCACCGGCGCCAAGGCCCCCTCCGGAAAGCTGCTTGACGGCGGGCCGGCTGTACAGCGACCCAAGAACCACAACGCCCCGTTCCGTGGCCTGGGCAGCACCAAGGACGCCAAGGGCGGTTCCGGTGGCAGTCCATCCCGCAAGAGCAGCGAGGCCCGCAAGCTTGCGGAGGCCCGCAAAGCGGCCCGGGTGCGGCGCGGCGGCTGAGACCGGCGTCCCGGACTGCCGGGCGGTGTCTTCGTCCCTGGCAGTCGACGCGCACCCGTCGGCTCGTGAACTGCCCCAAGCGGATGTGTTGGCCCGCCGAGTGCTACGGCGAGGTGGGCAGGTGTGGGGAGCGGAGCACGAGCAGGGTGATCTCGCTGGGGGCGAAGACGCGGAACGGCGGGCCCCAGAAGCCGGTGCCGCGGCTGGTGTAGAGGAGGGTGCGGGTGCCGTGGTGGCTGAGGCCGGTGAGGGCGGGCTGGTCGATGCGGACCAGGTGGTGGAAGGGCCAGATCTGGCCGCCGTGGGTGTGGCCGGAGAGTTGGAGGTCGATGCCGGCGGCTGCCGCCCGGTCGACGAACTTCGGCTGGTGTGCCAAGAGCAGGACGGGTAGGTCGGGGTCGGCACCGTTCAAGGCTCCGGCGAGGTGGGCGCGGTGGCCTGCCAGGCCGGAGGACTCGGCGGTGACGTCGTCCACGCCGGCGACCACGAGTGTGTCGCCTCCGCGTTCGAGCAGCAGATGGCGGTTGCGCAGCGGCTCCCAGCCCAGCTCGCCCATCAGGTCGACCCAGCCCTGGGCCTCGCTGTAGTACTCGTGGTTGCCGGTGACGTATACCCGGGCCCGGGTGGCTCGCACGGTACCGAGTGGGGCGGCCTGGGCGCGGCGGCGTTCGGCCGTGCCGTCCGCGATGTCGCCGGTGTGGCAGACCAGGTCGGCTTCGAGAGTGTTCACCGTCTCGCAAACCCGCGCCGACCAGCGGGCGCGATCGAGGGGGCCGTAGTGGGTGTCGGTGATGAGGACGACGCGGAGGCCGTCCAACCCGGCACCCAACCGCGGGAGTCGCACGTCGAGTCGGCGCACGCGCGGCACGCGGCGGGCTTCGGCGTACCCCCAGGCGAGCAGTACGGCGGTGATGCCGAGGACGGCCCAAGTGACGATTCGGGCCCGGCCCTGACTGTCGTCGACGTCGGCCACGGTCAGGGCGAGCCGCAAGGGGACGCCGAGCAGAACGGACCAGGTGAACAGAACCCAGCTGGTGCCCAGGAGGGTGTCACCGACGATCGCCGCCCGGTCCTGCTGGCGCCGACCGTGGCCGCGCCCCATCGCGAGCGGCATACCGACGAGGCCGAGGGCGAACAGGGCGGTGCCGACCAGCGTGACGGGCAGCGGCCAGCGCTGGCCGGTGTGCAGGAGCACCCAGCAGGGCACGGCCCACAGCAGGACGGGGGCGATCAGGGGGATGTAGCGCATCAGGCGGTGCAGTCGGCTTTGCCGCGGAGCTTGCACTTCTTCCTCGGCGGGCCGGGTATTGCTGGTGTCGGTCACGCTTCCCCTCCCTGACCGGGCTGCCGTCTCGCGCACTGTATCCGGTCACCCTCCGGCCGGCCGGACCGGCGTTCATGGGCGCGGCCCCTAAGGGCGAAGGGTTCTCTGCGGGATGGCAGGACTCCACCGCAGACACTTCCCTCGGCATGAGTCGCGATCAGGGCGCTACTGCCCCGGCTTGGTATCGCCGCCAGCGGAGCCTCCTGGCTGGTCCGCGACGACGTGTTGGGGTGATAACTCGCACCGGTGCCATCGCCGCGTGTACCAGCGCATCGCCGCCCACGACCAGAGCGGTGCGGCCGAGACGATGTTCACCCACATCACCGAAGCCTCGTTGGCCGCCCCCACGCTCCGTCGCCGTATGAGCGCTGACGTTGTCGCGTGACCTGGGCGGGCTCGGCCTTCCGCCGCGCCCGCCACGCCGGCTCCATACCGGAGCCGGACTCGTGTCACGCCGTCAGCGCCGCAGTGTCAGCAGACCCGGACGGTAGGGCCATTGGCCGTAGTCGCCGCCCGAGTTGGGGTTGCGTCCCTGGTAGAGGAACTGCAGGTTGCAGGGATCGACGGTGAAGGTCTGATCGGCGCTGGTGCGGATCAGTTCGCCATGGCTGATGTCGTTGGTCCAGGTGGCGCCGCTGTTGGCCTTGCCGGCGAAGGGGTTGCTCTCGGTCGCGGCCTGGGGTGTCCATGAGCCGTTCAGACCGGTGGCCGTGAACGAGCGGAAGTAGCGGCCCTGCGAACCCCTCGCCTCGACGATCATGAGGTAGCGGTTCTGGCCCTGGAGCTTGTAGACCTGCGGGGCTTCGAACAGGTTGTCCGCCGTATCGCTCATGATTGTCGTGTAGGTCGAGCCGAAACTGCTCGGGAAGTTCCCGATCGGCATGCCGGCCCGGTAGATCTTGCCGTTGTCACCGGCGAAGAACAGGTACATGTTCGTGCCGTCAGCGATCAGCGTCTGGTCGATGGGTCCTGTTCCGGAGTCGGGGATGCTTCCGGAGAAGAGCACCTTCTGTGCTGACCAGCCATTGGGGTTGGTGGGGTCGCTCGACGTCCGGTAGGAGAAAGCGCTCCCACCGCCCCACTGGTAGGCGAGCACCCAGATGTTCTTCGGCGCGAAGTAGAAGAGCGTGGGCGCGACGGTGGAAGCCGACATCGTGTTCTGGCCGGCCGAGGCCATCTCCGGCCAGTTGGTGAACAGACCGAAGTTCATCGAACCCCAGCCCACTCCCGTTCCCGCGGCGCCGTGCGTCGTCGCATAGACGAGATGCTTGCCGTTGTAGGGGGCGACGGTGAAGTCCTTGAGCGAGGCCCACCCGGCCTTGGGCTGCGCCAGCGCGCCCGTAGATGTCCAGCGGTATGTCGACGGCAGACCGCACGTGCCGGGGTTGTCGCCGCCGACCTTGACGAGCCGCCACTGCTGGTTGGCGCCGCCCCAGTCGTCGTACTGGACGATGTTCGCGTTGTCGGCGGTGGAGGCGCCTTGTACTTCCAGAGCCTTGTTGCTGTGGCGCGAGAGAAGCCGCACGTAACCGTCCGAGCTGTCGGCCAGCCGCCACTGCTGGTTGGTGGCGTTCAGGTCGGCCCACTGGACGATCGAGCCGCCGTTCGCGGTGGACCAGTTGTGGACATCCAGCACCTTGCCCGAGTGGCTGGACTTGATGCGGTAGTAGCCGCCCCCGGAATCGACGAACTGCCACTGCTGCTGGTTCTGATCGTTCCTGGTCCACTGGGTGATGCGGGCGCCGTCGTCGGTCGCCATGTTGTAGACGTCCAGGGCCTTGCCGCTGTTGCGGTTGACCAGCACATAAGAGGCGTTGGGGTCCACGGTGGCCGCGTCGGCGGGCTGGGCACCGAGGAAGGTGGCCACGAGCAGCAAGGGCGCAAGGACGGCGAGTAAGCGTCTTGGACGGACCGGGGACGGGTGGCGAAACCGCATCAGAGGGCCTCCTTTGGAGGGCAGGGGTGAGGTGACCCCGATGAACCGCGGAGCGGACGTGCCGGGGGCCAGGGGGCCAGGGGACCAGGGGACCAGGGGAACCATCTCGAAATGTTTCGAAGAATTCCCGAATGCTTGACGCCACAAGCTAGGAATACGGGGCCCTCTGGTCAAGGTCTGTCGTCGATCTGTCCACAAACAGCGCCTCCCCTTTGGGCTTGACGAGTTGTCGCGCCGACCGGAAGCACTCCGGAGTTCGCGATAAAGCTCCAGGCCCTGGCTCTACGGGCATCCGTCGACAGCGGCGCCGGGGGTTCGCCGTCCGGCTCGGCGGGTTCCGAATGTTTCGGGCACAGAATCGAAACTTATTCTGCAGAGAGTGTTGACTATCCATCGTCAATACCTCAACCTTCCCTGTCTGAGAGCCCGGCCATAGTCCTGTCGAACCACGTCGGCCCTGGGCAATCTGTGCTGTACAGAAGATCCGCGCACAGCTGCACGACAGATCCGCGCACCAAAGCACCTGCGCCACCCCGTCACGTTCCGGTGAGGTTCGCACCAGCGCATCCTGGCCTCTTCGCGCAGTTGGAGAGGTGCGCGACGCCGCGTGGCGGTCCCCCCGGCTGAGCCGCGATGGAGTGCCCCATGCCTGCGTCGAAACACCGCCGCCGCCCGCTGTACGTCACCCGACGGCCGACCGGGTGCCGTTCGTGCCGGTTGAGATCGTCCCGGTCCCATGACCGCGGTGTCCGGTGATTCCGTGCTGCCCGGGTTTTGGCCCGCCCCGTCCGTCTGCCGTGTGGGAGCGGACGACGCATTCCCCTGCGCTTCAGTCCTTCCGTGATTTCTACCTTGGAGGCACAGTTATGGGCTCGTATGCCCTTCCCAGACCCGCTGTCCGCCGGAAGATCCGCGGCCTGCTGTTGGCGCTGGTTGTCGGCGTCCTCGGTGTGGTCACCGCACTGGTCGCGCCGCCGACCGCACACGCCGCGGAGAGCACCCTCGGCGCCGCGGCGGCACAGAGCGGCCGCTACTTCGGTACAGCCATCGCCTCGGGCAGGCTGGGCGACTCGGCGTACACGACGATCGCGAACCGCGAGTTCAACTCGGTGACGGCCGAGAACGAGATGAAGATCGACGCCACCGAACCCCAGCGGGGCCAGTTCAACTTCACCGCCGCTGACCGCGTCTACAACTGGGCGGTGCAGAACGGCAAGCAGGTGCGCGGCCACACCCTGGCCTGGCACTCCCAGCAGCCCGGCTGGATGCAGAGCCTCAGCGGCAGCGCGCTGCGCCAGGCGATGATCAGCCACATCAACGGCGTGATGGCCCATTACAAGGGCAAGATCGCCCAGTGGGACGTCGTGAACGAGGCCTTCGCCGACGGCAGTTCCGGAGCCCGGCGCGACTCCAACCTGCAACGCACCGGCAACGACTGGATCGAGGTCGCCTTCCGCACCGCGCGCGCCGCCGACCCGGCCGCCAAGCTCTGCTACAACGACTACAACGTCGAGAACTGGACGTGGGCCAAGACCCAGGCCATGTACGCCATGGTCCGGGACTTCAAGCAGCGCGGCGTGCCGATCGACTGCGTCGGCTTCCAGTCGCACTTCAACAGCGGCAGCCCCTACAACAGCAACTTCCGCACCACCCTGCAGAACTTCGCCGCCCTCGGCGTCGACGTGGCCATCACCGAACTCGACATCCAGGGCGCCCCGGCCACGACCTACGCCAACGTGACCAACGACTGCCTGGCCGTCCCGCGCTGCCTCGGCATCACCGTCTGGGGTGTGCGCGACACCGACTCCTGGCGACCGGAGCACACGCCGCTGCTGTTCAACGGCGACGGCAGCAAGAAGCCCGCCTACACCGCCGTCCTCAACGCACTCAACGGCGGCTCCTCCACGCCCCCTTCGGATTCCGGACCGATCAAGGGGGTCGGTTCAGGCCGCTGCCTGGACGTGCCCGGCACCAGTACCACTGACGGCACCCAGCTCCACCTGTGGGACTGCCACAACGGCACCAACCAGCAGTGGACGTACACCGCGGCCGGCGAGCTCAGGGTCTATGGCAGCAAGTGCCTGGACGCCGCCGGCACCAGCAACGGCACCAAAGTCCAGATCTACAGCTGCTGGGGCGGCGACAACCAGAAATGGCGCCTCAACTCCGACGGATCCATCGTCGGAGTCCAGTCCGGCCTCTGCCTCGACGCCGTCGCAGGCGGCACCGCCAACGGCACCCTGATCCAGCTCTACTCCTGCTCGAACGGCAGTAACCAACGCTGGACCCGCACCTGATGGGACCTGCCTAAAACAGAAGGGTGGATCGATAAGAGTGGATCGATGAAGACCCACGGTGTGGCTTCCCTCGACCCTCCATGAAGACATCGCTGGTGATCCCGGGGCGCCGCCGTGGTGGCGGCGACCCTCGCGATCGGCATGCTCGCTGCGGTGAATCCGGCGCCCGCCGAGGCGGCGACGGTGGACACCAACGCCTGGTATGTCCTGGTCATCGCAACAGCGGCAAGGCGGTGGAGGTGCAGGGCGCCTCCACCGCCTTGGCGGCAACGTCGTCCAGTACTCCGACTGGGGCGGCGCCAACCAGCGATGGCAGAAGATCAATCTGTCGTCCGGTGGCGGCGGCGGATGCGGCAGCGCCCCGGCTCTGACGAACGGTACGCACACGATTCAGAGCGGCGGCGGGCGGAGATACCGGGTGAGGCGAAGCCGCGTTGGAACCTTGCTGTCTGTCGATGGCCGAGAGCGGGCCGAGTTCGGCGGCCAGCGGCGCCGGTGGCGGGGCCCGGCTGGGGTTGCCCGGCGGGCAACAGTGCCCCCGGACAACCCACTTGGGGCTCTAGAAGAAGCCCAGCTTCTTCGGCGAATACGACACCAGAAGGTTCTTCGTCTGCTGATAGTGCTCCAGCATCATCTTGTGCGTCTCACGCCCGATCCCGGACCCCTTGTACCCGCCGAACGCCGCGTGCGCCGGGTACGCGTGGTAGCAGTTGGTCCACACCCGGCCCGCCTGGATGGCGCGGCCCGCGCGGTACGCCGTGTTGATGTCCCGTGTCCACACGCCCGCGCCGAGCCCGTACAGCGTGTCGTTGGCGATCTTGATGGCGTCGTCGAAGTCGTCGAAGGAGGTCACCGAGACGACCGGACCGAAGATCTCCTCCTGGAAGATCCGCATGCGGTTGTCACCCTCGAAGATCGTCGGCTGGACGTAGTATCCGCCCTTCAGCTCACCGTCGTGCTCGATGCGTTCACCACCCGTGAGGACCCGGGCGCCCTCCTGCCGGCCTATGTCCAGGTAGGAGAGGATCTTCTCCAGCTGGTCGTTGGAGGCCTGCGCGCCGATCATCGTCTCCGTGTCCAGCGGGTGTCCGGTCCTGATCTGCTCGGTGCGGGCGACCGCCGCCTCCATGAACTCGGCGTACCGGCCGCGCTGCACCAGCGCCCGCGACGGGCACGTGCACACCTCGCCCTGGTTGAGCGCGAACATGGTGAAGCCTTCGAGGGCCTTGTCCCGGAAGTCGTCGTTCGCCGCCCAGACGTCGTCGAAGAAGATGTTCGGGGACTTGCCGCCGAGTTCGAGGGTGACCGGGGTGATGTTCTCCGAGGCGTACTGCATGATCAACCGGCCCGTCGTCGTCTCGCCGGTGAACGCCACTTTGGCCACCCGGGAGCTGGACGCCAGCGGCTTGCCCGCCTCCACGCCGAAGCCGTTGACGATGTTCACGACGCCCGGTGGCAGCAGGTCCGCGACCAGGCTCAGCCAATAGTGGATCGACGCCGGGGTCTGCTCGGCCGGCTTGAGCACCACCGCGTTGCCCGCGGCCAACGCCGGCGCGAGCTTCCATGTCGCCATGAGGATCGGGAAGTTCCACGGGATGATCTGCGCGACCACGCCGAGCGGCTCGTGGAAGTGGTACGCCACCGTGTCGTCGTCGACCTCGCCGAGCGAGCCCTCCTGCGCCCTGATCGCCCCCGCGAAGTAGCGGAAGTGGTCGATGGCCAACGGGATGTCGGCCGCCAGCGTCTCCCGTACCGGCTTGCCGTTCTCCCAGCTCTCGGCGACGGCCAGCTTCTCCAGGTTCGCCTCCATCCGATCGGCGATCTTGAGCAGGATGTCGGCGCGCTCGGTCACCGAGGTCCGGCCCCACGCGGGCGCGGCCGCGTGCGCCGCGTCGAGCGCCCGCTCCACGTCCTCCGCCGTGCCCCGCGCGATCTCGGTGAACGGCTGCCCGTTCACCGGCGACGGGTTCTCGAAGTACTGCCCCCGGATCGGCGGCACGTACTCACCGCCGATGAAATGGTCGTAGCGCGCCTGGTAGGAGACGATCGCACCCTCGGTGCCGGGCGCCGCGTAACGGGTCATGCTGCTCTGCCTCCCGAAGAAGCGCTGCCCGCCGTTGGGCAGCTCTCGCCGCGAGGCTAGGAACGGCGAGGTTGCAAGTACGTTGCGCGGGCCCGGGCGGGCGGTCAGTGCGCCGGGCGGTGCCGCCACGCGGGCGGTGGTGCCGACAACTCGCACTCCAGCGCCGCGAGCCGCGACCGCACCGCCGACGTGGGGCGCACGGCGGCGAGTGCCCGCCATACGTCGAGGTCGTCCTCGCCCCAAGGGGCGTGCGCCCAGTCGGCCAGCAGGTCGGGATCACGACGGGCGATCAGCGCCGCACGGAGGCCGTCGGCGAGGCGCCGCCTGAGCCGCACCACCGCCGGCGCCTGGGAACCGGGCAGCAGCGGGCCGGAGTAGGCCATGGCCGCTCCGGTGATCGCACCGGCCTCCAGGCGACGTTCGACGACCGCCACGTCCGACTCGACCGGCACCGTGAGCCGGTACGGCCGCGACCCGAACAGCCCGGGGCCGAGGACCCGGCGCAGTCGGGCCAGCTCCGCCCGCAGGGTCACGGGCGTCACCGACTCGTCCTCGTACAGCGCGCACAGCAGCTCGTCACCGGTCAGGCCCTCCGGGTGGCGGGCCAGCAGCACCAGGATCTCGCTGTGCCGGCGACTGAGTCTGACCCGCCGGCCGCCGATGAGCAGCCGCGCCTCGTCCCGGCCCAGCGCGCTCAGCTCGAGGGCGTCGGCGGCGGGCGACTGCGGGGCGAGCAGCGCCAGATGGGACTCCGCGGCACGCGCGACCGCCTGCACGAACCCCAGGCTGTGCGGATGCGCGAGCCCGTCCCCACCGGTGATGTCCACCGCCCCGAGCACCCGCCCGGTGCGCGGATCGTGCACCGGCGCCGCCGCACAGGTCCAGGGCTGCACCCGGCGGATGAAGTGCTCGGCCGCGAACACCTGCACCGGTCGGTCCACGGCCACCGCCGTGCCCGGCGCGTTCGTCCCGACGGCGGTCTCCGCCCACCGCGCACCCGGCACGAAGTTCATCCCTCCCGCCCTTCGCCGGGTCGTCGGATGGCCCTCGACCCACAGCAGCCGGCCGTGCGCGTCGCACACCGCGAGCAGATGCTCGCCGTCGGCGGCGAACGTGCCCAGCAACTCCCGGAACAGCGGCATCACCCGTGCCAGCGGATGCTCCGCGCGATAGGCGCCGAGATCGCTGTCCGCGAGCTCCACGCTAGCCGTCCCGTCCGGACCGACCCCGGCCCGCGCGGACCGCCGCCACGAGTCCGCGACGACGGCACGCACCGGCTTGGGTACCGTGCCCACCTCGGTGAACGTCTCATGCGCACGACGCAGTACCCGTACCCGCTCGGCAGCGTCGGCCCCCGGCTCCAGGGCCACCCATGGATCGCTCAACTCGGCCTCCCCGGAAGGCGATGCGGCTGGGGACATCGTCACTCCGGGTACGCGCGCGGACAACCTTTTCGACCCGGCTCACCCGAACGACGGGGACCCATGGGTGCGGCCGCGCGAACCATGCGAGTCCTCAGACGCCGTTGACCAGCCGTATGTAGTGCGCCCAGTCCCAGTTCGGCCCGGGGTCGGTGTGGTCCGTGCCCGGCACCTCGTAGTGCCCGATGATGTGCGCCCGGTCCTTCGGTATGCCGTGTCTCGTGCAGATGGCCGCCGTGAGCCGGGCGGACGCCTCGTACATGACGTCGGTGAAGTAGCCGGACCGGTCCACCCAGCCCTCGTGCTCGATGCCGATGCTCCGTGTGTTGTGGTCCCAGTCCCCGGCGTGCCAGGCGATGTCCGACTCGCGAACGCACTGGGACGTGTGTCCGTCGGCCGACCGCACGACGTAGTGCGCGGACACTCTCTTCTTGGGGTTCTCGAAGAGGAACAGGGTTTTGGTGTAGGTGGTCTGTGTCATGTGGATGATCACTCGATCGACGGGATGGGTCACCGGGCGGTTCGCCGCCGTGTAGTTCGCGGTGCTGGCCGGCCGCCACTCGGCGAGCGGGTGGTCCGGGCCGGGGACGTGCGCACCGGCCCGCCATTCGGGGAGCAGGACGTAGGGGACGGCGGCGAGGGCGGTGCCCTGGAGGAGCCGGCGGCGGCTGGGGCGTGGTCCTTTGTGGTTCAAGAGGGGTGCTGCCCTTCAGAGTTGAGGTCGGCTGGAGGGCGGGGCCCGCCGAGTTGACCTCGTGCCCCCGTCGCCGTGCCAAGACGGCTGCTCCTCGGGTGAATCAAGGTACGGCGCCTGCGGGTCGGGCAGAAGGGCGAGCCCGGGATCCGTGGACAGGCGTGGGATTGTGGATATCTCGCTCACTCTCATGGGCGAACTCGGCCTGGAGCATGGGCTTTCCGCCCGTAACCGGACTCGCCCCAGTCCGGATTCAGCCCCGTTCCGCGACCGCCATCGGATCGTCCAACACGCTGCGCACCACCGAGTGAGCGGCCCCCAGCAACGGCCCCTCGGGACCCAGCCTCGACGCGGACACCGGGCAGGCGGGCCCGGCGGTGCGCCGGTCCAGCTCGGCCTCGAGCGAGGGCAGCAGCCACGGGGCGAGCCCGGCCAGCGCACCGCCCAGCACCACACTCTCCGGGTCCAGCAGATTGACGGCGCCCGTCAGCGCGATACCGAGCGCCGTTCCCGCGTCGCGCAGGGCACGCCGTACGTCCTCGTCGCCCTCGGCGGCACGCCCCGCGAGCAGTCCGACCCGGTCCTCGCCCGGCTCCAGCCCGGCCGCGCGCAGCACCGCCTCCTCACCGGCGTACTGCTCCAGGCACCCGCGTCCTCCGCACGGACAGCCGGGTCCGTCCGGCTGGACCGGAACATGCCCCAACTCGCCCGCGAAACCGTGCGTTCCACGCAGCAGACCCCCGTCCACCACGACCGCGGCACCGATGCCGATCTCCGCCGACACATGCAGGAAGTCACGCGGCGTGCCGTCGCCGAGCCAGAGTTCGGCGAGGGCGCCGAAGTTGGCCTCGTTGCCGACGGTCAGCGGGAAGTCGACAAAGAGCAGATCGCCGAGGTCCCGGTCGCGCCAGTCGAGGTTCGGGGCACGGACCACGGTGCGGGCGTCACGCGCCACCAGACCCGGCACGGCGACCGCCAGTCCGGCGGGCCACAGGCCCTCGCGCTCGGCGTCGGCGACGACCCGGCGTACCAGCTCGCCGAGTTCCTCGATCACCGGCTCGGGGTCCCGGCCCCGGTTCGCGCCGTGCCGCACCGCCCTGGACCGCACCTCGCCGCGCAGATCGACCGCGCAGACCGCGAGATGGTCGACACCGACCTCCGCCCCGATCCCGGCCGGGCCGCGCCCGCTGACGGCCAGCGCCGATCCGGGACGGCCCACCCGGCCGGGCCGCTCGGGGCCGAGCTCCTCCAGGAGCCCCGAGCGGATCAGCTCGTCGACGAGGGTGGACACGGCCGCGCGGGTCAGCCCGATGCGGGAGGCGACGGCGGCACGCGAGAGGGGGCCCTCGGCGCTGACGGTGTGCATCACCTTGGCGAGGTTGCGGCGGCGCATGCCCTGCTGGGTGTTGGGCAGCGCGCGCCCCGCGCCGGTCGGGTGGGCCTCGTGCAGCGGTGCGGTCATGCCTCCGTCAGTCCTCAATGCGCCTCGGGGCTCCGCTCCAGCAGCGGGGCCGCGTCGGAGAGTACCCCGCTGATCCTGGCCAGTGTCTCCTCGTCGCGCTCCACGGCGTCGAGCACGGGCCCTCGGGTGGTGTGCCAGCGCCGGGCCACCGCCGCCGGATCCTCGCCGGTCAGCAGGCCGGCCGCCTGGGCCGCGGCGCCCAGCGCGACCAGTTCCTTCGCCTCGGGGACCTGCACCGGACGTCCCGACAGCCGCCGTACGGTCTGCTGCCAGGCCGTGCCCCGGGCGCCGCCGCCGATCAGCAGCAGCGGCGCCGAACGGTCCGCGTCCTGGTCCAGGACCAGGTCCAGGGCGCCGAGCAGCGCGTGGACGGCACCGTCGTAGGCGGCCTGGAGGAGCTGGCCGGCGGTCGTGTCGTGGCGCAGACCGTGCAGGAGGCCGGAGGCGTTCGGCAGGTTCGGGGTGCGTTCGCCGTCCAGGTAGGGCAGCAGGGTGAGGCCGGAGGTGGGTTCCACGGCCTCGCGGTCGAGGCCCAGCAGGGTCGCGAGGCGGTCGACGGCGAGCGTGCAGTTAAGGGTGCACGCCAGCGGCAGCCAGTCCCCGTGGGCGTCGGCGAAGCCCGCCACGGTGCCGGTCGGGTCGGCGGGACGGCGCTGCGACACCGCGTACACCGTGCCCGACGTGCCGAGGCTGAGCACGGGCATGCCGGGACGAAGGCCGAGGCCCAGCGCCGCGGCGGCGTTGTCGCCGGTGCCGGGCGCGACCAGGGTGCCCTTGGAGAACGGCAGGTCATGGCTGTCGCGGACGGTCCCCGCCACCTCGCCGGACCGGACCACGCGGGGCAGCATCGCCGGGTCGAGCCCCACGCGCGCGAGGATCTCCTCGTCGTACGACTCCGTCCCCGACGCCCACCACCCCGTGCCGGAGGCGTCCCCGCGGTCGGTGGTGCCCTGTCCCGTGAGGCGCTCGGTCAGGTAGTCGTGGGGGAGCCGTACGGCCTTGGTGGCCCGGACGGACTCCGGCTCGTTCTCGGCCAGCCAGGCCCACTTCGTGACCGTGAAGGAGGCGGCGGGAACCGAGCCCGTGCGCTCGGCCCAGAACTTCGCGCCGCCCAGCTCCTCGGTCAGACGGCGGGCCTGCGGCGCCGAGCGCACGTCGTTCCACAGCAGGGCCGGACGGACCGGCTCGCCCCGGTCGTCCAGGGTGACCAGGCCGTGCTGCTGCCCGCCGATCGACACCGCGGCGGCTTCGTGCGCCGCGTCGCCGCACTGGCGCAGCGCCTCGCACAAGGCGTCCCACCACTGGCGCGGGTCGCTCTCGCGGCCGGCCCCGGAGGACACCGTGTGCGGTGCCTGGCCGCTCGCGACGACCCGGCCGGTCGACGCGTCGACGACCAGCGCCTTGGTGGACTGGGTGGACGTGTCCACGCCGACTACGAGCGGACCCTCGGCTGCTGACATCGGGCTCTCCCTTTTCCGCGGCTCTACCGGATCTGACCTGCTGTTTCGAGGGCACCCGGAGTGTCACGACCCGGACCTCACCCCTTCGGGGACATCTTGTCCCTTCCCAGGGACGCGTGGGCATACTAATTTGTAAAGCGCCATGACGAAATAGTCGTAGCGAGTCGTGCAAGCAGTCGTCAGCAAGCAAGGAGCCGCGGCATGAGCTACCAGCCCACCCCCGATGACAGGTTCACCTTCGGCCTGTGGACCGTCGGCTGGCAGGGGCGGGACCCCTTCGGCGACGCCACCCGCCGAGCCCTCGACCCGGTCGAGACGGTGCAGCGCCTGGCCGAGCTCGGCGCCCACGGAGTCACCTTCCACGACGACGACCTGATCCCCTTCGGGTCCTCCGACACCGAGCGCGAGGCGCACATCAAGCGCTTCCGCGAGGCGCTCGACGCCACCGGCATGAAGGTGCCGATGGCGACGACCAACCTCTTCACGCACCCCGTCTTCAAGGACGGCGCGTTCACGGCCAACGACCGCGACGTGCGCCGCTACGCCCTGCGCAAGACGATCCGCAACATCGACCTGGCGGCCGAGCTGGGCGCCGAGACGTACGTCGCCTGGGGTGGCCGCGAGGGCGCCGAGTCCGGCGCCGCCAAGGACGTACGCGTCGCTCTGGACCGCATGAAGGAGGCCTTCGACCTCCTCGGCGAATACGTGACCTCCCAGGGCTACGACCTGAGGTTCGCGATCGAGCCCAAGCCGAACGAGCCGCGCGGCGACATCCTGCTGCCGACCGTCGGCCACGCCCTGGCGTTCATCGAGCGACTGGAGCGCCCCGAGCTGTACGGCGTCAACCCCGAGGTCGGCCACGAGCAGATGGCCGGGCTCAACTTCCCGCACGGCATCGCACAGGCGCTGTGGGCGGGCAAGCTCTTCCACATCGACCTCAACGGCCAGTCCGGCATCAAGTACGACCAGGACCTGCGCTTCGGCGCCGGCGACCTGCGCTCCGCCTTCTGGCTGGTCGACCTCCTGGAGAGCGCCGGTTACGCCGGTCCGAAGCACTTCGACTTCAAGCCGCCGCGCACCGAGGACCTCGATGGCGTGTGGGCGTCGGCCGCCGGCTGCATGCGCAACTACCTCATCCTCAAGGAGCGTTCGGCTGCCTTCCGGGCCGACCCGGAGGTGCAGGAGGCACTGCGTGCCGCACGCCTGGACGAGCTCGCGCAGCCCACTGCGGCGGACGGCCTCAAGGCGCTGCTCGCCGACCGCACGGCCTTCGAGGAGTTCGACGTCGAGGGGGCCGCGGCGCGCGGGATGGCCTTCGAGCGTCTCGACCAGCTGGCCATGGACCACCTGCTGGGCGCGCGCGGCTGAGGCCACGCGCGCGTACCCGACCGCGTGTGACCGCCCGAGCCCTCGGGCGCCGGGAATCCGGTCACACGCGGTGCGAGTGGCTGGCCGTCTCTCACGCGAAATATTCCGGAACCGTGCGATCCATGGCATGGGCCCGTATCAACTCCCGCGCGGGGCTCGCGCGCCGACCGTCACGGGGCGACCCTTGACGGTATGGCCATGCCGCCCGTACCGCCTCAACCGCCAGGACCGCCGGGTGACACGCCGCCTCCAGGCGGTGGCTTCGGACCGCCGCCCGGAGGCTACGGACCGCCTCCAGGAGACAGTGACCCGCCCACGTACGGTGGCTGGTCTCCGCAGGAGCCTCCGGGCAGAGGCGGTGGACCGAGGCGCCGGCTCAGTCCGCTGGTCGTCCTGCTCGTCGTGATCGTCGCCGTCGCAGCCGTCGTGGCCGTGGTCCTGGTGGCCTCGGACAGCGAGGACTCACCCGGCGAGAAATCACCTGCCGAGAGCACGAGCAGCTCGCCGAAGCCGTCCTTCAGCATCCCCACAGAGCTCCCCAGCAAGCTACCGAGCGAACTGCCGACATCGCTCCCGTCCGGGTTCCCCACGGAACTGCCGAGCGGACTTCCCAGCGACCTCGAATCGCTTATGCCGTCATTCGCGGACGAGCTGCCGTAGCCGCGGCCAGGCAGGAGCAGCACGGTCGAAGGGGCGGCACGCGCGCGTACCGCCCCTTCGACGGCCACGTACGCGTGCCGTGAGTTCGACGCCGCGGTCAGATCCCGTGAGGCAACCGCACGTGGACCACGGAAGTCTCCACACCGCTGTCGACCAGCCTGCCCTGGCCGTCGAACGCGCATTGCTGAAGCGGCCGAGCGGGATGTCGCCGAGCGTCGCCGTGCGCACGACGTGGGCGTCGCCGTCGAGGTCCCCGGCGCCGACGGCGGGCCCGGCGGAAGCGAGCGCCGCGATCACGGCGAGGGGCACGCCCCCGGCGACGAAACGGTGGGCACGGCGCCGGCCAGTGCGGTGCGGGGACATCGGGCCTCCAGGGACCAAGTTCACTGACAGCGGCCAGATTTGGAGCCCACGCGCAACGCCGTGCGACCGCTGGGTGAACACGGGGCGACGGGCGCTCGGCGAGCCGACGTCACCGCTCCGCAGGCCTCACCCCTGCTCCTCGAAGGTCTCGGCGTCCGCCGAGGCCAGTGCGGTCGCCGGATCCTGAGCAGGACCTCCTGCGGGCACCCAGTGGCTCCGTTCCCTGCGGTACGGCCACCACCGTCCGTCCCGCCCCAGGCGCAGTTGCCTCTGCGCGCCGACGACCGTCCACCGGTTGCCCTTCGCCCGCAGCGACGGCCGTTCGTCGTCGTCCCAGGCTGCTTCGAGTGCGGCACGCGCGCGTGCGAGCGTCTCGCCCTCCACGGTCCACTCCTCGTCCAGCACGGACAGAGCGCTGACGCCTCCCAGACGCCACGCGCGTACAGCGATCTCCAGCTCCTCCCGGCCCCGTCCCGAACCTTCGGCCAGCCGCTCCGCCACACCGGCGACAGGGGAGCCGGCGGCGAGGCGTACGGCGTCCTGGCGGAGCGTCAACTCCGCTCCGACGACAGGCTGTTCCGGTCCGGTTCGTAGAATCTCCGCGAGCATGCGGTGTGCTTCCGAGGCGGCCCCGGCGGCCAGGAACTCCAGGGCGGCCGGGTCGACGCCGGGCGCGGGAGGGGTCTCGGTGTCCAAGGACGGAGGCAGTCCCGGCTCGGCCGGCAGCTCGGGCAGAGCGGGCAGCGGCGGCAGGATCTCGCCGGTCGCATACGCCTCCGCGGCGTCCACGCCCTCCGGTTCGGACGACGCCGTCCGTTCGGACGGTGTTTCGGCGGGTGTCGCGCTGCGGGCCTGGAGGTCGTCCAGGAGGCCGCGTTCGCCCCGGCCGCGCATCAGCAGCAGTACGAAGGGGTCCTGGTCCAGCAGGCGTGCCATCTGGTAGCAGAGGGCAGCCGTGTGCCCGCAGTGGTCCCAGGCACCGCAGCCGCACTCCGGCTCCAGATCGCCCATGCCGGGCAGCAGTTCGATACCCGTGGCCGCCGCGTCCTCCACCAGGTGCGGCGGCATCTCGCGGTCCAGCAGCGCGGCGACATGCCCGGCTCGCTCGACGGCCATGTCCAGGAACCGGTTCCACTGCTCGTCGGTGAGCTCCTCCAGCAGCACGTCGGCCCGGTGCGCCGTACGGTCGCGCCCCTGCACCACAGCCGTGATGCGCCCCGGACGCACGGACACCGCACCGACAGCGCCCCCGCGCGCGAGCCTGCGGCCCGCCTTGAGCTGCCCGGAGTCCAGCGCCGTCTCCTCCAGCGCCTTCAGCCAGGCCTGGCCCCACCAGGTCTGCGCGAACCCGCGTCCGTGCGCGGGCGGGAGCGCGGCGAACGTCCGCTCCATGTCAACGTCGTGTCCAGTCATCGGGCGCCCCCTCGCAGTTCCACCAGATCGGCCAGCTCCGAGTCCGTCAGCTCGGTGAGTGCCGCCTCGCCGGCGCCGAGCACAGCGTCCGCCAGCTCCTGCTTGCGGCTCAGCATGTCGGCGATACGGTCCTCGATGGTTCCCTCGGCGATCAGCCGGTGCACCTGCACGGGCCGGGTCTGGCCGATGCGGTACGCGCGGTCGGTGGCCTGCGCCTCGACGGCGGGGTTCCACCAGCGGTCGTAGTGCACGACATGTTCCGCGCGGGTGAGATTCAGACCGGTGCCCGCGGCCTTCAACGACAGCAGGAAGACGGGCACTTCACCGTCCTGGAAGCGCCGTACCAAAGTCTCGCGCTCGGCAACGGGTGTTCCGCCGTGCAGGAACTGCGAGGGCACGCCGCGAGCCGCCAGGTGCTCTTCGATGAGGCGTCCCATCCGCACGTACTGCGTGAAGACGAGGACACCCGCCCCCGCGGAGAGGATCGTGTCCAGCAACTCGTCCAGCAGCTCCAGCTTTCCGGAGCGCCCCGCGATCCTCGGCCGCTCCTCCTTGAGGAACTGTGCCGGGTGGTTGCAGATCTGCTTCAGGCCCGTCAGGAGTTTCACGATCAGGCCCCGCCGCGCCATGCTGTCGGCTCCGGCGATCTCCGCGAGCGTCTCGCGGACCACCGCCTCGTACAGTCCCGCCTGTTCGGTGGTGAGGGACACGGCATGATCGGTCTCCGTCTTGGGCGGAAGCTCCGGTGCGATCCCCGGGTCCGACTTGCGTCGACGCAGCAGGAACGGGCGTACGAGTCGGGTGAGGCGCTCGGCGGCGGCCGGGTCCTGCCCGCCCTCGACCGCCTGGGCATAGCGTGTGCGGAAGGTGCCGAGGCGGCCCAGCAGACCGGGCGTCGTCCAGTCGAGGATCGCCCACAGTTCCGAGAGGTTGTTCTCGACGGGGGTGCCGGTGAGCGCCACGCGCGCGCGTGCGTCGATGGATCGCAGCTCCCGCGCGGTCGCCGAGTACGGGTTCTTCACGTGCTGAGCCTCGTCCGCCACGACCATGCCCCACGGCACCTCGGCGAGGCGGCGGGCGTCCAGGCGCATCGTGCCGTACGTGGTGAGTACGAACTCCCCGTCCGTCACCGAACCCAGATCGCGCCGTGCGCCGTGGAACCGGCGCACGCGCGTGCCGGGCGCGAACTTCTCGATCTCACGCTGCCAGTTGCCCATCAGGGACGTCGGACACACCACCAGTGTCGGGCCGGCCGACGAGGCGTCGGACTGCCGGTGAAGATGCAGCGCGATCAGCGTGATCGTCTTGCCAAGGCCCATGTCGTCGGCCAGACAGCAGCCCAGGCCCAGGGACGTCATCCGGGCCAGCCAGTTCAAGCCACGCCGCTGGTAGTCCCGCAGCGTGGCGTCCAGGGCGGCGGGTCGGCCCACCGGCTCCTGTCCCTCGGGGTCCGCGAGTCGCTCGCGCAGCGCCGCCAGCCAGCCCGTGGCCTGGACCTCGACCTGGTGGCCGTCGACCTCCGCGGAGCCGGTCAGCGCGGCACTGAGCGCGTCGATGGGCGTCACCTTGTGGTCCTGCTGCGCGCGGGCGCGACGTACCTCGTGAGGATCGACGAGGACCCACTGGTCGCGCAGCCGCACCACAGGGCGGTTCGCCTCGGCGAGCCGGTCCAGCTCCTCGCGCGTGAGCCGCTGGTCGCCCACGGCGAACCACCAGTCGAAGGCGAGCAGCGCGTCGGCGGACAGGAGCGACGGTGTGTCGGAGAAGACCCTTTCGGGCACGGCCTCGTCGTCCGGTGGACCGATCACCGCGCGGGCGGTCAGTCTGTGAGTCAACTCCTTGGGCCAGTGCACGTCGATGCCGGCTCCCGCGAGACTCCGAGCGCCCTCTTGAAGGAGGTCGGTCACCTCGTCGTCGGCCAGCTCCACCGTGTCCGGGACGGCCGCGGCGAGCAGCGGTGTGAGCGGTGCCCACGCGCGGGCCGCGCGGCGCAGTGCCAGCAGGGCGTCCATACGCGCGCGCGGTCCGAAGGCACCGGAGTCCGCCCACACGTCGGTGGCGTCCGCGACCAGCGTCGGGTCGCTCACGCTGTGCACTTGCAGCACCGCCCGGAACGACAGGGCCACGTCATCCGGGGCCGCCGTGCCGAGGCCGGGGACCTCGAGCCGCAGGGACAGTCGTACGCCCGCGTCGTGGCCGGCGGCGACGTCCGCGGCCCACGCACGCTGATCGGGCACGTGCTGCGGCTCCTGCACGGCGTAGGCGGGCCCGCTGCTCACGAGCGCCGCCGCGGGCGAGCGGGGAAGTGCATCGGCGACTGCGTCCAGGAAGGCCCGCAGCAGCCGCTCGGGGTCCGGCAGCCGCAGCGGCCGCACGCCAGTCAACGGCAGGGCGTGCGCCTCGGGCGGCATCGCGGCGGCAAGGGCGCGGACCTGCTCGACGTCCTCGGGCCGCAGAGGTCCGGCGCGCCAGGCGTCGTGGTCGTCGGACGAGAGGCCGGGCAGCAGCAGCCCGCGTGCCACGAGCCGAAGGGACAGCACGGCGGCCGCGCCCCAGAAGGCGCCCGCACGGTGCGCCTGAGCGGTGCTACGCGCACGCGTGAGGACCGGCAGGGCGGCACGCACCGGAAGCACAACGGCCGACACGGTCACCTGGGCCACACCGTCGTCGCCGGGCAGCGCGACAGCGATCTCCTCGACGGATCCGCACGCGACGGGCGGCACGGCGCCCCCGTCCGCCCGCCAGAAGGCGACCCGGCCGGTGCGAGCCGGATCGCCGGGCACGAAGACGGCACAGCAATAGGCCAGTTCGGAGATCTCGGACGATGTTGGGTCGGGAAGCCTCGGCACAGCTCTGCGACACTCCTCAAATTTGACTACTCGCATCGAGTGGCCGAGGGTACAGCACTTGGGCGACCGCCGGGCTGACTTGATGTGTGACCTGGGTCACCATCCGTTCGGCGGGGTATCTTGCTCGTGCGGAGCCCGGCCCGTTGATCACGCATCGGCCGACACCGGAGTTCCGCGACCAGTAGGGGCCGCACCTCAGGGTCGTCTCAGGGTCGTGGTTCGGAACCGCTGGAAGCGCGGACCCGTTCTCTGGTCAGAGAGCGGCACTGGCCGCGAAGGAGGCGACGCACATGTCGAAGAACGCGAAGATCGCCGCGGGAGGTGTGGCGGCCGGTCTCATCCTGTTGATCTGGTTGCCCTGGTGGGCCGCGCTCCTGATAGTCCTGGGAGTCCCGGCCGCCGCGTACCTCACGCTCGACCCGTCACAGCGGCGCAGGCTCCGCCGGGTCACGCGCAAGGAACTCGGTCGCTGACCCTCATCTGGCCGGCCGTGCGGCCGGGACGGACAGCGGGCAGGAATTGAGCACGTCGCCGCTCGCGGGCCTGCCGACGGTGTGGTCCGCGGGCGGTCGGGTGCCCCGCTCCACCCATGAGACCAGCGCGTCGAAGGCGGACCGGTAGCAAGGGAGGATCGGCCGGAGCCGGTCCGGATAGGTGTCGTACAGGCCGTCGACATGAGTGCCGCCCGCGATCGTGTAGTAGCGGTGCAGCGGGCCACGACCGCCGGCGTCGACCATGCGCGCGTACACGTCCGAGTCGGCCGCCCGGGGTAGCAGTGCGTCCAGATCGCCGTGCAGCGTGAGCAGTGGCCTGCCGATGCGGCCGGTCAGGGCGACACGGGCCACGGCGCGACGGACGGACGCCGGGCGCGACGCGTAGTCGTAGGAGGCGTCGGACGCACAGGGTGCCAGGATCCGCTCCGGCGTGGTCCCGGCGGACGGGCCGGGGCAGTCGGGGTCGTATGCGGGGTCGAACTCGGCGCGGTAGATCTTCTGCGTGACTCCCCAGTAGGCCTGCTCGTGGTACGGCCACAGAAACTCCGAGCCGCGTGCGAAGCCGACCGTGTACAGGTCCTCGTCGCGCGCGGAGCCGAGCATGCGTGCGACCGCCGTGGGCAGGGAGGTGAGCAGATGGGGACCGTTCGCGGTCCACAGTGCGCCTTCCCAGTCCACGCCGCCGTCGTACAGCTCAGGGTGGTTCTCCAACTGCCAGCGGGTGAGATAGCCGCCGTTGGAGATGCCGGTCATGTACGTACGACGGGGAGTGTGCCCGTAGCGCTGGGCCACCGCTTTGCGGGCGGCCCGGGTCAGCTGAGTCGTCCGCCTGTGCCACTCGGCGACCGCGTCACCGGGCCGCTTGCCGTCGCGGTAGAAGTCGGCGCCGCTGTTGCCCTTGTCGGTCGCGGCGTAGGCGTAGCCGAGAGCGAGCACCTGGTCGGAGATCGCCGTGTCCGTCGCGTACTGCCTGCGGGTGCCGGGGGCTCCGGTGACGACCAGCCCGCCGTTCCAGCGGTCCGGCAGCCGGATCACGAACTGCGCGTCGTGACGCCAGCCGTGAGTGGCGGCGTTGAAGCGGGAGGAGTCAGGGAAATAGCCGTCGATCTGCATCCCCGGCACCTCGGCCGGATTCCGGGTGCCCCGGGCCGTGAGCCCTGCTGGTCGGCCATGTCCGTGTAGGGCGTGCCGGCCAGTCCGGCCGTGGTCAGATCCGTGAGGCAGGCGCTCTGCTGGAAGGCCGTGCCGGGCACCCGTACGCGTTCGTGCCGAGCGCACTGCTGCTCGTCAACTGCCGTGCCCGCTGCCGGGGTCGGCCGGCTGAGGGCGCCGGCCAGCAGAACGGCGGCGATGAACGGAACACCTCGGGACAGGCGCATGACGGCCTCCTGACAGCGGGGACGGGCACATGAGGGAGCGAAGCCGTGAAGGCTGCCTCATGGTGCGGTCCTGGCTCGCCGCCATCCATGGGTCGGGACCACATGGAACGCCATCGCGAAATGGGGTCGTCTAACACCGGTCTGTCTGTTCCGGTCTGTTCCGGGCCGCTGTCGTGCCGTCCGGCGCGCGGCTCAGCTGGGACGTACTGCCATCTTGTCGAGCGCTTCAAGCAGCCCCGGCAGCTCCGGCCCGCGACCAACCGGCAGGACCTCGCCCGGCTCGTCGTCGAGGAGCACGAACGCGATGTCGTCGGTCCTGGCGACGAGCGACCAGCCGGGACCGTCCGCACGCAGGGTCCGCGCGTCACCGGGGGCGAACGAGGACCGGACACGGCCGAGGGGCGGCGGGGAGTCCACGTAGGCGCGCGCCTCCGCGAGGACCCGCCGGATGCCGCTGTGGCCACCCCGGGGCTCGCCCCGGTCGCCCTTCTCCGCTCCTTCGCCTTCGAGTTCGCTGGCGCCCGCGCCCTCGGTGTAGGCCGCCGCCCCGCCGCCCGGCGCCGCGAAGTCGGTGTCGTCGATCTGCTCGCGCCAGATCGCCCACTGCAAGGCGATCTCGTCGGCGCCCAGGCGCCGCTGGGCCGGCCCCCACACGCTCGTGTCCGGTGGCGCCAACGGCGGACCGTCCGCGACCTCGGGGTCGGGATCGTGCGGATCCGGCACGTTGGGGGCGGCGACGGCGACCGCGAGAGGCCAGCCCGGCAGTGCGGCCACGACCGTACGTTCGTCGGGTGACAGGTCGTATTCCATGCCGCAGTCCCAGGACGCGATGGCGACGGCGACCAGGGAGACGTCGTCGATGACGACCGTCCACCGGGCTCCGTCGCCGTCCTGTCCCAGGACCAGGCCGTACCCGTCGGCGAGCGGCGCGAGGCCGAGCGCCGCGCAGGCCTCCGGGTAGTCGTCGCCCAGCACGCTCGGGAACTTCGCCGGCGTCAGCAACACCGCCGTGAGCACATAGAGCGCATCGTCCGCGGCGGCGACGGCCTCCTCGTCCGTCCCGGCCATCCCAGCCTCCCCATCGGTTCGTCCATCGGCGCGCACCCTAGTGCGATCGGAAGCCGCTTGTCACGACTCCCCGGCACACCCGAGCTGCAGCTTTCCGACCGGTCGGGGCGAATCGACCGAGATCGTCCACAGTGTCAGGCCGCCGGGAGCCCGAGCAGGGTCCGGGCGACGGTCTGCGGCGACTCGTCGCGCTCCCGGGCGAGCGCGATGACCGCCCGGCACGCCAGCTCGCTCACTCCGAACGACAGCGCCTCGGGAGAGACCCATCCGGAGGCCTCGTCGATCTGATCCTGGTCGTCCTCCGCGCAGGCAGACACGTACACCGCCGCGGCCTCGAAGAGATTGTGCGTGCGCTTCTCCTTGTGCGTGCGCACCTCGCGGTTGCTGTCCTCATCCGCGTGCGGGGAACGGAAGAATCTCGCGCACGCCTTGCGCACCCTGTCCCACATGGTGACCGCCTTCCCCCTGTGTGGCTGATCCGATTGATCTCCATCTTCCAGTGTCCAACCTAGAGTTGGAGCTTCGGCGACAGAAGGGGGACGGCGTTGTGAAGCGCTTTCCGTCAGCCGTCCAGTGAGGCGATCGTCTCGCGCAGCCAGGTGAGTTCGGCCCTGGAGGTGGCCCGCGCGATGGTCAGCAGACCGCGCCGGAAGGGGTCGTCCAGCTCCTCCGCGCGCAATGGTCGGTCACCGTCGTAGAAGAAGCTCGCGGGCTCTTCGAGGAAGGCCAGTCGACGCCGCAGGACGGCCGACTGGGCGGGCGCGTCCCCCAGGTGCCGCAGGAAGGCGAGCACCGTGAACCACCGGTTCTCGTCGCTGATGTCGCGCGGGTCCGGCTCGGCGAGTCGGTGACGCAGTTCCTGCCGGCCCGATTCGGTCAGCGTCAGGACGTGACGTGGCGCGGCCACGGAGCCGGGTTCCGTGGACCGGGCGAGCAGGCCCGCCTTCTCGAGCCGTTTGATCGCGGGGTACAGCGTGCTCTCGGCGACCGGCTTCACGTGCCCTGTCAGCGCCGTGAGGCGTTTGCGCAGCTCGTAGCCGTGGAGCGGGGTGTCGTAGAGGAATCCGAGGATGGCGAGCTCCAGCATGGCCGCATTCTCTCTCGCCTCGGCTGTATATCCAAGACGGGGTACATCGACGTATTGATACATCGGTAACGATGTATATCCTTGGCGAACGGAACGGCGTGGCCAGAGCCAGGCGTGGCCAGAGCCGGCGGTGGCTGGCGAGAGTCGGCCGTCGAGTCATGGCGACAAGGCTCCAAGGGGAGGACCCGATGAGGCAGACCGAGTTCGACGGCAAGGGCAGCTGCATCCGCTGGACGGAGACGTCGGGGAAGGGACCCGCGCGCGTGTACGTGCACGGGCTGGGGTCGGTCTCCTCCGTGTACCACGCCCATATCGCCGCACGACCCGAACTCGCGGGCCGGCGGAGCCTGTTCGTCGACCTGCCGGGCCATGGCATCAGCGACCGGCCCGAGGACTTCGGTTATCGACTGGAGGACCACGCCGACGCCCTGGCCGCGGCCCTGGACGCCGCGGGGGAGAGCGGCGCGGAGTTGATCGCGCACAGCATGGGCGGTTCCGTCGCCCTCGTGCTGGCACACCGTCGGCCCGACCTCGTCTCCCGGCTGGTCCTCACCGAGGCCAACCTCGACGCGTCGCCCCCGCCCGCCGCGGGGAGCGCATGGATCACGGCCTACGCGGAGGATGAGTTCGTCGGCGGGGCGTACGCGCGCGTGCTGGAGGCGGTCGGACCGCTGTGGGCGTCGACCATGCGGCTGGCCGACCCTCGGGCCCTCCATCGCAGCGCGACATGGCTGAGGCGGGGCTCCGACCCGATCATGCGGGACATTCTCGAAGGTCTGCCGATCGACCGTGTGTTCCTTCAGGGCGAGCTCACCGGTGAACTCGCCGGCGGTGCGGCCCTGGAGGCCGCGGGCGTGCGCGTGGTGACCGTGCCCGGTGCCGGCCACAACGTCATGCTCGACAACCCGGACGCCTTCGTGGCCGCCGTCGCCGGGCAGGGCTGAGGCGTCAGGAATCCGGAGGCGTCAGGAATCCCGGACGGCCAGCGCCAGGAAGCGGTCGTCCTCGTCCACGTACGACGTCATGCGCCACCCGGAACCGGCCAGCAACGGCCGGAGATTGGGCTCGGCCCGTAGATCACCCGGGGTGATCCGCCGGCCCTGCCGTGCCGCGAGCGCCGCCCTGCCGATCGGGTGGAACAGCGCGAGCATGCCGCCGTGACGCACCACGCGGGCCAACTCGCGCAGGTTCTCGGCGGGGTCGGGCAGATGCGCGACGAGGCCGGCCGCGAACACGGCGTCGAGCGATTCCGGCCGCAACGGCAGGGCGGCCACGTCAGCGAGCAGCAACTGCCCGTCCGCGCCACGTCCCGCCCGTACGGCGGCCTCCAGCATGGCCGGGGTCAGATCGGCGCCCAGAACCACTCCCGAGGGCCCCACGGCGGCACGCAGCGGCGGCAGGGCGCGCCCCGTGCCGCAGCCCGCGTCGAGCACGCGGTCCCCCTCGCGCAGCCCGAGCTCGGCGACCGCGGCCGCGAAGGCGGGCCCGTCGTCGGGGAACCTGCTGTCCCAGGCGGCGGCGCGGGCTGTGAAGAACTCCTGCACATGCGTGTGGTCGTCGCTCATGTTCCGCATGATCCCTCACCGGCACGGATGACACCGCTGTGCACATGTTCGAGCGTGACGCGATCGTTCCGCTGCACCTCTGCGTCATATTCCAACAGCTTTCGAAATGCGCCCCCTTCGCGCGCCCATGCCCCGACTAGCGTCCCGGGGCCATGGGACACCTGGACCACGCCGCTCTCGGCTGGCTGACCCCCGTGCTGTCGTACGTGATGGCGTGCACAGGCGCCGCGCTGGGGCTGCGCTGCACCGTCCGCGCGCTCGGCGCCACCGGCCGGTCACGCCGCAACTGGCTCGTCACCGCCGCCTCGGCGATCGGAACCGGCATCTGGACCATGCACTTCGTGGCCATGCTCGGCTTCAGCGTCAGCGGCACCGACATCCGCTACGACGTGCCGCTCACCATCGTGAGCCTCCTCGTCGCCATGGCTGTCGTCTGCGGCGGCGTCTTCGCCGTCGGATACAGCCGTGACCGCACCCGCGCGCTCTTCCTCGGCGGGCTCACCACCGGGCTCGGCGTGGCGAGCATGCACTACCTGGGCATGGCCGCCGTACGGCTGCACGGCGACGTCAGCTACGACCCTGTTCTCGTCGGCCTCTCCGTGCTGATCGCCATCGTTGCGGCGACTGCCGCCCTGTGGGCCGCGCTCAACATCAAGTCGCCCGTCGCCGTCACCGTCTCCTCACTGATCATGGGCGCGGCGGTCAGCAGCATGCACTACACCGGGATGTTCGCGGTGAGCGTGAATGTCACGCCGGCCGGCGCGGTTCTGCCCGGGGCCACGGCGATGCAGTTCATCTTCCCCCTCGCCGTCGGCCTCGGGTCCTACCTCTTCCTGACCTCGGCCTTCGTCGCGTTGTCGCCCGCCACGGGGGAGCGTGCGGCATCCGCGTCGGCCCAGGGACCGGTCGAGAGCGTCGCCGGCTAGCGGCGGATCCGGACCGGCGACGGCCTGGCACAGCACGCCCGAACCACTTCCGAGCGAGGAGGCCATGCGTACACCCCGTAGGACCACCGCAGTCGGCGCCCAGCAGCCGTCCCAGCCCCTCGTGCGCGGCCGCCGAGCCCACGCCGGACCTCCCGCCGACGAAGGCCCCGAGGAGCCCCTGGGCGGAACGCCGCAGGACGCGCCCACACGCGCGGAGCGCTGGCGCATACGTCCGCGCACCGTCCGCGCCAAGATCGTCTGCCTGCTGATGGTGCCCGTCGTCTCGCTGCTGGCCCTGTGGGCCTACGCGACCGTCAGCACCGCACAGGACGTCTCCAGGCTGCGCCAGTTGCAGCGCGTGGACACCGAGATCAGATCTCCGGCCGCGGCCGCCGTCGCCGCCCTCCAGGCCGAACGAGAGGCCGCGGTGCGTTACGCGACCGACCCGTCGGCAGGATCGAGCGACGACTACAAGAAGCTCGCCGACGACACCGACAAGGCGGTGGCGCGGCTACGGCTCGGCGACCGCAACACCGTCGCCGACGGCGGGGAACTCCCCGCCGCAGTGGCCCGCCGGCTGGAGGCCTTCGTCACCGGCGCCGAGCGACTGAGCACCGTGCGGAGCGCCGTGCTCGACCGTCGCTCGGGCTGGGACGAGGCGTACGGGCGGTACACGAAGACCATCGCGAGCGCGTTCTCGGTGGGCGGCGCGCTCACCGGCATCCAGGACGCCGAACTCGGCTCCGACGCGCGCGTACTGCTCGAGTTCGCCCGCGCGGGCGAGGCGCTGGCCCAGGAGGACGTGGTGCTGGACAGCGCACGCCTCGCCGGGCGTCTCGACGGAGAGCGGCTGCGGCTGTTCACCGGCGCCGTCGACACCCGCCGTACCCTCACCGAGTCCGCCGTGGCCGACCTGCGCGGTCCGGAACGCGCGGCCTGGCGGAGCCTCGCCGCAGGCGGCGACTACGCGGCATTGGCCGCCGTCGAGGACAAGGTCCTCGCCACCGTACCGGGCGCACGCGCGATCGACGCCGCGGCCGAAGCCACCTGGAGCAAGGCACACATACGTGTGCAGGACGCGATGCGGACGGTCGAGCAGGACGCCGGGCGCGATGTCGCGGGCCGCGCCGACCCGTTCACCCGTGGTCTGCTCACCCCGGCCGGCGCCGCCGTCCTCTTCGGCCTCGCTGCCGTCGCCGCCTCACTGGTGATCTCCGTACGCATCGGCCGCGGCCTCGTCGTGGAGTTGGTGAGCCTGCGCAACAGCGCCCTGGAGATCGCCCGGCGCAAACTCCCCGAGGCCATGCGGAAACTGCGTGCCGGTGAGGAGATCGACGTCGACGCCGAGGCACCGACCGGGCCGCCCGCCGAGGACGAGACCGGCCAGGTCGGCGAGGCCCTGGGCACCGTCCACCGCGCCGCCCTGCGTGCCGCCGTGGAGCGCGCCGAGCTCGCCAGCGGCATCTCCGGCGTCTTCGTCAACCTCGCCCGCCGCAGCCAGGTCCTCGTGCACCGCCAACTGAGCCTGCTGGACAGCATGGAGCGGCGCTCCGACGACCCGAACGAGCTGAGCGACCTCTTCCGGCTCGACCACCTCACCACCCGCATGCGACGCCACGCCGAGAGCCTGATCATCCTCTCCGGGGCAGCGCCCGGGCGGGCGTGGCGGATGCCGGTCTCCCTGACCGATGTGGTCCGCGCGGCCGTCTCCGAAGTCGAGGACTACGCGCGCGTGGAGGTACGGCAGCTCCCCGAGGCGTCCGTCGTCGGCGCGGCCGTCGCCGACGTCACCCACCTCCTGGCCGAGATCATCGAGAACGCCGCGCAGTTCTCACCGCCCCACACGCGCGTGCGCGTCACCGGCGAACCCGTCGGCAACGGCTACGCCGTCGAGGTCGAGGACCGTGGTCTCGGCATGGGCAAGGAAACGCTCACCGAGGCCAACCGGCGCATCGAACAGTCCGAGGCGCTCGACCTGTTCGACAGCGACCGCCTCGGACTGTTCGTGGTCAGCAGGCTCGCGTCCCGGCACGGCATCAAGGTGCACCTGCGTGCCTCGCCCTACGGCGGCACCACCGCGGTCGTCCTGTTGCCCACGGCCCTGCTGCACACCACCACGGCGGAACGTTCCCGCCCGCAGAAGGCGCACGCCGACCGGCCCGCCGAACACGAGTACGCGCGCGTGCCCGCCGCCGACCGGCACCAGGAGCCCGTCCACGCGGTCGCCGACCGGCCCGCGCTGGTGGCTTCCGCGCCGGCCGCGGCGGAGCCCCGAACCGACACTCCACCCCCCGGAGTCACCACGTTGCGACTGCATCGCCCCCCGGACGACTCCGAAGCCTCCGATGACCTCCCTCGCCGCGTACGCCAGGCGAGTCTCGCCCCCCAACTGCGCGAGGGGCGCCACGAGGAACAAGCGGCAACGGCCACCACCCGTGACGACGACCGGCGCACTCCCGAACTCGTCAGGGACCGCATGGCGGCCTACCGCGACGGCTGGGCGCGCGGCGGCGGCAGGCAGCCCGGCCGCGGGGACGCACCCGATTCCGCAGAGCACAGCGACGGCAGCGAAGGAGACCTCGCATGATCCAGGATTCGAGCATGAGGCCCGGCATGGGAGTTCCCCCGAGCGAGCGGAGCCGGGAGTGGGGGAGGTCCGGTGAACTCGACTGGCTGCTGGACGACCTGGTGCTGCGGGTGAGCGAGGTACAACACGCTGTGGTGCTGTCCAACGACGGCCTCGCCGTGGGCGCCTCGACGGACCTGCGGCGCGAGGACGCCGAGCACCTGGCCGCGGTCGCCTCCGGCTTCCACAGCCTGGCCAAGGGGGCGGGCCGGCACTTCGGGGCAGGGGGCGTACGGCAGACCATGGTGGAGATGGACGAGGCGTTCCTGTTCGTGGCCGCGGCAGGCGACGGCTCCTGCCTCGCGGTCCTCACCGCAGTCACCGCCGACATCGGACTGGTGGCGTACGAGATGGCACGGCTGGTCAAGCGCGTCGGGGAGCACCTCTACACGCCCCCGCGCGGCGCCGCACGCCCGCCCGCCGCGGGATGAACCGGAAGGGCGGCCCGAGCAGATGACCGAGGACACGACGGACGCCCCGCGTGAGCCGGGCAGCCAGTGGTACGACAACGAGGCCGGGCCCCTCGTCCGCCCGTACGCCATGACGGGCGGACGCACCAAACCCGGTCCCACCGGGGTCCGGTTCGATCTGATCGCTCTCGTCACACTCGACGCCACCGCACCCGGCGCCGACGACGACACCGCGCTCGGGCCGGAACACCGGGCCCTCGTCGAACTCTGCCGACCCGAGACGCAGTCGGTCGCGGAACTCGCCGCGGGTGCCGATCTGCCCGTCGGGGTCGTCAGGGTGCTCCTCGGTGACCTCCTGGAGCAGGGCCGCGTCACCGTGAGCCGTCCGGTACCGCCCGCGCAGCTTCCCGACGAACGGATTCTGCGCGAGGTGATCGAAGGATTGCGGGCGCTGTAGACGTCCCTTTCAGAACCAGCCAAAAACGGTCCAACCCCACGAAGGGAAGCCGCAGTTGTCATGATGCTGACTTCGCACCGTGACGTCGACCGATGCCGGTACTCCCGAGAGAAGTGATCGATGGTCTCCGAGCACCCCGACGCCTCCGACGGCGAGACCGCCGCGCTGGCGTTGAAGATCCTTGTCGCCGGCGGGTTCGGCGTCGGCAAGACGACCCTGGTCGGCGCGGTCAGCGAGATCAGGCCGCTGCGCACCGAGGAACTGCTCAGCGAAGCCGGGCAGTTGGTGGACGACACCGATGGCGTGGACCAGAAGGTCACCACGACGGTCGCCATGGACTTCGGGCGCATCACCATCCGCTCCGGCCTGTCCCTCTACCTCTTCGGCACCCCCGGCCAGGACCGGTTCTGGTTCCTGTGGGACGAGCTCTCGCAGGGAGCGCTGGGCGCCGTGGTCCTCGCGGACACCCGGCGCCTGGAGGACTGCTTCCCGGCGGTGGACTACTTCGAGCACCGGCACATCCCGTTCGTCGTGGCCGTCAACTGCTTCGCGGGCGCACGGACCTACGGTGCCCAGGACGTCTCGCGCGCCCTCGACCTCGACCAGGGGACACCGGTCGTGCTGTGCGACGCCCGGGACCGCGACTCGGGCAAGGAAGTACTGATTCGACTCGTCGAGTACGCCGGGCGGATGCACACCGCCCGGCTGCTGGACTCCGTGGGCTGACCTGCGTTCGGCCAGCGGTCAGTCAGCGACGGCCTTCTCCGCCAACACCTTGTCGATCCTGACGCGGACCAGGAGTTCACCCGGCACACCGTTGCGCGCCCCGAACTCCTCCGCGCGCTCCTCGCCCATGTAACGAGCCCCGATGCGACCGGCCCAGTGCCGCAACTCATCGAGATCCTCCGAAATCACGGCGTGTCCCTGCAGTACCACGAAGTCGTACGGCGGCCGGTCGTCGTCCACGCACAAGGCCACCCGGCCGTCCCGTGCCAGATTCCGGCCCTTCACACTCGACTCGCCGGTGCTGAACACCAGTTCGTCCCCGTCGAGCACGAACCAGATCGGCGTCACATGGGGACTGCCGTCGGCCCGCACGGTCGAGAGCTTCGCGGTGCGGGTGCCCTGCGAGACGAAGGCCCGCCATTCCTCATCGGTCATCTTCTGCGCCATGCCCCCATCCTCCTTGCCCATGGGCCGGATCGTCGGGAAGGGTGGCGAAGAGATCCTCCGGCGCAGGGGGAGACATCTACACGGGGAGACCGGATCATGGCGCAGAACCAGGGACTTGGCTGGCTCCTGGACGACCTGACAGAACGCGTCGATCATGTACGACACGCGTTGGTACTGTCCAACGACGGTCTGGTGACAGGTGCGAGCACGGGACTGAGACGCGAGGACGCAGAGCACCTCGCCGCCGTCTCGTCCGGACTGCACAGCCTGGCCAAGGGCTCGGGCCGGCACTTCGGCGCGGGGAGAGTCCGCCAGACGATGGTCGAGTTCGACGACGCCGTGCTGTTCGTCACCGCGGCGGGCACCGGTAGCTGTCTGTGCGTGCTCAGCGCGGCTGAAGCCGACATCGGCCAGATCGCCTACGAGATGACCCTGCTCGTCAACCGGGTCGGTGAGCACCTCGACGTGGATGCCCGTCAGCCCGAACGGAAACCGGCAACAGAGCTCTGACCTGCTGGTTCGCCATCCCCCGCGGAGTTATCCACAGGCCCGCCACGAGTTCCGGCGGAGCGGCTACGGTTTTGTCATCGCGAGCGCACAGAGCGTGAGCATCTGACTCCACGGGGGAGACCGACCATGTCCGACACCATCACCGCATCGCACCGCCTCTCCTTCACACCCAGCCGCGCGGCCCGGGAACTCGGACTGAAGCGAGGCGAGTTGGACCTCGCCGTCCACCTCGGACTCGTCCTGACGGTGCCTGACGAAGGAGGCGGAGGCAGGCGCGTCCCACGGGCCGAGATCGAGCGGGTGCGTACGGGGGAGGGCTTTCCCGAGTCGCTGCAGCACCGTGTGCAGGTGGTGGGCACGACGGAGGGCGCGGACGTCATGGACGTACCGCCCGGCAGGTTCACTCGCCTCGCCCGCCTGGGGCTGGTCGTGCCGGTGAAGTGGTACCTCAACCGCTACCGAGCAGTGGTCTGGCTGTATCTCGCCGAAGAGCTCAAGCAGTTCGCCGGCGACGAGAAGAACGCCCCTCTGCTGCGAGCCCGCCGTATGCCCGAAGGCGCGCGCGGTCTGCTGGACGCGGGACTGGACCTGCGTCCGCGCAACTGGCGTGGACGCCAGCGCGGATTCCTGCTGCGGCTGGCCGAAGACCCATGGGAGAGCGCCGGCGCCCTGGCGGCCTTCCTCGATCCCGTCCAGATCGCGGAAATCGTCCCCGACCCCTATGAGCGCTCCCACCTGAACCGCTTCCGCCCGGGACCACCGGCCTCCGGCGCGCCGGGCTCACCCGCTTCGCTGATCGCCGGGCGGATCATGACGGCGGACGACCCGGACGAGATCAGCCTGCTGCGGGCCGAGCTGGCGTCGGTTCTGCGGGAGGCACGCGAAAGGCGGCCTGCGCCGCGACCCACGGCGAAGCGAGCTCCGCAGTCCACGCCGCCGGCCCACATCGGTTCGCCGCGGACCGAGCAACCGCAACGGCCCGAGGAACCGCAACGGCCCGAGCAACGGGAACGGATCGGGCAGCCGGGACGACCTGAGAAGCCGCAAGCGCCACGCGGCCTGCTGAGCCGCTTCCGTCGCAGAAGCCACCGGGCTACAACGACCTGAACAGCCCCTCCTGGACGACGGACACCAGAAGTCGTCCATCCAGGTCGTAGATCCGCCCACGGGCGAGGCCACGTCCCCCGGTCGCGATCGGTGACTCCTGGTCGTACAGGAACCACTCGTCCGCGCGGAAGGGCCGATGGAACCACATGGCATGGTCCAGCGACGCGATGTCGAAGCTACGCGGACCCCACAGGGGTTCGACGGGGATACGGACCGCGTCCAGGAGGGTCATGTCGCTGGCGTAGGTCAGCGCGCACGTGTGCACGACCGGGTCGTCGCCCAGCGGCCCGACCGCGCGCATCCACACCGCACTGCGCGGTTCCGCGTCCTTGACCTCCCCTTCGGTCCAGCGCAGCCGGTCGACATAGCGAATGTCGAAGGGCTGACGCCGGGCCATCCGCTCCAACTGCTCCGGCAGTGTGCCCAGATGCTCCCGGATCTCGTCGGTGACCGTCGGCAGCGACTCCGGGTCCGGGACCTTGCGGGCCGGCGGCAGCTGATGCTCGAAGCTCCCCTGTTCAGGCTTGTGAAAGGAGGCGGTGAGATTGAAGATCGTGCGCCCCTGCTGCACCGCGGTGACCCGACGGGTCGTGAACGACCTGCCGTCCCGCACCCGTTCGACCTGGTACACGATCGGCACACCCGGCCGCCCCGGGCGCAGGAAGTACGCGTGCAGCGAGTGCACAGGGCGGTCACCCTCGGTGGTGCGCGCGGCGGCGACCAGCGCCTGGCCCGCCACCTGGCCGCCGAAGACCCGTTGCAGGGACTCCTGCGGGCTGCGGCCGCGGAAGATGTTGACCTCGATCTGCTCCAGGTCGAGCAGGTCGACGAGCCTCTCGGCCGGGTTCGTCGTCATGAGTGAGATTCTCCCGTACTCACAGCGCTCACAGCTGGCCTACGTCGGTGACGCGGACCACGGCGCGGCCCTCCGCGTCGGAGGCGGTGAGGTCGATCTCCGCGCTGATGCCCCAGTCATGGTCTCCGTTGGGGTCGTCGAAGATCTGACGGACCCGCCACAGCCGGTTCGCCGGCTCCTCGTCGATCACCAGCAGCTTCGGGCCGCGGGCGTCGGGTCCGGTGCCGAGGTCCTCGTACTCGTCCCAGTACTTGTCCATCGCCTCGCCCCAGGCATCGGCGTCCCAGCCGGCCTCGGCGTCCATCTCGCCGAGCTCCTCGACGTGGTCGAGCGCGGCAAGCTCGACGCGGCGGAACATGGCGTTGCGGACGAGAACGCGGAAAGCACGCGCGTTCGCGGTGACGGGCTTGACCTCGTCGGCCTTCTCCTGAGCCTCCTCGGCGGTCATCTCCTCCGGGTTGGCGAGCTGCTCCCACTCGTCGAGCAGACTGGAGTCGACCTGGCGCACCATCTCGCCGAGCCACTCGATCAGATCCTGGAGGTCCTCGGACTTGAGGTCGTCCGGGATGTTGTGGTCGAGGGTCTTGTAGGCGCTGGCGAGGTAGCGCAGCACGATGCCCTCGGTGCGGGCCAGCTCGTAGAAGGACACCAACTCCGTGAAGGACAGCGCCCGTTCGTACATGTCCCGGATGACGGACTTCGGCGACAGAGGATGGTCACCGACCCAGGGGTGGCTCTTGCGGTACGTGTTGTACGCGTGGAAGAGCAGCTCCTCCAGGGGCTTCGGGTAGGTGATGTCCTGGAGGCGTTCCATACGCTCCTCGTACTCCACGCCGTCCGCCTTCATCGCGGCGACGGCCTCGCCCTTCGCCTTGTTCAACTGGGCGACGAGGATCTGACGCGGATCGTCCAGAGTGGACTCGACGACGGACACCATGTCCAGGGCGTAGGACGGCGACTCCGGGTCCAGCAGCTCGAACGCGGCCAGCGCGAAGGTCGACAGCGGCTGGTTGAGGGCGAAGTCCTGCTGGAGGTCGACGGTGAGACGGACGATGCGTCCCGTGGCGTCCGGCTCGTCGAGCTTCTCGACGATGCCGCCGTCCAGCAGCGAACGGTAGATGGCGATGGCGCGCCGGATGTGCCGCAGCTGCTGCTTGCGCGGCTCGTGGTTGTCCTCCAGCAGATGCCGCATCGCCTCGAAGGCGTTGCCGGGCCGGGCGATCACCGACAGCAGCATCGTGTGCGTCACCCGGAAGCGGGAGGTCAACGGCTCCGGCTCGGAGGCGATGAGCTTCTCGAAGGTGTTCTCCGTCCAGGCGACGAAGCCCTCGGGTGCCTTCTTGCGGACGACCTTGCGACGCTTCTTCGGATCGTCGCCGGCCTTGGCGAGCGCCTTCTCGTTCTCGATGACATGCTCGGGCGCCTGGGCGACGACGAAGCCCGCCGTGTCGAAGCCCGCCCGTCCGGCGCGGCCGGCGATCTGGTGGAACTCGCGGGCGCGCAGCGTGCGGACGCGGTTGCCGTCGTACTTGGTCAGCGCCGTGAACAGCACCGTGCGGATCGGGACGTTGACGCCCACGCCCAGCGTGTCCGTGCCGCAGATGACCTTCAGCAGACCGGCCTGCGCGAGCTTCTCCACCAGACGCCGGTACTTGGGCAGCATGCCGGCGTGATGGACGCCGATGCCGTGCCGCACGTAACGGGAGAGGTTACGGCCGAACTTGGTGGTGAAGCGGAAGTTGCCGATCAACTCGGCGATCTGGTCCTTCTCCTCGCGCGAGCACATGTTGATGCTCATCAGCGCCTGCGCCCGCTCCACGGCCTGCGCCTGCGTGAAGTGCACGATGTAGACCGGCGCCTGCTTGGTCTCCAGCAGTTCGGTCAGCGTCTCGGTGAGCGGGGTGAATTTGTACTCGTAGGACAGCGGCACGGGGCGGGTGGCCGAGCGGACCACCGCAGTCGGGCGGCCGGTGCGCCGGGTGAGGTCCTCCTCGAACATCGAGACGTCGCCGAGCGTGGCCGACATCAGGATGAACTGCGCCTGCGGCAGCTCCAGGATCGGGATCTGCCAGGCCCAGCCGCGGTCCCCCTCCGCGTAGAAGTGGAACTCGTCCATGACGACCTGGCCGACGTCCGCGTTCTTGCCGTCGCGCAGCGCGATCGACGCGAGCACCTCGGCGGTACAGCAGATGACGGGGGCGTCGGCGTTGACGGACGCGTCACCGGTCAGCATGCCGACGTTCTCGGTGCCGAAGATCTTGCACAGCTCGAAGAACTTCTCCGAGACCAGCGCCTTGATCGGGGCGGTGTAGAAGGTGACCTCGTCACGGGCCAGCGCCGCGAAGTGGGCACCCGCGGCGATCATGCTCTTGCCGGATCCGGTGGGCGTCGACACGATCACGTTCGCGCCGGAAACCGCCTCGATCAGCGCCTCCTCCTGGTGGGGGTAGAGAGTGAGACCGCGCTCCTCGGCCCACGACTCGAAGGCTTCGTAGAGGGCGTCGGGGTCGGCGGTCGGCGGCAGCTGATCGATGAGGGTCACCCACCCATCTTGCCTGCCCTTCTCCCTCACAGGGGAATCGGCTGCGAGTACGAAGATCGCGAACGCTACGCTGTGTCGCCGACTACACGTCAGCGAACCCGGTCAACTGGACAGCGGCACACGAGGAATGGGGCGGGCAACGGCGATGATGGGACCAGCACACTCACTGTCGGGCGCTGCCGCCTGGCTCGGCGTCGGAGCGGCGGCGGCCGCCGCCGGGCACGGAATGCCCTGGCCGGTCCTCCTCGCAGGCGCGCTGATCTGCGCCGGGGCCGCCCTTGCCCCGGACCTCGATCACAAGGCGGCCACCATCTCGCGCGCCTTCGGACCGCTGTCGCGCTGGTTGTGCGAGATCGTCGACAAGCTGTCGTACGCCGTCTACAAGGCGACGAGGAAGCAGGGCGACCCGCGTCGTTCCGGTGGGCACCGCACCCTCACGCACACCTGGGTGTGGGCGGTCATGATCGGTGGGGGCGCCTCCGTCCTGGCGATCACCGGCGGTCGCTGGGCGGTGCTGGCGATCCTCTTCGCGCACCTGGTGCTGGCCATCGAGGGCCTGCTGTGGCGTGCGACCCGCGGCGCCAGTGCCGATGTCCTGGTGTGGCTGCTCGCGGCGACCAGCTCGTGGATTCTCGCCGGCGTCCTGGACAAGCCGGGCAACGGTTCGGACTGGCTGTTCACGGCGCCGGGCCAGGAGTATCTGTGGCTGGGGCTGCCGATCGTGCTCGGCGCGCTGGTGCACGACATCGGGGACGCGCTCACGGTGTCCGGCTGCCCGATCCTGTGGCCGATCCCGGTGGGCCGCAAGCGCTGGTATCCCCTGGGGCCGCCCAAGGCCATGCGGTTCCGGGCGGGCAGCTGGGTCGAGCTCAAGGTGCTGATGCCGGTGTTCATGGTGCTTGGCGGAGTGGGCTGCGCCGCGGCGCTCAACGTGATCTGAGTGGGTGGGGGCCGACGCCGAATGGCTCCGGAGCGGTCCTTGGATCAGCCGCCCTGTCCTGCCCCGCCTCCGTAGCGCCGTTCGAAGGCCGCGACGCGGCCCTCGGAGTCCACCGTTCGCGCCTTGCCGGTGTAAAAGGGGTGGCTCTCCGAGGAGATCTCGACGTCCACGACCGGGTAGGTCTCGCCGTCGTCCCACTCGATGGTCTGGTCACTGGTCGCGGTGGACCGGGTCAGGAAGGCGTAGCCGGCGGCGCGGTCGCGGAAGACGACCGCGTGGTAGTCGGGGTGCTTGTCCTGCTGCATGCGAACTCCTCGGGTGCGGTGGCCACGATGACCGCCCTCGGCAGGGGCCGACGGCACGGCGCCGAAGGCGCGGGGACTGCGGCACAGGGGCTGCGGGGATCAGCCCTACGAGGGCCGCGACGGTCAGCCGTACAGGGCGTCCTCGTCGACGATGTGCATGGCGGCCTCCTCGGCGGACGCCGCCGCACCGTCGATGCCCACGTCCGTCGCGACGAGGGCGCTCTCCTCGTCCTCGTGGGCCCCTTCGTCCGGTGCCACGAGGCGGCCGGAGCGCAGGGCGCCTACCTCGTTGTCGAGGAGTTCCCCGTCGGTGCCGTCGGCGTCGCCGAGGCCGTCGCCGTCGGGGGCGACGAGGTCGGGCTGCTCCTCGGCGAGCCGCTGGTCGAGGGTCTCGCCCTGATGGCGCTCGGCGGCCGTGACACCGGTGTGCTCCACCGCCAGCGGTCTGTCCGGAGGGGACCAGCCCCGGTCCAGCGGGTCGTCGACGCCGTCGTTCTCCAGGGTGTCCTCCGCGTCGAGCAGCCCTGTGTCCTCACGTTGATCGGATGCGTCGGGCTGGTAGACGTCGTCACCCCATCCGTCGGCGCTGTTCACGGGTACCTCCAGGTGGTGGGGACGGGCCCGAACTCACCGCGGTCGGCGGCGGGCCGCCACGGCGCGGGGCACAGGCCGCACCCGGCGCGAACCGCGTGGTTCCCGGGTGCTCCCCGAACCGGTGCCGCTATCCAGCCTTCCACCCCTTTTCGCCCCTGCGCAACGGCACGGGTGCCCTCCGGTACGACAGCAGGGGGCGGCGGCGAGGGATCGGGTCGTCCCACCCCAGCGGCCGGTCGGTGGCACCCGGGGGCGACCCGTCTGCTGCTCCAGCCGGTTGCCGGAACCGGAAGAGGCCTCAGCCCACCCCGCGGGAGCCCTCGGCCTGCGAGGGCACCGGCCCCTCATCCATGCCACGACCGCCACAGTGCCGCGTAGGCCCCGTCCGCCCGGACGAGCTCGTCGTGGCTGCCCAGCTCGCTGATCCGGCCGTTCTCGACGACGGCGATGACGTCCGCGTCGTGGGCGGTGTGGAGGCGGTGGGCGATGGCGACGACGGTGCGGCCGTCGAGGACACGGGCCAGGGACCGCTCCAGGTGGCGGGCCGCGCGGGGGTCGAGCAGCGAGGTCGCCTCGTCCAGGACCAGCGTGTGCGGGTCGGCCAGGACCAGGCGGGCCAGCGCGATCTGCTGCGCCTGGGCCGGGGTGAGGGCGAACCCGCCCGAGCCGACCTCGGTGTCCAGGCTGTCGTCGAGCGCTCGGGCCCAGTCGGCCGCGTCGACCGCGCCCAGCGCCGCCCACAGCTCGGCGTCGGTCGCGTCGGTGCGGGCCAGCAGGAGGTTGTCGCGCAGGGAACCCACGAAGACGTGGTGCTCCTGGTTGACCAGGGCCACGTGCGAGCGGACCCGTTCGGCGGTCATCCGGGACAGTTCGGCACCGCCGAGGGTGATCCGGCCGTCCCGGGGCGCGTAGATGCCGGCCAGCAGCCTGCCCAGGGTCGACTTGCCGGCGCCCGAGGGGCCGACCAGCGCCAGACGGGTGCCTGGGGCGACCTCCAGGGAGACCTTGCGCAGCACGTCCACGCCCTCCGTGTAGCCGAAGTGCACCTGGTCGGCGTGCACGTCGCGGCCGTCGGGCGCCAGCCTGGCGTCTCCGGCGTCCGGCTCGATGTCCCGGACCCCGACCAGCCGGGCCAGCGACACCTGGGCCACCTGGAGCTCGTCGTACCAGCGAAGGATCAGCCCCACCGGGTCGACCAGCATCTGCGCGATGAGCGCGCCGGTCGTCAGCTGACCGACCCCGATCCAGCCCTGCAGGACGAACACACCGCCGACCATCAGGACCGAGGAGAGGATCATCACGTGGGTGACGTTGATGAACGGGAAGAGCACCGACCGCAGCCACAGCGTGTAGCGCTCCCAGGCCGTCCACTCCTTGATCCGCCGCTCCGACAGTTCGACGCGGCGCTCGCCGAGGCGGTGGGCCTCGACGGTGTGACCGGCGTCCACGGTCTCGGCGAGCGCGGCGGCCACGGCGGCGTATCCGGCGGCCTCCGAGCGGTACGCGGACGGTGCCCGCTTGAAGTACCAGCGGCAGCCGATCACCAGCAGCGGCAGAGCGAGCAGGACGGCGGCGGCCAGCGGCGGCGCGGTGACGACGAGCCCGCCGAGCAGCAGAATCACCCAGACCACACCGATCGCCAGCTGGGGCACCGCCTCACGCATCGCGTTGGCCAGCCGGTCGATGTCCGTCGTGATCCGGGACAGCAGGTCGCCGGTCCCGGCGCGCTCCAGCACGCCGGGCGGCAGTCCGACCGAGCGGACGAGGAAGTCCTCGCGCAGATCGGCCAGCATCCGTTCGCCGAGCATCGCGCCGCGCAGCCGGACCTGGCGGACGAACACGGCCTGGACGACGAGAGCGGCCAGGAACAGTCCGACGGTGAGCTCCAGATGGAGCTCCCGGTCGCCGGAGCCGTCCGACACCCGCTCCACCAGGCCGCCCAGCAGCCAGGGTCCCGCCATGGAGGCCACCACGGCGACCGTGTTGACGGTGACGAGGAGGAGGAAGGCGCGGCGGTGCCGACGGAACAGTTCGACCACGTAGGCGCGGACGGTCGTGGGGGCGCCGACCGGCAAGGTGTTCGCCGTCGTCGGGGCCGCCGGGTCGTACGCCGGTGGCGCGACGCCGATCATGCTGACTCCTCGATCTCTTGCAGTTCCTTGAAACCGTGGTCGAGGGCGGTGCCCCCGGTCCCTTCGGTCGGCGCGTCGCCTTCGTCGTGGGCGGCGTTCAGGGCCGCCTCGTCGTCGGTCTCCCGGGTCACCACGGCCCGGTACCTCGGCTCGGCGTGCACCAGGTCGCGGTGCACGCCGACCGCCGCGACCTCGCCCTCGTGGACGAGTACGACCCGGTCGGCGCGGTCCAGGAGCAGCGGCGACGAGGTGAACACGACCGTCGTGCGCCCCGCCCGCAGGTCCCGCACGCCCTCGGCGATCCGCGCCTCCGTGTGCGAGTCGACGGCCGAGGTCGGCTCGTCAAGGACGAGTACCTCCGGGTCCGTGATCAGCGACCGGGCGAGCGCTAGGCGCTGGCGCTGGCCGCCGGACAGGGATCGGCCGCGTTCGGTGACACGGGCGTCCATGGGGTCGTCGACGTCCAGCGACCCCTGGACCAGTGCGGCCAGGACGTCCGCGCACTGCGCGGCCACCAGTGCCTCGTCGGCGCCGACGTCGCCGGACCTGGGCACATCGAGCAGTTCACGCAGGGTGCCGGAGACGAGAACGGGGTCCTTGTCCTGTACGAGGACGGCGGTACGGGCGTTGTCGAGCGGCAGCTCGTCGAGCGGGACGCCACCGAGGAGCACCGAGGTGGCCCCCTCTTGCGAGGGGTGTCCGCCCAGCCGTTCGGCCAGCCGCCCCGCCGCGTCCGGGTCGCCGCAGACCACGGCCGTGAGCCGGCCGGCGGGTGCGAGCAGACCGGTGGCCGGGTCGTACAGATCCCCGGCGGGCAGGTCGGACCCGTCGCGCGTCCCGGTGGTGTCGGTGGCGCGCTCCAGCGACAGCACGCGCGCGGCTCGGCGCGCCGAGGGCCGGGAGAAGGAGTACGCCATCGCGATCTCTTCGAAGTGTCGAAGGGGATAGGTGAGGATCATGATCGAGCTGTAGACGGTGACCAGTTCGCCGACGGTGACGCGGCCCTGGCGGGCCAGATGGACGCCGTACCAGACGACCGCGATCAGCAGCAGTCCCGGCAGCAGTACCTGGATCGCCGAGATCAGGGCCCACATCCGGGCGCTGCGCACGGCGGCGTGGCGTACCTCCTGGGAGGCGCGGCGGTAGCGGTCGAGGAAGAGTTCCTCGCCGCCGATGCCGCGCAGGACGCGCAGTCCGGCGACGGTGTCGGAGGCCAGCTCGGTGGCACGGCCCGCCTTCTCGCGCTGGACGTCGGCCCGTCGGGTCGCCGGGGGCAACAGGGGCAGCACGGCGACCGCCAGTACGGGGAGGCCGACGGCGACGATCACGCCGAGCGCGGGCTGGTAGACGACCAGGCCGACGCAGACGACCACCAGGGTGACCGCCGCCGCGGTGAACCGCGACCAGGCCTCGACGAACCAGCCGATCTTCTCGACGTCACCTGTGGAGACGGCCACGACCTCACCGGCCGCGACTCGCCGGGTCAGCGCCGAGCCCAACTGCGCGGCCTTGCGGGCCAGCACCTGCTGGACGCGGGCGGCGGCCGTGATCCAGTTGGTGACTGCGGTGCGGTGGAGGAAGGTCTCGCCGAGCGCGTTCCCGGCGCAGCACAGGAGCAGGAGCCCGCCCGCGAGGGCGAGTTGTGCACCGGAACGGTCGACGACGGCCTGCACGGCGACGCCCACGCAGAACGGCAGCGCGGAAACGGACAGGAAGTGCAGCAACCCCCAGGCCAGGGCCTTGAGCTGTCCGCCCACCTGGTTCCTGAAGAGCCACCACAGGAATCGGGGACCCGAGCGTGCGTCCGGCACGCCTGGGTCGGGATACGGAAGGTCTTGAATCTGCATGACGTCCCAGTGGCTCGTGTCAGTGGGGGGATCAGGGAGGGAAACGGGGTGTGAGTCGGGCACCGATGCGCGGAACGGGGCAGCGCACGGCGGCAGCAAACCGTGACAGGTTCGCGTCGCAGCGTGGCCGGACGCAAACGGTTTTCCAAGGAGCCGTACAGATCCGGCTGCCGCGCCGAGCAGGGTGCCACCATGGACCGATGAGGAACGGCGGAGGGCGCGGAGGGCGCGGAGTGCACGGTGTACACGGAGGGCGCGGAGTACGGCGTACGACGGGAGCGAGGTCGGCCCCCGGCTTCCTCCTGGGCCGCCGCCTGGCGGCCCTGACGACGCTGACGACTCTGACCGCTCTGGCGACCCTGACCGCCTGTGGCGCCACGGGACAGGGCAGTGGTGCGGACGTCGGCAAGGGTGCGCGCACAGGCCCGGCCGCCACCCAGGATCCGACGCGGATCCCGGGCGTCGGCGACCGATGGCAACGCCGCATTCCGGCCGACTCCCGCCAGGTCGTGGCGGTTTACGGCGACGGCAGGAACTCCGCGACCGCCACGGTCGTGCTCTACGCCAGACAGGGCTCCACCTGGGACCGCATCCGCAGCTGGCCCGCGCACAACGGCAGGAAGGGCTGGACGACCGACCACCACGAGGGCGACAAGCGCAGCCCCGTGGGCGTGTTCACGCTGAGCGACGCGGGTGGTGTCCTCAAGGACCCCGGGGCGAAGCTGCCGTACACGCGCTCCGCGGCCTTCGCGGCACCGCGCTGGTGGGCGAAGCCGTACTGGCACGACTTCGACTACGTCATCGCCATCGACTACAACCGTGTCAAGGGCACCCCGCCCAACGACCCCACCCGGCCCGAGGGTCAGGGCAAGGGCGGTGGCATCTGGCTGCACATGGACCACGGCAGTGGTACGTCGGCCTGCGTCAGCCTGTCCGAATCGGCGATGGCGTATCTGCTGCGCACGCTCGATCCGGATCGGCATCCCGTGGTGGTGATGGGGGACAGGGCAGACCTGAAACGCTCACGCTGACGCGGGAGGCGTCATTGCGGCGGTGGCCCGACTCCCCGTAGAACACCGGCCATGAAGAGTCGAATCGTCATGTCCATGCTTACGGGAGCAACCCTCCTGGCGAGCACGCTGTTAGGCGCGGCTCCCGCCCGGTCGGCCGATGTGCCCGCCGAGTTCGGCACCGACTGGCACGACCCGGTCACCGCCGCCCCGCCCGTGACCAAGCCGTCCGGCAAGTCCTGCCAAGTCACCGTCGCCGAGGCGCAGTTCCGCGACTTCACCCCGTACAAGGGCACCTACACGCCGCCCGACGGCTGCCGCGAGCGGTGGAGCAAGGTCGTGCTGCGGATGGACGGCAAGGTCAAGGGGCGCCAGTTCGACCGGCTCGGCTATCTGCACGTCGGCGGGGTGGAGATCTTCCGTACGTCGACGCCGGAGCCGTCACCCGACGGGATCGAGTGGTCCGTCGAGAAGGACGTCACGCGGTACAGCGACACCTTCCGCCGCGGCCAGGACGTCGAGATGCTCATCGGGAACGTCGTCGACGACACCTACACCGGCATCATCGACGTCAAGGTCACGCTGACGTTCTACGCCGACCGCCACGCCGCGGACGCCACCGGGCCCACCACGAAGGCCGTCCGCTCCGCCGCCACCCCTGACCGCGTCCTCACCCTCCAGGACGGCACCGTCACCACCCCGCGCAACAGCGAACGCATCGTCGCCGAGGTGTACGCCACCGGATCCGGCGGTGGCTGCGAGGAGTTCTGGTACCTGTCGGCGCCCGATCCGGCGCCCTACTCCTGCAAGGCCGGCGACGGCCCCTACCGCGAGGTGCAGATCGAGGTCGACGGCCAACTGGCAGGAATAGCCGCGCCCTTCCCGCACGTCTGGACGGGCGGCTGGTCCAACCCCTTCCTCTGGTACGTCACGCCGGGGCCGCGCGCCTTCGACGTCAAGCCGATCGAATACGACCTGACACCGTTCGCCGGCCTCCTGAACGACGGTCGCCCGCACCGCGTCGAGGTCTCCGTCGTCGGCGTCCCGGAGGGACAGAGCGGCTGGAGCGCACCCGTGAACGTCCTCGTCTGGCAGGACGCGAAGAGCGCGCACGTCACGGGGCGGCTCACCGAGCACAAGGCGGCCGACCTCGCCAACTCCTCCACGTACACGCCCGGTTCGGAGCATCGGGTGGACACCGAAGGCGGTCACCGGCTGACCGTCGGTGGATACGTGGACACCTCGCACGGCCGGGTGACGACCACCGTGAGCCGGTCGCTCACGAACACCTCCGCGCACCGCTGGACCGACGGCGAGAACCTGGACGCACTCGACGCCACCTGGGCGGACGACCAGTCCGTCACCGTCGACGGACGCGGACCCGCCCGCACGACGCGTACCCAGCGGACGTACACGATGGACGGCTCGATCACGATCGGTGCGGGCGACCGGCTGCGTACCGTGCTGACCCTCGGTGACCGGGCCGCGGTCGCGACGACCCGGGCCGGACAGCGGATCGCGTGGTCGTGGCTCGACGACACCGTGGAGGGCGACGCGTCATGGACGTTGAACGTGCCGCGCGACCAGCGGCACGCGGTCGGTACGACCAGCGAGCGCTATCAGCTGTACGGCTCGAAGGGCTGCTACGACCGCTCGCTCACCAGCGTTCAGGGCGTGCTCACGGAGGATCGCCGGGTCTGCTGAATCCGGCGATGTGCGATGCGTCACTCGGAAAGCGATTTACACGGATGCAACACAGGGGTCTTGTGCGGGACCAACATCACCAGCAAAGTGATCGCCACGGAATCCGCTTTCCGTATGGCAGAAGTCGCCGTCCCTGGCTTCTGTGTGCCGCCGTCCCCTAGGAGTTCCCGTGCCGCCGTCCGAACCGTCCCTGCCGCGACGCGTCGCACGCACACTGCGTACCTCTCTCTTCGCGCAGGTCGCCTGCGCGCTCGTGCTCGGAATCGTCGTCGGGAAGCTGTGGCCCGGCTTCGCCTCGGATCTCCAGCCGCTCGGCGACGGATTCATCCGGCTCATCAAGACGATCATCTCCCCGCTCGTCTTCTGCGTGGTCGTCGTCGGGATCGCCAAGGCCGGTGACCTGAAGGCGTTCGGCCGGATCGGGCTGAAGGCACTGATCTGGTTCGAGGTCGCGAGCACGCTCGCGCTGGTCATCGGCCTTCTCGCCGCCAACGTCGTCCAGCCCGGGTCGGGGATGAACGTCGACCCGTCCACGCTCGACGCCTCGGCGGTCGACGCGAAGACCGGCGGTGGGCACCTTCCGTCGACGACTCAGTTCGTCCTCGAGGCGATTCCGACCTCTTTCATCGGCGCCTTCGCCGAGAACTCGCTGCTTCAGGTGCTCGTCCTGGCCTGTCTGGTGGGCGCCGCGCTGCTGCACCTCGGTCACACCAAGGTGCCCAAGGTGCTGCCGGCCATCGAGCAGGCCCAGGAGATCATCTTCGCGATCGTCGGCTTCGTCATGCGGCTGGCCCCGATCGCGGTGTTCGGTGCGATGGCCGTCCTGATCGGCAACTACGGGCTCGGCGTCATCGAGACGTACGGCAAGCTGATCATCCTGTGCTACGCGGCCGCCGCGCTCTTCATCGCGCTGCTGGCCATCGCCCTGAAGGCGGTCACCGGACTCAGCCTCTGGAAGTTCCTGCGCTACATCCGTGAGGAGATGCTGCTCGCGCTCGGCACCGCCTCCACCGAGTCCGTCCTGCCGCGCGTGATGCAAAAGCTGCGCAAGGCGGGCGCCCGCGACGACGCCGTGGGTCTGGTGCTGCCGACGGGCTACTCCTTCAACCTGGACGGCGCCTCGCTCTATCTGTCCATCGGCACGCTGTTCATCGCCCAGGCCGTGGGCGTGGACCTCAGCCTCAGCCAGCAGATCACGGTCGTGCTGGTGCTGATGCTGACCAGCAAGGGCATGGCGGGCATCCCCGGTTCGGCGTTCCTCGCCCTGTCCGCGACCGCCTCCTCGCTGGGCGCGATCCCGGCCGGAGCCGTCGCGCTGCTGCTCGGCGTGGACCGCATCATGGACTCGATGCGCGTCGTCACCAACCTGCTCGGCAACTGCGTCGCCGTCTTCGCGGTCTCGCGCTGGGAGGGCGCGCTGGACCGGGAGCGGGCGAAGAAGGTCCTGGACGGCGAGATCGTGGTCCACCTGGACGACGAGGAACCGGACGGCGAGGGGCCGGAGGGTCCGCAGGGCGCGGAGCTGAAGAAGCCGGAGGCTGCGGAGTCCGGGAAGGCTGTCCCGGCGCCGTCCGAGGACCCGCTCGTCGCCGTACCGGTCCGGACGGACAAGGAGGGTGCCTCCGAAGCCGGTTGACGTTCGCTCGGTTCAGTATCGAGGGCTCAGCACGGGCCGCGGCCACCCCACCGGCAGTACGGAGCGGTGGCCGCGGCCCTTCGTGCTCAGCACCCTCGCGCGGCGGTCCCGTCGATCAGCGTGTCCAGCAACTCACCCAGCACCGAACGCTGTTCGTCCGTCAGTGGCGCCAGGATCTCCTCCGCCGCCGACCGACGCGCACCGTGCAGCTCCCGCAATGCCCCCCGGCCGTCGTCGGTGAGCTCGATCCGGATCACCCGCCGGTTCGTCGGATCCGGCACCCGCCGCACCTTCCCGCTCGTCTCCAGCCCGTCGACCAGCGTCGTCACCGCGCGCGGGACCACCTCCAGGCGCTCGGCGAGGTCGGCCATCCGGGGCGGTGAGTCATAGTGCGCGAGGGTGCGCAGCAGGCGTGACTGGGCCGGGGTGATCCCCAGGCCGCGCTCCAGCAGGTGGCGTTTCTGGATCCGGTGCACCCGGCGGGTGAAGCGCAGCAGCTGCTCGGCGAGCGGGCCGTCGGGATCGGGGCTGGTCATACGGGAACAATATCAGGACGACATTCATTGTGAGTATAGGTAACAATGAGCTAAGCTCCGTCAGTCCTGCATGACCACACCTCCGAAGGAGCCCATGCACCCCGACAACGAACCCTCCTGGACGCCATCCGCCGAGCCGCAGCCCCGGCAGGTGCGCCGCATCCTGAGACTCTTCCGCCCCTACCGCGGACGTCTGGCCGTCGTCGGCCTCCTCGTCGGCGCCTCGTCGCTCGTCGGCGTCGCCACCCCCTTCCTCCTCAAGGCGATCCTCGACGTCGCCATCCCCGAGGGGCGCACCGGCCTGCTCAGCCTGCTCGCGCTCGGCATGATCCTCAGCGCCATGCTGTCCGGCGTCTTCGGCGTCCTGCAGACCCTGATCTCCACAACGGTCGGCCAGCGCGTCATGCACGACCTGCGCACCGCCGTCTACGGCCGCCTCCAGCGCATGTCGCTCGCCTTCTTCACCCGCACCCGCACCGGCGAGGTGCAGTCCCGCATCGCCAACGACATCGGCGGCATGCAGGCCACCGTCACCTCGACCGCGACCTCCCTGGTCTCCAATCTCACCAGCGTGATCGCCACGATCGTCGCGATGATCGCCCTCGACTGGCGGCTGACCGCCGTCTCGCTGCTCCTGCTGCCGGTGTTCGTCTGGATCAGCCGCCGCGTCGGCAACGAACGCAAGAAGATCACCACCCAGCGGCAGAAGCAGATGGCCGCGATGGCCGCCACCGTCACCGAGTCGCTCTCGGTCAGCGGCATTCTGCTCGGCCGTACGATGGGCCGCTCCAACTCGCTGACCACGGCCTTCTCGGACGAGTCCGAGCGGCTGGTCGACCTTGAGGTGCGGTCGAACATGGCCGGCCGCTGGCGCATGGCCGTCATCGGCATCGTCATGGCCGCGATGCCCGCCGTCATCTACTGGGCCGCGGGCACGGCCCTCCAACTCGGCGGCCCGCAGGTCTCGATCGGCACGATCGTCGCCTTCGTCTCGCTCCAGCAGGGCCTGTTCCGCCCGGCCGTCAGCCTGCTGTCGACCGGCGTCCAGATCCAGGCCTCGCTCGCGCTGTTCCAGCGCATCTTCGAGTATCTCGACCTGCCCATCGACATCACCGAGCGGAAGGACCCCGTCCACCTCGACGCGGTGAAGGGCGAGGTCCGCTTCGAGAACGTCGAGTTCCGCTACGACGGTGACGGCGACGAGGACAAGAGCCGCCCGATCCTCGACGGCATCGACCTCACCGTCCCGGCGGGCGGCAGCCTCGCGGTCGTCGGCCCGACCGGTGCGGGCAAGTCCACGCTCGGCCATCTCGTGCCACGGCTCTACGACGTCACCGGAGGCCGGGTCACCCTCGACGGGGTCGACGTGCGCGACCTCGACTTCGACACCCTCGCCCGCGCGGTCGGCGTCGTCTCCCAGGAGACGTACCTCTTCCACGCCTCGGTCGCCGACAACCTGCGCTTCGCCAAGCCGGACGCCACCGACGAGGAACTGCACGAGGCGGCGAAGGCGGCCCAGATCCACGACCACATCGCGGCCCTGCCCGACGGCTACGACACGGTCGTCGGCGAGCGCGGCCACCGCTTCTCCGGCGGTGAGAAGCAGCGCCTGGCCATCGCCCGCACCATCCTGCGCGACCCTCCGGTGCTGATCCTCGACGAGGCGACCAGCGCGCTGGACACCCGTACCGAACACGCCGTCCAGGAAGCCATCGACGCCCTCTCCGCCAACCGCACCACGGTCACCATCGCCCACCGTCTGTCCACTGTTCGGGGCGCCGACCAGATCGTGGTGCTCGACGCGGGGAGCGTGGCGGAGCGGGGTACGCACGAGGAGTTGGTGGAGCGGGACGGGCGCTATGCGGCGCTGGTTCGTCGTGACGCCCAACTGGAGCCGACGGGGTGACGTTATGCCGGGTTTGTGAGCATGTGCAGGTTACCGTGCCCGCATGCACATGAACACTCCGTCACGGAGCACGATTCGACTGACGCGCCGGGGCCGTATCGCCCTGATCGCCGCCGGCGCCGTCGTGGCCGGCACCGCCGTGGCGGTGCCGCTGCTGAGTCTGGGCGAGGACGAGGAGGCGAAGCCGACCTCGCTGGTGATCCCGGAGGGCTGGCGCGCGAGCCAGGTCTACGCGGCCATCGACAAGGCCCTCACCCTGCCGCCCGGGACCACCAAGAAGTCCCTCGGGAAGCTCGACCTCAAACTGCCCAACGACGCCGAAGGCAACCCGGAGGGCTATCTCTTCCCGGCGACATATCCGCTGGAGCGCGCGGGAAAGAAGGCGACGCCGGACTCCCTGCTGTCGGCCATGGTCGACGCCGCCAACCAGAAGTTCAGCGGCGCCCCGATCGCGGCCGGGGCGCAGCGCAACGCGATGAACGTCTATCAGGCGGTCACCATCGCGAGCATCGTCCAGGCCGAGGCCGACACGAAGGCCGACATGGGCAAGGTGGCCCGGGTCATCTACAACCGGCTCGAACGCGGCATGCCTTTGCAGATGGACTCCACCATCAACTACGCCCTGAACCGCCGCACGCTCAGGACGAGCGACGCCGACACGCGGATCGAGAGCCCCTACAACTCGTACCAGCGCATGGGCCTGCCGCCCACGCCGATCGCCAACCCGGGCGAGGACGCGATGCGCGCCGCGATCAACCCGGCCGCGGGCGACTGGCTCTACTTCGTCACCGTCAAGCCGGGCGACACCCGCTTCACCGCCGACTACTCGGAACACCAGCGCAATGTCGCCGACTTCGACAAGGCCCAACGGAAGGCGTCCCCGAAGCCGACGAAGTGAGCCACCGGGATGGCGACATTCCCGTGGGGTGCGGCTGGTGGTGGGCAGTAGGAAGACAGAGGGCCGCAAGGCGATCGACATGCGGTCGGGCGCTCGGCGGGAGGGCTGGTGCGTCCGGTTGCTCGCGGCGGCCGATCCGGGGCGTTGCAGGCGGGCGCGGGCGGGCGCTGCCGCCACGCGTGGACCAGCTCGGTGGACCAGCCTGCCCGTCGGCCGGGCCCGGCGCGCCCTGGCGGGACAGCACCTTGCCCGGCGGCTCACCCTCCCCGACGGGACGTCATGCGGCGACCGATTCGGTCCCTCGCTCCTTCGCCAGCAACCGTCTGATGTCCCGTACGGCAGCGCGGCCGGCTCGGTTGGCGCCGATCGTGCTGGCGGAAGGGCCGTAGCCGACGAGGTGGATGCGGGGGTCGGCGACGGCGCGCGTCCCCTCGACGCGGATGCCGCCGCCGGGTTCGCGCAGCCGCAGTGGGGTCAGATGGTCGATGGCGGCTCGGAAGCCGGTCGCCCACAGGATGATGTCGGCGTCCAGGCGCCGCCCGTCCTTCCACTCCACGCCGTTCGGCGTGATCCGGTCGAACATGGGCTGCCGGTCCAGCACTCCGTCAGCGAGCCCCTCCCGGATCGCGTCGTTCAGAGGCAGCCCCGTGACCGAGACCACGCTCTTCGGTGGCAGTCCCTGCCGGACCCGCTCCTCGACGAGCGCGACCGCGGCGCGGCCCACGTCCTCGGTGAAGGGACCCTCCCGGAACACGGGCGGACGCCGGGTGACCCAGGTGGTGGCGGCCGCGTACCGGGCGATCTCCAGGAGGTGCTGGGTGCCCGAGGCCCCGCCGCCGACCACGACGACCCGCTGCCCGGCGAACTCCCGCGGCCCGGGGTACTGCGCGGTGTGCAACTGCCGCCCCCGGAACGTCTCCTGGCCGGGGTAGCGCGGCCAGAACGGCCGGTCCCAGGTGCCGGTCGCGTTGATCAGCGCCCGCGTCGACCAGATCCCCGCAGAGGTCTCGACGAGGAGCCGCCCGTCCGGGCCCTCGCGCACGGCACGCACGTCGACGGGGCGTCGCACGCGCAGGTCGAACGTCCTCTCGTACCGGTCGAAGTACTCCGCGATGACCTCGGACGACGGCCGCTCGGGATCGGCATCGCTCAGTTCCATGCCGGGCAGCGCGTGCATCCCGTGCACCTTGCCGTACGTCAACGAAGGCCACCGGAACTGCCAGGCGCCGCCCGGACCGGGGGAGTGGTCGAGCACGACGAAGTCACGGTCCGGCTCGAAGCCGGTGCGCCGCAGGTGATAGGCGCTGGAGAGACCTGCCTGACCAGCGCCTATGACGACCACGTCGACGGACTCGACCGTCTCGATATTGTTCACGCTTCTACTAACGACCTCGAGGGTGCGGATCTTCCCCGCCCTGGGCCCCGACCGTCAGCGCCCGCTCGCGATGAGCAGCCGCACCCCGGCCCGGGCCGTGTCCCCGTGGTACTCCACCACCCCGGACCAGCCGGAGGCCCGCCCACACGTGGCCCGTCGGCGTCCGTAAGCGCGTGAACTCCGGTGCATGGGCGAGGATGGAGTACATGTCAGACGCCTTCACCACCCGAATCCTGAACGTCGCCTCCGGCTCCGCGGAGCGGGTCGTGGACCTCACCCGCGACTGCGAGGCCTTCCTGCGGGAGGCGGCCGCGGGCCGCGACGGCCTGCTGAACATCTTCGTGCCGCACGCCACGGCCGGAGTCGCCATCATCGAAACCGGCGCCGGCAGCGACGACGACCTGCTGGCCGCCCTGCACACCCTGCTGCCCGCCGACGACCGCTGGCAGCACCGCCACGGCAGCCCGGGCCACGGCCGCGACCACGTCCTCCCGGCCATCGTCCCGCCCCACGCGACGCTGCCGGTGCTGAACGGACGACTGGAGCTCGGGACGTGGCAGTCTGTGTGCCTCGTGGACACCAACCGGGACAACCCCGACCGGCAGGTGCGATTGAGCTTCCTGGCTTGAGGATGATCTGCGCCCCGGCTCGGCTGGTGGCTGTTGCCCGGACGGGCGGCCGCCGGAGAGGTCGGTAAATCCGTTGCCGGAGCATCAGCGTCTTCGATCGAATGCCGCCATGAACGCTCATGACGGCCAGGCGGACCATGTCGAGCAGAACCGACGCTACTGGGATGACGAGGCGGCTGCGTGGCACGAGCCGCTCGCCCGCGATCACTGGGCACGGACGGAACCGGGTTGGGGCCTGTGGGGCACCCCTGAAACGGAGGTCTCCGTCCTTCCCGACGGCATAGGCGGGATGCGCACCATCGAGCTGGGCTGCGGTACCGCCTATGTTTCCGCTTGGCTGGCCAGAGCCGGGGCCCATCCGATCGGGATCGACCTCTCGGAGAAGCAACTCGCCACTGCGCGTGCGATGCAGGCGGAGTTCGGCATCGATTTCCCCCTCGTTCTGGGCCAGGCCGAGAAGGTGCCCTACGACGACAACACGTTCGACTTCGCGATCAGCGAGTACGGCGCCTCGTTGTGGTGCGATCCCTATGAGTGGATTCCGGAGGCGGCCCGGCTTCTCGTTCCTGGAGGCCGGCTGGTGTTCATGCGCTACTCACCCCTGTTCGCCCTGTGCCTACGGCCGGAGGGGGCGGCGTCCACCACCCTGTCTCGCGCACAGTTCGGTCTGACTCGGCTGGACTGGGGGAATCACGTGCAGTTCATCCTGCCGCATGGCGAGATGCTGCGTCTGCTGCGGGCCTCCGGCTTCGTCGTCGAGGACCTGATCGAGGTCCGGGCACCCCGGCCCGCACACCGGGACTACGCGGAAGTTCCCGCTGCGTGGGCCCAGCAGTGGCCCAGCGAGGAGATCTGGAAGGCTCGGCTGACAGGATGACAGGCCGTCGAGGTGATGTGAGATCACGGCCAGGCGCGGCGGGCTACAAAGACGTGGTCCAGCGAGGTGCTGTTTCGGCCCAGGCGGCGTCCCAGGCGGCGAGGTTGCGGCGCTGGATGGCGCGGCCCGCGGTGGCGTAGGCGGCGGCCGCGGCGGCATGGACGCCGAGGGCGGCGATGACAGCCGAGCCCATGGCGTGGTTGCGGACCTGGTGGGGAGTCAGGGGCGGGTCGGTGACCTTCCCGTCGGTGTCGGCCCATACGCGGATGATGGTGCCCTTGGGCAGGGCGGGCCGCACATCGGTCTCGGCGGTGTGGGTGTCTCCGTCGGGGTCGGTGAAGCGGACGGCGGTGGGGTAACGGGTCTTCCTGGCTTCGGCGGAGCCGGGTTCGGGGTGGCGCGGGGCGTCCTCGACGAGGACGGCCGTGGTGTGGTGGCGCGTCGCGGCCTGGTGCTGGGCGGCACGGGCGTAGTGGCGGTGGGCGGCGTCGCCGGCCACGAACATCGCGAGGGGGGTGCCCGCCGACACCGTCAGGGCCAGACCGAGGCCGATCAACGCCTGGGCCAGATCGCTGCGGCGGCGCAGGGGATTGCGGCGCAGGCGCCAGAACATGACCCGTGGCAGCTCCTGCGGAGGAAGCGGCGGGGGTGTACGGCCGGGCAAGGGTCCTCCCTTCGGCGGTGGACGCCACGGATGCAATGCCGACCGGACGCGGGGCGGGGCGCGGCCTGGGGGCTGTCCGGCGGATCATGTTCTGGTGCCGGGCCCGGCACGGACATCCGCGCTGACGAGGTGCCCTTCCTTGCCGGGGATCCAGGCGCGGGTAGGGGCACTGCCCATGTCCGGCGGGATGCCGCGGCAGCGCCGGCACAGCGGTCAGGGCCGGTGCCGGGCGAGGGTGGTGCGCGGCAGGCGGGTGCCGGTCATCGGCCCGCCTCCTTGACCTGCTGGCAGCGGGCGCAGTACCGGGCCTGCGGCACGATCATCAGCCGTTCCCGGTCCACAGGGCGCCGGCACAGGTGGCAGGCGCCGTAGCGGCCCTCGTTCATCCGCGTGAGAGCCGCTTCGACGTCGGCCAGGACCATGCGGGCGGAGGCGACGAGCTTGACGTGCACCTCGATCTGCGAGGCGGACCGCCGCCGGATCCGGTCCTCGGCGCGGGAGGTGTCCGGTCCGGTGAGCCGGCGCAGTTGCTCCTGCCGGAAGAGCCGCTGCTCGTGCAGGTTCTCCCGCAGCGCGGCGAGGTCCTCGGCCGACAGACACGTCGTGCTCTCGTCGATGGTCTGGTGGTTCACCACGTCACCCCTTTTGCGGCAGGGCGTAGGAGGTCGGAACGGACGGTTTCTCAGATGGCGCGGCGCTGGCAGGCGACGCAGTGGCGGGCGTACGGCAGGATCTCCAGCCGCTCCGCCGGGACCGGCTTGGCGCAGCCCGCGCAGGTTCCGTAGGTGCCGTCCTCGATGCGGCCGAAGGCATCCTCGATCTCCTTGAGGACCCGCTTCATCGCCGCCAACTGCGCGGACAGCAGCGGATCGTCCGCGCTGTGCCCGGTCTCGCTGAGGGCGTGCAGCTGCGCCAGCCGGGAGACACGGGCGTGTTCGAGGCGCTGACGGGCCTCGTGCGGAGAGGGTTCGGCCCGGGTGACGTCGAGCGACATGATCGGTGCCCTTCTCGTCTCGTCTTGTCTTGTCTGGGCCGGGGTGGTCGTGTGTCATCCACCCCGGTGCCATCCACCCTGGCCGGACGCGCTGCGGATACCTATCGGTCGCGGACTCCATCTACCCCGGGACGGGAGACCCATACGGCCGCTCCATGGGTGGCGCGCGTATGGGGAAATGGGGGTCAGCGCCCATCGACTGCGCGCTCGGGAAGAGGCAGCCTGGCCGCAGGTCGGTCACGCATCCCGGAGTCGCGCACGCCGTGGGCCGCCTGATGGCCGACAGTGGAGGTGAACCGAGGCGGTGGAAGGGAAGGCGTGGGGCCGGTGTCGTTGTTCTGGCGGATCTTCGCCCTGAACGCCGTGGTGCTGGGCCTGGCCACGGCACTGCTGCTGTGGGCTCCGGTGACCGTGTCCGTGCCGGTCCTGCTCACCGAGGCCGTCATCCTGGTCGGCGGTCTCGCCGTCATGCTCGTCGCCAACGCCGCGCTGCTGCGTCTCGGCCTGGCCCCGCTCGACCGGCTGACCAGGCTGATGACCACCGTGGACCTGCTGCGCCCCGGCCAGCGCCTGCCCGCCGCCGGCGGCCGCGAGGTCGCCGAGCTGATCCGTACCTTCAACGCGATGCTGGAGCGGCTCGAACAGGAGCGGGCCACCAGCAGCGCCCGGGCCCTGATGGCCCAGGAGGCCGAACGCCGCCGCATCGCACAGGAACTGCACGACGAGGTCGGCCAGACCATGACCGCGATCCTGCTGGGCCTCAAGCGCGCCGCGGACGACGCACCGGAACCCCTGCGCAAGGACCTGCACGAGGTGCAGGAGATCACCCGGGAGAGCCTGGACGAGGTCCGCCGCCTGGTACGCCGGCTACGACCCGGGGTGCTGGACGACCTGGGCCTGATCAGCGCGCTGACCTCCCTCACCGAGGACTTCGCCACCCACACCGGGCTGCGTATCACCCGCCGTTTCGACACCGACCTGCCCGCCCTGGCACCGGAGACGGAACTGGTCCTCTACCGCGTCGCCCAGGAGTCGCTGACCAACGTCGCCCGGCACGCGTCCGCCGAACACGTCACCGTCGCCCTGCGCCACAGCGACGACGGCGCGGTGCTGACCGTCACCGACGACGGCCGCGGCGTCGAGGCCGCCCGTGAAGGCGCCGGCATCCGCGGCATGCGGGAGCGCGCCCTCCTCGTCGGAGGCAGCCTGGAGATCGCACCGGCCCCCCGCACCGGCACCCGTGTCCAGCTCACCGCGCCCGTATCCAGGAAGCACTGACCATGCCCGAAACGACCACGACCGCCGCGGCGCGGACGAACACGATCCGTATCCTGCTCGCCGACGACCACGCGCTGGTCCGCCGCGGTGTGCGGCTCATCCTCGACCAGGAACCCGACCTGCAGGTGGTCGCCGAGGCCGGGGACGGAGCTCAGGCCATCGAACTGGCCCGCGCCCACGACGTCGACCTGGCAGTGCTGGACATCGCCATGCCACGCCTGACCGGACTCCAGGCAGCCCGTGAACTGGCCGCCCTCAAGCCGGAGCTGCGGATCCTGATGCTCACCATGCACGACAACGAGCAGTACTTCTTCCAGGCCCTGAAGGCCGGCGCGAGCGGCTATGTGCTGAAGTCCGTCGCCGACCGGGACCTGGTCGCGGCCTGCCGGGCCGCGATGCGGGACGAGCCGTTCCTGTATCCCGGCGCGGTCACCGCGCTGATCCGCAACTACCTCGACCGGGCCCGCCACGGCCAGGAGACCCCCGACCAGATCCTCACCCCCCGGGAGGAAGAGGTCCTGAAGCTGGTCGCCGAGGGCCACTCGTCCAAGGAGATCGCCGATCTGCTCTTCATCAGCATCAAGACCGTCCAGCGCCACCGCGCCAACCTCCTGCACAAACTCGGCCTGCGCGACCGCCTCGACCTCACCCGCTACGCCATCCGCGCCGGCCTGATCGAGCCCTGACCGCATGCACGACGCCGCGCGCATCGCCCCCGGCATCCCGCCGCCTGTGCGACGTGCCCCCGCCGTGGCAGTGCTGGCAGCCGTCCTCCTGGCGCTGCTGACCACCCTCGGCGCCGCCGCCCCGCCGGTCGTCGGCGCACCCGTGACAGCCACACAGCACCGGGGCGACGGGCCGCACGCCGCCGACGACTGCGACGCCGCCTGCGTCGTCCGGGCGGCCACCCGCCACGACCCGCACAACGACCACCCCGCCCCGCGCGTCCCCCTCCTCGCCCGCGGCCAGGACATGGACGCCGCCCCGTCGTCCCACGGCGTACGACCCCCGGCCCCGGCGCTCCCCGCGCCGTCCTCGCAGCCCCACACGGCCCACGATCGCGGGCGGGCGCCCCCGGTGTTCTCCGGCACCTGACGCCCCACTCCCCGCCCCATCCACTCCCGCCCCGCCGCGGCCATCACCGGCCGCCGCGGCGGCATGCCTGCCGGAGGCTCCGTTGAACCGTTCCCTGCGCGTACGGGCGCTGCTCGCCCTCGCCGTGCTCGCCGTGTCGCTGTACATCGCAGTCACCGTGCCGGTCCGGCTCGGACTCGACCTGCGCGGCGGTACGCAGATCGTGCTCGAAACCCGCTCCACCGCCACCGCCGAAGCCGACCGCGAGGCCACCGACCGCAGCCTGGAAGTGCTGCGCGGCCGTGTCGACGCACTCGGCGTCGCCGAACCCACCCTCGTCCACTCCGGTGAGAACCGGATCATCGTCGAACTGCCCGGCGTGCGGGACCCGAAGAAGGCCGCCGACGTCCTGGGCCGTACCGCGCAGCTCACCTTCCACCAGGTGCTCGGCACCGCCGACAGCGCCGAGGACAGCACCCGCCCCCTGCCGAAGCGACCACGGGAACGCGTCCTGCCGGACGAGTCCGGCACGCCCCTGCGCCTCGGGGCCGCGGCCCTGACCGGCGAGCATGTCAAGGAGGCCGCCGCCCGCTTCGACCAGCAGGGCGCCGCCGGATGGCACGTCACCGTCGACTTCGAGGGCACCGGCCGCGACGGCTGGGCCCGGCTGACCGGCGAGGCCGCCTGCCATGCGGCGGGCCACCCGGCACGAAGGGTCGCCATCGTCCTCGACGACAAGGTCATCTCCTCCCCGCAGGTCGACCCGTCCGTCGGCTGCAAGACCGGCATCCGCGACGGCGCCACCCAGATCACGGGCTCCTTCAGCCCGGAGGAAGCACGCGAACTGTCCCTGCTCATCAACGGCGGCGCCCTGCCCGTGCCCGTCGAGACCGTCGAACAGCGCACCGTCGGCCCCACCCTGGGCGCGCAGGCCATCGCCGCCAGCGCCTGGGCCGCCGCCATCGGCACCGCGCTGACCTCGCTGTTCATCATCGCCGTCTACCGGCTGCTGGGCGGCCTCGCCGCCGTCGCGCTGGCCTGCTACGGCCTGGTCTCCTACGCCGCCCTGGCCGCCCTCGGCGCCACCCTGACCCTGCCGGGCCTGGCCGGATTCGTCCTGGCCATCGGTATGGCCGTGGACGCCAACGTGCTGGTCTTCGAACGGGCGAGGGAGGAGTACGCGGCCCGCCGCCGCCCCAGCACCCGCTCGGCGCTCGCGGCCGGCTTCCGCAACGCCTTCAGCGCGATCGCCGACTCCAACATCACCACACTGATCGCGGCCGCCCTGCTGTTCTTCCTCGCCTCCGGGCCCGTCCGCGGCTTCGGCGTCACCCTGGGCATCGGCGTGCTCGCCGCCATGTTCAGCGCCCTGGTGATCAGCCGTGTCCTCGCCGAGTTCGCGGCGAGCCGGCCGAGCGTACGCCGCCGCCCCCGCCTCACCGGCATCGCCACCACCGGCCCGGTCCGCGACCGCCTGGTCCGCCGTAACCCCCAGCTGATGCGCCGCCCGCTGCGCTGGCTGGCCACGTCCGCCGCGGTGCTGGTGCTGGCCGGCTCGGGGATCGCGGTGCGGGGGGTCGACCTCGGTGTGGAGTTCACCGGTGGCCGCCTCATCGAGTACGCCACCGCCGGCCCCGTCGACCCCGACCGGGTCCGCACCGCACTCGTCGACGCCGGACTGCCCCGTGCCGTCGTGCAGTCCTCGGGTGACGCGGGCCTGACGGTACGCACCGGGACGTTGACCGACGCCGAAGTGGCCGAGGTCACCGGTGCCGTGGACGACGTCGCGGGCGGGGCCGACAAGGTCCGTGACGAGCTGATCGGTCCCAGCCTCGGCAAGGAGCTGCGTCAAGGCGCGCTGATCGCGCTCGCCGTGGCCCTCGGGGCGCAGCTCGTCTACCTCACCGTGCGTTTCCGCTGGGTCTTCGGTACCGCCGCCGTGGTGGCCCTCGCCCAGGACGTGGTGATCCTGCTCGGCGTCTTCGCCTGGCTGGGCAAGCCCGTCGACGGGGTGTTCCTGGCCGCCCTGCTCACGGTGGTCGGCTACTCGGTCAACGACTCCGTCGTGCTCTTCGACCGCGTCAGGGAACTGGCCCGCAAGGCCTCCCGGACACCGTTCCCCGGCATCGTGAACCAGGCGATCCTGCAGACCCTGCCCCGCACCGTGAACACCGGCATGGGCGCCGCCTTCATCCTCACCGCCCTCGCCGTGCTGGGCGGCTCCTCGCTCACCGACTTCGCCCTCGCCCTGCTCATCGGCCTCGCGGTCGGCACCTGCTCCTCCGTCCTCACCGCCGCGCCCCTCGCGATCCGGCTTCACCGCCGAACGTCACCCCGCAAGAAGCCGTCACCCCGCCCCTGACCGCCGGGATCACCGGCAGGTGGGGGCGGGTGACGCACCGGTCGCCGCGCCGGGCTTCAGCGTGAGGGCCCCTCGCGGTGGTAGCCCTGCGCGAGCCGGGCCAGGGCGACCGCGCCGAGCAGCAGGCCGAAGTCGCGCAGCGCGATGTCGTAGTAGTCGGGGATGGTCAGGAGGTTGACGATGATGCCGGCGAGCCATCCGGCCACCAGCCAGCCCCCGAAGCGAGGGGCAAGAGCGACGACGAGACCCGCGACGATCTCGATGACACCGACGGCGTACATGGCCGCCTGGGCACTGCCGGGAACGACGTCGTTGATCCACGGCGCGAGATAGCCGGGCCAGTCCACGAGGAGGTTGGTGAACTTGTCCAGTCCGAACAGGATCGGCGCCACGGTGAACCCGGTGCGCAGGATGACGAATGCCTGGTAGCGGGGGTCGGCGAGCGCGGCTCGCCGAGGCCCGGCCGACGTGGTTGTGGTGGTGGAGGACATGGCGTTGTTCCTTCGCGTCTTCTAACGACAACTCTTACTGTCGATAGAAGCGCCTGGACGTTCTTAAGTCAATGGGCATGGGTTTTACACTGGTGTTCGTGGACCGTCCGAACGAAGCCAGCCGCCCCGATGTCTCCGCCGTCGCCGCTCTGGACGAGCCGACGCGCAGGAGGCTGTACGACCATGTCGTGCGCCAGCAGGCACCGGTCAGCCGTGACGAAGCGGCCGCCGCGCTCGGGCTCGCACGCCAGACCGCGGCCTTCCATCTGGACCGACTGGCGGACGAGTCACTCCTCGACGTCGTCTACGAACGGCGCAGCGGCCGCACCGGCCCGGGAGCGGGCAGGCCGGCCAAGCTGTACCGGCGCTCCGCGAAGCAGGTCAGCGTCAACCTTCCGGAGCGGCAGTACGAGCTGGCCGGACGGCTCCTGGCCCAGGCCCTGGAGGAGTCCGAGGCCACCGGCGAACCGGTGCGTTCCGTCCTGCACCGAAAGGCCCACGAGGTCGGCGCCGGGCTGGCCGGCCGGCACACGGGCGTGTTCGACCTGCTGGAGCGGTACGGCTTCGAACCCCGCTACGACGGTGACGCGATCGTGCTGGGCAACTGCCCCTTCCACGCGCTCGCCCGCGAACACACGCAGACCGTCTGCGGCATGAACCTCCACCTGCTCCGCGGCGTCCTCGAAGGGCTCGACGAGCACGGCCGCCAGGCCTGTCTGGCACCCGGCGACGGCCACTGCTGCGTCCGTCTCGAACCGGCGACTCAGTAGACGGAAAGCCCGTAGGCGCTCAGTACTTCCTGGATCGGCTGGTAGTAGGTGGTCCCTCCCGAGGCGCAGTTCCCGGAGCCGCCGGAGAGGATCCCGACTACCTTGTCGCCGGCGTAGAGCGGGCCGCCGCTGTCGCCCGGCTCGGCGCAGATGTTGGTCCGGATCAGGCCGGAGACGGTCCCGTCCGGGTAGTTGACGGTCGCGTTGAGCGCGGTCACCACGCCGCAGCGGACCCCGGTGGTCGCGCCCCGACGGCAGACGCTCTGGCCGACGTAGGCCGTCGCGGTGCCGGTGACGTCGATGCTGCCGATGGTGCCGGGGCGCGGCACGGAGGGATTGGAGTACTGGACGACACCGAAGTCGTTGCCGGGGAAGCTGGTGCCGGTGGTGGGGCCGATCGTCGTGGTCATGGCGGAACTGGTGTACCAGGTGGGCATGGTGTCGGTGCAGTGGCCGGCGGTGACGAAGTAGTACGTGGTGCCGCTGCGTACGTTCACCCCCGCCGAACAGCGCCAACCGGCCGCGTAGATGCCGTCGCCGCCCGACAGGAGGGTGCGCAGCCTGCCGTCGAGCCGTTCGAGGGTCGCGACACCCGGGAAGCGCCCGGTGGCCCGCCGGATTCTGGCCAGGTCCGAGTCGGTGACGGTGGAGTCGGCGAGGATGCGCAGCTTGCCGCTGCGCTTCTCGACGGTCCAGGTCGTCCCGGCGATGCCCAGGGACTCGACGGCCGACGCCGCGCCGGCCACCGACGCGGCTGACGGTGCGGCGCCGGCCGTGACCGCTGCGGCCGCGCCGGCGTCGGACATGGCGAGAGCCGCCGCCACGAGCAGGCTCACCACCGAGGCGATCAGCCGTGGACGACGTCTGACGGGGGTACGGCGCACTGTGCTCACTGAAGTCTCCCGAGGCCGGTAGGGCAGGTTCGAGTGATGGCGCACGGCCGCGCGGGACGCGGCCACGGACTGCCCGTCGACGCCGCGTCGAGGCCGGCCGACGTCTCAGTGTGTCCGGCCGCGCCCGGTCGGGGTAGGTGGCCTTCGGCCGAAGGGGCCGGCAGGAGAAGGCAGTTGGTCCGGGCGGGTCTCAGCGGCCGGTCTCGTCGCGGCGGCAGTACAGGAAGAGGTGGGGCTCGGGTCCGCCGTCGGGGTGGTCCGGCGTGAAAGCGGCGTTGTGCCGGGCGAGCACCGTCAGCCCCGCCGCCTCCACCATGCCGACGACGTCCTCCTCGGCGAAACTGGTCGCGCGCACCGGCCGGCCCATGAAGACCACCTCCACGTCCTCGACGTCAGCGGGCACGGTGGCCAGCACCAGATGCCCGCCGGGCCGCAGCGCCACGGCCAGCCGCCGCGTCAGCGCCGACTGCTCGGCCCGGGTCATCTGCAGCAGTGAGAAGAACACGCACACGCCGTCCAACGAGTCCGCCTCGAACGACAGCTCCCGGACGTCGGCGTGGCGGAACTCGGCCTCGGGGACCTGACGGGCGGCGAGTTCGACCATGACGGGGGAGACGTCGACGCCCAGCACCGAGTGGCCGGCCCCGACGAGCGCGGCCGCGGTGGGCCGCCCGGTGCCGCTGCCCACGTCCAGCGTCCGCGCGGCGGGCGGCAGCCGCTCGATCAGCCACTCCAGCGCGGCAAGGTGCGCGGGGGCACGGCCGAACGCCTTCTCGTAGTCGGCACCCAGCGCGTCGAACAGCACGGCGGCGGGCGGCCGTTGGTACCCCACGTCCTCGTGTCCCACGTTCTCGTGTCCCACGTCGTCGTGCCCCATGTCGGTGTCCCTCCGCTCGTCGGCCCGCATCGTCGCACCCGTCGGACGCGTGCCACAACGGCGGCCCGATGCGCGTCCCGACGCCCCGGGCAGGGGAGAATGAGGGCCGTACCCAACGGTCGAACTGTGCGGAGGAGCGGGGAAATGCAGGACGCGCGAGCGGGGCAGGTGGCCCGGCCCGAAGACCTCATCGATGTGGCCCGCCTGGTCACGGCGTACTACGCACTGCACCCCGACCCGGCCGAGCCGGGCCAGCGGGTGGCGTTCGGCACCTCGGGACACCGCGGCTCGTCCCTCGTGGCGGCGTTCAACGAGGACCACATCGCCGCAACCAGCCAGGCCATCTGCGAGTACCGCGCCGCCCAGGGCACCGACGGCCCGCTCTTCCTCGGCGCCGACACCCACGCCCTGTCGGAGCCCGCCCGGATCACGGCCCTCGAGGTCTTCGCGGCCAACGACGTGACCGTCCTCATCGACCAGGCCGACGGCTACACGCCCACCCCGGCCGTCTCGCACGCCATCCTCACCCACAACCGGAACCGCACGTCCGCTCTCGCCGACGGCGTGGTCGTCACCCCCTCGCACAACCCGCCCGCCGACGGTGGCTTCAAGTACAACCCACCGAGCGGCGGCCCCGCCGGCTCCGAGGCGACCTCCTGGATCCAGGACCGCGCCAACGAGATCATCACCGGCGGCATGAAGGACGTACGCCGCATCCCCTGCACCCGTGCCCTGGCCGCCCCCGGCACCGGCCGCCACGACTTCCTCGGCGCCTACGTCGCCGACCTGCCGAACGTGCTGGACCTCGACGCGATCCGGTCCGCCGGGGTGCGCATCGGCGCCGATCCGCTGGGCGGCGCCTCGGTCGCCTACTGGGGCCGTATCGCGGAACAGCACAGGCTCGACCTCACGGTGGTGAACCCGCTCACCGACCCCACCTGGCGTTTCATGACGCTCGACTGGGACGGCAAGATCCGCATGGACTGCTCCTCGCCGTACGCCATGGCCTCCCTCATCGAGCAGCGCGACCGCTTCGACATCGCCACCGGCAACGACGCCGACGCCGACCGGCACGGCATCGTCACACCGGACGCGGGCCTGATGAACCCCAACCACTATCTGGCCGTGGCGATTTCCTACCTCTTCTCGCACCGCGAGCAGTGGCCCGCGGGCGCCGGCATCGGCAAGACCCTGGTGTCGTCCAGCATGATCGACCGGGTCGCGGCGGACGTCGGCCGACAACTGGTCGAAGTCCCCGTCGGCTTCAAGTGGTTCGTGGACGGCCTGTCCGACGGCACCCTCGGCTTCGGCGGCGAGGAGTCGGCCGGCGCGTCCTTCCTGCGCCGCGACGGCTCGGTGTGGACCACCGACAAGGACGGCATCCTCCTGGCCCTGCTCGCCTCCGAGATCACGGCGGTCACCGGCAGGACCCCCTCCCAGCACTACGCCGAGCTCACCGACCGCTTCGGCGCCCCCGCCTACGCCCGTGTCGACGCCCCGGCCTCCCGCGACGAGAAGGCCCTGCTCGCCAAGCTGTCCCCGCGTCAGGTCACCGCCGACACCCTTGCCGGCGAGCCGGTCACCACCGTCCTCACCGAGGCGCCCGGCAACGGCGCCGCCCTCGGCGGCATCAAGGTGGCCACCGCCAACGCCTGGTTCGCGGCCCGCCCTTCGGGCACCGAGGACGTCTACAAGATCTACGGCGAGTCGTTCCTCGGCCCGGACCATCTGCGCCAGGTCCAGGAGGAGGCCAGGTCCGTGGTGCTGGCGGCGCTCGGCGGCTGACCCGACCTGTCCGGCCCCCCGGCCGGTCTCAGGCCGCTGCTCCCGTGGCGATGGAGGTGTCGGCGTACGGCAGTTGCCGTCGCAGTGCGCCGACCGTGTGGCGGATCTGGTCCGGGGTGTGCTCGCAAGTGACGAAGAACCGCAGCCGGGTCAGCTCCTCGGGCACGGCCGGGTGGAGGATCGGATTGACGCTCACGCCCTGCCGGAACATCGCCTCGGCCAGCCGGAGGGTCTTCGCCGAGTCACCGACGATGCACGGGACGATCGGCGAGTCGTGGCTGGCGCCGATGTCGATGCCGGCCCGGCGCGCCAGGCTCGCGAACAGCGCGGAGTTCTCCCGCAGGCGCGTCAGGCGCTCGGGTTCGGCACGCATCGTGCGCAGTGCGGCCAGGGAGGCGGCGGCGTTGGCGGGAGTCATGCCGGCGCTGTAGACGAAGCCCGGGGCGGTGTACCTCAGGTACTCCACGACACCGCGGTCGGCCCCGATGTAGCCGCCGCACCCGGCCAACGCCTTGGACAGCGTGCCGCCCCACAGGTCGACGGCCCGGCGATCGACGTCGTGGTACTCACCGATCCCGCGCCCGGTGGCGCCGATCACGCCGATGCTGTGCGCCTCGTCGACCATCAGCAGCGCGCCGTGCCGACGCTTGACGTCGATGAGCGCGGGCAGGTCGGCGATGTCGCCGTCCATGCTGTACACGCCCTCGACGACGACGAGCACACGACGGTACTGGTGCCGGACCCGGGTGAGGAGGGCGTCCAGGGCGGCGGCGTCGTTGTGCGGGAAGGGCCGGCGAGTGGCTCCGGAGAGCCTGCAGCCCTGAAGGATGCTGTCGTGGGCGAGCGAGTCGTGGACGATCAGGTCCTCCGGCCCGACGAGATGGCCGATGACGGTGACGTTGGTGGCATGTCCGCTGGTCAGGGTGATCGCGTCCTCGGTTCCGAGGGTGTCGGCGAGTTCCCGCTCCAACTGGAGGTGCAGCGGACGGCTGCCGGACAGCAGCCGGCTGGCGGAGGCGGACGTACCGCACCGTGCGACGGCCTCCTCCACCGCCGCGGTCGTTCGGGGGTCGCTCGCCAGACCCAGGTAGTTGAAGCCGGAGAAGGAGATCAGCTCACGGCCGTCCACGACGGTGGTGTCCGTCATGCCGCCCTCGTGCACACGGAAGTACGGGTTCGGCAGGTCGAGCCGGTCGAGCAGGCTCATGCGTTCCCGGTGTGCGGTCACCTCGGGGAAGCGGTCGATGCGGGTCTGGTCCTGCGGGAGCCGGTCGACCGGCGGCGAGGAGCTGGCGGGGGTGGGCTCGGGGACCGGGGGATCGGTCGGCCGGGGCAGCGGGATCGGGCCGCCCGCCGACGGGCCGGGCATCGCCTCCTCCCGCACCATCGCCGTGACGCTGCCGACCGTCGGCCGGGCGCACCTCTCGTCGACCGTCAGGGACGGCCAGCGCCGCTTGAGCGACGTGAACAGGTCCGTCAGCATCAGCGAGTCGAAACCGAGGTCGTCCACCAGCCGCTGACCGGCGTGCAGATCACTCGCGGAGAATGCGCTGATCCGGGCTATCTGCTCGAACACCGCGTCCTGTACTGCCTCTGTTTCGGCGGTGGGCTGGGCTGGCTCGGTGGGCACGGCTGGCTCGGCGGGTTCCGAGTGCGTCGCGTCGGTCAGCGCCTCGCCGAGGCGGCCGAGGAGGGTCACCTGGTGCTGGATCAGGTCGAGCAGTTCGTGCATGGGGTAGTCCTTGGTCGGGGCGAGGGAGGTCCGGGGGCGGGGGGCGTAACCGGGGGTTGATGTGGTCGGCGGGGTCGGCGGGGGCGTGGGAGTCGTCCGCCCCGCGGCGCGGGTCTCGTGGGCTGTCGCTGTCGGCCGGTGCCCCCACCAGTAGGACCGCGTCTCCAGCCGGGCCGTCGGCAGGTCCAGCAGCTGGCGGTCGGCCGGCTCGATCAGCCGTCGTACGTCCACGTCGACGCCCAGGACGGCGAGGCGGGCGAGGGCGCCGAGGTAGCCGCGCCGGCCGTCCGGAGCGGGGTTGTCGACCGCGACGACGTGGACGTCGTCCTGCCCGGCGAGATTGCGGCGGACGGCGGAGAGGAGCGAGTTGCCGCCCGTCACCTGCACGAAGAGGCGGGCGCCCGCGTCGTAGGCGCTGCGAACGGCGTCGCTGAAGCGCACCGGTTCGGAGGCGTGACGCGACCACAGCCGACGCAGCTCGTCGGGGTCGTCGCACACGGTCCCGCTCACGCAGGAGACCAGCGGCAGGCGGGGGTTGGTCAGGGTCCGCCCTTCGAGGTCGGTGCGCATGGCCTCGTCGCCCGCCGCCAGCCGCGGCGAGTGGAAGGCGTTGGAGACTTCGAGCGCCCTCGTGGCGATGCCGCCCTCCGCGCACCGGCGCCGCAGCGCGTCGAGGGCTTCCCTGGTGCCGCTGACGACTGTCTGCCGGGGCTCGTTGAGGCACGCGATCCACACGTCCCGGACGTCCTCGACCAACTGTCGGCAGGTCTCCTCGTCCGTCCGCACGGCGAGCATCGAGCCGCGCGGCTCGCCCTCCGCGTCCCGCAGGATCGCGCCTCGCCGGGCCAGCAGGGCCACGGTCTCCTCGGCCGGGAGAACACCGGCCGTCGCCGCGGCCGCGAACTCACCCACGCTGTGGCCGAGTACGACATCCGGGACGACGCCGCTCGCCGCAAGCAGCCCGGTGGCGGCGAGCTGCACGGTGCCGAGCAGCGGCTGGCACACCTCTGTGGGGGCGAGCCGGCGCCTGAGCCCGGCGTCGTCCGCCGAGTCAGCCGCCGGCCCGTACAGCAGGTCGGCCGGATCCACGCCGCAGTGCCGCCGTGCTTCGGCGCCGAGGGCGTCGACGGTTTCGCGGAAGTCGGGGTAGCGCTCATGGAGTTCGCGCATCATGCCGGGGCGCTGGCTGCCCTGGCCCGGGTAGACGAAGGCGATCCGGCGCGCGGCGGGCCGCAGCGGAGCGTCCGCGGCGAAGGCACCGTCGCCGAGGTCGCCCCGGGCACCTTCGGCCAGCTGTCGGCGTGCCCTGCGCAGCCGCTCGGTGAACTCGGCCGTGTCACCGGCGACGATCGCGAGCCTGCTCGGCAGTGGCTCGCGCCCGGTCAAGGTGTGGGCCAGCGCCGCCGTCGACACCGAGGGTATGGCGCCCGGCTGCTCCAAGTGGTTGAGGAGGTCGTCGATGTGCTCCCGCAGCAACCGCGGGCTGCCGGCCGAGATCAGCGCGAGCTGGGGCTCGGCGCCGCTGACGGTGTCGGCGCCGCGTGTCCGGGGGGAGGCCGAGGGCCGCCGGACGGACGTCGAGGTGGGCGCCTGCTGGAGGACCGCGTGCACGTTGGTGCCACCGAAACCGAAGGAGCTGACGGCCGCGCACAGCGGTCCGGCACCCGCCGACCGCGGCTGCGGCAGGGCCCGCGCGGTGTCGGCCACGCGCAGGCCGGCCGCGTCCAGCCCCAGGTCGGGATGGGGGATGACGTCGGGCTGCGGTACGACCGTGCGGTGGTGCACCACCAGTGCGGTCTTGATCAGTCCCGCGATGCCGGCGGCGGACAGCGAATGCCCGATGAGGGCCTTGCCCGAGGAGAGGTAGCAGAGGCCCGGAGCCCGGTCCCCGCCCTCGGTGCGCAGCCGGCGCAGCGCCTCCACCTCCGCGCGGTCACCGACGCTGGTCCCCGTCCCGTGCGCCTCGATGAAGGAGGGGGCATCCGCAGGCAGACCCGCGTCGTCGAACGCGCCGCGCATGGCACGCAGCTGTCCGTCGGGGCTCGGCGTCAGCGGTCCCGCCGAGGCGCCGTCGTTCGCGGAGCCGATGCCCTTGATGACGGCGTAGACGCGGTTGCCGTCGACGAGGGCGTCCTGCAGCGGCCGAAGGATCACGGCGCCGGCTCCCTCGCCGAGGACGAAGCCGTCGGCCCTGGTGTCGAACGGACGGCACACCCCCGCGGCGGACAGCGCGCCGAGCCGGGAGAAGCCGACCAGACTGTCCGGCGTGAGACTCAGGTAGACCCCGCCGACGACCGCGGCCCTGCAGCTACCGCGACGCAGCTGCGCCACCGCGTGGTCGAGGGCCACCAGAGAGCTGGAGCACGCGGCGTCCACGGTGAAGCTCGGGCCGCCGAGGTTGAAATGCCGGCTCACCGTGGCGGGCGCCATGTTGAGCAGGACGCCCGGCATGGTGAAGGTCCCGATGGGCGGGAGATCCCGGGCCGAACCGTCCTTCAGCGCGTTGAGCGCGTCGGCGTCGGCGGTCACGCCGAGTGATCCGTCGGCGAGTCCGAGGGCCCTGAGACGTGCGGTGGCGAGTTCCCGGTAGTCGGACACCGAGATGCCGAAGAAGACGCCCGTGCGCTCCCGGTCGAAGCCGCCGCGGCCCAGCCCGGCGTCGTCGAGGGCCTCACGGGTGACGTCGAGCGCCAGACGGTGCTGCGGGTCCATGGCCTCGGCACGACGCGGCGGCAGTCCGTAGTGCCCCGCGGCGAAGCGGTCCACGTCCCGGAGGAAGGCGACCTGGTCGGTGTACGCGCTGTCGGGGGCCTGTGGGTCGCCGGGCCGGTGGAACGTGTCATGGTTCCAGCGGTCCTTCGGAACCGCGGTGAACTGCCGTTCCCCACGCAGGAGGAGCTTCCAGTACGCCCGGGGGCCCGCGGCTCCGGGGAAGCGGCAGCCGAGTCCGACGATGGCGATGTCATTCATGGGGAACCTGTTCGGGTCTGTGTGCGGGGTGGACTGCAACAGTCCCTCGCCGGGGACGAACGCCCCAGCCCCGGCTGTTCGTTACTTGACGCGGGGCGCGGCGGGGGTTACGGACGGGGTCACAGACCCAGGGCGATGGCCGTCCGGGTGAGCTCGGCGGTGCTGTTGATGTCGAGCTTGGCGCGGATACGACGGAGGTAGGCGTCGACCGTGTGCTTGGACAGTCCCATGAGCCGGGCCGCCTGGAGGTAAGTGCAGCCTCGGGCGATGTGCTGGAGCGTCTCCCTCTCGCGCGGGGCCAGCGCGGGGGCGGTGGCTTCGTCGTGCGGGGTGGTGATGGTGAAGCTCATGGGGGTCCTCTGACAGATCGACTCGGTCATCCCCGCTCACATCACCGGAAGCGATGGATGTCCGAAAGCTGCAATTTGTCCGTTTCCAATACTTTGGTCGGTGGACGTCATGGCGCTGTCCGTCGACTGTCACAGCCGCGTCACAGCGACACCTCCGGGCCGGTCAGGGCCGTACGCGGCCCCCTGCGGCGCACGCGGCCGGCGCGGGGTGCCCGTGGGTGCGGGACAGCTCGCTCGCGCAGCGCTGTAAGGCCATCTCCAGGACCTCCGGCATGTTCAGGGTTCCGCTGCCGTCCGGCGGGACGAGCCAGCGCAGGGCGCCCCAGCGGCAGTGCGGGGCGGGAGCGGTGATCCAGGTGCCCGCGCCGAGCAGGCGTACGCCGGTGCCGATCCACACGGTCTGCGGCTCCGGGGGCAGCAGGAAGCCGACGTTGCGCCGTCGGGTGTCCACGAGGCAGGGGCCGCGGTCCAGCAGGGGCAGTTCCTCCAGGAGGTCGGCGACGCGCAGCCCGAGTTCCTCCGGCACGATCAGCACGTCCCAGAACCGGCCGGCGGCCAGCAGTGCGACCCCGGTGCTGCCGTTCTGCCACTCCTGTTTGCAGGCGCCGGGATCCTCCGATGCCGCTGCCAGCCACTCCATTGACTTCGTCCACTCCGTGAGTGCCATGAAGAGCCTCCCTGTGGTGCGCCGACGACCGAGAGATGGAGGCCTCAGTGCACCGGGTGCCCGGTGTCGCGGCCATAGGGCGGGGGCTCAATTCCCCGTATGGGGCGAGCGCCCGCGCGCCAAACCGGCAGATATATGCAGCGCGTGCGCCCCCGTGCTCCGGGTGTCCGCCCGCGCCCGCCCCCGTCGTGCCCACCCGCGTCCGCCCCTGTGGCCTCCCCGCCGCCCGGCCCTCGCCCGCCGGCGCCCTGCCCCGTCCGTACGATGGGTGGGTTAGGCGGCCTTTAGGGTGTTCAGTGTGGTGCGCTGGTTCCAGACGTCTCACAGACCGGCGAGGGCACGGCCCGTCGCGTCCCGTGGCACACCCGGGCAGGACCTCGGCGTTTCGCCCCGGCTGACCGTGGTGCGTACGGCACTGGCCCGGATCGGCACCACGCTGGACGAGGACGCCACCTGCGCGGAGCTGACCAGGGAGGCCGCCGGGCAGGCGGGCGGCACGGCGGCGGTGCTACGGGTCGGCGGCGAGGCCGGACCGGCGTACGAGGCCGTCCACGGCGACCCGGCGACGCTGCCCCCGGTGCGGTGGGCCGAGTCGGCGGCCCAGGAGGCGGCCGGCTCGGACGGAGACGAGACCCTCCGGTGTCCGACGGCGCGCGGCCGGCGGTCTGCGTCTCCCTGGCCACGGGCGGCCACTCCTACGGCATGCTGATCTGCGCCCGGAACCGAACGCCGTTCACCCCGGCGGAGGCCGGGCTGCTCGCCCTCCTCGCCGAACGCGCCGCCTCCCACATCCGGCACGCCCGGGAGCACGACCGGGTCCGAGGCATCGTCGGCAAGCTCCAGTGGGCGCTGCTCGCCGAGCCCGGCCGTCCGCACCCGAACCTCGACGTGGCCATCCGCTATCTGCCCGTCGGGCAGAGCACCCTGGTGGGCGGCGACTGGTGCGAGACCGTCCGGCTGCACTTCGGCCGGACGCTGCTCGTCGTCGGCGACGTCATGGGGCACGGCCTGGAAGCCGCCGTGGACATGACCGCGTACCGGTCCGCGCTGCGCTACATCGCCGCCGCCGATCTCCCGCCGCACCGCGTGCTGCGCCAGCTCGACGACATCGCCTCCGCGGAAGCGGAGCGCCGGCCGGCCACCTGTCTGATCGCCCGCGTCGACCCCGGCCGTGGCCAGGTGACCCTTGCCGGCGCCGGCCATCTGCCCCCGGCCGTGATCGACGCCGAGGGCAGCGCCGCACCGCTGCCGGTGCCCGTCGGCCCGCCCCTGGGAACGGGCCTCGGCGGCTACGAGCCGGGCACCTGGCGGCTGGACCCCGGCCAGACCCCGCTGCTGTTCACCGACGGGCTGGTCGAGCACCGCGGCGAGGACATCGAGCAGTCCCTGAACCGGCTGGCCGGCGTCGGTTTCGCGTCCGCCGGCGGGGTCGAGGACATCATCGACACGGCGCTCGCCCGCCTCGACGCCCGGCACGCCGAGGACGATGTCGCCGTACTCGCCGCCCGGCTGCGCCGGCACGCCCCGCAGTCCGACGAGACGCACGATCACTAGGGCCTGTCCGCCGGGCAGGCCCCGGCCGTCGCGCGTCAGGTGTCACCAGTCGTCTCCCTCGTACTGTGTCCCCGACACGTACGGGTCGTGCCGTCGGCCCGGTGCCACGGACGGCTGCGCCGTCGGCGATGGGCTCGGCTCACTCAGTGCGGCGCACCACGGGCAGTCGGCGGTGTCGTCGCTGTCGTTTCGGTCCATGGAAGCGGCTCCTGTCTCGATCGAGGGCTGACGATGTCGGGAGGGAGGGGGAGATGGAGCACTCCATGGCTCCATACGGGGGACGGTCTCACTCGACTGGGTGGTAGCGGGGGCGGCGGGCGTACCACCGGCGCGCGCCTCGGCGTTGCCCCGGCATGGACAGACTTGAGCCGGCGCGGCGTGTCCTCGGTGGCGATGCCGCACCCGCGTCGTACGTCGTACCGGCCACCGGCCTCCGGGGGCAGCCGTCGATCTACGCGGCGCTCGTCGCGGAGTGGCATGCCAAGGGCCGTGCGGTGCCGGAGCGCCGCGACACCTGGCGGGACGCCGTGGGCGCCGGCGAGGGACAAGGGCAGACCGTCACCTCCTGGGCGGTCGGCCGGTTCGCCGGGCCGGCCCGGGCCGTCGAAGCCGAACCGGCCGGCGACCGGCAGGGCGGGGCGGCCGAACGGGTACCGGCCGTCGTCGTTCCCCGGGGCCTTCCCGGGCCGGTGGGCCTGTGGGAGTGGAGCGGAGGGACCGGACGCGTCAGCGTCGCCGTTCCGCGCCCGACCGACTGAACCGCGTCCGGGCGGCACGAGCCCCGCCGGCCGCGCGCAGCGCGCGTTCCACGACCGCGGGGTCGTACAGCGCGCCGGTTCCGTCGGGCGGCAGGAGCCACTCCAGTCGCCATCCGGCGGACTGGTACGGCGGTGGCACGGCGACCCATGCCCCCCGGCCGACATGTCGCACTCCGGGCCCGAACCACTCGGTGACGGGGTCGGGCGGCAGGAAGAAGCCGACTCTTCGCGCCCCGCAGTTCACCAGGACGGGTCCGGACGCCCGCGGCCGCGCCCGTCTCAGCAGATCCAGGGCGCCCAGGCCGAGATGTTCGGGAACGCTGAGCACGTCCCAGAGCCGTCCGGCCTCCAGCAGCACCGCGTCCGCGCCCTGGTCCCACTGCCGCTTGCACGACCGAGGATCCGCGGCGGCCGCGGCGAGCCACTCGACGGCCTGTTTCCCCATGGTGCGCTGCATGTCCCAACCCCCAGCACTCGCCGACCCCGCCCGCCCCGTCCGTCCGCCTGCCCGGGCGGGGCCCTTCATGCTGGTGGATATTTCTATGCGCCGGAAGGGGTGGCGCAGTGTGGCGTTTGCGGTGGATTTGTTCGAATAGCGCAGCACTGTTCGGTCCGCCGACGCGGCGTACGCGTGGCAGCGGCTGACGGACCCAGGGTGCGTTCTACGGTGGTTCGATGCGATCTATCCCAAGATGGGCCCTGCTTTCGTCGGGATGTGCGCCTGTCGTGCTGATCGGCGGCTGGACGATCGCGGCGCTGCTCGAAGGACCCGCCTACGACCCCGCCACACAGACGATCAGTGTCCTGGCGGCCTACGGCGCCGCCGGCTTCTGGGTGATGACCGGGGCACTGGCCGCCCTGGGCGTCTGCCACATGATCACAGCTCTGGGACTGCGCCCGGCCGCGCTGCCCGGCCGGTTGGCCCTGGGCGCGGGGGGCGCGGCCGCGTTCGTGGTGGCCCTCCTCCCGCCGCCCAGCAGCGGGGGTTCCCTGCGGCACGGCTCGGCGGCCGCGGTCGGCTTCGCGCTGCTGGCGGTGTGGCCGGTGCTGGCCGCGGACCGGCGCGGGACCGCACCCTGGGGTCTGCGGCCCGTACCGTCCCTCACCGCCACCGCACTGATGCTCGTCACCGCGGCCTGGTTCATGATCGAAATGCGTCAGGGCGGCGCCGACGGTGTCGCCGAACGCCTGGTGACCGCCCTCCAGTCCCTGTGGCCCTTCGTGGTCGTCGCCTCCTGCCTGCGCCATCCTCACCCCGAGGCCCCCTCGCCTCCGGAGCCGAACCGGGCTGCACGCCGCCGCGACGGGGCCGCCTGAGACGTATTCCGGGAACTCCCGGCCCGCCACGACCGACTCCTGGAGCGGTACGTGCGTCAGGAGGCCGTCGATGAAACCACCCCAACTTGTGCCACCCGCCCTCTGCGGGTTTCTGCTGCTGCTCGCCCTGATCTTCACGGTGTCGTACGCCGTCGGAGCCGCCGCCGGGCCCGTGGCGCCCGGCATGCACCGCTCCGGGACGAGCGACGGCGGCGGGGGCACGGACCCGGGAGGCCAGGACATGGGGGACACGGGGGGCATGGACATGCGGCACGGGAGCGGCGGCTGATGGCCACGGAACCGGCACCCTCGATGACCACCACGGATCTCACCGTCGGAGGTATGACCTGCGCGGCCTGCGTGCGACGCGTGGAGAGGAGACTCGCCAAGCTGGAGGGCGTGACCGCGACGGTCAACCTGGCCACCGGGCGCGCCCGGGTGAGCCATCCGCCGGACGTCCGCCCCGAGGAACTGGTGGCGACCGTCGAACAGGCCGGATACACGGCCGCGTTGCCCGAGCCGCCGAAGCAGCGGGAGCGCCGGGGTGGTGAACCGGAACCGGCGAGCGGACGGGAACCCGAGGGCGCGCGGCAGGAGCGTGAGCGGCTCCTCGTCACCGCGCTGCTCGCGGTGCCGGTGCTGGTGCTGTCGATGGTGCCCGACTGGCAGTTCCGCAACTGGCAGTGGCTGTGCCTCGTGCTGGCCGCGCCGGTCGCCGTGTGGAGTGCCTGGCCGTTCCACGCCCGGGCCCTGCGCGGGCTGCGCCACTCCACCGCGACGATGGACACCCTGGTCTCCCTGGGCGTCGCGGCGTCCTTCTCCTGGTCGGTGTACGCCCTGTTCCTCGGCGGCGCGGGCGAGCCCGGCATGCGGATGCCGTTCAGCCTGTTGCCGTCCGCCTCGGACGGCGCCGCCCACGTCTACCTCGAAGCGGCCGTGGGTGTCCCGCTGTTCGTGCTGGCCGGCCGGTTCCTGGAGGCTCGGGCGCGCCACGGCACGGGGGCGGCGCTGCGCTCGCTCGGCCGCCTCGCCGCCAAGGAGGTCTCGGTACGCGAGGACGACGGCACCGAACACCTCCTCCCCATCAAGGAGTTGACGGTCGGGCAGGTCTTCGTCGTACGGCCCGGAGAGCGGGTCGCCACCGACGGCGACGTGGTCGAGGGCAACTCCGCCGTGGACCTGTCGCTCGTCACCGGGGAGAGCGAGCCCGTCGAGACCGGGCCGGGCTCGGCGGTGGTGGGCGGCGCCGTCAACGCGGGCGGACTGCTGCTCGTACGGGCCACGGCCGTCGGCGCGGACACCCAACTCGCGCGGATCGCCCGGCTGGTGACGGAGGCCCAGGCGGGTAAGGCACGGGCCCAGCGCCTCGCCGACACCGTGGCCGGGGTATTCGTCCCCGTGGTCCTTTCGCTGGCCGTCACCGTCCTGGGGTTCTGGCTCGGAGCCGGGGCCGATCCGCAGGCGGCGATCACCGCATGCGTCGCCGTCCTGGTCGTGGCCTGTCCCTGCGCGCTGGGCCTGGCGACCCCGACCGCGCTGATGGCCGCCACCGGCCGTGGCGCGCAGCTCGGCGTCCTGGTCCGGGGCCCGCAGGCCCTGGAGGGACTCCAGCACATCGACACCGTCGTCCTCGACAAAACGGGCACCCTCACCTCCGGGCACATGAGCGTCGCCCGCGTGACGGCCGTACCCGGCCGAGACAGCGCACTCGGGGTGGGACTCGGGCTCGGTGCGGAAGCCGTGCTGCGACTGGCCGGGGCGGTGGAACAGGGCTCGGAACACCCGCTGGGCCGCGCCGTCGTCGCGTACGCCCGCAGGACCCTGTCACAGCACGGCCCCTTGCCCGAAGTGAGTGACTTCCGGGCGGAGACGGGGCGGGGTGTGCGCGGCCGGGTCGCGGGCCGGCTGGTCGAAGTCCTCGCGCCGGACGACGAGTTGCCCCCGGTGCTGGCGGACGCGCTCCGGGCGGCGGAGGCGGCCGCGCACACGCCGGTCGTAGTCCGGGTCGACGGGGCGGCGCAGGCGCTGATCGAGGTCGGGGACGTGGTGCGTCCCGGGAGCTACCGGGCCGTGGACCGGTTGCGGCGCCTCGGAGTGCACCCGGTCCTTGCCACCGGAGACCGGGAGGCCCCGGCCCGCGCGGTCGCGTCCGCGCTCGGCATCGAGGAGGTCTACGCCCGCCGCACTCCCGAGGCCAAGGCGGAGCTCGTACGGGAGCTGAGGGCGCGGGGCCGCCGCGTCGCGGTCGTCGGCGACGGCGTCAACGACGCGGCCGCGCTGGCCGGCGCCGACCTCGGCATCGCGATGGGCACGGGGACGGACGTCGCGATCGGGGCCGCCGACGTGACCCTGGTGCGCGGCGACATCGAAGCGCTCGGGGACGCGGTCCGGCTCGCCCGGCGCACCCTGGGCACCATCCGCGCCAACCTGCTGTGGGCCTTCGGCTACAACCTGGTGACCGTGCCGCTCGCCATGGTCGGCCTGCTCAACCCGATGGTCGCCGCGGTGGCCATGTCGGTGAGCTCCGTGCTCGTGGTGGCCAACAGCCTGCGCCTGCGGACCTGGCGGCCGGCACCCGCACGGGCGGTGCCGCGCGGCCGTGAACAGGCCGGTGTCCCGGGCCGGAGGCCCGTCGCGACCGGGGGAGGAACCCGATGACCGCACCAACCGCCGAACGGACGACCGGGAGCACCGCCGACCCCACCGCCCGTGCCCGGGCCTGGCTCCCGACCCGCCGCCGGATCACCGACGCCCTGCTCGCCGCACTCGCCCCGATCGCCGCGTGCGGCGTCGCCCTGGGCGGATTGACCACATGGGTGGGCTCCGGCAGCGCGGGCAGCCCGGCGCGGATCGCGGTCACCGGGGGGCGGGTCTTCCTGCCGTACGGCGACGTCCGTGACACGGCCGCGTTCTTCCGGATCACCAACACCGGGGGCGCGGACGACCGGCTGCTGAAGGTCACCTCGTCCGAGGTCGCCGGAGACATGTCGCTCAGCCGCCACCGTATGACCAGCGGCAACGCGGCGTCCGCGCGGACAGTGGACTCGGCCCGCGTCCCGGCCGGCGGCGGCCTCGCCATGTCCCCGTTCGGTCTGGACGTGACGTTGCGGGCCGATCCGGACTGGCAGACCGGCACCTATGTGCCGTTCACCCTCCACTTCGAGCGGGGCGGGCGGATCGAGGTGCAGGCGATGGTGGTCCGCCCGGGTGGACGGCAGTGACGGCGGCACGGGGACAGCCCTGAAGACAGCCCTCACACGCCCTACTTGTCGGCCGGCGTGCGCGCCCAGTTCCCTCCGTGCGATGTGTCCTGTATCACCATTCTGGGCTTGAGTGCGGGACGGGGGTGTTGTGCGTACCCACCCGTGACGAGTGGGCCCAGGATGCGAGGATGAGGGCCGTCATGACTGCTGGGTGGGGTGTGCGCACGATACGGGCCGCGATGTTCGCGTCCGTCTGCGTGCTGCTCGCCGCCCTCGGTCACGTCCTGATGTCGGGTGCGTCCGTCCCTTGGTGGACGCTGGCGGCCGGTGCCGTCCTGACGGGCGGCGTCGGCTGGTTCCTGGCCGGCCGGGAGCGTGGACTCCCGCTGGTCGTCGCCGTCGTGGTCGTCGCCCAGGGTGGGCTGCACGCGGCCTTCGAGTTCGCGCAGTCCTCCGCCGATGCCGGGCAGAACCTGGGCTCGATGTTCGCCGGCCACACGGGGATGGGCCACATGGACGGGAGCCACATGGGCTCCCACCACATGGGCTCCCCCTACATGGGTTCTGGCCACATGGGTGCGGGCGACATGGGGATGAGCCACATGGGCACGAGCCCCGTGGACATGGGCCACGACATGGCCGGCATGTCCTCGCTCGGCATGTTCGCCGCCCACACTCTCGCCGCGCTGCTGTGCGGCCTGTGGCTCGGGCACGGTGAGCGCGCCGCGTTCCGCATCCTGCGGGCCGTCGCCGGATGGCTGGCGGCCCCGCTGCGGCTGTCGCTCGCCCTGCCCGTACCGCCGCACCGGCCGCGGCTACGTCCACGACGCGGCCGTTCCGACCGGGCGCCGCGGCTGCTGCCGCTCGTTCACACGATCACCTCTCGGGGGCCTCCACCGGGGATCGCTGTCATCTGAGACAGCCGGATTCCCGAGGCCGTACGGACCCGGACGTCGAGTCGTCGACGCCGACCGTGCCTCGGGCCCCGGCCGTACCTGTCGTACGGCCGTGTCCCCGACACCCCCGGATTCCTCCGGTACGGCGTGCGCGTACGGCTTCCGTACGCGTCCCGGGCGCCCGACGGCGAGGTCTTCACTCCCGCTGTCGCCCCGGCCGCCGCGCCGGTGTCCGGACTACCCGAGAAGGACTCAGGTGATCACTCCTGCCCTGCCCTCCTCACGCGCGACCCGCGTGAGGGACACGAAGGCGGACCACACCTCCAAAGCTGCCTCCTGCGACGAGTCGACGACCGCGTGGGCGCTGGCCGCCCGCGGTGGCGACCCGGACGCGACGGACCGTTTCGTCCGTTCGCTGCACCGTGACGTCGTGCGGTACGTGGCGCATCTGTCCGCCGATCCGCAGGCCGCCGACGACCTGGCACAGGACACGTTCCTGCGGGCGCTCGGCAGCCTGCACCGGTTCGAGGGCCGCTCCTCGGCGCGCGCCTGGCTGCTGTCCATCGCGCGTCGCGCGGTGATCGACAGCCACCGGTACGCCGCCGCCCGGCCGCGGCTGTACGACACCGACGACTGGACGCTGACGGCGGAACGCGCCCAGCCGTCGGGCCTGCCCGGCTTCGACGACGGCATCGCGCTGCTCGGCCTGCTCGACGCGCTGCCCGACGAACGCCGCGAGGCGTTCGTCCTCACCCAGATGGTGGGCCTTCCCTATGCGGAGGCCGCCGAGATGAGCGACTGCCCGGTCGGGACGGTCCGCTCACGAGTGGCCCGCGCCCGCGCGACCCTCGTCGAACTGCTCACCGAGGCCGAAGCCGAGTCCGTCTTCGAGGCCAAGGTCGAGGCGGCGGCCGTGCCCGACGTCGTGGCCGCCTGACCAGGACCCCGGTGTCGGTTCCCCCGCCGGGAACTGACACCGGGTCCGCCCCGACTACTGGACCGGGCGGCGGAGATCCGCCCGTGCGTCCAGTGGATCCAGGGGAGTTTCGATGTGTTCTCGTGTGGGGCGGGCTACGACGGCCGCGGTGCTCGGCGGCCTGCTGGCGGCAGGCTGCGGCAGCGCGGACAAGGACACGGCGAGCTCCGCCGCCGGCAAGGACGGCGACTCCACGCGCGGCTTCCCGGTCACCGTCACCGACTGCGCGGGCGCCGAGACCACCTTCACCTCGGCGCCGCAGAACATCGTCACCAGCAACGCCTCCAGCCTGGAACTACTGCTGCGGCTGGGCGCCGGGGACAAGGTCCTCGGCACCGGCTTCCCGCCCGGCAAGGGCACGCTGCCGGGCGAACTCGACGCCCGGGCACAGCGGGTGAAGGTGCTCAGCGACACCGTGATCCCCAAGGAGAAGCTCCTCGGCTCCGGCGCCGACCTCTACATCGACACGTTCGCCTCGATGAACATGGGCGGCGGCATGGGCGACGCGCCGACCGAGGAGGAGTTCGAGGCGGCCGGAATCAAGCACACCTTCCTGAAGTCCACGGCCTGCGCCGCCACGAGCAAGAGTCCCGTCACCGACCTCACGGCCGTCCAGGACGACATCACCTCCCTCGGCGCCGTCACCGGCACGAGCGCGAAGGCGAGGGAACTCGTCGACGGGATGCGCGGGAAGGTGGACGCCGTCCGGAAGGCGGTGGGCGGCACGCCCGAGAGCGAGCGGCCGACGTACTTCTTCTTCGACTACGACGCCGGCACCAAACAGCCCATGGCCGTCTGCAACCGCCAGGTCGCCCACGCGGTCATCACCCTCGCCGGGGCCCGCAACGTCTTCGCCGACTGCGACGGCGACTACAAGCAGGTCGGCTGGGAGGACGTCATCGCGAAGAACCCGGACTGGATCCAGCTCGGCGTGCGCGACCGGGGCAGCGAGAGCGCGAACGACCAGGCCTTCGACGAGGCACGCGGGTGGCTGGAGTCGAACCCCGCCACCAAGGGCCTCAAGGCCGTGCAGGAAGGCCACTTCCTGCGCATCGGCTCCGAGCAGACCACCATCGCCGGTGTCTCCAACGCCGACACGGTCGAGTCGATCGCGAAGACCCTGTACCCGGGCAAGGTCGGCCGACGGTGATCGACACCCTGGTGCGCCGCAAGGGCGTGCGGGACCGGCGCGACGGTGAGGAGCCGGCGCGGACGCGCTCCGTGCCCGCCGCGCCGCTGGCCCTGGCCCTCACCCTCGCCCTGCTCGCCGCCCTCACCGCGGCGGTGTCCTGGGGCTCCACGTCGATCCCGGCCGGCGAGGTGTGGAGCGTCGTCGGGCGCCGCCTGTCCGGCGAGGCCCCGCGCCCCGGCACCGACGACCTCATCGTCTGGCAACTCCGCGTCCCCCGCGCCCTGTTGGCCGCCCTGGTCGGCGCGGGGCTCGGTCTCGTCGGTACGGCGATGCAGGCCCTGGTGCGCAACCCGCTCGCCGACCCGTACTTCCTGGGCATCTCCAACGGCGCCTCCCTCGGCGCGGTCGCCGCGATCGTGCTCGGCCTCGGCACGGGCGGCGCGCTCGGGCTCGGCCTGTCCGGCGCGGCGTTCGCCGGCGCCCTCGCGACCTTCGCGCTGGTGTGGGCGGTGGCCCGGCGCCGGGGCGGGTTCGCACCGCTGCGGCTGGTGCTGGCCGGGGTGGCGATCGGGCAGTTCCTGTCCGGCTTCACCAGCTACCTCGTGCTCCAGGCCGGCGACGAGCAGCAGACCCACAGCGTGCTGTTCTGGCTCATGGGCCGCCTGAGCGGCGCGAGCTGGCCCCTGCTCGCCGCGCCCGCCGTGGCCGTACCCCTCACCCTGCTGTGGCTCCAGGCACGCGCCCGGGCGCTCAACGCGCTGGTCATGGGCGACGAGACGGCGGCCGGACTCGGCGTCGACGCCACCCGTCTGCGCAGGGAACTGTTCACGCTGACCAGCCTGCTGACCGGCGTACTCGTCGCCGTCTCCGGCGCCATCGCCTTCGTCGCGCTCATGGTCCCGCACGCCTGCCGCCTGGTCGTCGGCGGCGACCACCGCCGCCTGCTGCCGGTCTCGGCGCTGTTCGGGGCGCTGCTCCTGGTCGTCGTCGACATCGTGTGCCGCACGGCCATGGACACGCAGGAGCTGCCGGTCGGCGTCGTCACCTCGCTGATCGGCGCTCCGGCGCTGCTGTATCTGCTGGACCGGCGCCTGGGGAGCGGGAGTTGAGGATCGAGATCGAGGACCTGCACGTCGCGTACGCCGGCCGTACGGTCGTCTCCGGCGCCGGCCTGATCGCGGCCGAGGGCGAGATCACCGGGCTCGTCGGACCGAACGGCAGCGGCAAGTCCACCCTCCTGCGGACCGTCTACCGGCATCTCAAGCCGATCGCCGGCCGCGTCCTGCTCGCCGGCACCGACCTGCGCCGACTGAGCCCCGTGGAGGCGGCCCGGCATGTCGCGGCCCTCCCGCAGGAGCGGGGCGGCGACTTCGAACTGACCGTCCGCGAGGTCGTCGCGATGGGCCGTACGCCCTACAAGCGGGCCTTCGCCGGGGAGGACGCCACCGACCGGGACGTGGTCGCCCGTGCCCTCGCGGACGTCGGCATGGAGTGCCACGCCGGGCGCCGGTTCACCGAACTGTCCGGCGGCGAACGCCAACGCGTCCTGCTGGCCCGCGCCTTCGCCCAGGAGCCGGACGTGCTGGTCCTGGACGAGCCCACCAACCACCTCGACATCCGCCACCAGGTGGAGCTGCTGGCCCTGCTCCGGGCAGGTCGCCGTACCACCTTGGTGTCGCTGCACGACCTCAACGCCGCGGCGTCCGTGTGCGACCGGCTGCACGTCCTGCACGACGGCCACGTGGTCGCCTCCGGCGCGCCCCGTGAGGTACTGCGACCCGCTCTGCTCGCCGAGGTGTTCGGCGTCCGGGCGACGGTGGTGGACCATCCGCTGACCGGTGACCCGCTGATCGCCTTCGACCACCGGGCCCCGGCGGACGGCGCGGGTATCCCTCTGTCGGCCCCGAGCGATGTGCTGGGGGCCGGTCCCGGGCGGTCACGCAGGTGAGCGCCCACGATCGCGAAAGGTTGTGCACTATGAGCGACATCCACCAGATGGCCGGCCTGGAGCCGGTGGCGACGTTCTGCGGCAACTGCGACTGCGGCTGTCCGCAGCTGTTCGTCGACCCGGCGGCTCCCGCCGAGCGCCGGGTGGTCCTCACGGACGACTTCGGGCAGCGGGTGCAGATGAGCGCGGACCAGTTCTCGTCGCTGGTCGCGGAGGCCAAGTCCGGCAAGCTGGACGGCATCACCACGGCCTGACGCCGTGCGACGGGGGCCGACTCCGCATTCATCATATTTCCGGCCATGTCCGGGAACTCGGCCCCCGTCCCTTCCGACCTCTGGGACGAGGCCGCTGTCCGGCGGCCCGGCCGTGAGCAGGAGGGGGCGCGAGCGTGGGGGACCGCTGGGTTCTCGTGGCCGTGGCGGGCGCGCTGTCGTTCGTGGCGATGCTCGACATGAACATCGTCAACGTGGCGCTGGCCGACATCGCGGCGGGACTGCACGTCGCGGCCGCCACGGCCCAGTGGGCGGCGCTGGGATACCAACTCCCTTTCGTCGCCCTGCTGTTGCCGGTCGGCCGCCTGCTGGACGGCGCGGGTACCCGGCCCGCCCTGCTGGCGGCCACCGCCGGTTTCGCGCTGTGCAGTGTCCTGGCCGCGCTCGCACCCGGTGCGGCGTGGCTGATCGCGGCCCGGACCGGGCAGGGCGCGTGCGCGGCGGTGTTGTTCGTGCTGATGCCGGTGCTGGCGATCCGCGCCGTACGCCCGACGTTCACGGGCACCCGCTCCGCGCTACAACGCGATTGCCGCAGACGGGCGTACGGCGTCATCCAGCGCAGCCGCGCCTGGGGAGGGCTGGTCGCCGACCACCATCCGCGTGCCGTACGTCTGTCGATCCACCCCCAGCCGGCCGGCGCCCCCAAGTTCGGCATCCGGCTCCTCGACGGCCCCGACGCCTGGACCACTCCGTGGCACTCCGCCGCCCTGCGCCAAGCCGACGGCACCTGGACCCTCATGCCCCGCGCCAGGGCGCAGCGGCTCGGCCGCCTGGTCCACCGGGACGGCAGACCGAGCCACTTCGAGCGGTCACGTGCCGACGATCAGCGCTTCTCGGCCACCGTCCGCAGATAGGCGCCGAGCCGGGCGATGGCCGACGGGTTGCGGGGGCTCTCGACAAGGTCGACGTAGTCGAGGACGAAGATCCGCTGGTGCTTGACCGCGGAGACGTTCCGCAGAGGCGCGTAGGACAGCAGGAACTTCTTCTTCTGCTCGGCGCTGACGTCTCCGTAGTCGCAGATCACGATGACGTCCGGGTCGCGCCGCACGACGCTCTCCCAGCCCACGGTGGTCCACGAGTCCTGGACGTCGTGCATGACGTTGACACCGCCGGCCTCGCTGATGATCTGCTCGGGGGCGGCGTAACGGCCGGAGGTGAAGGGCTGGTCCTGCCCGCTGTCGTACAGGAACACCTTCGGCCGGTCGCCGGCCGCCGGGGCCTGCGCCCGCACCTGCGCGACCTCCTTCTGGAAACCGGCGATGAGCGTCGCGGCCCGCTGCTGGACCCCGAAGAGCTTCCCGAGGTTGGTGAGGTCGGTGTACAGGGCGTCCAGGGGCGGCATGATGCCGCGCGAGGACTCGGTACGGCCGTTGTGGCAGGACTCGGTGAGGACGTACGACGGGATGCCGAGCTTCTTCAGGGCGTCGGGGGTGAAGCCGCTGTCCTCACGGAAGCCGTAGTTCCAGCCGGCGAAGACGAGGTCGGCGCGGGCGTCGAGGGCGTTCTCCTTGGTCAGCTGGTCCTTCGACAGCCACTTCACCTTGTCGTAGCCGCCCTTCCACGGCACGCCGCTCAGGTCGCCCTTGTCGTCGGGCATGGCGAACCCCGCCATGCGGTCCTCCAGACCGAGGGCGAACATCAGCTCGGTGATGCCGACGTCGTTGGTGACCACCCGCTCGGGGACCTTGTCGAAGGTCACCTCGCGGCCGCAGTTGGTGAGCGTGACGGTCGAGGACCTGGCGTCCGTGGACTTGGCCTCCGTGGTCCTGTCCACCGTGGCTCCGCAGCCGGTCGCGGTGACGGTCGCGGCGAGGCAGAGGGCGGTGGCTACGAGCTTGCGCATGTGGTTCCTTGGGGGAGGAGGTCGAACAGGAGCTGGACCGCGCCGGTCTGCGGATGCCGGACCGGATGGGCGCGGACCCCGAACACCTCGGCGAGCAGGCCGGGTCGGAGAACGTCGTGCGGTGCGCCCGAGGCGACGACGCGGCCCCCGGCGATGACGTACAGGACGTCGCAGTGCGCGGCGGCCAGGTTGAGGTCGTGCAGGGCGGCCAGCACGGTCGGGCCGCTGGCCCGCACCAGGGACAGCACGTCCAACTGGTGGGCGATGTCGAGGTGGTTGGTGGGCTCGTCCAGGACCAGCACCTGCGGCTGCTGGGCGAGCGCACGGGCGATGAGCACGCGCTGCTTCTCGCCGCCGGACAGGGCGAGGAACCCGCGGCCGGCGAGATGGGCGACGCCGGTGCGGTCCATGGCCGCGGCGCAGATCTCCCGGTCGGACGCGGCCGTACGCTCCCGGTGCGGCAGCCGCCCCATCGCCACCACCTCGGCGACGGTGAAGTCGAACTCGGCCGACGACTCCTGCGGCAGCGCGGCCAGCACCCGCGCGGCGGCCCTGGGCGCCATCGCGTGTACGTCCTCCCCGTCGAGCCGCACCGCACCGCCGGCCGGGCGCAGCGCCCGGTACACGCACCGCAGCAGCGTGGACTTGCCGCTGCCGTTCGGACCGACGAGCCCGACGAACGCCCCGCTGTCCACGGTGAGTCGGATGTCGTCCACCAGCCGGGCCCCGGCGGCCTCGACCGTGACCCCTTCGATGTCCAGCCGCATCGTCACCGACCTCCGAACGCGTAGCCGCCGCGCCGCATCAGCAGCAGGAAGGTGGGCACCCCGACCACGGCCGTGATCACCCCTACGGGCAGTTCGGCTGGCGCGAGGAGCAGCCGGGACAGCAGGTCCGCCCACACCAGCAGCACGGCCCCGACGAGCGGCGCCACGGCCAGCACCCGCCGGTGATCGGCGCCCACCAGCATCCGTACGACGTGCGGCACCATCAGCCCGACGAAGCCGATGGCCCCGCTGACCGCGACCACGGTCCCGGTGACGGCGGCGGTCACGAGGAACAACTCCCTGCGCAGGCGCCCCGGCTGGACGCCCAGCGCGGCCGACGTCTCGTCGCCCATCGCCAGCGCGTTCAGCGCCTCGGCCCGCCACCGCAGCCAGGACCACCCGGCCGCCACGGTCACCGCGGCGAGCGGCACCTGGGCCCAGGTCGCGCCGCCCAGACTCCCGAGCAGCCACATCATCGCCGAGCGTGCCGCCTCGCCCCGGGCCGCGCCGAACACCATCACGGTGGTCACGGCCTCGAAGCCGTACGCCAGCGCCGTCCCCGTCAGGACCAGCCGCAGCGGGGTGAGCCCGTGCGGCGACCGGGCCACGGCGTACACCAGCGTCATGGCCGCGAGCGCCGAGACGAAGGCGGACAGGGACAGCGCCCAGACACCGAGCCCCGCGAACGCGCCCAGCAGGATCACGGCGTTGGCGCCCACCGCCGCGCCCGAGGAGACGCCCAGCACGAACGGATCGGCGAGCGCGTTGCGGACCATGGCCTGCACGGCCACCCCGACGGCCGCGAGCCCGGCCCCGACGACGGCCCCGAGCACGACGCGCGGCAGCCGTATCTCCCAGACGATGGTGTACGCGGCGACGTCCCGGGCGTCGATGGTGCCGCCGGTCAGCCCCGCCCCGAGCAGCCGGAAGACATCGCCCCACCCGATCCCGGCCGCTCCCAGCCCGACCCCGCACACGACGGACCCGAGCAGGAGCAGCCCCAGCGCGACGACGAGCGGTGGCACGGACAGACGGGGGGCGACGGATGCGGGTCTCGGTATCCGCGTCTTGCTTCGGAGCACGGGCGGGCGGGTCCTTCGCCTGGGGCCGCCTGTGAACCTCGATCGAGGAGACAGCCCGAACGACCGTGCCGGCCGCGCGGTCCCCTCTCGCAGTCCACGGCGAGCAGTCAACGGGTCGCACCCACCACGGGCGATCGGGCTCACGCGACGGACCACAGGGTCCCCGCGCACACCGTTGCGGGTCAGCGCCGGACTCTCACCGGACTTCCCCCGCGGGAGGCCCGGGGAGCGTAACAGACGGGGGTCGGCGGCCGCCGGACAGGGCTGCCGCGCCGTGCTGGAGGAGGGGTTGTCAGTGGGCCGTGTTATCCAGGTGAGGACGCTGTCCGGGTGAGGACACAAGGAGGCCCGATGCTGATCGACACGACCGCTCCGCCGGCCCGAGCCGTGAGCGAGGCGATCCGGAGCGGCGACGTGGAGGCGTTGCGGGACCTGCTCACCGCGCATCCGGGCCTGGCCACGGCGAGGGTCGGCGACATCAGGAGCGCGCGCACCCTGTTGCACCTCGTCACCGACTGGCCCGGCCACCTGCCGGGCGGTCCCGCGACGGTGGCCGCGCTGGTCGCCGCGGGCGCGGACGTCAACGCCCGGTTCACCGGCGCCCACCGCGAGACCCCGCTGCACTGGGCGGCCAGCACCGACGACGTCCCCGTCCTTGACGCCCTGCTCGACCTGGGCGCCGACATCGAGGCCGACGGCGCGGTCATCGGCGACGGCACGCCGCTGGCGGACGCGGTGGCCTTCGGACAGTGGCAGTGCGCGCGACGCCTGGTGGAACGCGGCGCCCGCACCACCCTGTGGCAGGCGGCCGCCCTCGGCGAAGCCGACCGCGTCGCCGCCCACCTCACCTCCGAGACCGATCCGCCCACCGCCGAGGACATCACCAACGCGCTGTGGTGCGCCTGCCACGGCGGGCAGCGAGAGATGGCCGACCACCTGCTGCGACGCGGCGGCGACGTCAACTGGATCGGCCACGACCGGTTGACGGCACTGGACGCCGCCGACCGCTCGGGGCACCCCGCGCTGGTCGCGTGGCTGCGCGATCAGGGGGCGAGATCCGCCACGGAGTTGATCTGACGCCGCCGCGGCATGCCCGACGTGCGATCCTCGACCGTGCGGTGAAGACTGGGCTGTGGCGGGGCCGGGCCCGTACGCCCCCGCCCTGCCGACATCGACACATCACCACATCGCCACATCGGAACATCACCACATCGGAACATCGATACGAGGTGCGAACGGATCCGCGCACCACGCCCCCGCTGCCCGCCCGGACGTCAGGCGCCGTCATCCGTCCGCGGTTCACGTCTTCACACAGAGGGGTCCGGCCATGGGCGGCATCGACGGAACGGCACTCGACGGCTTGCGCGAGACACTGCGGGGACCGGTCATCACCCCGCGGGACCCGGGCTACGACGAGGCCCGCAGCATCTACAACGCCATGATCGACCGGCGCCCCGCGGCCTTCGCGCAGTGCGTGGACGTGGCGGACGTACGCACCGTGCTCTCCTTCGCCAGGGACACCGGGGTCGAGCTCGCCGTGCGCGGCGGCGGGCACAGCGGACCCGGGCTGTGCCTGGTCGACGACGGCCTCGTCCTCGACCTGTCGACGATGCGCGGGGTGCACGTCGACCCGCGCGCCGGGACGGCACAGGTCGCCGGCGGCGCGCAGCTCGGCGACCTGGACCACGCGGCCCACACCTTCGGCCTGGGCGTGCCGGCCGGCATCGTCTCGATGACGGGCGTGGGCGGCCTCACCCTCGGCGGCGGCCACGGCTACCTCACCCGCAGGTACGGCCTGACCATCGACAGCCTCCAGTCCGCCGACGTCGTCCTCGCCGACGGATCGTTCGTCACCGCCTCCGCCGAGGAGCACCCGGACCTGTTCTGGGCGCTGCGCGGCGGCGGCGGGAACTTCGGCGTCGTCACGTCGTTCACGTTCGGGCTGCACCCCGTGGACACCGTCGGCGTCGCCGTGACGGTGTGGCCGATCGACCGCACACCGGAAGTGCTGCGCTGGTACCGGGAGTTCCTGCCCGCCGCGCCCCGGGACCTGTACGGCTTCTTCACCGTCTTCGTCATCCCGCCCGGACCGCCGTTCCCCGAGCCGATCCACGGGCAGAAGATGTGCGGCGTCGTCTGGTGCTACACCGGCGACCTGGCGGGCGACCGCCTGGAACAGACGCTCACCGCGGTCAACGAACCGGCGCCGTCCGCCTTCCACTTCACCACTCCCATGCCCTACCCCGCCCTCCAGAGCATGTTCGACACTCTGATCCCGAAGGGCTACCAGTGGTACTGGCGCGGTGACTTCTTCGACACGATCTCCGACGCCTCGATCGAGGTTCACCACAAGTACGGCGAGAACATCCCTACCGCCCTGTCCCTGATGCACCTGTATCCCGTGGACGCCGCGGCCCACGACGTCGGCGCCGACGACACGGCCTGGGCGTACCGCGACGCCGTCTGGTCCGGCGTGATCGCCGGGGTCGACCCGGACCCCGCCAACGCCGACCTGATCCGGCAGTGGAGCGTCGACTACTGGACCGACCTGCACCCGCACTCCATGGGCGGCTCCTACATCAACTTCCTCGGCGAGGCCGAGAGCCCGGACCGGGTCCGGTCGACCTACCGCGGCCACTACGACCGACTCGCCGCGACCAAGCACACCTACGACCCGGACAACTTCTTCCACGCCAACCAGAACATTCCGCCCGCGGCCGGCTGACGTCCCGGCCACACCCGTCGTTCACCCGCGAGGACCGTCTGGGGTAGTGTCACCGGCGTTGCCGGCTACTGACTGGTAGTGCGCCGGTGCGGGGAGTGTCGGAGGGCGGCAGGACGGTGGAATCCCAGGTGGGCGAGAGCGGATCCGTGAACGTCGACGACACGCGCTTGGAAGAGCTGACGCCCCAACCCCTGCTGACCCGCGACTACGAGACCCGCCCCTCGCTCGTCTACGAACGGCTGCGCCAGCAACACGGGCCCGTCGCCCCGGTCGACCTGCTCGGAGTGCCCGCCTGGCTGGTCCTCGGCTACCGCGAGGCCCTCCAGGTGCTCCAGGACGACGACGCCTGGCCGAAGGGGCTGGAGAACTGGCGGGCCCGCACCGAGGGCGAGGTCCCCGCGGACTGGCCGCTCGGGCCGTCCCTCGAGGTCAACCACGTGCTGATCCAGGGCGGCCCGGGATACGGCTCGCTGCGCGCGGCTTGGGACGCGGCACTCAAGCCGTTCCAGGACCCCGGCCACCCGCAGGCCAAGCGCCTCAAAGCGGCCGTGACCGCCTACGCCGACGACCTGATCACCCTGGTCGGACAGGGCGGCGGCACCGGCGTGGCCGACCTCTCCGCCCAGTTCTCCCGGCCACTTCCGCTCATGGTGGCCAGTCATCTGCTCGGCTTCCCCGGCTCCCAGGGCGACGACGCCCTGATGGACATGTGGCGTGTGCTGGACGCCGGGCCGGACGCGGAGCCCGCCCTGGAACGTCTCCTCGCCACGCTCGCGGAACTCGCGGCCGTGAAGCTCAAGGAGCCGGGCGACGACTTCCCCTCCTACCTGCTCGCCGCCCATCCCGGCCTCTCGCTCGACGAACTCGCCCGTGAGCTGTTCATGCTGCTCGGCATGACCTCCGACCACGTCGGCATCCTCATGTCCAACACGGTGGTCGAGGTCATCTCCGGCGACGGTGACGGCGCTGTGCGCGCCAGCCTGTCCGCCGGGATGATCAGGGAGACCATGAACCGGGTGGTCATGCGCAAGCCGCCGCTGGTGAACTTCGTCCCGCGGTTCGCCGCCGAGGACACTCCGCTCGGCAACTACACGATCCGGGCGGGCGACCCGGTGTGGGTGTCCTCCGCCGCCGCACACGCCGACCCGCTCTTCGCCGACCACGTGGCGCCGGGCAGCACGATCAGCACCCGGGCGCATCTGTCCTGGGGCGCGGGCCGCCGCCAGTGCCCGGCACGCGAGCTCGCCTCTACGGTCGCCGCGGTCGGGGTCGGCCGGCTGTTCGAGCGGTTCAGCCACCTGGACCTCGCCCTCCCCGCCGACCAACTGCCCTGGCGCTCCTCGCCGTTCATGCGCGGCCTGCGCTCGCTGCCCGTGCGGTACGAACTCGCCGCGATGCCCGAGCGGGCAGTGGCGCCACGGCCGACCCTCGATCCGGCGCAGGACAGCACCGATCCGGTGCTGCCGGACCGCTCCGCCCGGCAGCGCTCGTCGCTCTGGCGCTATCTGACGGGACTGATCCGCGGTCCTCGCTGACCTGCGCCTCACACACCGGTCCGGCGGTCCGGTGATCGACTGGAGGGCCGTACGGCACCGGCGTACGGTCGAATGGTGGCGGGAACCAGCATCCAACCCCCGCCCACGGCACAGTGCCATGAGCAACCCCGAGCCGACGCCCGAAGCACGGACCACCCCGCAGAAGACGGAGCGGAGCGAGAGCCGTGGCAGCGGTATGGCGCTGCTCGTCATCGCGTCCTGTCAGCTGATGGTGGTGCTCGACATCACCATCGTGAACATCGCCCTGCCGGACATCCAGCGCTCGCTCGACTTCTCCACCACCAGCCTGTCCTGGGTGGTCAACGCCTACACGCTCACCTTCGGCGGGCTGCTGCTGCTCGGCGGCAGGATGGGCGACATCCTCGGTAGACGGCGCGTGTTCATCTTCGGCGTGCTGCTCTTCGTCCTCGCCTCCCTGCTCGGCGGACTCTCCCAGAACGAGTGGCAACTCCTCGCCGCCCGTGCCCTCCAGGGCGTCGGCGGCGCCGTCGCCTCCCCGACCTCCCTCGCCCTGATCAGCACGACCTTCCCCGAAGGACCCGAACGCAACAGGGCGTTCGGTGTCTTCGCCGCGGTCTCGGCCGGCGGCGGCGCGATCGGGCTGCTGGCCGGCGGCATGCTCGTCGAATGGCTCAACTGGCGCTGGGTGCTGTTCGTCAACGTGCCCATCGGACTGCTCATCGTCCTCGCCACACCCCGCTGGATCCGGGAGTCCGAGCGGCACGCCGGGCACTTCGACGTACTGGGCGCGATGACCTCGACCATCGGCATGGTGCTGCTGGTCTACGGGTTCATCCGGGCCGCGCAGGACGGCTGGCGGGATCCCCTCACTCTGGGAGCGTTCGGGGCGGCCGTGGTCTTCCTGCTGCTGTTCATCCTGGTCGAGCAGCGCTCCCGGCAGCCGATCACGCCCCTGCACATGTTCGCCGACCGCAACCGGGCGGGCACGTACGGCATGATGCTGAGCCTGGCCGCCGCGATCTTCGGCATGTTCTTCTTCCTGACGCTCTTCGTGCAGAACGTGCTGGACTTCAGCCCCCTCGAAGCCGGGCTGGCCTTCCTCCCGGTGAGCGCCGTCATCGCGATCGGCGCGGGACTGGCGTCCCAGTACCTGCCCAGGTACGGGCCCAAACCGTTCATGGTGGTGGGTGCGATCCTGGCCGCCGCGGGTCTCGCCTGGCTGACTCTGACCGACATCCACTCCACCTACCTCGGCAGCATCCTCGGCCCGATGCTCGTCTTCAGCCTCGGCATGGGCATGGAGTTCGTGTCCCTGACCCTGATGGCCCTGTCCAATGTGGCGACCCCGGAGACCGGCGCCGCCTCCGGGCTGCTGAACGCCACCCAGCAGGTCGGCGGCTCCCTCGGACTGTCCATCCTCGTCACGATGTACGGCACGGCGAGCAACAACGAGGCCGACGAACAGATCCCGGCCTTCCTGTCCCAGGCGACCCCACTGGAGCGCCTCCGCTTCGAACGCACCGGGCAGCTCCCGCCCCCCTACGCCGACGAGATCCTCACCGCAGGGGTCTCCGCCGCCTTCATCATGGCCGCGATCTTCACCGCCATCGCCGCGGTGATCGCCCTCCTCGTCATCCAGGTCCGCCCCTCCGACCTCGAACGACTCCAGGGCGGCGGACTGCCGACGGCCTGACACGCGGCCGGCCCGAGGGCACGCCTCCATGACCGGCGTGTGGACGCAGCCGACCGTGACGCCCGACGCCTGCCCGTCGCCCTGTGGAGTGCCGCCGGCCGGCTCAGGAGGCTGGCGTACGACCTGTTCCTGGAGCACCAACCCCACATCGGCTGGAGTGAGTTCGCCAAGTACGGCGGGACGCCCGGCACATGCGGGCTGCGGCCTCACCGTGCGGCTACCGCTACCTGCCGGAGATCCCGGAGGTGTCCGCCGGCTCGCTCGGCGAACACCTCCCGTTGATCGAGAGTCAGGTGGATCAACTGACCGAGGCGGCACCGCACTTCCTTCGCGAGCTGCGGGCCGGCGCCGACCGGGACGACCGGCGGGGTCAGCCGCCGATGCGCGCCGCGATGATCGGCGCCAGGCGGTCGGCGATGACGCGGTGGCCCCGGTCGTTGGGGTGGACGGAGTCCGTCAGATCGCCGGAGCCCAGCCAGCCCGTCGTGTCGACGAAGGACAGGCGGGTGTCGCCGCCGGCCACGGCCGCCTTGACCGCCGCCTCGGTCTGCGGGACGTAGCGGCCGCGGAAGGTCTCCAGCGCGAAGATCCAGGCCCGCGGATAGGCGGCGCGCACCTTGCGCAGCAGACTGCTGTACGCCGACTGGAACTGGGTCGAACTCACGCCGTGGCCCACGTCGTTGGTGCCCAGGTTGATGACGACCGTGTCCGCCTGGTAGCGGGAGAAGTCCCAGTCGGGCGTGGCCGAGTTGGGGTTGAGTCTGCCGAACTGCTGCTCAAGACCCACGCATCCGTCGGCCGTCGCGACCAGACAGGCACCGCCCTGGGCGACCTGGGTGTGCTCGGCGTCGAGCCGCTCGCCGATCAGCCAGCCGTACGCGGTCCGGGCGTTCTGCGAGGTGGTGGTGCCGACCGTGATGGAGTCGCCGACGAACTCGATCAGCTTCGCCGGAGCCGGCGGTGCGAACGTCGTCGCGCCGCTGTCGAGAGCCAGCCCCTGGAAGACGGCGTCGCCGCGATAGGAGCCCGCGACCACCTGGTAGTTGACCTGGAGCGTGTGGTTGCCGGGGGACAGGGGCGACGGCGTCAGATTCACGGTGCCCTTGACGTCGTCGTAGAACTTCACGGGCCCGTTGTCGATGCGCGCCCAGAAGTCGATGGTGTTGCGCTGCTTGAGCTTCACCGTGCGGCCGGTGAAGCCGACGCGGTAGTAGGCGCCGGCCCAGTACGGCGTGTAGAGCGTGCTGGAGCTGCGGGTGTCCCAGCGGCCGACGAACTTGATGTTGGGGTCGCCGGGTTGGCCGGGAGCCGCCGCCTTGGTGGAAACCTCGGCGGAGCCGCCGAGCCGGCCCGCGATGACGGGTGCCAGACGGGCGGCGAACTTGGTGTGACCCGCCTCGTTGGGATGGCCGTTGCCGTCCTCGTAGTCGGCGCCGTCGGTGAGCCAGCCCGCGGTGTCGACGTAGTGCACCTTGGTGTCGCCGGCGCTGGTGCGGGCACTCACGGCCGCCCTGGTCTCCGTCACGTACCGCTTCTTGAGCGTCTGGACGGCGAAGAGTCGGGCCTCCGGGTGCCTGGCCCGCAGATCGCTCAGGAACTTGGTGTACGCGGCCTGGAACGCGGGCCCTGACACGCCGTGGCCGATGTCGTTGGTACCGAGGTTGACGACGACCGCGCTCGCCCGGTAGCGGGAGAAGTCCCAGGCCTGGTCGCCGGTGCTGCCGGTCCGGAAGTACTGGTCGCTCAGGCCGACGCAACCGGACCGGGCGACCAGACAGTAGCCGGCGCGGGCGATCCGGGTGTGCCGCATCCCCAGGCGCTCGCCGGTCTTCCAGGCGTACGAGTCGAGCGCCAGCCGGTCGGTGAGGGCGCCGGCGGTGATGGAGTCACCGACGAACTCGACCAGCCCGGACGGCACCGTGGGACCGACCGTGCGCGCGCCCGGGTCCAGGACCAGGCCCTGGAACACGGTGTCGCCCGACCGGTAGGAGACGCGCAGGGTGTGGGTGCCGGGGGAGAGGGGCTGAGGAGTGAGGTTCACCGTCCCTCGTACACCCGCGTGGAAGACGTCGGGGCCGCCGTCCACGCTCGCGTAGAAGTTGACCGTGTCCCTCGCCCGGACCTTCACCGTGGTGCCGGTGAAAGCCGTCTGAAGGTACGCGCTGGACCACTGGGGCACGGCGGCCGTGGCCGAACTCGTGTCCCAGCGGCCGACGTAGACGATGTTCGGGTCGGTCACCGAGCCGTCGCCCGCCGCCGCCCGGGCCGGCGAGCCGCTCGCCCAGGACAGCGACAGCAGGCAGGCGACGAGCGCGGCGGTGAGGAGGAGGGAAAGGGTGCGTCTGGGGTGTGGGGGTGTCTGCACGGGGATCCCTTTCACGTGGGGGTTGGGAGCGCTCCCATGAAGAACTGTGTTTCGAGAGAAGCAATGAAACGGTTCAGCGTCAAGGAGCCCCGTGCGGAATTGGGGAGTCCGGTGAAGGGTGTGACGACCTTCACGTCGATGTGGCGGAAAGTGATGAATTCCTTACGCAACTAGTGCGTAAGTGACGGTAATTCACACGCATGGCATCGGAGGTTCATCATGCGACCGTTCACCCTCAACTACGCCTTTCCCAGAGGGCTTTCCAACGCCGTGACGCCGTATCACTTCGACCCGGCCCGCCAGCTGAACGTGCTGCCCGACGGACGCCCGGCCGTCAGTGACCCGGACCTGCTGCTCGCGGTCGGCACGACGACGTCGACCGCCGGATCCGCGACCCACTTCGACGACTGACGACCGTTGCGCGAATGACCGTACTGATCCTCACGTCCGAGGAGGACGTGACCGCCGACATGGTGGTCGCCGCACTGCACGGGACGGGGACACCCGTACTGCGTCTGGACCCCGCCGATCTGCCGGGCAAGGCCGTGCTGTCCGCCGACTACGCACACGGCGACTTCGACGGGCACCTGTCGGTCAACGGACATGTGCTCAGCATGGGCGGGCTGCGCTCCATCTGGGTGCGCAGACCCGGCGAACCGGCCGCCCACGCGGCCGACCCCTCACCGTGGCTGACCGCCGAGACCCGGCAGGCGCTCTACGGGATGCTCCACTCCGCCGCCGCACGGTGGATGAACCATCCGCGCAACGCCGACCAGGCCCGGCTGAAGCCCTGGCAGTTGAGGGTCGCTCACCTCAGCGGCTTCGCCGTGCCGCCGACGGTGTTCACGACGGCACCCCGGCTGGCCCGGGAGTTCGTCGAGGAGTACGGGGAGGTCGTGGTGAAGTCCGCCTCGGGGCCGCCGCCCGACCACCCCGGGGTGGCCCTGCCCACCACGCTGATCGGTCCCGACGCCGACTTCGCGGCGGTCGCGGCCGGGCCCGCGCTGCTCCAACGGTACGTCCCCAAACGGGCGGACATCCGGCTGACCTGCGTCGGCACCCGCTTGTTCGCCGCCCGCAAGATCGCCGAACCCGGCCAGGTCGACGGGCGATACGGCGACACCGGGCATGCCTGGCAGCCGGTTCCGGTACCCGACCGCATCGGCAAGTCGGTGTACGAGTACGTCACTCTGGCCGGACTGGCGTACGCCGCCTTCGACTTCGCCGAGGACACGGACGGCATCTGGTGGTTCCTGGAGTGCAACCAGGGCGGCCAGTTCGGCTTCGTCGAGCTGGAGACCGGGCAGCCGATCGCGGCGGAGGTCGCCCTGTGGCTGGCACAGCACAGGGCGGACCGCCGCTCGCGCTGAAGCGGCTCGAACCTGCTGGCCGGCCTACGCGGCCAGTTCCTTGCGGATGCGGTCGAGCATGAACGCCGAGGACTCCTTCGCCCGCTCCTCCCAGGCGAAGACGCAGGCCGTGGCCACGCCGTCGAAGTCCAGCTCGCGCAGCGTGCCGAAGAACGCCTCCCAGTCGACCTCGCCCTGCCCGATGTCCAGGTGCTGGTGGATCCGGGCCGGGGTGCCGGGCGGGTTGAGGATGTAGCGCAGACCGGACGAACCCTTGTGGTTGAAGGAGTCCGCGATGTGCACATGCTGGAGCTTGTCCCCGGCATAGCGCATCATCGCCGCGATGTCCGCCGTCGGGTCGGCGCCCGAGAGGTGGAAGGAGTGCGGGGCGCAGTAGAGGTAGTTCACCCAGGGCTTGTTGATCGCGCGGACCAGGTCGACCGCGGGGGTGTTCTCCTCGCAGAAGTCGTCCGGGTGGGCCTCCAGGTTCAGAGCGATGCCTTCGCGCTCGAACACCGGCAGCAGTTCCTCCAGCGAGCGCCAGAAGGCCGCCTCGCTCTCGGCGGCACGCTCGGGGCGGCCGTTGAACTCGCTGTTCATGAGCGGACATCCGAGGTCGGAGGTGATCTCGATCATCCGCTTCCAGTAGCGGACGGCCGCCTGCCGCTCGGTCTCGTCCGGCGAGGACCACTTGTACAGCGGCAGCACGGAGGACAGCTGAACGCCGTGCGCGCGCAGGGAGTTCTTCAGCTCGGCGATCCGCTCGTCGTCGGCCCGCGGGTGCAGGAAGAACGGCATGAAGTCGTCGCGGGGCGACAACTCGATGTACTCGTAGCCGAGTTCGGCGACGGTGCGCACCATCTCGTCGATGGGGAGCATACGGAACATGTACGGGTCGAGGGCGATTTTCATGCGGCACCTCCGTAGAAGGCGGGGCGGGGCTTGAGGTCGGTGGCGACGACGCGGCCCGACTCCAGGGCCTCGACGGTCGCGGCGGTGATGACGGTGGCGGCATAGCCGTCCCAGGCGGAGGGCCCGGTCGGCTCCTCGCCGGCGGCGATGCCCGCGATCCACTCGCGGAACTCGGTGTCGAAGGCGTCCCGGAAGCGGCCCACCCAGTCGGTGAGCACCTCGGTGCTGTGCTGAGCGGCGGTGCGCACGCCGACGGCGGCCGGGTCGGGCAGCCGGACGAGGCCGTCCTCACCCACGGCCTCGCACTGGATGTCGTAGCCGTACTGGCAGTTGACGAAGACCTCCAGATCGATACGGACGCCCTTCGCGGTTTCGAAGAGCATGATCTGCGGGTCCTTCAGGTGCGCGAACCGCTTGCTCGTGGCGCGCGGGGTGATCACCTGGGTGGAGACGATCTCGTCGTCCAGCAGCCAGCGCAGTACGTCCACCTCGTGCACGGCCGTGTCCAGGGCGGCCATGCCGGAGGTGTACGACTCGGGGACGGTGGGGTTGCGGTGGGCACAGTGCACGATCAGCGGGTCTCCGATCCGGCCCGAGTCGATGACCTGCTTCATCTGCCGGTAGCCGGCGTCGTAGCGGCGCATGAAGCCGACCTGGACCAGTCGGCGGCCGTGGGCGGTCTCGGCCTCGACGATCCTCAGGCAGTCCTCGGCGGTGGTGGCCAGCGGCTTCTCGCAGAACACCGGCTTTCCGGCGGCGACGGCGTTCAGCACGTGCTCGGCGTGGGTCGGGCCCCAGGACGTCACGAGGACGGCGTCGACGTCGTCGGCCGCGACCACCGCGGCCCCGTCGGGCAGCACCCGGGCGCCGACCGGTGCCGCCGCCTCCTCGGCGCGCACGGCGTCGATGTCGGTGACCGCGGTGACACGGGCGCCGGTGACGGTGTCGGTCAGCCGCCGGATGTGCTCCTTGCCGATCCAGCCGGCGCCGATGACGCCTACTCGCACAGTCATGGGTGGTGGTCCTTTCTGCGGTCCCCGGCCGCGACGGACCCGGGGACGGGGGGTGATTCAGGAGTAGCGCGCCCGGAGTTCGGCTTCGAGGGTCTCGAGCGAGCGGCCCTTCGTCTCGGGGACGTAGAGCTTGACGAAAGCGAGCGAGAAGACGCCCGCGACCACGAACAGGAAGAAGGTGTTGGAGATCCCGATGCCGGAGACCAGCGACGGGAAGACCAGTCCGATCACGAAGTTGGTCAGCCACAGCACCACGGCCGCCACACCCATGCCGAAGCCGCGCATCCGCATCGGGAAGATCTCCGACAGCATCAGCCAGGTCACCGGCGAGATCGCGCCCTGCTGGAAGGCGAGGAAGGTGACGGTCATGGCGAGCACCGCGTAGGCACGGGCGTCACCGGACGGCAGCACCAGCGAGAAGACGCCGATCAGCAGCAGGGCCGCGGTGGTGCCGATCTGACCGGCCATCAGCATCGGACGGCGTTTGACCCGGCCCAGCAGCCAGATGCCGACGAAGGTCGCCAGCACCGAGATCACACCGTTGGCGATGTTGGCGGTCAGCGCGCTGTCGGACGCGAAGCCGGCGTCGGTGAGGATCTGGGTGCCGTAGTACATGATCGTGTTGACACCGGTGATCTGCTGCACGATCGCGATGCCGAAGCCGACGAACATCAGCTTGCGGATCCAGGGAGTCGCCTTCATGTCCTGCCAGCCGCCGAGTCTCTCCTGCTCCTCCTTGACGGCGAGCGCGGACACCTCGGCGAGCTCGGCCTCGGCACGCTGCTTGGACCGGACCTGCTTGAGCACCTCCAGGGCCTCGCCGAAGCGGGTCTTGGAGGCGAGCCAGCGCGGGCTCTCCGGCATCACCAGCATGCCGAACCAGAGCACGACGGCCGGGAGCGTGGCGATCACCAGCATCCAGCGCCACACCCCGCCGGACTCGCCGCCCACCTGGGCGATGATCGCGTTCGACGTGAACGCCAGCAACTGACCGCTGACGATCATGAGTTCGTTGCGGGTGACCAGCGCGCCGCGTCGCTCGGCGGGGGAGACCTCCGCGAGGTAGACCGGCACGGTGACGGAGGCACCGCCCACCGCGAGGCCGAGCACGAACCGGGCGACGACCATGACGGCGGTCGTGGGCGCCAGGGTGCAGCCGAGCGCGCCGATGAAGAACAGCACCGCGAGCGTGAGGATCGTACGGCGCCGTCCCCGCGCGTCCGACAGCCGGCCGCCGACCACCGCGCCGAGTGCGGCACCGAGCAGCAGCGAGCTGGTGACCATGCCCTCGGTGACGGCGGTCAGACCGAGATCGTCCGTCATGTACGGCAGGGCGCCGTTGATGACGCCGGTGTCGTAGCCGAAGAGCAGTCCGCCGAAGGTGGCGATCACGGTGATGAGCCGCAGCCTGCGGGACACCGCCGACGGGGCGTCGTCCGTGACGGGGGAGGGGGGCTGTGCCGCGTCGTCCCTGACGTCCATGGGCCGTCTCCTCACTGGTCGCGCGTCGTGAGCGTGGGGCGCCGGGTACCCGACAGACCGCAGCCCGCCAGGTGCTCACGGGTGCTCACCGCGATGGGGAGCGGCACGTCGGGTGCGCACGGGTACAGGTCCTGCTCGACGATCACGAACAACTCGGCGTCCAGCCGGGCGAGTTCGGCCACCACGTCGGCCGGCTTCGGCACGCCCGCGGGCGGCGACACGCACACGCCGCGCTTGACGGCCTCGCCGAACGACAGGTCCTGTGCGGCGACCTGGGCGAGGATCTCGGGGTCCATCTGCTTGATGTGCACGTATCCGACGCGCTCGCCGAAGCGCCGGATCAGGTCGACGTTGTCGCCGCCGCCGTAGGCGACGTGCCCGGTGTCCAGACACAGGTTCGTCCAGCGCGGGTCGGACTCGTTCAGCAGCCGCTCGATCTCCGGCTGGGTCTGGATGTGACTGTCGGCGTGCGGATGGATGACGAGCCGTACGCCGTACTCGTCCAGCAGCAGCCTGCCGAGCCGGTCGGCGGCCTTGCCGAAGCCCGCCCACTGCTCGGCGGTCAGCTCCGGCGACTCGGTGAACGCGCCGGTCTTCTCGTCCCGGTACATGGGCGGGATGAAGACCAGGTGATGGGCTCCCGCGGCGGCGGTCAGCTCCGCGACCTGCCGGACGTGGGCGAGCATCCCGTCCCAGGCCTCGGGCCGGTGCAGTGCGCCGAACGCGGTGCCGCCGGAGACCTTGAGCCCACGCGCCCGGAGCTCCTCCGCGAGCTGCCGAGGGTCGGTGGGGAGGTACCCGTACGGGCCGAGCTCCAGCCACTCGTACCCGGCCGCGGCGAGCTCGTCGAGGAAGCGGGTGTACGGGACCTGCTGGTCGTCCTCGGGGAACCAGACGCCCCAGGAGTCGGGGGCCGAGCCCAGGCACAGGTTGCCCGCGGTGGTGCGGAGCGAGGTTGGCGCCGTTGCCATGACAAGTCCTTCGGGGAGGGAGGGGACGGATGCCGGCGGACGTATCCACGGATGTTCTGTCGCGCTCTACTAGCGCGCTCTAGTGCGAGTACGATGACCCTGGTCCAAATGTCATGTCAATAGCTTGTTGCCGGGAGATTTCGAGAGCTCGTTAAGGTGAACGGCGTCGAAGGGTGGGTTCACAGGTGGAAGCGTCAGGCCGGCAGCGGCCCACGATGGCGGACGTCGCCGAGAAAGCCGGCGTGTCCCGAGCGCTCGTCTCGATCATCTTCCGTGATCTGCCGGGCGCCGGCCGCGAGACCCGGGAGCGGGTGCTGCGCGTCGCCGACGAGATCGGCTACCGCCCGGACAACGCGGCCCGGCTGCTCGCCCGCGGCCGCAGCCGCACCCTCGGTGTGATGTTCACGGTCCACCAGACCTTCCACACGGACCTCATCGCGGGCATCTACCCGGAGGCCGAGCGGCTCGGGTACGACGTGCTGCTGTCCGGGACGACCCCGGGCCGCGGTGAGGCCAAGGCCGTCGAGGCGCTGCTCGGCCACCGCTGCGAGGGGCTGATCCTGCTCGCCCCCGACGCCGAGCCCGGCTACCTCGACCAGCTCGGACACCGTGCGGCGACCGTCTCGGTCGCCCGGCGTGCGCCCGGCGCCCAGGTGGACCTCGTGCACAGCGCCGAGGGCAAGGGCGTGCGCCAGGCCATGGACCACCTCGTGGAACTGGGCCACCGCCGGATCGTGCACATCGACGGCGGCCGCGGACCCGGCTCGGCCGAGCGGCGGCGCGCTTACCGGGCCGCGATGCGCCGCCACGGGCTGGCGGACCACGTCCGGGTCATCCCCGGCGCGCACACCGAGGAGTCGGGCATCGAGACGGGCCGCATGCTGCTGGCCGAACGCGACCAGGGGCTGCCGCTGCCCACCGCGGTCCTCGCGGGCAACGACCGTTGTGCGCTGGGCCTGTTGATGCCCCTGACCCGGGCGGGCGTCGAGGTCCCGCGCGACATGTCCGTGGTCGGCTACGACGACAGTCATCTCTCCCACCTGATGCCGATAGGCCTCACCACCGTCCGTCAGGACGCCGTCCTGATGGCCGAACACGCGGTCCGCTTCGCCGTGGACCGGCTGGAGAACCCCGAACTGGCGCCACGAGAGGCCGTGTTGGACCCCAAGCTCGTCGTCCGGGGAACCAGCGGGCCGGCTCCGCAGGAGCGGGCCTGAGGTTCGGCACAGCGGCGAGGTCGGCCGTGCCCCGTCGCGGCCACGGCCGACCTCGCCTGTCCATGGACGCGCCTAGCGCGTGCCCTTCGCGGCGAATTCGGCGACGGCGTCGACGTTGTCCTTGGTGATGAAGGCGGGGCCGGTGAGGACGGGTGCGGTGCCGCCGCCGCTGAAGTTGCCGTTGGTCTTGTAGAGCCA